>DAOUCY010000019.1:0-22033 GCA_034431625.1 Anaerolineae bacterium | reverse complement strand
TACGCCGCCGACCCCGCGCCGTCATGCGCACCTCACACGCTTCACACCAGATTTCCACCTTTTTCCCTTCATCCTTCTGGACCAGTGCCTGTTTACTTTGAATTTCCACTGACTTTGATTCACTTCAGGATTTGCGCAACCAACCATCAAAAGGTAAACTGCCCTCTGTTGCCTCGAAAACATTCTGAGGTTCCTCCCGCAGGAGATAGACTCCATGACAAGTAATATCGAAAAAATGCTCCAAGACGCTTTTGATTTAATCGAAGCGGACCGACTGGAGCAGGCGCGCGCGCTGCTGAAGCCGATTCTGGAAACTGACAAGAATAATCCTGATGTGTGGTGGATTTATGCACACGCAGTGAATGATCCTGAGTCTGCCCGTCTAGCTCTTTTGAAAGTACTTTCACTCGACAGCAACTATCCCGGCGCACAGGCTCTTCTCACTGCCCTGGAGCAACAGAAAATATCAGGTCAAGAATTAACTGACGAAGAATTAGCATCTGAGCCACCGTTTGTTCCTGTGCTACCGGATTCGCTGCCGGACATGAGCGGGTCTCATACAGTGACAAACAAAAGAAGCGGTGCGACTGCTATTGAAGAGCAAGACGAAATCGATTATGAACTAGAGTCAAGGAGTCTTTTGCAGCAACCTATTGTATACATTCCGCTGCTGATTTTGCTGATTGCAGCAGCATTGGTTGTTGTTGTTTTGCGTCCATTTCAAAATACTTCCCCTGATGTGGCAACGCAGATTGCGAATGGCGTTGCACCTGTTTCAACGGAAGTTTCGGTCACTGTACCAGAGGAGATCAATGGTTCAGTCGGTTCAGTATCTGAGGATATCCTTGTCCGAGCGGTTATTGATGGAATGTCTAGCTTCACTTTTCCAGACAGTCCAGTCCAGATTGTTAGAACAAGTTTGGGGTCGACTCTGGTGGTAAGTGTGTGTACTAAGGCAGGGCTTGAATTAAGAACGGATTTACCTCGTGCAATGCTGGCTATTGTACAGGCTACCAACGACCTCATCGGCCAATTTGATGCTGTTGCTGCACGTATGGTCGACTGTGATTCGAATACCGAGCTTCGTACTATCGGGGTGATGAGATCGGATGTTATCGACTTTGTCACCGGAACGCTTGACCAGGCACAATTTGAAGCAAGATGGGTTCCAATAGTGCTCTAGAGATAAATCTGACCACAGGCACTAGAGCTGGATGGACATCTCATGAGACATTCATGGCAGATGGCCGGGTAAACGGATCGTAAACGTTGTTCCATGTCCTACTTGGCTCTTCACTTCTATCGAGCCATGGTGATTTTGGACGATCCCATAGCTGACAAATAAACCCAGACCGGTGCCATTGGGCTTGGTTGAAAAGAAGGGATCAAATATCTTGTTGATCGTGTCTTCTGGTATACCAATCCCGTCATCTTGAAAATCAATTCGCACTTCTTGACCCTCAATACTCCCGCGAATAAGCAGTGAGCCTCCTCGCTGCATTGCTGCTTGTGCGTTCAATGTCAAGTTCATAAAGACTTGTTCAAGTTGATCTTTACTTCCATATACCATCAATGGACGATCCAACTTAGCAATAAGATGTATTCCTTCCTTCTCGAAAAACTTGCGGTTCAAATTGACGATACCCTCGATAACCTGCGCTATATCAATTAACTGTTGGTCGGTATCAGATTGGGTTCGCTTCCCAGCGAAATCTAGGAGTTGGTTTACAATCCGCCTGATTCTTTCAACACTATCCTGCGTACTCTTGATGGCACGAATATCTATGGCTAGACCATTTTGTAAGTCCTCTAGCATATCTTCTAAGTTGATTCGGATTGGCTGCAAGGGATTGTTAATTTCGTGAGCGATACTAGCTGCTAAATGACCGATAGAGGCAAGTTTTTCAGCCCGAATAAGCATTTGCTGAGTTGATCTAAGTTCGGCTGTTTTTTCTTCCACCATTTCTTCTAAGCGTGAAGCATAGTTGGCGAGCGCTTCGTAGAGTTGAGCATTTCGTAGAGCTAACGCGGCTTGCCGACCGATTCCCTCAAACAACCGCAGGTGGTTATCATCGTAACCAATCTCAAGATTGACTGACATGAGCGTTAGAATTCCGATCATATGGGTTCCATGTTGAAGGGGAACAGCTATTCCAGATTGAAACTGTGGCAATAAGGGGGGCAATGCCCCAGGCCAAAGCCAAGGCCTGGGATTAACAAGAAAATCCTTAAGAGACTCACGAAACACACCTTCTTCAACAATAGCACTAGCCCGCGCTTTCATCTGCATGTGATGCTGTGTGAAACTGAGTTCATCATCTAGAAGATGTATCGTGGACACATCACCAGGAAGAAGATCCAGCACAAGATAGGTTATAAGCTCAAGGAGACTAGTGATTGAGATGTGCTGCTGGTTGACTGCTTCACCGACACGCAGAAGAATCTCTAATTCCTGCGATCTACGCTGTAGTGCATCCTCAAGTTTTCTGGCTCGGATCTTGGTTCTTGCTCGAGCCATAAGCTCACCAGGATCGAATGGTTTCTGAACGAAATCATCCGCGCCTAGATTTAGTCCTTTCGCAACATCCGAAGGTTGGCGAGCTTTTGCGGTGACAATAATTGTTGGAATACTGGCGGTCGACGGACTCTCACGCAGTCTCTGAAGGACCTCGAAACCATTCATTCCTGGCATCTGAAAATCCAGAAGAATTAGATCAGGTCGAAGGTGTTGTGCGGCCTCAAGCGCCGATCGACCATCCGATGCACTGCAAACGCGATACCCTTCACGTTCGAGAATTCGAGTCAGCATGACTACCGTTTGCATTTCATCATCGGCGATTAGCACAAGAGGGGAATCAGAATTAGTCGAGGTCATTGGTTATCTTTCGGTTGTAATACAGCGGATGGTTAAGACTTGTGCACTACACGCATTCTTGTCGCGATGTTACAATTCCGCTCTAGGCTTAGTTAAACATGTTGTACACCCAAAATGCAAGAACTTGACGGGATTCGTAGGTATCGTCAATCAATTTTGATGGGGTCCATTCTTGGACTGACATTTGGTATTGTGTTCGTATTGGGATTTCTCTTCCATGACTTCCTTTACTTTCGGTCAGCAAACGCTGCTACTAATCTCGAAAAGGCGTCCTATGGCCTCTTGTTCGAAGTGCAGTCTTTACTAGACGCTTATTATCTTCGCACTCAACCCGAACCAAGAATGCGTGATTACGCAGCCATAAGAGGTATGTTGTAGTGCGGCGGAAATTCTGGACAACCCAATAGTGGAGTATCATAACGCAAGGGAGACCAGAAATCATGGCAAAACGACGCACATTCACCCCAAACTTCAAATTGGATGCGGTGCTCGACATGGTGCGAGGCGAAAAAACGGTGGCGCAAATCTGTCGTGAGTGCGACATCACCGAATCGCTGCTGTACAAATGGCGCGATGCCTTTTTCGAGCGTGCCCCTAATCTGTTTGCTGACCAACGCAGCAGTGGCAATGGCAGTGATCCACAGGCCGAACGCATCGCTGAATTAGAACGGATGGTGGGTAGGCTGACAATGGAAATTGAAGTGCTAAAAAAGGCACGCAGCTTGTTGGTCTCAACCCCGAAGCCAAACGGACGCTCATCGAGCAATTGAAGGAGAGCTATCCGGTGAGTGATCTGTGCCAATGGCTGGACTGCCCGCGCAGCAGCTACTATGCGCAACCGAAGGACAAGGATGAAACGTGCTTGCTGGAAGCCATCGAGCAGATTTTGCTGCGCTTCCCGTTCTACGGCTATCGTAAGGTGTATAAAGCCTTGCTGCGGCAGGGGATCGTCGCGGGTCAACACCGCGTCCGGCGACTGCTGCGGCAGTTGGGGGTCACACGCTCGGTGGGCAAGGTGCGTGTGCAGACTACGGACAGCCACCATCCGCATCCCCGTTACCCCAATCGCATCAAGGGACTGAAACTGACACGCCCAGATCAGGCCTGGGTCGCCGACATCACCTATATCCGTCTGGGCAGGCGCTTTCTCTACCTGGCGGTGATCCTGGATGTTTACACTCGTGCGGTACGCGGTTGGGCGCTCAGTCGTTCGCTGGAGCAGCAGCTGACCCTCGACGCTTTGGAGATGGCACTGGCGAAGGGAACGCCCTTCATTTTCCACTCCGATCAAGGTTCCCAGTATGCTGCCTGGCAGCACACCGAGCGCTTGCTCAGCGAAGGGGTTCATATCAGCATGTCGGACAAAGCCAGTCCGACCCAGAACGGCTTGGTGGAACGCTTCATGCGTACTGTCAAGGAGGAACACGTCGATTACAGCGAATATCGGGACTTCGAGGATGCGTACCGGCAGTTGAAGCGCTGGCTGGAGGTCATTTACATGACCGAGCGTATTCACGAGGCATTGGATTATGTCACACCGGCGGAGTTTGAGGCAGCGGCGCTTGCAACGCGCTACACTCTCTTAAACCCGGCTTGATTCTGTCCAATTTTTCCACCGCACTACAGGGTCCCAGTGAGGCAGCAGATCGGTCAATGGCACAACGTCTTCACTTTTGAGTAAGTGCCACTCTTCAATATCGATGTGTTCAGCCGAAGGTGTTAAATATGGAAGGCGTTGGATTACTGCCATTCTGCCGCCCTCGCCTCTGCTTTGAACTCTACCCCGACCATCATATCGTCTGGCAAACTGATAATGACATGCCAGTTTCCAGGCGGTTCCAACCCGATGAAGATTTCATCACTGCTCGAATAAATCGTCCCATCAGGGGCAATCCAGTGCAAAACCTGTGCCGCACTTCCTCCCACTGGCGGTTCACTCTCTATCTGGCTTCCATCCAGGATGGCTCGCGCTGTAACATGGACTACCGCTCCAGATGAATTCCCGGCGTGAACAACCGAGAACTCGAACTGTAAAGCAGGCACGCCATCCACCAGTACATAGGAATCGCCAATGTGCTTTACTCGCGCCCTACCGACGATAGGCTTCGGTTTATGATTAGGTAACACAGGAGGCGGCTCGTACTGCGGCGGCTCGAATACATGTGTCTGCGGGGCTGCGGCTTGATCAGGAATCGATGGCAGAAATGGATTGTTCGGAAGAACTCTGGAACTGCCATCATTCTGCTGATCAAACGAAAGAGCCTCGATACGTGGAAGGGTGCTGTTCATATCATCAGAAATAATGCCATCACCACTTTGAGATGATGGGATAGGTGCAGCGGCAAACGGCTGAGATGGTTCAAAACGCTGTGGGGGGATCACTTGATCGTTCTGATTTGTGCGCGGCGCTGGTGTTGGGCGTATGGTAAAAGGTTTAGCTGTGGCCGCTGGACCCTGTTCTGCTGGCATCAGGCTGCTGCCTAAGCGCGTGGCAAAAGCCCCTAAGGGTGTTAATCCACGCAAATTCGTTCGAGCCGCAGGCGGTTTTGCGAACGCATCCATCTTTTTGCCAATTTCACTCAATGCGACATTCACATAAGTTCTATGCCATTTTTCCTCAAGCGATTTTGAAATCCAGTCATCGTGTGTTGGTGGCTCAGCCTCAGCAAAGACAGCATCCACACCAGGATCAGTAATGAACACACCGGCATAGCCGAGCCGATCATTTGGAGAGATAACTCCTGGTAAATACTTGACGATCAACTCTGGCTGGCGCATCAGGGCAGTGTGGTGTGTTAAACCTGAGAATGGGCTGTCGCTGTCTCCAGTGTCAAAATATCTCGCTGAGGTGGTTGGAAACTGTTGAAGGGCAAGTCTTCCAAGATGCTGTATAGGACGCTGAGAATTGATGGGTTCAATGATGAATCGAAATGGGCTGTTCGCATCGACTTGAAAGTCTTTAAGGCGATACATTGCCTGTACAAAACCCTGAAGCGGAGGAAAATCGGCTGGCTGAGGTAAATATATTCTCTTTCCCTGCCAAGACAGATCAAAGGCGATAGCAGGGTACCCACCTTCATACGCCAGCATTTTGGGCCAGAAATACCATAGAATATATTCCGCCATCAAATTGAAGGCTTGCAGCGGTGTTCGGTTTGAGGCCCCATCCAAACCAGTTTGTTGATTCCCTTTTTCACTGAGCATGGGCTGGAACACAAGCAGTGTCGTGCCGCATTCGTTTCCTGTAAAGCTTGGTAACCCGAGAGCTTCAGCAGCATTGTCTGCTTCAGCGTCTAGAAGCGGCTCAACAATACCGTCTTCCAGCCTTCCCCACCAGTGTCTGCCCGTATAGCGATTTTGGTCAGTTGAATAGGGATTCCCAAGAGCTGAGGCTATAAAGCGTGCCTCCAGTCTGCCGTTCACTTGGCAGCGTGTGTAAACGCATATCGTCCGTGTATGACTGGCACGATACAGCGCTGCTTTACCATATCCATAGGTTCCACCAGCGAGATGCTTGTCGGGTGGTTGCCCAACGTTGCGGAGAAAGTCAACAAAATCACGGGATTCATCGGAGTGTGAAACAATATCTGCTCTTGTGGGTCCGCCAAGTCCTTTTGTACCCCGATCGGATATAGCTAGCGCATTCACAGGCTCACCATTGAACAGCGTGCCTACCAAAGGCAAACTGTTGGGTGGGGGGTGCTCAACAAAAATGCAGTCACGCAAGAAGTTCTGTTGTGTTCGATTCAACGTCCATCCAGTCATACTGAAACGCACGGGGGCGTGGTCGGACGCACGAGCATCCCAGCTGTTTTGAACGGTTTCACGCACCAATACTGCGAGAATATCCAGGCTGGGGCGGCCCAGCTGATTCATGATACCTTTGGAGGTTACATTTCCTGTTGGTGCAACTTTCTCAGAGTCCAAATAGAGTTTCATTGCTGCATCTCGTTCGCAAACCGGTCTAAGAACTCACTTTTTCCCCTCTCATCCAATGGATATGGCGGCTGTGCAGAGAGGTCAATTTGGTAATTTACAGAGAGAACGCCATTCGGCACGGCGTTATTTTTGAAGCTGGCTGCGACAATTTTAGGAAAATGATCATCCACTAGGTAAAGATGCCAATCGCTTAAACGGAGGCACAAGTCATCAGTCTGTGGAAGGGTATCCGGTGGCAGCTCAATTGTAGTGCGGTCGGAAAACCGGACAGATTCAAGCGTTGCTTAAGAGAGGCTGCCACTGGGCCAACGCAGCCGCCTCGAATTCCGCTGGCGTGAGATAGTCCAGCGCCGAATGCACGCGCTCAGTCATGTATTCCACCTCGAGCCACCGTTGCAATTGGCGAAAGGCATCGTCGAAATCGCGATAGTCGGCATAATCGACGTGCTCTTCTTTCACGGTGCGCATAAATCGTTCAACCAGCCCGTTCTGGGTCGGTTCGCCAGTGTCACTCATACTGATGTGGACGCCCGCATTCACAAGCACCTCCGTGTGCAGCCAGCAGGCATACTGTGACCCCTGATCGGAGTGAAAAATGAACGGTGTGGCGAGTTGGAGCGCGTTGTATAACGCGGTTACGGTCAAATCCTGGGCCAGGCTGCGGCTTAGATGCCAACCGCGCACCGCCCGCGTGTAGGCATCGAGAATAACGGCCAGATAGATAAAGCGGGTGCCAAGGCGAATGTAGGTGATGTCGGCCACCCAGACCTGATCCGGGCGAGTGATGTCCAACCCTTTGATGCGGTTAGGATAGCGCAGATGGCTATGATTGCTGTCGGTGGTGCGCACCCGAACTTTGCCCACGCTGTGGCTCACGCCCAATTCACGCAAGATGCGCCGCACCACCCGTTCGCCGACCGTCAGACCTTCCCGCCCTAACTGCGCCCGCAGCCGTCGATACCCGTAAAACGGCCATTTCATCAGAATGGCTTCGATGGCTGTCACCAGCCCCCGCTCGTCGCGTTCCTGGGGACGGTCATAGTAGCTGCTGCGCGGACAGTCCAGGACGCGGCAGAGTTGGGTCACTGGATACTCGGCTTTTAACTGGTCGATCATTGTCCGCTTCGCTTCCGGTTGCTGCTCAACCAGCTCTCGGCCTTTTTTAGAATCGCGTTCTCCATCGTCAGCCGCCCCACCATCCGCTCCAGTTCGGCGATCCGTTGCTCGGCATCGCTGTCGCCTGGCTCGCTCTTGCGGCGCTTGTCGGCGAACAATCCCGGCGCGTCTTCCAGAAATTGGTCGCGCCACTTGTAGTACAACGACTCTTTGATGTCCCGCTCCCGGCAAAGCTCGGCGACCGTTTTCTCGCCGCGTAAGCCTTGCATGACCGTTTCAAACTTGAACTGCGGGCTGTAGTTGCGTCTCTTCTGGCTCATCCTGATTTCCTTTCACAGTCCGATGATACTCTCTTATTCCTGTGTCCGGAAATCCGCCCGCATTACAAATTCTCATCAAAGCAGTCAGCAGCTGCCGTCGGTTAAGACCGATTTCGACCAATCGATTAATCATGTCAGATATACTGCTGCCCGCAATGGGGGTTTCTTCCAGCTTCAGAATGGCAAAAAGCAGCGAACCATTGACCGGTGCCTCAAGCTGTTCATGACCATGTATTGTGACCGTAGTCCCCTTGCGCTGTAAAGTGGACTTTACTTCGAGGGCTGCAGCTCCTGTGAAAAAATCGAATCTGCCACCGCTCGGACCTGTCCAAGTGTTGAAAGCATTAGGTGTGCGCTGCGCGAGCTGGTGCAGCATCCACAGCTCACCCCATATTCCTATAAGCTTAGATTTGTCAGGCACTCGATTCGGTTCAGGCGCAAGAAATTCTCGCCACTGGTTCAAGACTCGTCTGCACACCCGATCTGGGTGATCAACATCTTCGGGGAGTGCAGTCAAAATATCGAGCAGCATCATGTCAAAGATGCCGTTGAGATGAGACTTCAAGCAGACCACATCAACATAGCGGCGGCGCTCACCTTCATATCCCCACTCATTGGCTTTGATATGCACACCTGCACTCTGCTTATCTTCAATGGGAAATATATCAGATTCAAATGGAATCAACAGATGCCGATGTTTATCGCTGTCTACCGTTACAAGCGGATATCCCAAAGATGTGTCCACACTGTTCAATTCATGTGCTGCAACTTGGCTGTAATCTTCGGGGGTTCCAAGCATCTGCCAGATTTTCTGGATGATTTCAAGCGTGATCATGTGTCATCATCTTCATCCTCATCTAGTTCAAAATCGGTGCGGTCGAGCTTGTCTGGATCAACAGTAATGTAGCTTTGGGCACCTCTTGACTCGCCAGCCGCAGGAGGAAAGACCATCCCTAGACCGATGACATTTGCGACAGCGCCCAGGGGTATTTTGGTTTTTGCGCCCTTGCCCGGCTCGGAGTCCTTTGAAATAGGATAAATCACCAACAGCCCGACACCCGGCACGTCCTGCTGGCGCATCACCTTAATTTGATTATCGTTGGCCCCACGCATCTCGTGAGGGCCGCGCCTTAAATCCGCACCAATGTCGCCTTTTGACATGAGCACGCCGATATGAGCGTATTCATCTGGAAATTTACGGCGCGCACGTTCCAGAAGTGGAACATCCAGGTTTCCGAGTTTGATGCTGCCGCGTACTTTTTTATCACGGGTGGTAACGCCCCGGATAACGACATTCCAAGATCTAAGCAGGTCATAGGTATTTTGATCGTGAATATAATCAATGAGCAACTTCGATGATAGGGCACGATTGTTGGTGTGAAACTGGTATTGATTAAAAAATGAAATCACCTCAGATGCCGGGACATCATAGAATATTTGGTGCCCGTTCATGACTGTAGGTTCATGCCCCTGTTGAGCGAGTCTCGAAACAAAGCTGTCCGCTGCTGCGATATTCTGTTCTAACCACTCGGCATTCAAGTGATCGAATAAGACAGTTTGGATGTGGTTCTCATCATAGGAAACCTGAGCATTGACTGCGTGCTGCATTTTAGCTACCGATGTGATGGTGAGATCGGGATGTGTGCGGATACGTACACCGAACTGGCGTGGTGTTATGCCCATCAGCTCATAGTTCTCGATGTCCTGCCGAATTTCTTCTTCGATAGTAGCTAGATCGAAAAAGTGTCCCTCAAGTTCCGCTGTCATCCACAAACGTGGGAGGTCAGCGTAGCCAGGGCGATAACCGAACCAGCGCCCCATTTGCAGCAGGGTGTCGTAGGCACGGGCGGCTCGAACAAAGAAGCTGACAATCAAACCCTCAAGCGTTAATCCGCGTGACAGCGTATTCCCACCAATCGCGATCTGGATTTTTGCACTGCCGTCATATGAGAGTCGGTATTGGCTGCGATAGTTATCCGCCACTACTTCTGTCCGTCCAATGATGCTGACCAGGTGCGGTTGAAGTTGATCAAATTCGACAGGTGCATAACCCATCTCCGCTGGTGGGACGCGCTTCAGCTCGTCATTCCACTGCTCTGCCAGGCGAGCGAATATCGCATTTGAATTAGGGCCTTGCAGCTCACGTAAGAGCCGTTTTCGGTAGCCATCTACCTGTTCAAGGGTGTTATTGTGAACTGCGATAAGCTGTGTCGTATGAATAAGCATAGTTGAATGTTCGCTGCCCTGCCCGCGAGCGATGCGCGCAGCAGATGCCATCCAGAAGTAGTGCAGTGCATCTCTCAAACTTGGAGTAACCACAGGCGCAAAAGAATGATCGTTGGTGGGCGGTTTTAAGTCTGGCAACTCTTCTTGAGGGATGATGCGAACCATATCAATTCCCTCAAATTCTTCATCTGTCTCATCCTGCAGCAGTCGTTCCCGCCCGAAAATCTTCTCTGTTCCAAAATGCCCGTCAGGTTTAGGCAAAGCGACAATAAAGTCACCTGGATAAAGATCGCCCAAGCGCGGATCGATTAGTACATTTGCAAATGGCGTGGCAGTATAGCCGATATACGCGGCCTTTGGCAGCATGTTGAGCAGCGCGACAAGATGCCGGTTAATCGCGGTTCGATCTGCATTCTCAGGATCAGAGTTTGCCTGATTTCTCGCCGTATTGACACTGGCTTCATCTGCCTCATCATCGATAATCAAAAAGGGGCACAACCGCAGTACGTCGGGAGAAGCGCTTTTCAACCAGGCGATGAGCTTTTTCAGCACTGCGGCATTCTTTTTTACGACACACAGTACCTTGTCATGCTTCTTGTCCGAAAGGAAGAAATTGACATTTCCGATAGGACGAAAATCGTGCATCGTGGTCGGGCTGAACCAGATGTCAGGGTTCAGCTGAATCAGCTCTCTCTCCAACCGCTGCTGGGTCTGACTGCGGAGTGACTTCTTCGTACCCGACAGAACAATGAAGAAGCGATAGCCAGCGTCAGCAGCCTTTGCAATAACCGCTGTAAAGTTAGCCGTCTTGCCACTTTGAACATAACCTACAACTAAACCACGTGTCTTGATACTGCCAGCCCACGGCGACTGCATCCAAGCCACTATTCGATCAGATGCTTGATGGATCGACTGTACAGCTTCCGGCGTCCACTGTTTCACCATAAGCAGATGATCTTTGAGGGACGGCCAGAACTTCCCATCTGATATTGTGTCAGCTCCCGGATACCAGTTGTTTTCGTCGCTCCTATCACCGACCAACATCGGCGGTGGTGTCAGCCATTTTTTGCTTCCGGTCAGCTTACGAAACTCCGCATAAGCCTGATCAACAAGCTCATCGGCGAATCCACCTTCTAAGAGATTTTTTCGTACATCTTCAGGGGTCAAGCGCGAATTGATGAACTGCTTAACCAGCCACTCAATATTCACTGCATTTTCCTTAAATCAGTGCGGTTGAGAAATCAAACGAGTCACTAGCTAACCCAACAGTCTGAGATTTTTCCAGGTTAATTCATGTTACGGTACTTAGTTGTATCTTATACTAAAAGCTGCGTTAGAAGTATAAATTTTAAAGGGAATTACTTGTAAGATTGCCTAAATCTGCTCGAAGGTCTGCGGACACTCCACTCATCAGGTTAGGCAAGTTATGTGCGCAGAAACTTTCTCATCTGGCTACGAATCTAGGAACATATACATGTTCATGAGATTTCGACTCACATTGACCCGCCCCCACAAAAGGTCAAGTCCAGAAATTCCTGTAAAAAGCAGCAGCATGAGCTAGGCCGACATCGCATAAGGTTGACCTGGTTCATCAATGCCAAGCTACTGACGCAACAGGTCAAGCTGAACACGATCTAAAGCTGACATCCGAATGCGCTGCCACTTGTCGTTGACCTCCATCAAGGTGGCAAAGATCAGCTTGAGGTAGCCGTGTTCATCAAAGAAACGTGGGGTGGCAGCGGGTGCGCTGCACCTCGAGAAAAGCGCGCTCCAGCAAGGATGTACTCAACAAGCATCTCAAGTTGTCAGAGAAATCCTGCCTCCGAAAACCTTACGGTTAATACCCTCAATCCTTCGCTTCAAGCAGGCTCCCAGATATGCGATGCTGAGTGCAACGTAAGTTAGCCTGAGGAGGCAAATATGAAACCCCAATACTTGCTCAACGGCTGTCTCATCAGTCTGATTCTGATCGTGCTGTCCGCCTGTGTTCTCTCATCCATTGGCCTCGTCGCCGTTGTGCATGGCATCGTTGTATAGGAGGTTTAACATGACGGACTGGTTTCCGCACGAACCTTATGCGATGTTCAGCCACTTACGCGCGGACTTCATGGACGAAACGGCGCGACAGATGCAGGGGCGCATCGCTATCGTCGGACTGCCCGGCGCAGGGAAGAAGACCCTGTTCAACAGTCTGTGGGGATGGGAGGCAGTCAATACCAGCAGTGAGACAACCCGCAGTTTCGGTTTGTTCACCCTGATCGACCTACCGCTTGACCCCTATGATGCTGCCGGTGTCCTTTACCGTTTGGAGAATGCTGATCTGATCCTGTATGTGCTGGACGGCAGGGAGATGCTGACAGCCGAGGGCTTCAATTGGATCGCCCGCCTGCGGAGCGTCGAAGCGACCCTGCTGGTCATCCTGAATCACGCTAGCGAAATGCCAAATGAAACGCTACCGCAGTGTGTTAAGGAACTTGAAGAGCGTCTGGCGCGTCCGGTGCTGCAACTGTCGGCCACCAGCAGCGACGATATTCAGGGAAAACTTATCCCGGCGATGCTCAAGGTCTGCCCCAATCTGGCAGTACCACTGGCAAACGAGATTCCTGCTCTGCGTGCCCAGGTCGCGCGTCACACTGTCCTTCAGAGCGTGATCGGCTGCATGATGACAGGCTTGGACACGGGAATAGGGAACGACTCTACCGCTTATATGGGCGTCCAGATGCGGATGATCCGCCAGATTGCCGCCATCTATGGCTACAAAAACCGAGAACACTTCCGTGAGCGCATCGGGGTATCCCTGCTGCTGCGCTGGGCGATGCGCTTCGGTCTTCCGATGACTGCTCGGCTCAAGCGGCTGGAAGCCTGGATGCGTCCGGGCATCGTCAGCGCGGGAACAACGCTGGTGATTGGCTATCTGGCAATTCTGGCTTACGGCGGACACCTGCCGCGCTGGCTGCGGCGCTTCGCTCCAATCGTGGGAGGTCAGGATGACGCGAACGGAACAGGCTCAGTTTGACCCGCCGCCGGAAGTCCTGTTCTCGATGAATGCCCTGCGCCGGGCGTGGCGACTCGTCCGGCGCAACGGCGCTTCACCAGGTACGGACGGCGTGACCCAGGAGCAGTTTGAGGAGAACCTTGATCTCGAACTCAACCGGCTGCGGCAGCACATTCTGGGCGGCACCTACCAACCCCAGCCCGTGCGCCGCTTCTACGTGAAGAAGGCATCGGGGAAGCAGCGTCCTATCAGCATCTGGTCGATGCGTGACCGGGTGGCGCAGCGGGTGGTACATGATTATCTGACCCCACTGGTGGAAAGTCTCTTCCTGGATTGCAGCTATGGTTTCCGTCCGGGGCGATCCGTCGAACAGGCGGTACAGGCGGTTATCCAGGCACGCGACATCGGCTTGGTGTGGGTGCTGGATACAGACATCGGTGACTGCTTCAGCAGCATCCACTTAGATCTGCTCACTGCCCAACTGTGTCGCGTTGTACCATCTGCATTTGTCTTGAAGCTCATCGAGTTATGGCTTCATACACCTGTTGGCGGCAGACAGTCCCACGAAACGGCTGGCGTATCGCAAGGCGGGGTGATCTCGCCGCAGCTTGCCAATCTCTATCTCCATCGGTTCGACGAGATGGTGATCGCAGCGCTGCCGCAGGCGCGCCTGGTGCGGTTTGCCGATGATTTTGTCATCCTGTGCCGCAGCGAGCGGGAAGCTGTCTGGAGTCTCGACGTGGCGCGGCGTTCGCTGGAAAACCTGCGTCTGGTGCTCAACATGCGGAAAACGCGGATTGTCCACTTCGACGAGGGCTTCACATTCTTAGGGTTCACTTTTAAGGGACGCTGGCATCAAGCCGCTGATTCCCTACCAAACAAGGAGGAAATGTAATGTCTGTGGTGTATGTTCAAGAGCAAAACGCGGTCATTCGCAAGAATGGTGAACTGCTGCGCGTGACTACCCGGGAAGAGGAACTGTTCACCATTCCGCTGGCGAATCTGGAACAGCTTGTCCTCATGGGCAATGTACAGATCACTACACCTGCCGCTATCCTGCTGCTGCGGATGGGTGTAGATGTGGTCTTTATGAGCCGCTACGGGAAATACCTGGGTCGGTTGTTGACAATGGAGTCTAAGTTTGCCGAACTCCGGCACGCCCAGCTTCGCCTGTGCGATGATGAGGTACGCTGCTTGCCAATCGCCGCCCAGATTGTCGCCGGGAAGGTCAACAATCAGCGGGTCGTCTTGCAGCGGCGCGCCAGCGAAGACTCGCACGCGGCGCAGGCGCTGGACGGCATGATGCATATGCTGCACATGGTGGGACAGGCGACGACCCTGGATCAACTGCGCGGCTATGAAGGCAAAGCGGCGGCCTATTACTTCGACGGGATCAAGACCTTCTTCGCGCCGGAGTGGGGCTTCAAAGTGCGCGAATATTTCCCCCCGCCCGATCCGGCCAATGCCCTGTTGAGTCTCGCCTACACACTGCTGCTGAAGGATGTTGAGGCGAAAATCCAGCTTGTCGGGCTGGATCCTTACCTCGGCTTCTTCCATACCATCGGCTACAGCCGACCCGCCCTGGCGCTGGATGTGATGGAAGAATTCCGCCCGACGATTTCAGATATTGTTGTGCTGAATCTGGTACACAGTGAGCAAGTCACACTAGATGACTTTGAATGGACGAATGACCCGGAGCGTCCGGTTCGTATGTCGCGTGAAGCGGTGGACAGGGTGGTGGCGGCTTACGAGCAGCGACTGGAAGACCGTGTGTTTCATCCGCTGGCAAATGGTCAGACCAATTACCGCCGCGCGATTGAATTGCAGGTGCGGCAGATGGCGCGGGTTGTCCGTCAGGAAGCGGAGTCCTACGAGCCGCTGGTGATGCGTTAGGAGGGAGCATCATGCCGAGGATGATTATTCTAGGGCGCGGAGGCGCGATAGATGCTGATCGTGTGGTCGCTGTTGCCCCGTTCAAGTCCAAGCCCATCAAGCGATTGCTTGACGCTGTGGGGCCAGCCAGAGTCATCAATTTAACCTATGGTTATCCGCGCCAATCGGTTGTCGTGCTGGACAACGGCTATCTTGCCGTGACCAGCCGCACGATGGATGAACTGGCGCGCGCCTTTCACAGCGGTAACAGGGAGGAACTGACCGATGGCAGCCAACCGCCCTGGTGGTAACTACGAACACCTGCTCCTGTATGCTGACGGTTCAATCCAGCCGGAACGTGCCGGTGCTGGCATGGTCGCGCTGGATCAATGGGGCGGTGTGGTCTATATTGCCAATCGTCCCCTACCGCCGATGACCAATAACGAAGCCGAATATGCTGGGTTAGTCCTAGCATTAGAAGCCGCTATTGCGCTTGGCGGGCAGTTCATCGAAGTCCGCCTGGACAGTGAAGTGGTGGTCTACCAGATGATCGGGCGCTTTGCCGTCAACAGCACTGCACTGAAACGTTGTCACCAGCAGGCGTGTGTGCTGGCGCGGTCGCTGGCAAAAGTGCGCTACACACACATTCCACGTGAACACAACGTCATTGCCGATGCGCTGGCGACGGAAGCCTCTGCCGGAAGGAAGTGGCGAATGGGAGGGATGGAGCATGTTCTGGATCGTCAGCTATGACATTCCCAACAACAAGCGCCGGGGCAAAGTCGCCAAAATTCTGGAAGGCTATGGACGGCGGGCGCAGTACAGTGTCTTCGAATGCGAGATCGACGTTGAGAAACTCAACCGATTGGAGATCCTCCTAGCACGCGAAATCGACAAAAATGAGGATGACGTTCGTATTTACCCCCTAAACCGTGCGGATCTCAAACGAGTGCGCCTATTAGGACGTGCAGAGTTACAGCGGACACACAGTTATTACATTGTACCCAATTTCAACACCCCGCCGGATGATCCACCAGATAGCTCTTTACATCCTTTCTAAGGGTAATTCCAGAAGCCTGCTCACGTTGGAGCAGGCTGTTTTTCGTTTTCTGCCCCGATTGCTACAATCAAAGGTATGAATGAGGTGACTGTCTTTACACCTTCCCTTGATAACTTCATGGCAAACCGTCACACACGACTCTTGTTGGCGACTCTTCAGTTTGCCATTAGCGCGGCGGAGTGGATTGAGTCGGATACGAGTGGCCAGATGTTGGCACTGATGGACACTCAATACCCTAATTGTGCATCTGCGATGGAGTATTTTACACAGAGTCTAGCACGAGAATGGTACGATTCCGTGAGCGATTTGTATCTGGCTTTAGGCCGCTATCTGGATTTGCGTAACCGCTTTGATGAAAGTCGACGCTGGGGTAATGCGCTGATCCGGGCAAGCAACCTCCAGCTCTCTCCAGAGCTTGCCGAACGCACATCCTCAATTGTGACTCAAGGTGGACAACCCCGAATATTGGATGAAACGACGTTACTGGCGATGCCTCTCGAGGATATCAACACGCTGGCAGAATTGGTCAATCTGCGCGGCTATGGACTGTGGCAAATTGGCAAGCGTAGTGACGCGCTGGCGTTCTATCACTATGCATTACGCCTGTTCCAAATGTCAGGTAAAACACTCGGCATCGCTGGTGTGATGTTGAATATCAGCTCCGTTTATGACTCCGAATCTAGGCTTGACCTAGCTGTAGAGTGGGCGCGTAAGGCGCTTGCAGTTGCTAGAGAAGCAGACGATATACTGCTTACTGCGGAGGTTGCACAACATCTTGCGTCACTTCTGAGCGAGGGTGGTAGCATGGTAGAAATCAATCAGTTGTATGAACTTAGTGTCACAAACTTCAGATCAGTGAACGAGCTTGCCAAAGCTGCCGATGCACAGTTTGATTATGCATTGTATCGTTTTGAGTGTGGCGATATCGAAACTGCGTTAATCCTTGCACGCGATACGATCAGCTTCTATGAACAATTGGGGGAGGAACGTATCCAGTTGATACGTGGTTGGATAAAACAGGTTGAGGCTCATCACGGTGATGAGAAAATGTTATGAGCGACAAGCAGCCCATCTTTGGGGCAATGCTGCGTGCGGCACGCCGGCGCGCTGGCTTCAGTACTATTCCCGCGTTCGTTGAAGAACTTCATCAGGAGAGACTGGTATATACTATTGAGGCTGTAGGACACTGGGAGCGGGGCATACGCAAGCCCTCTCGAGAAACCTTGCTAAGTGTCTTGCGTGTGTTGGTGCGAGCGGCAGGTATCACTACACGCGACGAAGTAAATGGGATGTTGAATGCTCTGGGGTATACGATCATCAGTGATGACGAAATCAACCAATACTGTCCTCAATTGAAATCTCTCCCAGTTAATCTACCACATATTCCTCATTACTATCGTTTCGTTGGTCGAAAGAACACGCTTTCATTCTTGGTTGACCTACTTGGTGATTCGAAGGCACCAAAGGTAGTCGCCATTTCAGGGTTAGGGGGTATCGGCAAGACAGCATTAGCACGCGAGGTCGCCATGCTCGCGGTTCAGCGTGGGGTGTTCACAGATATATTGTGGGAGTCGGCCAAACGTGAGGAGTTCATTGGGGTTCAGATCCGCCCACACAGTAGTCCCGCCGGCACATTGCTAGCTATTCTCGACAGTTATGCGCGCCAGTTAGGCACCGAGCAGCCCCCATCACAGTTTGCATTACTCCTAAATCAAATTCAGCAGATGCTGCAATCGCGCGCTTGCCTGGTAGTGCTGGATAACTTGGAAACCGTGGCTGAAGGGCGTGAAGCAGCTGCGATATTGCATCAGTTGGTATCCAGATCAATAGACAGTCGGGCGCTCATCACTAGTCGAGAACGTTTGGTGGACGAACCTTACGTTTACGACCACAAAATCGAAGGGCTGCCGGAGATAGAATCCATCGAATTGCTGCGTACCGATGCAGCGCAGCGTGGTGCACATTCCTTGCTTACCAATCAGCAGCTTATCAAACAGGTACACACTGTCACAGGTGGGATGCCGCTGGCAATTGTGCTCATCGTCAGTCAATATCTCATGGGGATTGCGCTGGATGAAGAGTTGGAACGATTGAAACGTGCCACCAATGAAGAAGAGTTGTACCGCTTCATATACTTTGACCTGTGGCTACGCCTCCCAGAACCAGCGCAAAAACTGTTGGTTGCACTGGGAACGTTTGCAACCGGTGCGCTACGAGTCATGGTGCAGCAGTTCACTCAGTTCGATGACGATACATTTTTAAGTGCTGTGCGCGATTTGAACCGCGTATCGCTGCTGGAGATGCGAGCCAGTCCATTGGCGCACCAGCAGTTATATGACGTCCATCCCATGACGCGCTGGTTCGTTAATTCGCCCTTAGAGACGATGTGGCGTCAGCATCGCCGGCAAAGTCCTACTGGAGAGTAGGCAAAAGCCTACAGGGTGGACGCTCTGTAGGTCGGGCTTACAGCTAATGTGTGGGTAACGGTTATCCAGTTTTTAGGAGTTACCTGCCATGATAGACGAAATCCAACTAGTACGCCTATATATTCGCTTTACGCCCCGTCAACGGCAGATTGCGCACTTGGTCAGTGAGGGGTTAAGCAACCAGCAGATTGCGGAATGTCTATACATTGCACCGAGCGTGGTCGCCGGGCATTTGACTAACATTTACGGAGAAATCGGTACTTTGGAAGCTTTTGCGAACCAGCAACCAAAGCGCTACACAGTCCTTCGTTTGTTCAACGGATTCCTGAAGCGCCATCCTGAATGTAATCCTTTTGATGACGACAACCCTGCCCAAGCATCTGTATTTTAGATCACAGCACCCTCACAATGCGATCTAGGCGGAAGGTGCGGGTATCGTCGTCCAACCGACACCATGCCTCCACGTACTCAGCGCCATTCCGTTCATAGAGCATGACTGGCTCGATGGTGCGGATGGTTTTCTCCCCGCGTGCCGGACTGAAGTATTCGATGGTTAATGCCCCGCGCTGCTCATAGGCCGATTGTACCGCAGCCCGGACAGCGACGGAATCCTCCTGTTGGAGGATGGCAGGCGATGGGGAATGTCCCCGAACAGCCTGCGCCAGCCGGTCAATCAATATTTCGCTCTCGTGTTCCAGCGAATCCGCGCTGTCCGCCGGAAGCTGCTGCGTGAGCCATTCCCGCGCTGCACCCGGGATGGGGATGTCCTGCGAGACGAACGCACCCAATTTCTGATAGACCCGGACGGCCAGCCACAGGTATTCTGCCATCTCCGGTGAAAGGGTGCTGTCGTCAGGTGATGTGGACGGTTTGAGATGGCTTGTCGCATGGCAGCCGCGCCGCTCCAGTTTGGTGAGCAGGTCTTCAGCGCGCCCCGTCGGGACGACCATATGGTGTGGCGACAGCGGTTCGCCCAGCAGCGGACGCAGCCGCCAGTCGGAACGGATTTCGGCCAGTGTATCGGCATCGTGCGCCGTGAGCAGTGTCACCTGGCGCAGCGTGAGCGCCGCTGCTGCTCGTGACCAGCGTTGGATTTGCTCAAAAACAACGGCAGGTAACGGCTCACCAGTGAGTTCCGCCAGTGTGGACGTGATTTGAAGCGCATCGCTTCCATTTTGCAGCGCCCGCCGGATCGCAGCCGCATCTACATGCAGTCGGTTAGCCTTCACTTCTGCCCAGGCGCAGCCCATGACCAGCGAACGCTGGCGCGGCGCATCGGGGAGAACGACATCAATGGCATCCTCACGCTGCACAAGCTGTGCGTTCTGAGGCTCAGAAAATGAGCGTGGCAGCACTTTGAATACGTCACCTTCCAGTCTGACCATGCCCAACCAGGTCAGCGGTTCGTCGAGCAGATGCGGAATGAGTATGCTGAGGTCGCTCATCGGCAAATGAGATTGCATGATGCTGATGAGGCTTTCTCGTGTATAGGTGCAGCTTGGCGTAAGCTGCTGCAAGCAATCTGCCAGCGTCTTCCACGTTTGGGCATCCATCGTCGGGAAGCGATAGCGATCCCACAGACGATTGCGTGCCTTCAGGTCGGCATTCACCGCATCCCACAGCGTCTGCCAGCGTTCGTCCGACGGCAGATCGAGCCAGCGCCAGGCTTGGACCGTTGGCTTGAGAACGCCTGCCAGTACCGCGACGAGTCCTGCGGCTTCCACCAGATAATGCAGGAAGCGCAGTCGCCCGGTTTGCAGTTCGCTGCGTACTCCATCTAGGTTATCCGGCGCTCGTAGGCGTGTGTTGATGGAAAGGAGCGCATAAGGCGGCAGCCAGCGCCCATGCAGCAGACGCACGTCATGATACAGCAGCGTGCCGAGCAGCATTGCCAGGTCAATGCACAGCACCTCGGCAGGCGATTGCCGGAGGGAAGTGTCCGCGTGCGATGTGGGTTCAATACACGGCAGAGGTGGCAGCAGTGCCAGCACTTCATCCGGCAGTGCGATCTGATCCGGTCTGCCTCTGGCGATTTCGATAAACCCCAGATACCACAACTTTTCGGCGACGGACTGCGGACGCTTCCAAGGATACTTGGGTGTGCCGTCGTCGCGCCAGGGGCGATAGATGCGAATCGCGCCATAGGCTTTCTGGAAGCGGTGCAGCGGCAGTGTTCCACCAGCAACCTGAAGCGCCCTTAATGCGCTGCGCTCATCCTCCGAGAACTGCTTGAAGCGCCGTCGCAGTACGCCTTCATGAGTCAGACTGCTGTACAGTCGGTCATAAACCTGCGCTTTAGCCTGTTTGGTGTGAAAGGGCAGACCATGCGCGTGCGCGGTGGAGCGCAAATCGTACCAGGCGCGATTCGCCAGAATAGTCACCATATCCTAACTTCCCAAATCCACTTTTTTCACAGTATAACAGAGCAATCTACGCTAATTTTCTCGCTGGAAAATCACATCCAGCCCGCAAAACGCGCTTTGACGCCGATACGCGCCGTTCCAGCGCGATTCACAGGGTAAAAATGAGGCTCAAAGTGCTCAAAAATCTTCTGACAATCACCGTTTTTGCGAGTAAAACCAGTCAGCCCGCAAACTCAAAAAAGCCGCATCAAAATTGGTGTATCTTGGATTTTTACGGTACAATATTGGGGTAGGGTGAATGAGAGTTCAGATGAGGGAAAAGCGCTGAGGCGCATTGAAACACGTTCGCTTCGGAAAAGAAGTGACGGAAATGAGTTCAGATGAGGGAAAAGCGCTGAGGCGCATTGAAACACGTACGCCGATAATTCGGGTCGCGGATTCATCCTGTTCAGATGAGGGAAAAGCGCTGAGGCGCATTGAAACACATTTACGATCATGATGATGCACCCACGACCATTCGAGTTCAGATGAGGGAAAAGCGCTGAGGCGCATTGAAACGAAGAATCGCCGTATGGGATATAGAGCGCTGTCCGCAGTTCAGATGAGGGAAAAGCGCTGAGGCGCATTGAAACCAATATCTTTAGGACACTTTACTTGAGTGTCCAGTTCGTTCAGATGAGGGAAAAGCGCTGAGGCGCATTGAAACGGAAACCTCCCCAAGGGGCAAATTGTGAAGTACGGTGTTCAGATGAGGGAAAAGCGCTGAGGCGCATTGAAACGTTGAAGCGGTTACGCAGTCGCTGCAACCGCTTCAACGTTCAGATGAGGGAAAAGCGCTGAG
>DAOUCY010000018.1:0-2837 GCA_034431625.1 Anaerolineae bacterium | reverse complement strand
TGTAAAAGACGAGATGTCATCTGACACCAGTGACTTAACCGACGACAGGGTGAATCGAGTCGTCGGGAATGCCTGACTTCATCTCAGGTTGTCCAAAGAGCCTATCCAATTGCTTGGCGTGTGCCAAGTGCTTGGTCTCCTGGAACGTCTGCCAAGGGGTGCGCCCAAAACAGTATTTCCCCGTGTGGGTCCGCTCCTGATTATATTGTTCCACCCACTGATCCAAATCCGTTTGCAGTTGCTCCAGCGTGGTGTAAATCTTCTTGCGAAAGGCAACGGCATAGAACTCGTCCTGGATAGTCCGATGGAAGCGTTCACAAATCCCATTGGTCTGCGGATGGCGGGCTTTCGTCCTCGTGTGGTCGATGGTCTCAATCGCCAGGTACAGTTGGTACTCGTGATGCTGTAACGTCCCACAATATTCCGTCCCCCGATCCGTCAGGATGCGTAACAAGGGAACTTCCTGCTGCTCGAAGAAGGGCAGCACCCGATCATTGAGCAGGTCGGCTGCCACCAGCGCATTCTTGCGGTCATACAGCTTGACGAATACCACTTTGCTGTAGGTATCGATGAAGGTCTGCTGGTAGATGCGTCCCACGCCTTTAATCGTCCCCACGTAGTAGCTGTCCTGGGCCCCCAGATACCCCGGATGCTCGGTTTCAATCTCGCCGTGCGCTTCTTTCTCCTGCTTGCTTCGCTCTAGGGCTGCCACTTGCGACTCACTGAGGATCAAGTGTTCCTCAGCCACTTGCTTTTCCAACGCAACCAGCCGCTTCTTGAAGGTCTCCAAACTGTGGCGCAGCCAGATCGAGCGCACTCCGCCCGGTGAGACGAATATCCCCCGTTTCTTCAGTTCGTTGGACGCCCGGACTTGTCCGTAGGCCGGATACTCGGTTGCCATCCCGACCACCGCCTCCTCGACACTCGGATCGACCCGGTTCTTGGGATTGGGTTTCTTCCGGCTGATTTCTTGCAGTCCGGCTTCCCCGTGCTGGTCATACAATTCCTTGAAGCGGTAGAAACTGTCGCGCGAGTAGCCCATCACCTTGCAGGCTTCACTCACGTTACCCAGCCGTTCTGCCAGCTTCAGCAGTCCCAATTTGGTGGCAATGATTTTCTGTTCGTTCAACATCGTGACACTCCTTCATCCTCTATGAGTTTATCGGAAGTGTCAGATTTAGTCTCGTCTCTTTCAATGAATGAGTAGTCCAGTGCGCTCCTCCAGTTTCTTATCAACAAACTCACGAATACGATCTTCATCTTCCACATTCATTGTTTGTGCCTCATCAGCTGATAATTTTACGCCTCAGGAAGCTAGTGCAACTGCGATATTCATCTAGCGGACTAAGAGGCATAAAAAGCCAATAAACTGTTTGCATCTTCAATGCTAAGGCTGAATGTATCCTGCTCAACCCGTCATCTGTATAGTTTTTAACGCGGTCTAGCACTCGCCACAATTCAACACAACGCTTTGAATTACACATACCATAGTGGCATTGATTGAGGCGTATCGGTCAGATTACGGTCAATATGGTATCTGTCAAGGACTTTGAGGATTTGATATCAGATGTTCTACAGCCCGTGTGATTTCTGCGCTACCGCTAAGAGATGTCCTGTTGCGCCCAGCATTGATGCATCACTTTCAACGTCACGCAGCAGCCCCAGCATGCGCTCGCGTAGGTGTTCGTCATGCCAGTAAATATCCAGATCAGGTAAGAAACTGGCCGGGCCTTCTACGGCCAGAACTGCGTTGACTGTAAATCTGGCTTCTTGCAGTTCCTCGCGGATTTCCGCCGGATGATGGAAATAAGCGGTGGTAAAGTAACCGCGCTGTCCAGTCGGGTTAGCATGTTGCCCATCCTGCAAAACCTGCTTCACCAGATCAGCATACATATCATCTGCAAGATGCCCCATACGCAGGCCATCCACTAGTGAGGCAAAGCGTGAAATCGTCGCAGCAAACAGCAGACCGGATGGCTTGAGGACGCGCCATGCTTCGTGCAGTGCCTGTATACTAAATACGCTGTTTGTCTACACGAAAACCGTTGCGTTGAGGACGCGCCATGCTTCGTGCAGTGCCTGTATACGCTCGTCGCGTTCGGGCAGATGATACAGCGGACCGAGCAGCAGTACGACATCAGCACAGGCATCTGGGAAATCCAGTACGCGTGCATCGCCCACCGCTGCGCTTGTCAGCGGATATTCAGGTTGAGTGTCCGCTGCTGCTAGCGCTTGTTCGATATGCAGCGGCACCACATCGACCAGATGCACCGCATAGCCAAGCCGTGCCAGCCACAGTGCATAGACACCGGCACCGCCGCCAATATCCAGGATGATCTGTGGTGTTTGAGGCAGATAGCGCTGGATGATTTCCTGTGTGCGAGCGAGTTCAAGTCGCCCCAACGCCTGGGTCAGGCGATTCTGTTCCCGGCCCTCGTTGTAGTAGCGCTGCAAGTCCTGTTCCAGGTGCGGATTATCACTCATCGGTGTCGATCCTCTCTATCAAACTGACGAGTCGATTGCCATCCAGCATGATGAGCTGATCGGTGCCCGGCAGGTAGATGGCGTTCGGGTTGGGCAGAGGCAGGCGCTCCACAACTTCTGATCCTCTGTACCGCAGCACTTCCCACGCACTTTTTTCATGGGCATAGGTAGAGATGTAGATGTCAACCGAACCATCCGCGCCAAAACCAAAGCCGGTGACCGTCATTGGCTCACTCAGCAGAGCTGAATGAACAATCTGCCCTGTCGCATCGAAAACGCGCACCTGGTTGACCATCTCGTTGTAGACATAGATGAGACCATTGGGACTCACGCCAAGACTGGGTGAACTGAGC
>DAOUCY010000017.1:0-2945 GCA_034431625.1 Anaerolineae bacterium | reverse complement strand
ATTTGCGCCCATCCAATTGTCTGCCGCGAATGGCTTGCCACAATATATCTTCGCTGCGCGTGGGTTCTTTGCGGAAGTGTCGCGCAACTTCCACCATACGGCGCTCAAGTTCAGGCGTGATTTCCAGCCTTACCCCCTTTTGCTCCACCCCCAGTTCCTCTCCACCTTCGTGGAGAGGGGAGCTTTGAAGTCCCTCTCCCCGTGAGGAACGAACAGAGGGAGAGGGATTTAGGGTGAGGGGGGATGAGGAGGTGAGGGCTTTTTCCCACGCTTCAATCAATCGCGCTGCCAGATAACGACATGCTTGCACCAGAAACGCGCCGCTGCCCATCGCCATATCACAGACTTTCAACGCCAGGATTTCACGCGGCGCTTTTAACTCCCATTCTTCAGGCGGTAGCCCCTCCGCCACACCGCGATACACCAGCGGCTCTAAGGTGTGTTCGACAATCGGTTCGGTCAGCGAACGCGGCGTATAGTGCGTGCCGGTGGCGCGGCGCTCCGTCCCGGAAGTGACGTAGACGCTGTCGGGGTGGATCACCAGCGGGCTTCCGAATTCGTCGTCGCGCAATAGATTGAGATACGGCATCACCCGGTCAAACAGCGCCCGGTCACTGCGACAGGAATGCTCAAACAGGCGGCGCAGGCGTTCACCGTCGGACGGGCGATTCATCAGGTTCTTGATTGGCGCAACGCTGCTGCGCCCGGTCATTTCTTTCAGGTATTTGGTGATGTCCGACTGGGCTTCCAGAATAGACAAGGGGATTTCCGGCTGCTGATTTTTGGAGCCGTCGAAGGCGAGGATCACATCATCGGCGCGGCGGGCTTCGTGGTCGAGCAAGCCTTCGTAGACATGCCCAATCTGCTCAATGTCGAGCGCCCGAAAGCTGAGACGGCGGGCTTCCCCCCGTGTTTGCAGGATTTGCAGCGCGTCCAGCAGGTGTAAGACGGTGCGGTTATCGACGGCGGGCGGTGTACCTGTATTACCGCCTTCCAGAAACGGGAAACGCCCCGGATCGAACAGGCTACCGCCATAGGCAGGAAGTTTCAAATCCTGATGGCTTGCTCCGTAATACACCAGCCGGAAGGTCGCCAGCAACCGTGACCACGCATCGCTGCGGCGCTCCAGCACCTCCTCACCCGTTCGATCTGCCGCTTCGTGCAGTTGAGCGCGTAAGGTCGAAATGGCGTAGTTCTGGTCGTACAATTCATCGCCGAGCAGAAACAAGCCGCGTTCTTCCGCGCTCAGCAGGAAGACGAGGCGCATCATCACGGTCAGCGCCGCCTCGTACAAAAGAGCCTCACTCACCCCGTCCAGCAACGCGCCGCGCATATCCTGATCGCAGCGATCCAGCGCCCGTACCAGAATTTCAACCGCCTCGCGCACCTGCATCCCAAGCTGGTCGGTGACTTCCTGCGCGTCATCGGCGCTCTGGTCGAGCATCGCATTGAGGGTATCCTCGTCCGCCACCCCGAAGAAACGGCGCGCTTCCAGCAGGCTCACAAAAGCGCGCAGCGTCAGGCGTTCTTCATTCCATAGGTCGGCATACCACGAGATAAACCCTGCCATCCCGGTTTTTGACGCGCTGACGAGCATCCACTGTTCGCCGTTGGTCACAAGCCCGATCTGCACACCGGTCGCGTGGAGCAGCGCCAGCATTCGCGCCGCCGGGCTGGCCGCCCACAATGTACGCGGCAGCGATTTTTCCAGTGCGATATCTGGTGCATAGACGCTGATCATCGCCCGCACCATATTTGGCTGGCGGCGCTCATGCAGGATAAATGTTGGGCGAATGCGCTCTCCGCCATGTTCGACGGCGGTGTAATGGAATGGTTCGGGAATCGCCTGTCCTTCTGCCAGTACCGTGTCATCCCATCCCAGCAGCGTTTGCAGCACATACAGCACCCACTGACGATGGAAGCGCGGGTCGCGCTGTGCTTCCACGCGCCATTCCTCATAGGCCGCCCGCAGTTCGTTCGCGCGGGCGGGTTCGACCGTATCCAATCCCTGTGGGAAGACACGGCTGAGGGTGTTCAGACTCAAAAATGGCCCAGAAATTTCCAGTAAGGACAGCCACTCAGCATGATGTTTAGCAATCGACATATTTTTCCTTAACGATCCATACTGGCTGGCACAAGAAACGTCACGGCAATCGGGAACAAGCGCGGCTGCAAATCGGTGTAGCGTGCCAGCACGGCCTGCTGTTCATGCTCGATTTCGTCTGGAATACGCGCCAGCCTGGCACGCAGCGCGTTGAGATCGCGTTCATACTGCTCACGCTCACTGGGCGAAAATCCAGGCAGGAACGGTTGCGCGGCCTGGGGGGCATTCAGTTCTCTGCGGATCGACTGTTCCAGTTCGGTCAATATGGCCCGCACATCTTCGGCTTCTTTTTCTCGCCGTTCCTCAAGCTGTTTGGTGATGGTCGCGAGACGGTCACTCATCCGGGCATCCAGGGCGGCACGTAGTGACGGAGCGAACACGTCCCAATGACGGGTAAGATTTTCCAGGATGCGTTCACTGGGTGAACGGGCTTCGGCAGCATCCAGGGCGGTGTTTAGCTCGCCTATACCCATCCGTCTGAAACTGGGGCGATCTCCGTAGGTCAGTGTGCCTCCTGCGGTAATCAGTTCTTCATGCAACCGATACCGCCCGCCACCGATCACAAGCAGGCGAGCATAAGCAACCACTGCTGGCGCGTTCAACGCATGATCCGGCACAACCCGTGCAGTCACCCGGTGAAGACTTCCCTGCGGCGACCACACTTCCGCCCGCAGGAGTCGCTGTGCCAGCAGCACCAGCGGATGGTTCAGATGTGCCAGCACGACGCTGTCATCTTGCGCCAGACGTTCGTCGAAGACTACGGGACGTTCTTCCTGGGTGAAGGGATGTGCCAGTCCATTTTTCGCTGCCTGCCATGTCCCACGCATCGACGGGATGAAGA
>DAOUCY010000016.1:0-3718 GCA_034431625.1 Anaerolineae bacterium | reverse complement strand
GTATCCTGGTTCTCGTTCATGGTCGTGTCCTTTCCTCGTTCCTCTATTCTCTACCTGACACGCCATTTACACCAATTAGTTTACAGTCTCTTCAATTCCCGCATCCTGACGGTCAATGATGGAAGTACCTTCGACCATTACAGAAGCCACCGCTTTCCAGTCCAGCCATGCTTCTCCTCCAAAGAGGGAGGTCGAGCCAAAGCAGACATCGACGCGTGTCAGTGATGGCGCAATCACCACCTGGCGAACTTCCATCGTGAGGTCCGCAGATGAAGCCATCTGATTCACGGGAACAGCCTGTCCGGGATTAAATGGCAGTTCCATATTGAACATGGTGCTGCCAGCCAAAATCATCGCCAAGGGCTCATTCGCTCGCAGATCAGCCGAGGTGTAAGCGACTTCGATCTTCAGATTGAGATCAAGCATTGCCGGCGAACCGGTAATGACGGACGCATCAAAGCTCATGATCCCACTGACGCTGGAGTTCGCCCGGTCAATGAGCTGTTGACCGCTGCTGCTGAGCCATAGATACTGATTGCCGCTGCTGTCTGTCAGTGTGGGATTGAGATACAAGTCGATTTCCGGTGAGGCCGAAGCGGCGCTGAAGGCAACCGTGATGCGGTTGGCATCGGCATAGGCGTAATCCAGCGTCACCTGCACACTTGTGGTGATGTCTGTAGGCGTTTGACTTGCAGCTTCAACTGTCTGCGTCTGGTTGATGTCAACAACCAGATTGCGATTCTGCACCGCTTCAATGCCTGGGTCAGGCTGAATCACCGTCTGATAGAACGCATAGGCAGTGACGGCGGTCATGGTCAGCAGCATGATGATGACCGCTGCCCTGCCAAGACGAAAATTGGTGTGGACTGTCCGGCGCGGCGCGGCGGGCAGCCCTGCTTCGATTTGTTTCCAGAGTTCCACGGTGGGTATCTCCTCTTCAAGAGTTTGCTTAAATATGTGCTGAAACTGGCGTTCGTCCATCGCGTTTCCCTCATTCCTCATTCAGCGCGGGCAGCATTCAACGCAGGCGTTTGAGTGCCGTATGCAGCCGCCAGCGGATTGTGGCTGGCGGGCAATCCAGATCATTCGCGATCTGACTGGTTTCAAGATCAAGGTAGTAACGCATCACAACCACGGCCCGTTGTTCTGGCGTGAGTCTGTTTAGCGCCTCCCAGATCTGTTGTTTCATTTCCTCCATTTCTACCTGTTCGTTTGGCAGCGCAGCGATATCCGACAGCAAATCTTCAAACGTCTCTTCGCTCGCCACATCGATCACGGCATGGATGGAGAGCGTTCTCTGAGTCTGCTTAACCGCCTTGACTGCCGCATTGACAACACTTCTGAAGAACCAGGGTGCAAATGGACGCCGGGTGTCGAAGGTGCGTATTGTGCTGAAGAGCTGTAAAAAAGCATTCTGCACGACATCTTCTGCCAGGTGTTGATCCTGGGTGATCGCATAGGCAGCGCGCACTGCTCTTTCCTGATAGCGCTGCACTAACCAGGCCAGCCCTGCCGAGTCGCCTTGCTTGATTCGCTCAACTGCCCATTTCTCACTCATTCGACCTCGTTGTATCTGGTGAGTACTCACATCTCTTATAGTTTTTCGCGGCTGAAAGTGTTTGAATCTTGCAGTGACAGCGCGGTGGGTGTTCAGCAGAATTGGCGGGCCGAGGGCTGGAACAGGGGAGTAGAAATATCGGTTCGCATTGAGGTGTGCGTTTCTAAGACTGTTTGAGCCATTCGTCTAATAAGGCGACCTTATCGATACGCTTCATCAACTGATAGGCTTGATACAGAAATTGTAGCGACATGACCGGAATTTGATGATCACCCACCTCTATCCAGCGTTTGTTTGCATTCATGTCACCGATTTCCTCCAGACTGCCATTCCGAAGTACAGTCCACTGAGGCTGCGGAATGTTGATATTTGGACTCACGGCTTTGAACCCTGTTGATCGACATACACCAAATAATCCAGCCCACCGGGAGAATAGCCGAACTGCGTGAGCATCACAGCAACCTCACTACGGTGCTGCGTTGCATGGTTGACCTGATGAATCAGCATCTGCCAGCGTGTGTAGCGGCACAACACACCATGCGAGTTGACATACTCAATGACTAGAAACAAGTCCGTTTCTGTGAGGTTGGCGATATAGGCTTCTGTTTCCCGCTCAATACGATGCCATGCAGCACGAATCACCGCTAGGTCAGGAAAACCATCAAGCGGCATGGGCGCTGGCACTGGTTTTTCCTGAAAGCGATGCAGCCAGTTGTGCTGCACCTGCATGGTATGCACCAGGGTGTCGCGCGCCGATGGAAAACTCGCGCCAACAGGCGCCAGCAACTGCTCATGCGTCAGCATTTCAGCCGTATCGAGTATCCGCTGATTGGCCCAGCGATTATAGGCATAAAGCCCGGTAATGATGTTTACAGCAGTCATGGAGTCACCTCTGTTAAAGCCGTTTTCGCTGTAAACGATAGGCTTCATATTTAGCGATGGATGTGAAGCCCAATTGCGAATAAACACGAACTGCGGCTTTATTGTCTGCCGCGACATTTAATCCAATCAGCGTTATGCCGTTAGTGCGTAGTTTCTGGCATAGGCTGGCACAGACTCTGGTACTGAATCCCTGATTGCGGTAAGCGGGATGGGTCGCGACATTGCCCAGCGCAGCGATCCTGCGCAAGGGTGAGTAAACATGCAAACCTGCCGCACTCACCAGCACCCCATCTACATAAATACCGGTGTATAGCCCATGCGTTAGTGTTCGTGGATCAAAGAAGTTCTCAGGATGCGCAGCAGTGTACAGCTCGTAAAGCGCATCCTGGTCAGCCTCGGTGAGCGTTTTCACCTCTGTCGTATCGACGTGTGAAAGACTCTCCGGTTCGGTCAGTCCCATTTTGAGATATAGCCCGCCTGGTTCAATCTGATAGGTATCTGCCAGCGTATCGACAGTGTTAGGCGAAAGATGTGCATACAGTCGTTCAGGAAGCAGCGGCACCAGTGCCCGCAGAAAGTCACGCATCGCTTCGACTGGCTCTTCTGTGTATGCCAGCAGCACAGGAATTGATGGACTGATATAGATGAGCGCAAGCTGTTGAAGCTGGCTTGCTACCTGCCAGCCGTACCAGATCGTATGCGGCCAGTAGTAGTCATCGAGATCGCCCAGCTCGAACAGGTGCAGGTACGGGTTTTGCAGGGTGAATTTTTCGATCTCAGACTTTGAATGCAAAACAATAGCCTCTGACATCCCGGCCTCATCGGTTTAATCGAATTCCTCATGCGAGAGTTGGTGCGAGTCCTCCAATGCGTCTTCGTCCCAGAATTCAATAATGCCATCATCTGCCCTAAGCCTTCGATCGGTTATCATGTCCTCGTTCTTGCGTTTATGTGTTTGTCCGCGTAACCATTCACGATTGATTTCTTCTTGAATCAGTTGCTCACGCCGATCTCGTCCACGTCCATACTTGTTGGAATAGGCCGTATACTGACTATACAGCACGATGCCCCAGGGAATTGGCACGACGAGGAACCAGGGAAACAGGAAGGAATCCGTGGTGCGAGAGATCACCAGCCAAATGGCAAAACACAGGATGTTAATCGCAGTGTAGAAGACACTATGAATGTGTAAAAGACGAGATGTCATCTGACACCAGTGACTTAACCGACGACAGGGTGAATCGAGTCGTCGGGAATGCCTGACTTCATCTCAGGTTG
>DAOUCY010000015.1:0-85000 GCA_034431625.1 Anaerolineae bacterium | reverse complement strand
CGTTCAGACCGTTCTTGCCCATCACCTCTTCCATCGCGTCGATGAAAATCCGGGCAAACTTGTTCGGATAGTAGTAACCACTCTTCTCAGGTGGCATTATCGTCTGTCCTCCAATCTGACCGGCTGCTGACCATCGGCAGCCGGGTGGGTGCGGCGTGGCACGTGCAGGTTCACATCGCACCTAGTGTAGCACAATCATCCAACCTCCGCAGCACATCACGCGGTGGGTGCGTTTCACTTTTTGGCACTCTGTTCTCGGACGCCGGGAATGGCGTTCCTACCCAGGTAGGCAAGGTAGGGACGGGCTTCTGCCCGTCCGCCAACCACGATTATTGTCCCAATCTGAAATGCGCCCCACGCGGCGCAGCCAACATGCCCCTTTATTCTTGCGCACAGGTTCTCTATAATCCTGGTTCATGTTTAATGCGACGTGTGGATGCCGCCTGGCACGCCATATCGTGAAGCGAGGAACAGACCCCAATGGCAAAGAAAGTCAAAGCAATCGTCACCCTGGCCCTCCAGGCCGGCAAAGCCAACCCGGCGCCGCCCGTCGGCCCCGCCCTGGCCCAGCACGGCATCAACCTGATGGGCTTCTGCAAAGAGTACAATGCTCGAACCAGCGCCCGCATCGGCGAGATCATCCCGGCTGAAATTACCATTTTCAGCGATGGTTCCTTCAAGTTTATCCTAAAAAGCCCTCCGACCGCCTTCCTCATCAAGAAGGCCGCTGGTATCGAGAAAGGGTCCAGCACCCCCAACAGCGCCAAGGTCGGAACCATCACGCGCAAACAGGTGCGTGAAATCGCTGAAGTCAAGCTCAACGACATGAACACCCGCAGCATTGACGCGGTCATGCGCCAGATCGAAGGCACAGCCCGCAACATGGGCGTCGAGGTGGTCGATTAAGTTCATCAGGATACCCCTTAGTCAGAATCCTGCCCTGCTCTGATTAGCGTTCGTTACGTGGGAGGGCGCAGATCGCGCCCACTTGAACCACAGGAGATAACACCCATGGCTCACGGAAAACGTTTCTTAAACGCGCTTGAGAAGGTTGACCGCGACCGCGAGTATCCCCTCGCTGAAGCGGTAGCACTCGTCAAGCAGCTCGCCACGGCCAAGTTCGATGAAACCATCGAAATGCACTTCCGGCTGGGCATCGATCCTCGCCACAGCGACCAGCAGGTGCGCAGCACCGTACTGCTGCCCAACGGCCTCGGTAAGACCGTGCGTGTGATCGTCTTCGCCGATGGCGACGACGCTCGCAAAGCGCAGGCCGCCGGCGCGGATGTCATCGGCGATGAGCAGACCATCGCCCGCATCCAGAACGAGAACTGGATGGAATTCGACGCCGCCCTGGCTGTCCCTTCCATGATGGGCAAGGTCGGTCGCGTCGCCCGTATCCTCGGCCCGCGCGGCTTGATGCCCAACCCCAAGGCGGGTACCGTGGTGCAGCCGGATGATCTGGAACGTGCCATCAATGAACTCAAGGCCGGCCGCGTCGAGTTCCGCAACGACAAAACCGGCAACCTGCACGTCCCGGCTGGCAAGGCCAGCTTCGATGTCAACAAGCTGGTCGAAAACACCCAGGCCGTCCTGGATGCCGTCCAGCGCCAGCGCCCCTCCACTGTCAAAGGCACCTACATCCGCCGCCTGGTCGTCACCTCGACCATGGGGCCGGGTGTGCGCGTCTCCCTCAGCGGCGGCGAAGCGGTCACCAAGTAAGCCGGTTACTTGAACCCGTCAAGAGGTAGGGAACTCCCTACCTCTTTTTATTTTCCCGTTCCTGGCGTTTCCACTGCTATTCCACTGCTATAATGGATCAAAAGCGGAGGGACGAGCCGTGTTCATCCACAAAGAAATGACTGCCGAGGAATTCCTGGCGTTTGAGGCGCAGCACCCCGATAAACGCTTCAACTTCATCGATGGGGAGATTGTGGAAGTGTCACCGAAACCCGTACATGGAGGTATCCAAGCGTTTCTGGCCGCTGCGCTCATCTCGTACATGGAAGGTAATCCTCTCAGCCAGATGTATCGCGTGTATACCGAGGTGCTGCACGTCTTAAGCGGCGAGAAGTTCCTGCCGGATGTGTGTGTCAACATCCTCACCACTGCTGATTATTTCACCACGCCCCCGCTCTGGCTGGCCGAAATCCGTTCTGATACCCAGAGCCGCGCTGCCCAGCGCCGCAAGATGGAAGCCTACTTGCGGCACGGAGTCGCTGGGGCAGTGCTGATCCTGCCCGGTGAGGCGGTGGAAGTCTACCGCCCCGATCAGGCGGTGCAGGTCCTCACCGGCGAAGACCTGCTGGATGGCGGCACAGTGCTGCCGGGCTTTTCTCTGCCGGTCAAGCGTCTGTTATCCTGATCCTCTATGCGCTTGCTCCGCCGTGCGGGTGGGCACGGAACCAATCCACTGTCTCACGGATGATCGTCTCCCAGCCGGTCGCCTTCAGGCCGAAATGCTGTTCAAAGTCGCTGCTGTCCACGATGAACGGCTTCTCCCATTCGTACATCATCTCGTAGGTTTCGCGCAGCGGCGTGATGAACCGCCCCAGCAGCCAGACCATCCAGCGATTCGCTGCCCGCGCCTTGAAAGGCTGTCCGGCAGCCGCGTAGATGCGCCGCAGCAGCTCCCGCTGGGTCAGGGGTTCCGGGTTAGGGATGTGCCAGGCCCGCCCCAGAGCCTCGTCGCGCGTCCCCAAAATCGCCAGTGCCCGCCCCACGTCGGGAATGTAGGTGAAGCTGTGTGGTGCGTCCATGTTCCCCAGCGCGTTGGCCGCCTTCCCGTTCAGCGCCGGATAGAAAACCTGCTCTCCCATGACATCGTATTCTGGCCCGATGAAATCTGAAGCGCGGCCAATTGCGATCCGCGCTTTCCCGCTGCGGTGGGCGCTCAGCAGCGCTTCCGCCATCTGGGCGCGGATTTTGCCTTTCCGTGTGTGTGCCCGGTAGGGCAGCAGCTCGCGGATCGGCTGGCCGTCCGTGTCGCCGTACATGTACAGGTTGTCCATCACGATGAGCTTAGCGGCGTTGGCCGCCGCCCCGGCCAGAATCGCGTCCTGAAGCGGCATGAACTTCGTCACCCACTCATGATACGCCGGCTGCGCGCATTGGTAGACGACGGCTGCGTCCCGCGTCACTGCGGTGGTGAAGGCCGGATCGTAAGCATCGCCCTTGACGATCTCGATTTCAGCAGGCAGCTCGGCAGCGTGGCCGCTCCGGTTCACCATGCGTACACGGTGACCGAGCCGGGTGAGTTCGCGGGCGGTCGCTTTGCCGACTGGCCCGGTTCCAAAGATGACCTGCGCTTCGCGGGTCGTATTGCCATTCATCGATCATTCCCTTTCTTTTTCTTCTTTGCGGTTCAATCGGCATTCGACGCTCCTTCTTCGGCGTCAGGATGTGTTGAAGAAACCAGATCGGCGCTCAGCCATCAGGGGTGTCCTTTCACCATGAACAGGTTGGGGGTCGTCAGGTCAGATCGAGCGCAGTCCCATGCTCCGCAGCAGTCCAGTCATGACATGGCGGTAGAAGCTCTCCACGCTGCCAACGTTCGGTTCCAGGTGGTTATACAGTTCCAGCATGATGATCCCGTGGAGCTGCGTCCACATCACCATCGCCAGGTGCATCGACAGCGTCTGGATCGGGTAGCCCCCCTCAGTAATGAGCTGGTGGAGGTGCGCCTCGACTTCTGGCGGGATGGCATCATACGGCGGCTGTGGGATCAGTTCGCCGCTTTGCAGTGCCGTCTCGATCAGCGCCACGGGCGTGACGAACGTCCGCACCACCGCCGGGACGGTCACCTCGCGCGGCGCGGCATAGCCGGGAATCGGGTTGCCGTAGATCAATTGGAAATCAACCGGGTGATCTAGCGCCCACTGCCGGTACGCGACCACCACCTCCAGCAGTTTACCCCCCGCCGTCGCGGCGCTGGAGGCATCCCGCGCGGCCTCCAGCGCGTCGGCCAGCCCGTTGAAGTCCTCGGCGATCAGCGTTGTGATCAGGTCTTCCAGGCTGGCGAAGTAGTGGTAGATCGCCGGCGGAGTCACCTCCATCATTTTGGCAATCCCCCGGATCGATAGGCCGGCTGTGCCTTCCTCGGCCATCAACTGGCGGGCGTGCTGCTTGATTGCCAGCACCGCCGCTTCGTTCAGCGCCCCGTTGCGTTTGCGTGCCACCCCAACCTCAAATCGGTTAACAGCGTTAAATTATAATCAGTTTACGGTGTTTATCGAATTCTGTCAAGGGGGCAATGTCGGCCCCCGCCGCCGCTCCGATTCGCCCGAACGCCCAACTCATGATACCCTCGCCGGTCGGCGCATTGGCCGCAAAAGGTTCCCATACATTCTTGAGTCTTTTTTTCAGGAGAAATCATCATGACCAGCGATCATGACTCGGAGTCCTTCTTACTCCCCTACGAATGGCCTGGCAGCTACTTCATCGGTGAGGAAGAAATCGACGCCGTGACGAAGGTGCTGCTGGCCCGCAGCCCTTACCGGTTCTACGGCCACGACGTTCAGCACTACGCCGACCGTGTCGAAGACTACTTCCGCCAGCGCCTCGGTCGCAAACATGCCGTCTTGGTCACCAGCGGCACGACCGCCCTCTCCACGGCCATGCTGGCGGCCGATGTCGGCCCCGGCGATGAAGTCCTGCTGCCAGGCTATATGTGGGTCGCCTGTATTTCCGCCGTCGTGCGCTGCGGTGCAATCCCCCGCCTCGTGGACATCGACGACACCTACACCATGGACCCCAACGATCTAGAGCGCAAGATCACCAGCCGTACCAAAGCCGCGCTCCTCGTCCACATGAGCGGAGCCTGCGGCGATGTCGAACGCATCGTCGAAATCTGCCGTCGCCGCGGTGTTCTCCTCATCGAGGATGTCGCCCAGGCCAACGGCGCCAGTTTCAAAGGCAGGCCCCTGGGCAGCTTTGGCGATATCGCCATCTACAGCTTTCAATACAACAAGAACATCACGGCAGGTGAGGGCGGCCTCGTCGTCAGCGATGACGACCTGCTCGGCGCCAAGGCCTGGGCCTATCACGACGTGGGCTATTCCCGCAACGCCGCCGGACGCGTCGATATGAGCGGTTCCATCCAAACGTGGGGGCAGTGCGTCCACATGAGCGAGATCTCTGCCGCCGTCCTCTACGCCCAAACCCAAAAGCTCGACCAGATCACCGCCGCCATGCGCGCCCGCAACCACCAGTTATATCGCGGCATCGGGTCGATACCCGGTGCGACTCCGCGCCGCGTCATCGACCCGAACGGGGACAGCGGCCCGTTCGTCCTCATCAGTTGGCCCAGCTTCGAGGCCGCCAAGGCGCTCGTCGAGTACACCCGTGCCAATGGAGTCAAACCAGGGCCGTGGGGCGTCGGCAACATTCACATGGTCGATTGGGGGCTGCATATCTACTACAACAACGTCAGCCTCGTCGAAAAGCGCGGAGTCAACAGCGCCGGACGCCCCTGGAGCGATCCCCTCAACGCCTTCCATACCGAAATCGACTACCACAAGGGCGCGCTGCCCCAGATGGATGACCTCATCGACCGCAGCATTCTCATCACTGTCCCGCCTGCCTTGACGGAATCGGCTGCCAATCAGATCATCGACATCTACCATGCCGCCGCCCACAGCCTTGGCCTGTCCTGATGTCCCCAGCCCGGCCATTTCATTTCATGGCCGGGTATCTCTTTGTGTCCCTTTGCGCCCGTGTGAAGCCTCTCCGCTGGGGCTTGCAGTTAAATTTCTTCCCTCCGAATTTGAGGCCAAAGAGTAGACAAAATGTCACCCTAAACGCCCCATTTTGTGCTATCGTGAGTAGGGACGCCATTCTCGGCATCCGGTCAGACTCCCTCTCCCAGTGAGCGCAGCGAGCGTTCGGGAGAGGGTTGGGGTGAGGGCTTCGAGATTCGCATATTCTCACATTCTCATTCTTATTATTCTTATCACGGCTCTCATTCGATCAACAATCAACGGCTTCCGTGCCACAGTGGAAAGTGCCTGAACGATGAAGATGAAAAAAGTTCCTGCGCTGGATTTTGAACTCTCAGCGGTGGGCTTTGGATGCTGGGCAGCCGGGGGCAGCACCGTCTGGAATGATGCCGACGACAGCAGCACCATCCGTGCCATCCAGCGGGCGGTCGATCTGGGCATCAATTTTTTCGATGTTGCCCCAGTATATGGTTTCGGTCACGCCGAGGAGATTCTAGGACAGGCCTTGGGCGCGCGCCGATCGCAGGTGATTATCGCCAGCAAGTGCGGCCTGCGTTGGGATGACTCCCGCCAGATCGTCAACAATCTGCGCCCGGAAAGCATCCGGCAGGAGATCGACGATAGCCTGCGGCGGCTGAAAACTGACTATATCGACATCTACCAGATGCACTGGCCCGATCCCGCTACCCCGGTCGGAGAGTCGATGCAGGCGCTCCTCGAACTTCAGGCGGCGGGCAAGATTCGGCATATCGGCCTCTCAAACTTTTCGCGGGCGCTGGCGGACGAGGCCCGTGCCTATGGCCCCGTCGTCTCCCATCAGGGGTTGTACAACCTGCTGGAACACAACCCAACGCAGTACCACAATATTCCGCTGATCTACCGCACCCAGTCGGAAATCCTGCCCGACTGCCTGAAACACGGCATGGCCTTTTTCCCGTACAGCCCGCTGTTCCAGGGCCTACTGACCGACCACTTCAAAGCGGAAAACCAGTTCGATTCGCGCGATGTACGCTCGGCCAACCCCAAGCTGAACGGCAGTCTCTTCCAGCGCTACTACCAGATCCGCGCCGAATTGCTGGATTTCGCCCGGCGCATCGGCAAGCCGTTGAGCCAAGTGGCGATCAACTGGTTGGTCCACCAACCAGCAGTCACCTCAGTGATCTGCGGGGCGCAGACGGTCGCACAGATCGAAGAAAACGCCGCCAGCGCATCCTGGACGCTCGCGCCAGAGATGCTGGCCGAGATCGAGTGCATCCTGCGCCCCCACGCGGAGCTTTTGAACACCTGACGGCGCTAGTCCGGCAGCAGCACCGCGTCGATGACATGAATCACCCCGTTGGCGGCATCAACATCCCGGGCGATGGCTGCCGCCCCATTGACGCGCAGATCGAGGCCGCCCGTCGGCTTCAGTTCCAGGGTAAGCGTGAGCGGCGCCCCTTTCAGCAGTGTGTCCACCGTCAGTCCGTCGGCGCTGCTGGCGGCCATGCTCAAGTCCATGTCGCTCATCAGGTTGTAGGTATACACCTTGGACGGCAGGATGTGGTAAAGCAGCGTGCTGGTCACCAGGTCAGGATCGGCCAACATGCTGTTGAGCCGAGCCGGACTGAGCGCGGCGAAGGCCTGGTCAGTCGGCGCGAAGATGGTCAGCGAAACGGTCGAATCGCTCAGTGCCCCCAGCACCGCCGGGTCCGCCGCCTGCACTGCCGAGAGCAGCGCGGTGAACTGGGGCGCATCCAGGTCATCGGCAGCATCGACTACAATCTCGGCGATGGTGCGCGTCTCCGGCAGCAGCACAGCATCGATCCCGTGGATCAGGCCGTTGCTGGCTTCCAAGTCAGGCAGCACCACGTTGGCGCTGTCCACCGTCAGTTCGCCGTCATCGCTGGCAGTCACGTCGATGTACTGGCCGTTGAGCGTTGGGCCGGAGATCGTCTGCCCCATGCTTTGCAATGCTGGGATCAAATCGGTCGAGCGGCTGGTTCCCTCGATGACATGGTAGAGCAGGATTTGGGTCAGCAGCTCAGAATCGGCCATCACCGCGGCGAAAGTTTCCTCGCCGAGATCTGCGCTCAACTGGATGAAAGCGGCGTCGGTCGGGGCAAAGACGGTGATCTTGCGTTCAAAGTCGGCCTTGGCGAACATCTCCATGACGGAAGGGTCGGCGGCCTGTGCCGCTGCCAGGAACAACCTGAACTGAGGTTGGTCGCTGCTGGCGGTCTCTGCCAGCAGCTCGGCGATAGTCGGCTGCGTGGACTCCTGCGCCAGCACCGGAACGATGCTCAGCAGGCTCCAGGCCGCCGCTAGCGCTAGAACGAAGAGGATGCGCTTGTTCAAATCAGCTTCTCCTGAATTCGGGGACGTACTGCCATAGATACCTATCATACAAGTGATCTCCATCCGGGGAAATGCCGCGGAATATGACACCTGGCACACCCCGAACCGGGCGAATGTCAGATGCGTCTTGCTCGCAGCCCGCCGACAATGAAGGTAGGTGCTGGAGTCTTTTGGGTTGAGGGGAGGAGCATGATGAACGAGCGCATCGGTAATCTGGTCGCCGTCCTCGCCGCCCTGCTGGTGGTTTTCACAGCGATGATCGATCCGTCGATCACGGTGTTTCTGAGTTTGGCCGGCGTGGTTGCGCTGGTGATCTACACCGTCTACGAGACGACGCGCCACCAGCGCACGTAGCCTTCAACCGAAATCCCGCTGAGGGACTTTGGATGCCCCCTTCTTTAAATTTCGCCAGGGAGAAGGGGGCAGGAGATAAGAATCGCCAGCCTACGTCCGCAGGTACGACGCGCCGTTCACGTCGACGACCGCCCCTGTCAGGAATTCCGCCCCGCGTGAGGCCAGGAACAGCACGGTATAGGCTATCTCGTCCGGCGTCGCCACCCGGTTGAGCGGACTCTGTGCCCGGATCGCATCGCCGCCGGGCGCGTTCAGGTATTCAGCCGCCATGTCGGTTTCCACCCAGCCCGGCGCGACCGCCGTTACGTAGATGCCGTGCGGGGCCAGCGCCTTCGCCAGCGATTGGCTCATAGCGTTCATCGCCGCCTTGCTCGCGCCGTAGGCTGGCGCGTCCGGTTCTCCCCGGAATGCTCCCCGCGAGGTGACGTTGACGATGCGCCCGCCGCCCTGGGTCATCATGTGGCGGGCAGCGCAGTAGGCGGCGTTGGCTGCGCCGGTCAGGTTGGTTTGCAGCGTGCGCGTCCAGGCCGACTGCCACTCCTCATAACTTACCGCCGCTATCGGGTGATCCTCGTAGATGCCGGCATTATTGACCAGCACATCCAGCCTGCCCATCTGCTGGACGACGTTTTCGACCATGCGGCGCACGCCCTCGGCGTCAGCCATATCCGCCTGCACAACGAGGTGACCGCCGCCGGCAAGCGCCGCCAGCGTCTCGGCAGCGGCCTCGGCGTTGCGGTGGTAATGCGCGGCTACGCGCGCGCCCTGGCGGGCGAACTGCACCGCCGTGGCGCGGCCAATCCCGCGCGAAGCGCCGGTAATCAGGACGACCTGTCCGCTGAAATCCATGACAGAGGGTGTGGACACTGCCGACACTCCTAGAGCAAGAGACCAACCAGAATATCGTAGACGCGCCACAGCGCCCGCTTGGCCGGATCAGGCCAGTTCCGTCCTGGCAGCACGGGCGGGAAGGTGTTCGCTCCCGGTTGGTCAAAGGCGTTATTCCAGCCTTCACCTGTCCACAGGATGTCTCCGCCGCCAATCCCGATCTCCTTGACCATCCCCTGCGGGTCGGTTCCGTTGTTCTCGAAGGTGTTGCTGTGAATCCAGTTGTTCTCCGGCAGCGGGCCGAGGTCAAAGACGGTATCGCGCGGGTAGAGAATGTACAGGCTGGTCAAGGCGATGCCAAAGCTCTTGTTTCCCCGGATGGTATTGTTGAAGACCTCGGTGCTGTCGGCAGTCATAATCATGATGCCGGTCCCGCTGGGTACTTTGGAGACGACCGAGTTAGGTGCGCCGAAGTTCTCGTGGTTGTTGTTCTCCACCAGGTTGTTGTAGACGCGCGTGCCGTAGCCGACCTTTGACGGGTTGTTGGGCAGCAGAAACACCAAGATTCCGCCTGCATTGTCGTGGGCGTGGTTGTCGTAGACTTCGGCGTTAGTGCTGTTCTCGATCTCGATGCCGGTCACGTTGCCGTAAACCTCATTGTTCCGCACAATGATCGGCCCCCGGCTCTGGCCGACGTAGATGGCGGCATCGGCGATCCCGGTGACGACCGAGTTCTCGATCAGCACGTCCGTGCATTCCACCGGGTAAAGCCCGTAGAGGCCGGTGTTTTCGATGATCAGATTGCGGTAGACGACGCGCTCGGCTCCGGTAGTCAGCACGCCGTTGCCGATGTAATCGCGGATGCCGAAGCCTTCCAGCACGAAGTCGTCCCCAGTGGTGTTGAAGCCGTCGCTCAAGATTTTCTTACCGTCCAGCCACGGACGGTCATCCCCGGTGACGATCCCTCGGATGGTGATCCCGCCTGTATCGACGTAGACGGTTTCGTGATATACGCCCGGCTCGACTACCACCGTATCCCCCGGCAGCGCTTGGTCAACGCCTGCCTGGATGGACTCCCCAGCATGGACGGTGATCGTCTGCGGAGCGCGGGAGGCGAGTTCAGCAGCAGGGGGTACGCTGGCCTGTTCGATCAGCCTGCGAGCCGGGTTCTCAATGCGCGGCACAACGGGCAGCCCGCTCGGCACCGATTCAGGCAGCGCGATCAAATCGGCAGGTTCGTCGGTGAGTGCATACAGGAAGGCGATCAGATCGCTGGTCTGCTGCGGCGTCAGCGTGAAGCCCTGCAGGAATTCATCTGGCGGAATATCGACGCCGAAGGCCGCTCCGCCGCCTTTGGCATAGAAATCGATCACTTCTTCCAGCGTGCTGAAGACGCCGTTGTGCATGTAAGGCGCAGTCAGAGCGACGTTCCGCAGGCCCGGCGTGCGGAAGGCGCGGGTTGAATCTGGCCCTTTGACGATCTCAACCTGGCCGAGATCGGGCTGGAGCGGGTTCACATCCGGCACACCCAGCACGTTGAAGGTATTGTTGGTGAAGGTCGGCCAGGCATGGCATTCGAAGCAGCGGGTCTGAGCGCTGCGGAAGACGTTGAAGCCGCGCCGCTGCGCCGGCGTCAGCGCGTCGAAGTTCCCGGCAGCGAAGGCATCAAACGGCGCATTCTTTGATACCAGCGTGCGTTCAAAGCTGGCGATGGCCGCAGTCACGTTCCCCAGGGTGATGCCGTCCGGGAACGCCTCGGCAAAGAGCCGCTGGTATTCCGGGATGGCGCGAAGCTGCGCCAGCATGATCTCCAGGTCGGCAGCCATCTCGTTCGGGTTGGTCAGGGGCACGAGCATCTGCTCTTCCAGCGACTTGGCGCGCCCGTCCCAGAACAGGCTGGTGGCATAAGCTGCATTCCACAACGAAGGAGCGTTGCGGCGCAGGTCTTGGCCGTGGACGCCCTGGGCGATCTGGCGGCCGTCAGTGAAGCCCAAGTCAGGGTGATGGCAGGACGCGCACGACAGATTGTCCTCGGCGGATAGCACCGGGTCATAGAACAGCAGCCGGCCTAACGCCGCCTGCTTAGCGTCTACCGGCGGCAGTTCCGGCCAGGCTGCCTGGAGGCCAGTGCTGGCGGCTTCCTGCTGCCGAGCGCCGCCGCCCTGCTGTGCCACTGGAATGGGCGTATCCTCCGGCACGGGCAGATAGGCGAAGACAGCGCTGATCCCACACAGGAATAAGAGCGGCAGCCCGACCAGCCAGCGCCACCAGCGGCGCGGTTTGCGCGTTGTGTTCATAAATGCTGTTCCCCCCCCCGAAAATGTCTTCCTAAAAAAGAGAGCATTTCAAGCGCGCGGGAAATATACCACATTCCCCGCCCATCGGCTCTTATCCACCGGTGACATGATTGGTGAAGAACTTCTGTCACTGCCGCATCTCCAGACAAAGCTGCCGGCGGAAACGTGTCTTGACATGCGGGCGGGCAGGTGTTAGCATACCCAATCGCAAACCAGCAACCGGCACACACCCTCAACACCGCCGAGGCAATGCTGTCGCCGAATTGAACGAATGGGCCGCGAAAGCGCCTCGAATCCGGGGTAGCTCGCAGCGTAGAAATTCGTGACGGGCGTTCTGCGGTTGAGGTACGCCCGTTTGCTTGCCTGTAACAAGGGATCATTATTTCGGAGCAAGGTATGCCAACCATCAATCAGTTGGTGCGGAAGGGCCGCCAGGCGAAGAAGCGCAAGTCAAAAGCGCCTGCGCTGCAATATACGCTGAATGCGTATTCGCAGAAGCGCACCCTCCGCCGCAAGGGCAGCCCGCAGAAGCGGGGTGTCTGCACGGTCGTCAAGACCATGACGCCGAAGAAACCCAATTCGGCGCTGCGGAAGGTGGCGCGCGTGCGTCTGACGAACCAGATCGAAGTCACGGCTTATATCCCCGGCGAAGGCCACAGCCTCCAGGAACACAGCGTCGTGCTGGTGCGCGGCGGCCGTGTCAAGGATCTGCCGGGTGTGCGCTACCACATCGTGCGCGGCACGCTGGATACCGATGGCGTGAAGAACCGTGAGCAGGGGCGCAGCAAGTACGGCGCCAAGCGTCCGAAAGCCTCTCAGGCTGCCGGCGGTAAGAAGTAATCAGGGGGTCACCGTATCATGTCGAGAAGAAGCAGCCCGCCCAAGCGGAAAGTGGCCCCGGATAAGAAGTATGGCAATACCCACATCACCATGTTCGTCAACCGCATGATGCGCGGTGGCAAGCGCAGTACTGCCCTGGCGATCATGTACAAGGCCTTGGTTCTCATCGAAGAACGAGCCAAGCGTGATCCGATTGAAGTCTTCGAGCAGGCGCTCCGCAACGTGACGCCCGCCGTAGAAGTCAAGCCGATGCGTGTCGGTGGTTCTACCTATCAGGTCCCGGTCGAGGTTCCCTATCCACGGGCGACCTCGCTGGCGATGCGCTGGCTCCTAGAGACCGCGCGCGGCCGGGGTGGCAAGAATATGGCCGAGAAGCTGTCCTCCGAACTCCTGGACGCAGCCGCCGGCCAGGGCGCGTCGATCAAGAAGAAGGACGACACGCATCGCATGGCCGAGGCCAACCGTGCCTTCGCCCACTTCCGGTAAAGATACTGGATCAGGATGCGGCTGAGCGCCCCCTGATCCGCAGTTCAGTAGGAATTGTAGTCAGAGTAAGCTATGGCGAAAAAAGGCGAGAAGCTCGATCTGAATAAGGTGCGCAACATCGGTATCATTGCCCACATCGATGCGGGCAAGACGACAACCACCGAGCGCGTGCTTTATTACACCGGCATGATCCACAAAATCGGTGAGGTTCATGAAGGTGCGGCGACTACCGACTATATGGAACAGGAACGCGAGCGCGGGATCACCATCACCGCCGCCGCGATCACTGCCGAATGGCGGGGTCACCAGGTCAACGTCATTGATACCCCCGGCCATGTGGACTTCACCGCGGAAGTCCAGCGCAGCCTGCGTGTGTTGGATGGCGGCGTGGTGGTGTTCGATGCCGTCGCCGGCGTCGAACCGCAGTCCGAAACAGTTTGGCGGCAGGCCAACAACTATCACGTGCCGCGTTTGTGCTTCGTCAATAAGATGGATCGCGTCGGGGCGAACTTCCAGCGCTGCGTCGATATGATCGTCGAGCGTGTCGGTGGTAACCCGGTCGTGATTGCCATGCCCTATAACGAAGGACCAGAGTTCGGCGGCGTCATCGATCTGATTGACATGGAGTTGATCACGTTCGAAGGTGACATGGGCAATACCATTACCCGCCACCCGATCCCTGAGGCCTTCCGTGAACAGGCCGAAACGCGCCGCCTAGAAATGATCGAGAAGGTCGTCGAGAACGATGACTTCCTCACTGAGAAGTATCTGATGGGTGAGGAGATTAGCAAAGACGAACTCCTTGGCGCGATGCGTCAGGCGACCATCGACAACAAGATTCAGCCCGTGCTGTGCGGTTCCGCCCTCAAGAACAAGGGCGTTCAGTTGATGCTTGACCGCGTGATCGACCTTCTGCCCTCTCCGCTGGATATTCCGCCCGTCAAGGGTGTGCATCCCAAGACGGAAGAGCCGCTGGAACGTCGCGCAGATAACAGCGAACCAACCTCGGCGCTGGTCTTCAAGATCGTCACCGATCCGTATGTCGGGCGGTTGGCTTTCTTCCGGGTGTATTCCGGCGTAGTCAAGGCTGGCTCCGGTCTGCTGAACACCACCAAAGGCGAGCGCGAACGTATCGGCCGTATCGTCCGTATGTTCGCCGACCGCCGCGAAGATGTCGAAGAAGTCCAGGCAGGCGATATCGCTGCCATCCTCGGCCTGAAGGAAACCTTCACCGGGGATACCCTCTCCGATCCTGATAAGCCAATTGTGCTGGAAAAGATCAGCTTCCCCGAACCGGTCATCGAACTGTCGATTGAACCGAACTCAAAGGCCGATCAGGACAAGATGGGTGTGGCGCTGCGCCGCCTGGCCGAAGAAGACCCGACCTTCAAGATCGAGGTGGACGACAAGCTCGGCCAGACCAAGATCAAGGGGATGGGCGAGCTTCACCTGGAAATCATCGTTGACCGCATGAAGCGCGAGTTCAATGTCGAGGCGACGGTCGGACGCCCCCGCGTGGCCTACCGCGAGACGATCACCCGCCACGTCCGCATCGATACGACTTTCAAGCGGCAGACGGGCGGTTCCGGCCAGTACGCCCGCGTCGTCTGTGAGTTCGAACCGCTGTCAGATGAGGAGCGCCAGCAGCTTCAGCCCGGCGAGGACCTGCTGTTCGTCGATGAAATTCGCGGTGGGACGATCCCTCGCGAGTTCATCAAGCCAACCTATAACGGCATCAAGGATGCCATGTCGGGCGGTGTGTTGGCCGGGTATCCGGTCGTCGGTCTGAAAGCCCGCTTGGTGGATGGCGCTTTCCACGAAGTCGATTCAAGTGAAATGGCCTTCAAGGTCGCTGGCTCGATGTGCTTGAAGGAAGGTGTCCAGAAGGCCGGCCCAGTGCTCCTGGAACCGATGATGAAGGTCGAAGTCTCTGTTCCTGAAGACTATACCGGAACCATCGTCGGCGATCTTTCTGCCCGGCGCGGCATCATCGTCGGCATGGAGCCGCGCGGCGGCGGCTCGACCAGCATCCGTGCCACTGTTCCGCTGGGCGAGATGTTCGGCTACGCCACCAACCTGCGCAATATGACGCAGGGGCGCGGCAGCTTTAGCATGGAATTCGAGAAGTACGCCCAGGTCCCGCAGCACATCGCCGACGAGGTGATCAAGCACGGGCGCTGATTGTGAGGAGCGAGCCAACAAGCGGCTCGCTGAAGCAGCAAGTTTCCTGTGGGGGCCTTCGAGAGCGGCCCCTGTAGAGTAGTCCGTGAATGTCTCAGTCAGTAAGGAAAAGGACAGACAAACAATGGCGAAGTTTGAACGTACTAAGCCCCATGTCAATATCGGCACCATTGGTCACGTCGATCACGGCAAGACGACCCTGACGGCGACCATCACCAAGGTGCTGGGACTGAAGGGTAAGGCCGCCCGGATGAACTATGAAGATATCGACAACGCGCCGGAAGAAAAGGCCCGCGGTATCACCATCAACATCCGTCATGTCGAATATGAAACCGACAAGCGGCACTACGCGCATGTGGACTGCCCCGGTCACCGTGACTATATCAAGAACATGATCACCGGTGCGGCGCAGATGGACGGCGCAATCCTGGTCGTCAGCGCTCCTGATGGCCCCATGCCTCAGACCCGTGAACACGTGCTGCTGGCCCGCCAGGTGGAAGTTCCGGCCATGGTCGTCTTCCTGAACAAGATCGACCAGATGGATGATCCCGAACTGCTCGAACTGGTCGAACTGGAAATGTCCGAACTGCTGAGCAGCTACGGTTTCCCGGCGGATACCCCCATCGTGCGCGGTTCCGCGCTCCAGGCTTACGAGTCCAAGAGCGAAGACCCGAACGCGCCTGAGTACGAGCCGATCCTGAAGCTGATGGACGTGGTTGACGAGTGGATCCCCACTCCGACCCGCGATACCGATAAGCCCTTCCTCATGCCCGTCGAAGACGTGTTCTCGATCAAGGGCCGTGGTACGGTCGTGACCGGCCGCGTCGAGCGTGGCACCCTCCAGAAGGGGCAGGAAGTCGAAATCATCGGTCTGCGTGACGACATCCGTACCAGCGTCGTGACCGGCATCGAAATGTTCCACAAGGAACTGGATGCGGCTGTCGCTGGCGATAACGCGGGCATTCTGCTGCGCGGTATTGAACGCACCGATATTGAGCGCGGTATGGTTCTCGCCAAGCCCAAGAGCATTAAGCCGCACCGCAAGTTCAAGAGCGAAGTCTACGTGCTCAAGAAGGAAGAGGGCGGCCGTCACAAGGCCTTCTTCAATGGCTACCGTCCGCAGTTCTACATCCGCACCATGGATGTGACTGGCACGATCACCATGCCTCCGGGTGTTGAGATGGTCATGCCCGGCGACAACGTGAACCTGGACGTTGAACTGATTACCCCGGTTGCTCTTGAGAAGGGGTCGAAGTTCGCCATCCGCGAAGGCGGTCTGACCGTCGGCGCCGGTGTCATCACCGAAGTGTTGGAATAACTGTCCGGGATCATCATCCGTCAGTGATGTAGGGGCGCGACTACGCGCCCCTACTCTCCCCACAACGGGGCGAGAGGCTACTATGGTTCGCAACAAGATTCGTATCTGGCTGAAAGCGTATGATCACCGGGTGCTCGACCAGTCCGTCCAGCGGATCGTCGAGACGGCCGAGCGCACTGGCGCTCGCGTCGTCGGGCCGGTTCCGCTGCCGACGCGCATCGAACGCTTTACGGTGCGCCGCAGCCCCTTCATCGATAAAGACTCCCAGGAGCATTTCGAGATTCGCACCCACAAGCGGCTGATTGATGTGCTCGACCCCGACAGTAAGACGATTGACGCGCTTATGCGCCTCAACCTGCCTGCCGGTGTGGACATCGTGGTGAAATAGGGGGCGAGACCATGAAGGGCATTATCGGCAAAAAAGTGGGTATGACCCAGATTTTCGACGATAACGGCAATGTCATCCCGGTCACTGTCATCCAGGCCGGCCCGTGCTACGTGACCCAGATCCGCAGCGCGGAAAAAGATGGCTATGTCGGTATCCAGCTCGGCTTCGGCGAAACCAAGCCGCAGCGCCTGACCAAAGGCCAGCTTGGGCATCTCCAGCGCAACAACCTGCCCGCGCTCAAAGTCCTGCGCGAGTTCCGCGTGCGCAACGGTGAGGTCGATGTCCAGGAGGGGCAGCAGATCAAGGCAGATGTCTTCCTGAAAGGCGAACGTGTCGATGTGATCGGCGTGAGCAAGGGCCGTGGTTTCCAGGGCGGCATCAAGCGCCATAACTTCAACCGTCAGCCCAAGACTCACGGTGCGTCCGACCGGACGCGCGCCCCTGGTTCGGCGGGTGCGAACACCTATCCTGGCCGTACCCTCAAAGGGAAGCGCTATCCCGGTCACATGGGCAGCGAACGTGTCACTACCGAAAACCTGGAAGTGGTGGTGGTCGATCCGGAACGGAACCTCCTCGCCGTGCGAGGCTCGGTTCCCGGCAGCAACGGCGGCATCGTTATGATTAAGCCGGCCCGTCCGCGCCGCTAAGGAGTGAAGGATCATGAAAGTACCAGTTCTGAATATGAACGGCAAGGAAGTCAAGACGATTGACCTCCCCGCCGACATCTTTGAAGTCGAAGTCAACGACGGCCTGATGCACCAGGCCTATGTTCGCCAGATGGCGAATGCCCGCCTCGGAACTCACAAGGTCAAGCGGCGCGGCGAAGTCAACCGGACTTCGGCCAAGTGGTATCGTCAGAAGGGTACGGGCCGTGCCCGTCACGGTTCCCGTGATGCGACGCAGTTCGTCGGCGGTGGCCGTCCGAAAGGCCCTGTCCCGCACAAGTACACCAAGCACATGCCCCGTAAGATGCGCCAGCAGGCCATCCGCTGCGCCTTGAGCGCCCTGATCCGCGATAACCAGTTGGTCTTCGTCGATCACCTGACGCTGGAGCAGCCCAAGACTAAGCAGATGCGGCAGGTGCTGGATGCTGTCGTCGGTAAAGACCACAGCGCCCTGGTGCTCATGACCGAGGGGAATGAGGCGCTCGAACGCACCATTCACAACCTCGCTGATGCCCATGTCATCCGGGTGAACTACCTGAATATGCGCGACCTGTTCCAGTATGACCGCGTGGTCGTGCCTCTGGACGCGCTCGAAGTCATCAAGGCGATCTGGGGACAGGAGCAGTAATCATGGCGGAAATTCACATTTACGATGTGCTGCGCCGCCCGGTCATCACCGAGAAGGCGACCATCATGGGCGACGAGTTCAACCAGTACGTCTTCGAGGTCGCCCCGGACGCGAACAAGCTGCAAATCAAAGAAGCTGTCGAGCTGATCTTTGAAGTCAATGTGGTCAAGGTCAATACGATGATCGTCCCGGCCAAGCGTGGCCGTCGTGGACGCAACTGGTATCTGCGTTCGCGCCAGTGGAAGAAAGCCATCGTGACCGTGCCGAAAGATCAGAAGATCGAGCTGTTCAATACATAGGTGGGGCGATCATGGCGGTGAAAGTATACAAGCCCACTTCGGCGGGCCGCCGAGGGATGACGGGCTATTCCTTTGAAGAGATCACCAAGTCCAGTCCGGAACGGTCACTGACCGAAGCCATCCGCAAGCGCGGCGGCCGCAACAATGCTGGCCGTGTCACCGTGCGGCATCGCGGCGGTGGACACAAGCGGCGCTATCGCCTCATCGACTTCCGCCGTGACAAAGTGGACTGCCCGGCTCAGGTGATTGCCATCGAGTACGACCCGAACCGCTCGGCGCGCATCGCGCTGGTGGAATACGAGGACGGCGAGAAGCGCTACATCGTCGCCCCGCTGGGTTTGAAGGTGGGCGACCGCGTGGCGAATGGCGACCAGGCGCAGCTCCGTACAGGCGATGCCCTGCCCATTCACGACATCCCGGTCGGTACGCTGATCCACAACATCGAACTGCTGCCGGGCAAAGGCGGTCAACTGGCGCGGGCAGCGGGCGTTTCTGCCCAGCTTCTCGCTAAAGAAGGCAAGTACGCCCAGGTGCGCCTGCCCAGTGGTGAGATGCGGCTCATCAACGAACGCTGCATGGCGACCATCGGCCAGGTCGGCAACACCGACCACAGCAATGTCAAACTCGGCAAGGCCGGTCGCAAGCGTTGGTTGGGTATCCGTCCGACGGTGCGCGGCAGCGCGATGGACCCCGCCAGCCACCCACACGGTGGCGGTGAAGGCCGCTCGCCCATCGGTATGCCCGGCCCGAAGACCCCTTGGGGCAAGCCGGCGCTCGGCAAGCGTACTCGCACCAACCGGCGCACCGACAAGTTCATCGTTCGCCGGCGTGGTTCTGGACGCTAAGGGAAGTAGGGACATTCTATGGGACGTTCACTGAAAAAGGGGCCGTTCATCAGCCCCAAACTGCTCAAGAAGGTCGAGCGGCTCAATGCGGAGAACAAGAAGACTGTGATCCGCACCTGGAGCCGCGCCAGCACCATCTTCCCGCAGATGGTGGGTCACACGATTGCGGTGCATGACGGCCGCCGTCATGTGCCGATCTATGTGACGGAGAACATGGTGGGCCACAAGTTGGGCGAATTCGCCCCAACCCGCACCTATCGCGGCCACATGGTCGAAAAGAAGACCGGAAAGTAGGAAACCGCGATGCGTGTACAGGCCAGAACCACCTACATTTCAATCTCGCCCCAGAAGCTGCGCCTCGTCATCGACAAGGTGCGTGGTCTGGGCGCGAACCAGGCGATGACCGTGCTGCAGTTCATGCCGCAGAAGGGCGCCCGCTTTGTTCATAAGACGTTGAAGTCGGCTATCGCCAATGCCGAAAACAACTTCGACTTGAACCCGGACGACCTCGTAGTGGCGACCATCCATGCCGATGATGGTCCCCGGCTCAAGCGGATGAAGGCCGGAGCGCGTGGGCGCTATAAGCCGCGTGTCCGCCGCACGTCACACCTGACGATCATCTTGCAAGAGCGAGAATAGGGGTAGCACATGGGGCGTAAAGTTCATCCAATCGGCTTCCGGCTCAAGATCATCCGCGACTGGGATGCCCGCTGGTATGCTGAAGGCGATAAGTTCCGCGAACTCTTGCAGGAAGACTTCAAGATTCGCCGCTTCGTCAAACAGATCGGTGCGCGCGCGGGTGTCTCCCGTGTGGAGATCGAGCGTTACCCGAACCAACTGTTGGTCAATATCCATACCGCTCGTCCCGGCATCCTCATCGGCCGCAAGGGCGAGTCGGTCAAGGATTTGCGAACCGGCATCGAAGAACTGACCGGCAAGAAGGTCAAGGTCGAAGTCACCGAGATCGAAAAGGCTGACCTGGATTCGACCCTGGTGGCCGAAAACATCGCTGACCAGCTCCAGCGCCGCATCGGGCACAGCCGTGCCATGAAGCGCGCCGTCAGCCAGGCCATGCGCCAGGGCGCGCAGGGAATCAAGATCATGGTCAGCGGCCGCCTCGGCGGTTCGGATATGTCCCGAACCGAGTGGGTGGCGGAAGGCCGTGTCCCGCGCTCGTCGCTGCGTTCCAACATTGACTACGGCACGGCTGAGGCGCTCACCACCTTCGGGCGGATCGGCGTCAAGGTCTGGATTTACAAGGGCGAAGTCCTCTCCAAAGAAGAGAAGCCGGCCGAGCCGAAGAAAGACGTTTACGTGATGCCGTAGTCTGGGATGGCTGGGTACACCAGCCCTCGGATGACGGTCGGGTGAAGGAAGACAGACTATGTTGATGCCGAAGCGAATGAAATACCGCAAGCAGCAGCGCGGTAACTTGAAGGGCAAGGCCAGCCGGGGCAACGTCGTCCAGTTCGGCGAGTACGGTTTGCAGGCGCTGGAGCCGGTTTGGCTCACCGCCCGCCAGATCGAAGCCGCTCGTAAGGCGATGGTGCGCTTCACCAAGCGGCGCGGAAAAGTGTGGATCCGCGTCTTCCCCGATAAGCCGTATACCCAAAAAGCGGCTGAAACCCGTATGGGTAGCGGTAAAGGTGCGGTCGAATATTATGTCGCCGTGATCAAGCCCGGCCGTGTCCTCTTCGAAATGGGCGGCGTGCCCGAAGAAGATGCCCGGCAGGCCCTGCGGTTGGCTGCTTTCAAGCTGCCCATCCGCACCAAGCTGATCAAGCGATATGATCCGATTTCAGGGCAGGAGATTAAGTTCGAATGAAAATCCGGGAAATCCGTGAGATGACGGACAAAGAAATCCAAGATGCCCTGGAAGACAAGCGTGAAGCGCTCTTCAACCTGCGCTTCCAGAAAGCATCTGGTCAGCTCGAAGATTTGAGCGCTCCAACCCGCACCCGCCGGGAAATTGCCCGGTTGCTCACGGTGCTCAAGGAGCGGCAGTTGGCCCACGAAATGGCCCGCAAGGAGGGCGCCAATGGCTAACAGTCGTCGGCGGCTGATTGGCCGCGTGGTAAGCGACAAAATGGAAAAGACCGTGGTGGTGGCAATCGAACGCCGTAAATCCCACCCCGTCTACAAGAAGGTCGTGCGCTCAACCAAGAAAGTCATGGCGCACGATGAGTCCAACAGCATTGAGGTCGGCTCGGTCGTCCAGCTTGTTGAAAGCAAGCCGATCAGCCGCAGCAAGCGTTGGGTCGTCGAGAAAGTGTTGGAAGGGCCGGGCGGGCGCGTCCTGGAACCCATTGCCGGTGAAGTCGCCGCTCACCCTGAGCAGGCCGCCGAGGAGTCCGCATCATGATCCAGAATGAATCAAGGCTGGTCGTCGCCGATAACACCGGCGCGCGCGAACTCCTGGTCATCCGTGTATTGGGTGGTTCGCGCCGCAAATACGGCGGAGTCGGCGATATCGTCGTCGCTACCGTCAAACTGGCGAGTACCGATGGCAGCGTGAAGAAGAGCGAAGTGGTCAAGGCCGTCATCGTCCGCACGGCCAAAGAATATCGCCGCAGCGATGGCTCCTATATCAAGTTTGACGATAATGCCGCCGTGCTGCTGGCCGATGACTTGCAGAACCCGCGCGGGACCCGCGTCTTCGGCCCCGTGGCGCGCGAACTGCGCGACAAGGGCTTCCTCAAGATCGTGTCACTCGCGCCGGAAACGCTCTAGGACGCGGGAGTAAACTAACGATGCGTAAGATCAAAAAGGGCGACAAGGTTGAGGTGATCGCCGGCAAAGACCTGGGCGAGCGTGGTGAAGTCATCAGCGTCCTGGTCAAGGACAGCCGGGTGGTTGTCAGCGGAGTGAACATCGGCAAGAAGCACGAGAAGGCGCGGCAGGTCGGCAACCGCCAAATCCCCGCCCAGATCGTTGAATTCAACGCGCCGCTGCACGTCTCCAATGTGATGCTGGTGTGCCCCTCGTGCGACCAGGCGTCGCGCGTCGGCTTCCGCTTCAAGGACGATGGCCGCAAAGTTCGCTTCTGCAAAGCGTGCAACGCGGATATTGACTAGGACAGGAGCGGAAACCAATGTCAGCAGTCACACCTATCATGCAGACGCGCTACCAGGACGAAGTCGTCCCGGCGCTCATGCAGGAATTTAAGTACCACAATATCATGGAAGTGCCTCGCATCAAGAAGGTCGTCATCAATATCGGCCTCGGCGAGGCCAACGATAACCCGAAACTCCTGGATGGGGCTGTCGAAGATCTGCGGATCATCACCGGCCAGCAGCCCGTCATTACCAAGGCCAAGAAGAGCATCGCCACCTTCAAGCTGCGTGAAGGCCGCGCCATCGGTGTCAAGGTGACCCTCCGCGGTGAACGCATGTGGTCGCTGCTCGACCGGCTCATCAACATCGCGCTCCCCCGCGTGCGTGACTTCCGCGGTGTCCCTGCTAAGATGGACGGCCGCGGCAACTACACCATCGGTCTCCGCGAACAGTTGATGTTCGCCGAAATTCAGTACGACAAGATCGACAAAGTGCGTGGCATGGAAATCACCATCGTCACCAGCGCCAAGAGCGATGAAGAAGGCCGCCGCTTGCTGGCTCTGCTCGGTATGCCTTTCCAGAAGAACTAGGGGTTGATCGCCTATGGCTAAGAAATCAATTGTGGCCCGTGAGGGGCGGCGGAAGTACAGTGTCCGCGTTCGCCATCGCTGCGAGTTCGTGGACCCAAATTCCGGCAAAATCTGCGGCCGTCCGCGCGCCTATATCGGCCGTTTCGGTCTGTGCCGCATCCATTTTCGTGAGTTGGCGCTCCAGGGCAAAATCCCGGGCGTGGTGAAGTCCAGTTGGTAAGGGGGACGCATGGTTAGCGATCCGATTGGTGATATGCTGACGCGAATCCGGAACGCCTTGATGATCCGCCAAGCCTCGGTGGACGTTCCCGCGTCGAAGTTGAAGATTGAAATTGCCCGCATCCTCAAGGATGAGGGCTACGTCGAAGATTACACGGTCGGCGATGAACAGCCTGTTCCGCTGATCCACATCACCCTCAAATACTACGGGGCGCGTCGTGACCGCAAACCGGTCATCACCCACCTCGAGCGAGTCAGCAAGCCTGGCCGCCGGGTCTACAGCCCGCGCAAGGAACTGCCCCGCGTGTTGAGCGGGATGGGCATTGCCATCGTCACCACCCCCAAAGGGGTGATGACCGCCCAGCAGGCTCGCCGGCAGGGCGTCGGCGGCGAAGTGCTGTGCTACGTGTGGTAAGGGAGTGTGAGCGATGTCACGTATCGGTAAGAAACCCATTCCCGTACCGGCCAAAGTGACCGTGACCATCGAAGGTCAAAACGTAACGGTCAAAGGGCCGAAGGGTGAACTGAAAATGACCGTTCACCCAGAAATCAAGGTTCGCCAGGAAGACGGCCACCTTCTGGTCGAACGTCCCAGCGATGCCCGCCAGCACCGTGCTCTCCACGGCCTGACCCGCGCCCTCCTGGCGAACAACGTCCACGGCGTGACCACGGGCTTCCGCAAGACCCTCAAGGTCGAAGGCGTCGGTTACAACGGCGATGTCCGCGGTAAAGACTTGGTGATGAAGCTGGGGTACTCCCACGAAATCGTCATCTCGCCGCCGCAGGGAATCACCTTCGCCGCCGAAGAAAAGGGCACCGTCATCCATATCGATGGCGTAGACAAACAGTTGGTCGGCCAGGTGGCCTCGAACATTCGCGAACTCCGTCCGCCAGAGCCATACCTCGGCAAAGGCGTCCGCTACAGCGATGAGGTCATCCGCCGCAAGGCTGGTAAGGCTGGCAAGACGAAGTAAGAACTGAGTACCGAGTGCCCGGTGGAATCATCTCGGACACCGGTACTCGGCGCTTAGCACTGGGAGATCGAGAGAGATGGCAACGTTTACTGAAAAAAAGCAGGCGTCCCGCGAGCGCCGTCACCGCCGGGTCCGTGCCCGCGTGACGGGCACGGCGCAGCGCCCCCGCCTGAATGTCTTCCGCAGCCTGAGCAATATCTACGCTCAGGTCATTGATGATGTCACAGGCAAAACGCTGGTTTCGGCCTCGACCATTGATCGCGAAATTGCCAAGCAGGTCGAGGGAAAAAAGAAGTCGGAAGCGGCCAAGATCGTCGGCCAGACCCTGGCGCAGCGCGCCAAAGCGGTCGGCATCACGGCTGTCGTCTTCGACCGGGGTGGGTATCAATATCATGGCCGCGTGGCCGCGCTCGCTGAAGGCGCCCGCGAAGGCGGCCTGGAATTTTAAGGCGGGTGGAACATGCCAGAAAATGAGAAGAAGCGCCGCCGCGGTGGTGGCAGTGCCGAGGGCGGCGAAGAAAAAGAAAAGCCTCGTCGCGACCGGCGCGAACGGGAGCGTGATCGCGACGATCGCGAAGACCGCGAAGAACTCGACGAGCGCGTCATCGACATCAAGCGCGTGGCGAAAGTCATCAAGGGTGGCCGCCGCTTCGCCTTCCGCACCGTCGTCATCGTCGGGGATAATAAGGGCCGCGTTGGCATCGGCATCGGCAAGGCCCGCGGCGTCCCGGATAGCATCCGCAAGGGGTCCGATCGCGCCCGCCGCAAGATGCTCAAGGTCTCGCTGTCCGGTTCGACCATCCCCCATATGGTCGTGGCCGAATATGGCGGTGCTCGCGTCCTCCTCCGTCCGGCCTCCCCCGGTACCGGTGTCATCGCCGGTGGTGGAGTCCGTGCCGTGCTGGAAGCAGTCGGCGTCCGTGATGTCCTCAGCAAGAGCCAGGGCAGCCCCAATCTGCTGAACGTCACCATGGCGACCCTCTCCGCGCTCCAACAGCTCCGCAGCCCGCAGGACATGGCGGCCATTCGCGGCAAAGCCGTCGAAGAAATGCTGCCGTTCTGGGAGAGAAAGAAGCATGAGTAACAAGCAGCTCCAGGTCACGCTGGTTCGCAGCGCCATTGGCTTCGACAAGACTCAGAAGGCGACCGTTCGCGCTCTCGGTCTGCGTAAGCTGCACCACACCGTGATCCATACCGATACGCCCCAGATTCGGGGCATGATCTACAAAGTCCGCCACCTGGTTCATGTGGAGGAAGTCCAGTCATGAAGCTGCATGAATTAGGGCCGGCCCCCGGCTCGAAGCGCAAACGCAAGCGCGTCGCCCGCGGTCACGGCGCCGGCCAGGGAACCCATGCCGGCCGTGGTATCAAGGGGCAGGGGTCACGCGGTGGCAAGCCGAAAGGCCCCTACTTTGAAGGCGGTCAGCTTCCGTTGGTGCGCCGTCTGCCGTTCAAGCGCGGTTTCAACAACCTGTTCCGCATCGCCTACCAAGAAGTGCGCTTAGATCGCCTGGTGGATCGCGTCGAAGATGGTTCGACCGTCACCCCGGAGACGCTCAAAGCCGCTGGTTTGGTCCGTGATGCCAGCCAGCCCGTCGCTCTGCTCGGCAACGGTGAAGCTGTCACCAAGAAGCTCCACCTCAAGGTGCATCGCATCACGGCCAGTGCTGCGGAGAAGATCAAGGCCGCTGGTGGTAGTGTCGAAATCCTGCCGCTCAAGGTGACCGGCCTGCGGGCAACCTTCCGCAAGCTCCGCAAAGAAGAACTGGCGAAACTGTAAACCCGCCGCGTCGGGCGCAGATAGAGAAGCACTGCACGTGCTTCTCTGTCCCTCAGGCGAGTTAGCGACTGCTCCCGGTTTGCGCTACACTCCCGCTCCGTCGTGGTTCACCGGATTTTGGAGGACTTTTCCGTATGTTTGGATTGTTTGATGCCTTTCGGAATGCCTGGCGGCTCCCGGATGTGCGCAACAAGCTGCTGATCACCGGCCTGATCCTGGTCATCTACCAGTTCGGTGCCCATGTCCCCGTTGTCGGCGTCAACCGCCTGGCGCTGGAGCAGCTCCTCACAGCCCAGGGTGGCGGCATCGTCGGCACTTTGAACCTGCTCTCCGGTGGCGCGGTGCGGAATTTCAGCGTGCTGGCGATGGGCGTCTATCCGTTCATCACCGCTCAGATCATCATCCAACTGCTCACCCCGTTGATCCCGCGCTTGGAAGCCCTCCAGCGCGAGCCGGGCGGCCAGGATACCCTCAAGCGTTACACCTACATCCTCACCATCCCCATGGCGATCCTTCAGGCCATCGGCCAGATCAACATCTTTGGGGCGCTCGGCGGCCAGCCGATCATCCCTGGCTTTGGCTCTGATTTGCTGCTGACCTTCGCCGTCATCGCCACCATGACCGCCGGCACGATGTTCGCCATCTGGCTCGGTGAATTGATTACCGAACAGGGTATCGGCAGCGGTCTGTCGATTATCATCTTTTCGGGCATTGTCGCTCAGGCGCCGACGCATCTGGCTCAGCTTCTCCAGGGCACAACCCAGCCCATCTGGAACCTGGCACTCTTCATCGCCATCACCCTCATCAGCGTCGTCGTCATCGTCATCATCACCGAAGGTGTGCGCCGCATCCCCGTCCAGTACGGCAAGCGCGTCCGTGGACGCCGCCAGTACGGCGGTGGTTCCAGCCACATTCCGCTGAAGGTCAACGCCGTCGGCATGATCCCGCTGATCTTTGCCCAGTCCATCATCACCTTCCCGGCCATCATTGTGAACCTGTTTCCGCCAGGCCCGGTGCGCGACTCGATCAACCAGAGCTTCGGCCAGCATCAAGGCCTGCTCTACTGGGCCACCTACTTTCTGCTGGTCGTGGGCTTCACTTTCGTCTATACCGATATCATGGTCGCCCAACAAAACCTCTCCGAACAGCTCCAGCGGAACGGCGGTTTCATCCCTGGCATCCGCCCTGGCAAGCGTACTCAGGAGTACATCCAGCGGGTGACGCGCCGCATCACCCTGATCGGCGCCTTCTTCCTCGGCATGGTTGCCATCGTGCCCGGTCTCGTCGATCTGCTGAACCGCATTGTCTTCCCCAATGAAGTCATCACCGGTTCCAGTGCGGCGAGCAATGCCGCCCTGGTCATCAGCGGTTCGGGGCTGATTATCGTGGTCGGTGTCGTTATCGAAACCATGCGCCAGATCGAAGCCCAGTTGGTCATGCGCAACTACGAAGGCTTCATGAGCTAAACCCGCCCTATTCTCCCTTTCCAGGGCGGAGCCTCCCCTAATAAGTCCAGAGAGGGTCCGAGGGGGAGAATCAAATCAATACTGTCCTACAGTCCTCACTCCCGCCCAGCGAGTGAGGACTGTGGCTGCAAAATAGATTGCCCGGAAATAGATTTTAGACGGACTCGTAGACAGGTTATTTGAGGACAGCAGTGATGAGCAGCTTGTTCATTATTCTGATGGGCGTTCAGGGGTCCGGCAAAGGGGTGCAGGCCAGTTTTATCCGCCAGCGCTATGGCGGTATCCCCCATGTATCTACCGGCGACCTGTTTCGCGCCATGCGTACTCGCCAGGACGACTTTGCCAAACACATCCAGCAGATCATGGCCGAAGGCAAACTCATCTCCGACGAGATCACCTGCCAAGTGGTCGAGGAGCGCCTCGCCCTTCCTGATGCCCAGAATGGCGTCATCTTCGACGGCTTCCCGCGCACCATCCCCCAGGCTGAATGGCTCCAGCAGCACCTCGCCAGCAAAGGCCAGAAGATCGGTGCGGTGCTGGTCATGCAGTTGGATCTCTACGAAGCCTTCCGCCGTGCCTTTGGCCGTGTTGCCACCGCTGGCGGCGAGAGTTTCAACATCTATTCCAACAGCGCTGGCATCGACTGGAAATGGGTCGATCACCCCGACGCCAAGACCAACCCGAACGAAGCCCATCCGGCGCGGCTCGAAGCGCATCTCAAATCAACCGGTGAACGGCTCATCCGACGCCTGGATGACGCCAACGCCCACGCCATCATCAAACGCTTCGATGCCTATCTCGCCGAGACCAAGCCGCTCATTCCCTTCTACGCCGCGCAGGGTGTTGTCCACGAGATCGACGCCGCCCAGCCGATAGAAGCTGTCAGCGCGGCCATCCAGACCGTGCTGGACCAAGTCCAGCGTTCCGCTTAATGGTGGATAGAGGAAAACTGGGATGACCAACCTGATGCGTCCCCGTCTGCACCAGCGCCCGCCCGCGCCGCCTGCCGAGCGCGAACCTGTCGAACTCCATCTCAAGTCGGCGGATGAACTGGCGATCATGCGCGAAGCCGGTCGGATCGTTTCCCGTGCCCATCAGGCTATGCGCGAGGCGCTCCGCCCCGGAGTCAGCACTGCCGAGCTGGATCGCATCGCCGAGACCGTCATCCGCGATCACGGCGCGACCCCGGCCTTCTTGAACTATCCCAAGACCAACGCGCCCAATTTCCCGGCCAGCATCACCGCCTCCATCAACAACGAACTGGTGCACGGCATTCCCAGCCCTGATCGCATCCTCAAAGAGGGCGATATCATCAGCCTCGATACCGGCTGCCACTACCAGGGCTTTGTCGGTGATGCCGCCTTCACCGCTGCCGTCGGCGAAGTTCCGGCTTCTGTCCGGCGCTTGCTGGAAGTCACCGAACAGGCGCTCCAGGTCGGCATCCAGGCTTCTGTGCTGCCCAATACCATCCGCGATGTCAGCCTGGCAATCCAGGCCTTCGTCGAAAAACAGGGGTACAGTGTCGCCCGTGAATACACCGGGCACGGTGTTGGCCGGGCAATGCACGAGGAACCCCAGGTTCCCAACTGGTGGCCCCGCCGCTCCGAACGGCGCGGTTGGGTCAATTATCCACTCCAGGTCGGCATGACCTATGCGCTTGAACCGATGGTCATCGCCGGGCGTCCCGACCTGATGGAACTCCGTGACGGCTGGACGGTCGTCACCAAAGACGGGTCGCTCTGTGCCCATTTTGAGCACACCATCGCCATTACCGAAGGCGCGCCGCTCATCCTGACTCTCCCTTGAGTCGCTTGCAGCAGCACTCCCCGGAAATCTGTGGTCGGCGGTCTAAATTGGGCGTAGACAGCGATGTACGGTAATGCTAAAATCTTAAGCCTTACGGAAACCTTGAGGGTTGTTCATCATGCGAGTCGCATCATCTGTTAAGCCGCGCTGTCCAAAGTGCCGCATCATCAAGCGGCATGGACGGATCATGGTGATCTGTTCTAATCCGAAGCACAAGCAGCGCCAGGGCTAGGGCGGCTGAAGAGGGGAATTCGAAAATATGGCGCGTATTGAAGGGGTTGACCTGCCCCGCGAGAAACGGATCGAGATCGGCCTGACCTATATCTATGGAATCGGGCGGCCGACCAGTCTCAAGCTGCTTCAGGCAGCCGGTATAGACCCGGATACCCGCGTCCGCAACCTGACCGAGGATGAAGTCCAGCGGCTTCGTGAAGAAGTCGCCAAGCTCACCGCCGAGGGCGATCTGCGGCGCGAAATCCAGTTGAACATCAAGCGGCTGTCGGAAATCGGTTGCTATCGCGGCCTGCGGCATCGCCGTAGCCTGCCGGTGCGCGGCCAGCGCACGCGGACGAATTCGCGCACCCGCAAGGGGCCGCGCAAGACCGTTCCCGGTCGTGGCCGTCGTCGTGGCGCGACCAAGAAATAGGGTCGCCACATTGCATCTTTAGGATGATGGTGAGGTGTTCGCCGGGGCGGCTTTCGGGCTTACCCTGGCTCAGTTCTTATAGGTAATCAGATCAGCGCCCTGATTCCGAATCCGGCAGGGCGCGTTTTCCCGCAGGATACCAGCAAGCGAGGTAGGAATGGCGAAGACACCCGCGAAAAAGCCGACGGGCCGCCGCGCAGCCAAGAAAGCGGTCAAAAATATCCCTTATGGGCAGGCCCACATCCATGCGACCTTCAACAACACCATTGTGTCGCTGACCGACCAATTGGGCAATGTGGTCGCTTGGGCCAGCGCCGGAACCTCTGGGTTCAAGGGCAGCCGCAAGAGCACGCCTTATGCGGCTCGTATGGCCGCCCAGACCGCGTCCGAGGCGGCGCAGAGCCACGGCATGCAGGAAGTCGATGTGTTCATCAAAGGGCCGGGGCCGGGGCGTGAAGCGGCCATCCGCGCCATCCAGGGCAGCGGTCTCAAAGTACGCTCCATTACCGACGTGACGCCCGTCCCGCACAATGGCGTCCGTCCGCCAAAGCGCCGTCGTGTCTAACCGCCGGTTGGGTTTTGCGAACTACAGAAGATCGTCTTTTGGGGTATGCAGCCGGCTGTTGAGCAGGAGGTTCAGGCGATTTGGTTACGAATAATATGGTTCTACCCCACAAGGTAGAAAGCGATGCAACTTCCCGAAACTATGGGCGTTTTATCATCAGCCCCCTCGAAAGTGGTTTCGGGCTGACTTTGGGAACGGCGCTGCGCCGTGTGCTCTTGTCCTCGCTTTCCGGCGCGGCTATCACCAGTATTCGTGTCTCCGACGTGCATCACGAATTCTCGGCGATCCCCGGCGTTCGTGAGGACATGACTCAGTTGATCTTGCAGGTCAAGCAGCTTCGTCTCAAGCTCTTTGACACCGATTCAGCCCGCCTCCGCCTGGAGCACCGCGGCGAAGGCACGGTCACGGCGGCGGATATTATCTGCCCGCCCGAGGTCGAGATCGAAAACACCGACCTCTATCTCTTCACTGTCGATGATCCCGATGCCCATCTCGAGATCGAGTTTGAGGTGCAGTCTGGGCGCGGTTACAGCCCGGCAGAAGATCGCGGTCGGCTGCCCATCGGCGAACTGCCCATCGATGCCATCTTCAGCCCGATCCGCCGCGTCAATTTCGATGTCGAACGCGCTCGCGTCGGCCAGCGCACCAACTACGACAAGCTCGTGCTTGAAATCTGGACGGACGGAACCGTTCGCCCGGAAGACGCGCTCAGCCAAGCGGGTCAAATCCTCATGAAGCACCTCGTCATCATCAGCGGTGTCGAAGTTCTCCCGCCTGATCTGGATGGTGCGGCTGCCGAACCGGAAGAAATCCACGGCCGGAAGCCGGAGCTGTTCGAGAAGCCCATCGAGGAACTCGACCTCAGCGTGCGTGTCTTCAATTCGCTCAAGCGGACCGGCATCACCACCATCGGCGACGTTCTCGATATGCTCGCCCGTGGGCCAGATGCAATGTTGGCGATTCGCAACTTCGGCGAAAAGTCGCTTGATGAACTGGTCGCCAAGCTCAAAGACAAGGGATACCTGAACGACGGGCCAGAAATCCCGGAGTTCGGCCAGAATTAGAAGGAATTTGCTATGCGTCACCGCGTGTACGGTAAAAAATTGGGGCGCAACGGCGGCGAGCGCAAAGCCTTGAAGCTGGCGCTGACCCGCGCCCTGCTGGAACATGGCCGCATCCGCACCACCCGTGCCAAGGCCGAGTTCGTGCGTGATCATGTCGAAAAGCTGATTACGCTCGCCAAGCGCAGCCAGAAGGACGGCAGTCCCGCCCGTGTGGTTCATGCCCAGCGGATCGCCGCCAGCCGCCTGAACAACGACCGCACCATCGTGCAGAAGCTCTTCGGCGAAATCGCCCCGCGTTTCGAGAACCGCGCCGGTGGCTACACCCGCGTCCTCAAGCTCGAACCCCGCAAGGGCGACAGCGCCGAAATGGTTCTGCTCGAACTGACGGAGCGCGAAGCCTAGCTTCCGGTGTCCATGCGCTGGCGGGCAACCGTCGCCTACGATGGTACGGCCTATCAGGGCTTCCAGCGCCAGATCGGTGAGACCCCCACCATCCAGCGCGCGCTGGAACGGGCTGTCGAGCGGATCAGCGGGCAGACCGTCACCGTCGTTGGCGCTGGCCGCACCGATGCTGGTGTTCATGCCACCGGCCAGGTCATCCATTTCGACCTCGACTGGGCGCATGGCGAACGGGCGCTGCTGCGGGCGATCAACGCCCACCTGCCGCAGGACATTGCCTTGCAAGACCTGCGGTCCGCGCCGGGCTTTCATGCCCGCTTTGATGCCCAGGCGCGCTTGTATCGCTACCGGATCATTGCCGCTGACCAGCGCCACCCCCTCTTGATCCACCGGGCGTGGCACATCTGGGGCAGGCTGGACGCGGACGGACTGCATCAGACCGCCGCCCTGCTCCTCGGCGAGCATGATTTCGCCGCCTTCGGCCATGCCCCCAGCGGCGAAAATACCGTCCGGCGCGTGTCCGTCTCCGAGTGGCGCGCCGAACGTGAAGCGGCTGGGCTGTTGTGGGTCTACACCGTCGAGGCCACCGCTTTTCTGCACCACATGGTGCGCCGTATGGTGGCCCTCCAGGTGGCTGTGGCCCAGGGGCGCATGGTCTTGGCCGATTTTGAGGCGCTCTTCCGCCGGGCGGTGCTGGCCGACTCAGTCAGTATCGCCCCGCCCCAGGGATTGACTCTGGAAGCGGTGCGCTATCGCGATTAAACTGTGCTGTGTTTGGAAGCGCGGGTGACGAGACGCCCGCTGGAGGTTGTAGAGAATGCCAATGTACAAGACGTACGTCACCAAGCCGCTGGAAACCGAACGGGAATGGTGGATTGTGGACGCGAAGGGTCAGAATCTGGGGCGTCTCGCGTCGAAGATTGCTCCGATCCTCCGCGGCAAGCATAAACCTACCTTTGCCCCCAATCAGGATGTCGGCGATTTCGTCGTCATCATCAACTGCGAACAAATTGAAGTCACCGGTGGCAAGCTCGATGATAAGCGCTATTACCACTTCTCTGGCTATCCCGGTGGCTTGAGCGAGCGCACCCTGCGTGTCCAGCTCAGCAAGTTCCCCGACCGCGTCATCCGCGATGCCGTCAAGGGAATGCTCCCCAAGGGCGCTCTGGGGCGGAACATGCTCAAGAAGCTCAAGGTCTACGCCGGTTCCGAACATCCCCACGCCGCCCAAAAGCCAAAAGTGCTTGAAGTCTAAGAAGGGTCATGACGATGGCTGCTCAGTATTACGAAGGCATCGGCCGCCGCAAGGCCGCCACCGCGCGTGTCCGCATTTATCCGGGCGGCACGGGCAACCTCATCATCAACGACAAGGACGGCAGTGACTTCCTGCCTCGTCCCGGTGATGTGGATATCCTCCTTGAACCGCTCACCGTGCTCGGCCAGCTTCGCGCCTATGACATCACCGTGCATGTCAATGGCGGTGGCATCTCCGGCCAGCGGGACGCCATCCAGTTAGGTCTGGCTCGCGCCCTTGTCGAGGTCGATCCCGAAGTCAAGTCCAAGCTGCGCGAACATCACTTCCTGACCCGTGACGCCCGCGTCAAGGAACGCAAGAAGCCCGGTCTCAAGCGTGCCCGCAAGGCTCCCACCTACACCAAGCGCTAGACCCGGCATCGCGCTCCCATACACCTAGTCCGTCAGGCAAGGCCGCCTCAGCCTTGCCTCTTTTGTTTGGGGAGGTAGCTGTCGATGACCCTGACTTTACTCGGACTCGGCCCCGGCGAAGTGGACGATCTCTCCCGCCGCGCCTGGCGTAGCCTCAAACAGGCCCAAACCGTCATCCTGCGAACCGCCCGCCATAACTGCGTCCCCTGCCTGCCGCAGACCGGCGCGGCTGTCCAAACCTGTGACGACCTCTATGAACGCATTCCCGACTTTGCCGGCGTCTATGCCGCCATCGTCGAGCGTGTGCTGACTGCTGCCCGCGCTGGGGATGTCGTCTATGCTGTCCCTGGCGATCCGCTCATTGGCGAAAGCACCGTCCAGGCACTCCTCCAGCAGGCCCGTGCTGAGGGCATCCCCGTCGAGATCGTCAGCGGCATCAGCTTCGTCGAGCCTACTTTAGCCGCTCTCGGTGTGGATGCCCTGGCCGGGCTGCAAATCTTCGACGGCATCGAAGTCGCTGCCCGCCATCATCCCCCCATCAACCCGGATTACCCCGCCTTGTTGGGGCAGGTCTACAGCCGCGACGTGGCCGCCAACGTCAAGCTCACCCTCATGAATCAGTATCCCGATGAATTTGGCGTTGTGCTCGTCCACGGCGCAGGAACCACTGCGCCCATCGTTGAAAAGCTGGCGCTCTACGAAATCGACCGCAGCCCCCATATCCAGCACCTCACTGCCCTCTACATCCCCGCCCTGGGGCAGATGAGTAGCTACGAGCAGTTTCAGGAGATCATCGCTCACCTGCGTGCCCCCGAAGGCTGCCCCTGGGATAAAGAGCAGACTCATCTCTCCCTGCGCCGCTACCTTCTGGAAGAAGCTCACGAGGTCTTAGAGGCGCTCGATGCCGAAGACCCCGTCGCGCTCGCTGGCGAACTCGGTGATCTGCTCCTTCAGGTCGTGCTGCACACCCAGATCGCCATCGACGATGGCGAATTCAAAATGACCGATGTACTCAGCCAGATCAACCGCAAGTTGGTCTACCGCCACCCTCATGTCTTCGGCGATGCCCAGGCGCGTGATGCCGGTGAAGTCGTCGCCAATTGGGAGCGCCTCAAGCAGCAGGAACATGCCGAGAAGGGCATTCAGCGCAGCGGCTTACTCGATGGCATCCCCAAAGGTCTGCCTGCCTTGTTCACCGCCTACCGCTACCAAGAGAAAGCCGCCAAGGTCGGCTTCGACTGGCCCAAAATCGATGACGTGCTGGCGAAAGTGCGCGAGGAACTCGCCGAAGTCGCTGCCGCCCAGACGGGTGCTCACCGTGCCGAAGAAATCGGCGATCTCCTCTTCGTGCTGGTCAACCTCGCCCGTTGGCTCAACGTCGAGCCGGAGACCGCCCTGCGTGAAGCCAACGCCAAGTTCTACCGCCGCTTTCGTTACATCGAGGACGGACTCGCTGCACAAGGCCGTACCCCCGCCGAGTCCAACCTGGAGGAGATGGACGCCCTCTGGAACGCTGCCAAACGCGCCGGGCTGTAGCCGCTTGGGATGCTGCAAGCATCCTTAAGACACCAAATGTTTTTCCAAAAAGTCACCCTAAACGCCCTATTTTGTGCTATCGTAGGTATACAGGTAGGGACGCCCTTTTTGGCGTTCGGTTAAACTCCCTCTCCCAGCGAGCGCAGCGAGCGTTCGGGAGAGGGCCGGGGTGAGGGCTTCAAGATTCGCATATTCTCACATTCTCATTCTTATCATTCTTATCATTTCTCTCATCTATTACTGCATTTTTCTATCAACTATAAACTATGATTGATTAGCTTATTTTGCCCGCCGTTCACCCCACGCATCTTGCGCAGGCCGCCCGCCGGTGGGATACTAGCCTCCACCTGTCCCGTAGTTCGCTGGATGATGCCCCTTGAACCTGCTCCGACTCGCCCTGTTTAGTCTGGCCCTGTTACTGCTGGCTGCTGCCTTCCAGCCCACCGTCGCCCAGGAAGATGTCACCCCTGGCGGCCCCATGCCCACGCCTGGCATCCCGCCCACGACTACCCCCATTCCCCGCCCGCTCCCGGCTTCCACCCTCACCGAAGAACGTGCCACCGTCGAGTTCTTCTTCACCTCCCTTGCCCAGGGAGAAACCGGCCTGATCCACATCAGCGGCCCCAGCCTGGCCGGAGCGCGTCTGCGCTACCTCAACGATCTAGTCGAGTTCTTCCCCGCTTCCGACGGCTTCTACGGCCTCCTGGCGATCAACATGGAGCAGACCCCTCGCGTCTATGACCTGGACATCCTCGCCTGGTATAGCGATGGAACCCGCCAGACCATCAACACCCAGTTCTCGGTCACCCTCGGCCGCTTCATCAAGCAGGACGTGACCATCGCCCAGGACAAAGCCTACCTGGTCGATCCCGAAATCGAGCGCAGCGAGTTAGCCCGCCTAGAGAGCATCTTTGCCAAGGTCACCACCGAGCGCCTCTGGGATGCCAGCGGCTTTATGATGCCCATCCCCGGCGGGGAACTGACCTCGCCTTTCGGGGCTTTCCGCACCTTCAACCAGTCCATGCAGACCCGCCACACCGGTTGGGATATCCGCGCCACGCTCGGCCAGCCCGTCCTTGCCAGCGCCTCGGGAAAGGTCGTCTATGCTGGCTTCATGGATATTCGCGGGAACATCGTCATCCTGGATCACGGCTTTGGTGTCTTCACCACCTACTGCCACTTCTCCCAGGTGCACGTCACCCGCGGCCAGACCATCACTGCCGGGCAGGTTCTCGGTACGGTCGGCAATACCGGCCGCACCAGCGGTCCGCACTTCCATTGGGAGGTCGCCGTCAACGGCAGCTTCGTGGATGCCAACCAGTTCTATGCCATGTGGAAGCCGAGCTGAACCCGATTGAACCGCCCCGCGCGGTTCTGGATCGATCCTACCCGCATCCGGAAAGGTCGCCGTTTGTCCGACCAGACCAACCCGCGTGTCTCCTATGGGCAAATTGCCCGCCTGTTTCTGCGCCTGAGCTTAACCGCATTCGGTGGCCCTGTTGCCCACATCGCCATGGCCGAGGACGAACTGGTCGAGCGCAAACGCTGGCTCACCCGCGATCATTTCCTGGCCCTGGTTTCAGCCACCAACCTGATCCCTGGTCCCAACTCGACTGAGGTGATGATCCACACCGGCTACGTGCTGCGCGGCATCCCTGGCGCAATCTTGAGCGGAGCCTGCTTCATCGGCCCAGCCTTCCTGCTCACTCTGGCGCTTTCGGTGGTCTACGTCACCGCCGGAACGATCCCAGAAGTTGGCTCCTTTCTGCGCGGAGTCAGCCCAGTGATCGTCGCCGTCATCGCCCACGTCGGTTGGCGTTTGCTGCGAGCTGCTCTTCGGGATGCCGTTCTGTGGTTGCTGTTCATTCTGGGCACAGCGGCGCTGCTCTGGCCCGGCCTGAATCTTTCCGAGCTGGTCGTCATGCTCGCTGCCGGCCTGCTCTACGCCCTCACCAAAACCCGTCTGCCCTCCTCCTGGTCTTTCTCCCTATTCTCTGTGTTTCCCGTGGCTGTACGGAGCCTCCCCGATGGGGCGCTGTGGTGGAATGGGTCTTCATTCCTTCTGCCCGCGCTGCAAACTGTCCAAGCTGCACCCGCCGTCCTCTGGGACATCTTTTGGTACTTCCTGAAGATCGGCTCGGTGCTGTTCGGCAGCGGCTACGTCCTCATCAGCTATATCCAGCAGGACGTGGTCAATGGCTTCGGTTGGCTGACCACGCGCCAGCTTCTGGATGCGGTCGCCATCGGCCAGACCACACCTGGCCCAGTGCTGACCACCGTCACGACGGTCGGCTACATCATCGCTGGGCTGCCCGGAGCTGTCGCTGGTACGTTGGGAGTCTTCCTGCCATCGTTCGTTCTGGTGATCCTGGCTGCGCCGCTCATCCCCCGAATGCGCCGCAGCCGTTTTCTCGGCGCTTTCCTGTCCGGTGTGAATGCCGGTGTGCTGGCCGCCATCCTGGTCACCCTGCTTGACTTGGGGAATACTGCGCTCCGTACCGCCGGCAGTTCTGCCTGGAGTCCGCCGGCCATTCTGCTAGCGCTGGGAGCGCTGGTCCTTCTGCTGCGCTTCAAGATCAACACCACCTGGCTTGTTTTGGCCGGGGGTGCGGCGGGTTTATTGGCCCAGTTGTAGCAGCCTTCAGCCTGCCGAGGATTTCCCCGTCGTGCCGATTCTGTGTTATCGTGGGGCTGTAAGCATCGATCCGACGATCAGATACAACCGCGAAGGATGAACTGTATGCGTCTAGGAATCATGGCTGGATACTCCGGTGCCCGGATAGAACTGCCGCTAGAGTTGGTGCAGGAAGCTGATCGCCTCGGCGCGTATGCGGTCTGGACGGCAGAAGCCTACGGCTCTGATGCGGTCACGCCGTTGGCTTGGATGGGGGCGCGCACTGAGCACATTCACCTCGGTACGGCCATCATGCAGATGCCTGCCCGCACCCCGGCCAATACGGCGATGACCGCCATGACGCTAGATCAGCTTTCTGGTGGGCGTTTCTTGCTGGGGTTGGGGCTTTCCGGCCCCCAGGTGGTGGAAGGCTGGCACGGTGTCCCTTACGGCAAACCGCTTAACCGCACCCGTGAATACGTCCAGATCGTCCGGGAGATCTTCAAGCGCGAAAAGCCGCTGGAATTCGAGGGCGAGACCTACCAGATTCCCTATCGCGGCGCGGACGCGACCGGTCTAGGCAAACCGCTCAAAAGCACCCTGCACGGCCGTGCGGATATTCCGATCTATCTGGCTGCCATCGGGCCGAAGAACGTCCAGTTATGCGCGGAAATTGCCGATGGCTGGCTGCCGATCTTCTTCTCGCCGGAGCATTACGACGCGGTTTATGGGGAGCAGATCGCCGCTGGGTTCGCAGCAGCGGGAAATGGTAAATCCCTGGCTGATTTCGATATCGCCCCATCAGTCGGCGTCATGATCGGCGATGAACTCGAATCCTGCTGGAATGCCCTCAAGCCAGTGCTGGCACTCTACATCGGTGGGATGGGCGCGAAAGGACGCAACTTCTACAACGATCTGGCCGTCCGCTACGGCTTCGAGGCGGCAGCTGCCCAGATTCAGGAGCTTTATTTGTCCGGCCAGCGGGCGGAGGCAGTCGCGGCTGTGCCCAACGAACTGGTCGATGCCGTCTCGCTGTGCGGCCCCAAAGAACGCATCCGTGAACGGCTGGCGCTTTGGAAAGCCAGTCCAGTCACGACGCTCAACCTGATGCTCTACGATGTCGAAACCCTGCGGACGATGTGTGAACTGGTGTTGTAGAGAGGCCGTCCTTTGAACCGCGTTGTTCTCTTCCGGCCGCTGTATCTCTGTGGTTCAATTCTGGTTTTCATCCTCACCGCCTGCCAGACCATCCCGGAACCGGCGGCTGTCCCATTAGTCACACCCGCCCCAACCGAGGCTGTCGCACCAGGCATGACTCCGCTGCCGACGCGCTTGCCGGACGCCGTAGTCGAGGCCGCCAGCGCTGAGTATGCGCTGCTCACCAACCTGGCCGAACGCACTGCGCCATCGGTGGTCAGCGTGCAGGTGGTCTACGCGACGCCCCATCCAGTGCTGGGGGAGGAAAGCCGCGCCTCCGGCTTCATCTATGACCTGCAGGGAAACATCGTCACCAACGCCCATCTGGTCGGGGAAGCCGCCCGGATCACGGTGGTCTTCCACAATGGCCGTGCGGCAGAAGCGTTGCTGGCCGGCTATGACATCGCCAGCGATTTGGCCGTGATCCGCGTCAGCGTAGAGCCGGGGCAGCTTCGCCCCTTGAACTTCCCGGATACCGTCCCGCTCCAGATCGGCCAGCGGGTGGTCATTCTGGGTAACCCGTTCGGGCTGGGGAGTTCACTGCTGGCCGGGATCGTTAGCGGGCTGGGACGGCAGATTCCGGCGGCGGAACTAGTGACTAACACACTCTCACCGGGCTTCCAAAATCCGGCGGTGATTCAAGTGAACACACCTTTTCCGTTAAGTTATGCGGGCGGCCCACTGCTGAACACGCGCGGTGAACTAGCCGGCGTCGCTGTCGCCCTCCGCACAGCTAGCGGTCTGTTAGATGATCTGGGCTTTGCCGTGCCTGCCGAGTCCGCCCGCCGGATCATCCCTGAACTGATCGCTGCGGGGACGGTCGATTACGCCTGGTTGGGAATCAGCAGCCGCCCGATTGAGCTGGGTGGTGGGATAGCGGCTTTAGCTGATGCGCTCAACCTGCCGGTGTCTCAGGGCGTGCTGGTCGAAAGCATCACACCTGGCTCACCCGCCGCTGAAGCGGGTCTGCGCGGCGGGCGTGAACGTCGTGTGGTGCGCGGTGCAGACATCTGCGCGGGCGGCGACATCATCGTAGCGGTCAACGATGTCTTCATCGCTAACATTGACGAACTGCTGGCTTATCTAGTGGCCCATACGCGCCCTGGCGACACGATCCGTCTGCTGGTTGTGCGCCAGGGCGAGACCTTTGAGGTCGAGGTTGTGCTGCGCTCGCGCCCAGCTCAGATTCCTGCCGAAAACAGTGCTTGCGGCAGGTGAGGGACGTTAACCACCCGCCATTGCCCCGACGACCCGGAACGGCTCCTTGCCCTGGATGACCTCTGGCGGCAAAGGAGCATCCAGTGGGTCGTCAGACAAATCCTGGCCGCAGGCGAAGAAACGGATGAATGGGCGTCGCTCTTTGGTAACCGCATCTCGGATAGTTCCCCGCAGCATCGGATAAGCCGCTTCCAGCGTATCCAGTACTGACCGCTGCGTGATCGGTTCGGAGACGCTAAGCTCAACTACGCCGCTGATCCGCGCCAGCGTCCGCAGGTGAGTAGGCAGAACAACGTGGATCATGGCAGCACCTGGGCCTCTACCGAGAGGACGGGTGGAAGATCGTGAACCACTGGCGTCCAAGTATCACCTGAATCGGCAGAGGCGTAGACCTGACCACCAGTGGTTCCAAAGTAGATGCCGCACGAGTCCAGCGAATCGACGGCCAGCGCATTCCTCAGCACATTGACGTAGCAGTTGCTCTGGGGCAGTCCCTTGGTCAGCGCCTCCCATTCATTGCCGCCCGTCCGGCTGCGATACACCCGCAGTTTGCCCTCCGGTGGAAAGTGGTGCGAGTCGCTGGTGATTGGTATGACGTAGATGGTCTCTGGTTCGTGGGCATGGACAGCAATCGGGAAGCCGAAATCGCTGGGCAGGTTACCGCTGACTTCATACCAGGATTCGCCCTGGTTATCGCTCCGCATCACGTCCCAGTGCTTCTGCATGAACAGGACATCTGGTCGCGTGGGGTGCATGGCGATGCTGTGAACGCAGTGACCGACCTCGGCATCAGCATCAGGAAGCTCCCCTTCAGAACGCAGCCCCTGGTTGACCGGCCGCCAGGTTCCCCCACCGTCATCAGTGCGGAACGCGCCTGCGGCGGAGATAGCGACGAACAGGCGCTTGGGATCGTTGGGACTGAGGAGGATGGTGTGCAGGCACATCCCGCCCGCGCCTGGCTGCCACAGATCACCCTTGACCCCACGCAGGCCGGACAGCTCGTGCCAGGTCTTGCCGCCGTCGGCGGTATGGAATAATGCGGCGTCTTCCACCCCGGCGTAGACCGAATCAGGGTCAGTCGTCGATGGTTCCAGATGCCAGACACGCTTGAACTCCCAGGGGTGCTGGGAGCCGTCGTACCATTTGTGCGTTCCGACCGCACCATCATAGTGAAAGTCGTTACCGACGGTTTCCCAGGTCTGGCCTGCGTCATCGGACCGCTGCATGATCTGACCGAACCACCCGCTCGACTGAGACACATACAGCCGCTTGGGATCGGCGGGTGTGCCGGTGATATGGTAAATTTCCCAGCCGGGGAAATGTGGACCGTCTACCGTCCAGTCTTTGCGCCGCTCGTCCGAGCGTAGGATGAATGCACCTTTGCGCGTCCCCACCAGAATACGCACCTCAGCCATAGTACCTCCCCTTCACAATTTTAATCGACCCGCTTCATAATAGAACTTAAGTTCGTATCTTGTCAAGCAGTATGGAAAATGGTCGTGGAGCTGCTTGACACACCTGCGGCCTCATGCTATGCTGACCGCCAGTTTACTTTCCTCTTGAGGGAGCGCGTCCCATGCCAGTCATCACCTCCATCACCTCGGCTGTGCTGATTGTGGGAGCGCGTCCGGCAGTTCTGCGCTAGATCCCTATTTTTCATCGATAGGCTCGCGATCTGCGGCACGCACTCTCGTGTGTTCATCATTTGATTCCTGAATTCGACGAGAGAGGTTTAGATCCGCATGTTCGCGTTCTTTTCACGCCGGTGGGAGGCGCGTCGCGCCTATCTCTGGTTGGCAGCTGTGCAGTCAGCGGCCTTTGCGCTGGTCTTCACGGTCGATATGGTGTATCAGGTGCAGGTGGTTGGGCTGAACCCGCTCCAACTAGTACTGGTGGGTACGGCGCTGGAAGTGACTATCTTCCTGTTTGAAGTGCCGACGGGTGTAGTCGCGGATGTCTACAGTCGCCGTCTGTCCATCCTGATTGGTTTAGTCTTGATCGGATTAGGGTTCATCCTTCAGGGATTGATGCCGACGTTTGCCGCCGTCTTGGCAGCGCAGTTTTTCTGGGGGATTGGCTACACCTTCACCAGTGGGGCGACTCAAGCCTGGATCACCGATGAAGCTGGTGAAGCGCTGGTCGGACCGGTCTTCCTGCGCGGGTCACAGATTGGCAATCTAGCCGGCATTGCTGCTGCGGTCATGGCTATCGCCGCCGGCAATATCCTGCTTAACTTGCCGATCGTGCTGGGCGGAGTGATGTTTATCTTTCTGGCCGTTGGGCTGGCGTTGGTCATGCCGGAGCAGCACTTCCATCCCACGCCAGCCAACGAACGCAGCAGTTGGCGCCAAATGAGTGATACGCTGCGGGCAGGTCTGCGATTGGTGCGTGGTCGGCGCATCCTGCTGGCGATCCTGGGGATCGGCCTGTTCTACGGCCTGTACAGCGAAGGATTCGACCGCCTCAACACCAAGCACCTTCTGGAAAGCTTCACACTGCCGGCGATGGGTGGCTTGCAGCCGGTGGTTTGGATAGGCGCCATTGGGTTGGCGGGGCAGTTCCTTTCGGCAGGTGTGCTGCGTGTGGCTGAAAAACGGCTGGATATGACCACCGGACGGTCGCTGGCACGGGTGCTGGTAGGGATCAATGTGGTGCTGGCCGGCGGGCTTATTGGCTTTGCGCTGGCAGGCAGCTTTGTGATGGCAGTGTTGTTCCGGTGGCTGATCACAGTGAGCCGTACACTGATCGAACCGGTTTATGCCACCTGGATCAATCAGCACATCGACTCTTCAGTACGGGCAACAGTTATCTCGATGAGCAGTCAAGTTGATGCGTTGGGCCAGATGGCTGGTGGGCCGCCTGTGGGGGTCTTCGGCGAGCGTTTTGGCATCCGGGCGGCACTGGTGGCTTCGGCAGCGATTCTGTTGCCAGTGGTGGCGCTAACAGCCGTCATTCTGCGGCGAGAGACGAGTTAAAGGTACTCAATGGGGTATGGGGACAGGTTTTTGCCTGTCCCCGCAAAAACGTGAAGTCCTATTCCGTTAGCGGGCCAACCAGCCCGAAATTACTGCCAACGAGCACCAGATCGACGATGTTGACGGTGCTGTCGCGATTGATGTCAGCGTTCGGGGGGATAGTCGAACCTGTGAGATTGAAGTTTGCGCCGACCAGGGCGGCGTCAGTCAGGTCGATGCGCTGGTCACTGTTGGTATCGCCGGCCCGCAGGGTGATGACTGGCAGAACTGTGCTGGCACTAGACAGCTCGAAGGACTTGACAAGCATGATGCAGCCTTCGGCGTAGATCTGGAGCGCATACGGCCCCGGCGCAAGGCTGTCGAAGCTGAAGGTTCCATTCGGAAGCACGGAAACCTGTCCCAACGTCACCCCGGCAGGACCACCCGACAGCAGAGTCAGCAGCGCGCCGCTGTGATCGGTTCGGGCTTGGAGCCGGACGAGACCCTGCAGTGAACTGGATAGCAGCGGATCGCCGAGGATGGAGGTCGGCTGCGCCGTTGTGGCAGATGTTGGGAGCGGCGGCGTTACAGACGAGAGCGTGGGCTGCAGGATGAGGGCCGGTTGGAGAGCTGCGCCTGTGCTGAAGCTGGCGCTGACCACGCCCAAGCCCACCGAGTAGCCATCTGCATCTACAGCGAGCGCCTCACACTGCACAGGGGTTGATCCTGCGCCAGCCACGCGGTAGCGCAGCGTAAAGGCTGTGCCCGTACCTGCAAAAGCCGGTGCTGGATTGAGCAGCGTCGCCGCCACCATCCAGCGTCCGTCCGGTTGAAAACCGCCATCAACGAAGTAGCTGTTGGCCGCTTGGAACACTGTTCCACCAGCGTGCTCAACGCCAACTAGTACAGCCGGATCGACTGTGCAGTGGATTTGTATCGCGTAGAGGCTTGGCACATTGACCAGATTCAAGTGAGTCGAGATGGTCTCGCCGATGGCTGCCGTGTTTGCATCAATCTGTACCGCTAGGACTGGGCCGGCCACAACAGGCGGTTGAGGCGTGGCGACCACAGGGCTGCTGACAGTGACATGGGCTAGATCAACCGGAGCAGTGAGGGTGATGAACGAGGTTCCGGCAAAGGTGACATCACTTCGGCGGGGCACGTCTGCCACGGGGATGCGGATGGTGCTCGTTCCGGCGGCTTTGGCCCGGAAGGTGATCGCCAGCAGGTCGAAGGCTGCTGACGGAAATGGAGAGAAGGTTCCCGCCGCGTAATCGATTGTCCCAGCGGTGTTGTCGAAAACCGGCGGAAGGATAGCTACTCCCAAAGTTGAGCCGGGTACAACCGAGATGACTTCCAGCATGGTGGGATCGAAGTCGAGATGGATTTCGGCTCCATCCACTGTTTGACCGCTGGTCTGCACTTGCACGACGGTGGTGAAACTGGCGTTCACTTCAAGGGCTGGAGCGTTGGATGTTAACGCAAAACGCACCACTCCTTGAGCTGCTGCCGGAACAACTGTTAGTCCGGCCAGCAGCAAGCAAAGCAACAAGATAAGACAGCGTCGAATAGGCATCTTCTGCTCCCTAGAATCTCGGCTTTCGATGGGTTGCGCAGACTCAGCCCTACTCATGGCGGACTGTAAGCTGGTAGATAACGACCTCGCCGAAGTTGCTGGCGTTACACAGCGAGCGGCCGCTCTCTCGGCTGCAATTGGACTGTGTATAGGCGCCAGCCTTGAAGTAAGCCCTGCTGTAGTTTTTGTTCAGGGTATAGACGGGCGCTGTGCTGCCGTTGTAGTAGACGGCGGTTTTGCCTCCGCTGACCACGAACTGCACGGTGAAGCGTTCGCCCAGAACGTAGTTCTCATCGAGCGTCAGTACATTCTTGCCATCCACATTGACATACAGCTTGGGATATTCCAGGCGGATGACGATCACATCGTCGCTGCTGTCGTGAATTTGGCCAGCGACCACATGCTGCTTGGTCTGCGGGACGGCGGTGATAGCTTGGTCGATAAACATGGTATGCGTGCCGCGGGTGGACGACCAGCTTGCCCGCACCAACCCGTTCGAGGCCATCTCGCGGAGTTCTGAGCGCGGATAGCTAGAGCCAGAGGTCGTTACGCCATTGACAGGGGCACGGAAGATTACACCGGTGCGGTCTGGGTTGAGAATGAACCACGGATTGGCCATATAGCGGGTCAACTGAGGCTGCAAAATCTCTAGGGGTTTATCCGAGTCATTGGGAGAAGCCAACGGGAGGGTGATCTTCCAGTTGGTTAGATCGATCAACTGCCCCGGATATTCTGATGGCGGGTGCGCGGGGATTTCCAATTCAGGTGCTCCGACTTGACCGTAGTTGCTCGTCAGCAGCGAGAAATCCAGCAGCGAGATGCGCGTGTCTCCGTTCAAGTCCGCGCGGGGATCATAGCCGGCTGTGCCCGCACGTCGGTTGAAGAACATGGCGATGAAGGATACATCAGCTAAAGTCACCTGGTTATCGTTGTTTGCGTCACCAGCTTTGAGGGGGCCGATAGTTAGCTCATTAGCTCCGGCGATGAGCGTCACCGGCACGGAGAAGGCGAGATATTGGGGATGTTTGATCCGCAGCAGATAGCTGCCTGCTGCTAGTCCATTGACGACAATGCGGCTGTTTGCGTCGCTAATTGTCACCTGGGTGATCTTGCCGGCGGGGGAAACGAGCGAGACCTCGAAGGATTGGTTGGAAGCGCTGCTTCGGCTTTGGAGCGACAGGGTGATGGTTAACCAACTCTCGGCGGTGTTCTGTGCGGTGGTGATGCGGCTGAATCCCAACAAGAACGCGAGCAGGACAGCACTGGTAATAATGGCTCGCAGGCGGATCGGTGGGCTGCTCTTCTCAGGTATATGCATTGTGCGAAGGCTTTCTACTCTATCCGGCCTGAATTGTGAAAATAGTAAACGAATCACAAAGGTATACTGAATAGTACACTAATCTCACCTCTGTTTGATCTTCGTTATATCGCAGACCGATGCAATTGAGGTAAGGCCCTGACTATAAAGTTGGGTTGGGTGGAGCCGCGGGCTGGCATCCCAGAGAGACCAAGCGGCATTCCAAAAGGTCGCCCATTTGTCCGTTTTTGTGTTATCGTGGAACTGCACGCGATTTGATGGGAGAAGCACCTGCTTTGCCTATCCGCGAACTGTAAACTGTTATCGACTAAAGGCGAATGCACGCTATGTCTGATGAACTCCGCTCTTCACCGCGTTATAAGCCTGTCTCGCTCTTTGTGACGTGCATTATCGATATGATTTATCCCGGCACGGGCATCTCGGTTGTGGAAATCCTTGACCATCTGGGGATTGAAGTGCGCTTCCCGTTGGGACAGACCTGCTGCGGTCAGCCTGCCTTCAACGCGGGGTTTTGGAACGATGCCCGCGATGTGGCGCGGACGTTCCTGGAGGCTTTCGAAGACGCGGAGCTGATCGTTACACCGTCAGGAAGCTGCGCTTCGATGGTACGACATTACTATCCAGAATTGTTCAAGGATGACCCTGAATGGCGCGAGCGTGCGAACTGGGCAGCCAGCATCACCTGGGAGTTCACCGAGTATCTGGTGGACGGGTTGGGGATCAGCGACATCGGCGCCAAGCTGCCACCGACACGCGTCGCTTTTCACGATTCGTGCCACGGTCTGCGGCTGATGGGACTGCACGATCAAGCGCGGCGGCTGGCGGAGGGAGTCGAAGGAGTGACGGTGACCGAGATGGCGCGTTCGGACCAGTGCTGTGGTTTTGGCGGGTTGTTCAGCGTCAAGATGCCAGAAATCAGCGCGGCAATGCTGCGGGATAAGGTCAAGCACATCGAAGCCAGCGACGCGGATGTGATTCTGACAGGCGATGCAAGCTGCTTGACCCAGATGAACGGCGGACTGAGCCGCGCCGAGGTGAAAAAGCGCGTCCGCCACATCGCCGAGTTTTTGGCAAGCGGGCTGAAATGAAATAGGTGGGGCGGTTTGCCGCAACGGAGGAACCTCCAAACTCGTAATGTGAAAAGATGCACAAAGGAGGTTTGCTGTGCCTACGATGCAAGAAATGGTTGATGATTTTCTCGCTCAGAAGACAATCGCGGTTGCCGGAGTCTCCCGTACGAAAGAATCCACCGCCAACGCCATCTACCGCAGGCTAAAGGCGTCAGGATACACCGTCTATGCGGTCAATCCGAACGCTACAACCGTGGAAGATGGAGAAGCGTGCTACCCGGATGTGAAGTCTACCCCGCAGCGCCCGGATGCAGTGATGATCGTCACTACGCCAGCAGTCACTGACCAGGTTGTCCGTGACTGTGCCGAGGCCGGAGTGAAGCGGGTGTGGATGCACTGCTCGGTGATGCACGGCGTGCGCAGTACTTCGGAGTCGGCCGTTCGGTTCTGCCGGGAACATGGCATTGCTGTGATCCCGGCTGGCTGCCCGCTGATGTACGAGGGAAAGGTAGACCCCTTCCACAAGTTCATGAAGTGGTGGATGAACCGGACAGGGAAGTTAGCGGTTTAACGCCCAAAGGTGGTGATCTTGGTGGGCTGGACGGCAATGAACAGGCGCGGGTCCTGTTCTGCCGTCACCCGCGTATTGAAGCCTCCGTAGTAGGATTGTCCCATGTACTTCCACGAGAGCGCTTCGATCAGTTCGTGACCACGTTCTAGGTTCATCTCGACCACTTGGCCGCGGATTTCCATCCAGCGGTAAGGGTTATCAGGGTCGATGAGCATGAAGGTGACGCGCGGATTGCTGTGTAGATTTTTGACCTTCTGGCGGCCCTGGGTGACACTGAAGCGCACCAAATCTTCATCGGCATCCACCCAGACGACGGTAGACTGCGGCTGGCCGTCCGGCATTACTGTGGTGACAACGGCATAAATCGGTCGTTCGAGCAGGTCGCGGTGGCTTGGCGGTATGCTCACACTCATGGATGATCTCCTTTGGGTGCATCTATGTGTGTGCCCTGGGACGATGCCAGGATGGTCACTTAAGGCAAATCGGTTTATGGATAGGTTCTTAGCCTATCGCAACGACGCGCGTCGGACGGACGAGCAGCAGCACGCCGTCATATTTGCTGGCGTTCTCGGCGGGTTCGGCGCTGCCGAAATAGTGCTCATGCCCCATATATAACTGGGTATGGCGGTCAAGTTCTTCCAACGCGCCTTCGGCTGTGACCTGTTCGACCACACCACCGATTTCCAGGTAGCGGTAAGGATTCTTGGGATCAAGCGCGAGCACGGTGACACGGGGATTGGCCTGGATGTTGCGGACTTTGCGAGTGCTGCGGTCGCTGGTGATCCGGATGAATTCACCATCGTAGCGGCGCCAGACGGCGGTGGCATAGGGTACACCTTCACTCGAGACGGTCGCCAGGGTGACGACTACGGGGCCTTCCAATAAATCTCGGTACGACTCGGGGATAGTAACGGACATGAGGATCCTCCGGAAATTGGGTATGCTGACCGCGAATCAGACGCAGCGAGAATGCCGCCCATTACCCGGAAGATAGGGGTTCTGCTGCCAGCAGTATCCGCGAACGCGGTGCGTAGTACACTCGATAGTGTCGATGTGGCTCAAAATGCTGTGCGAGGCGCGGATGCACTGCCAGCGGCGTCTGGTGGACGGTCATAGCGGCACGGTAGGCGCGGCGAAGCGGCTGCTCCGGATCGAGGGCAACTGGCCCTTCGGCGACTTCGACACGCCCCTCGCACAAATCGCGAGCAAGGTGCTGCAAGCGGCGGTTCATGACCCGCAGCGCGATGAAGGGGAGACTGAACAAAAGTATATTGACGGGCAGCGAAGGCGATGCCAGACTGCGCGCGCCGACCGCTACACCAACGGCCTGTTCTAAAAACGGAGCCGCTAGCAGCGGCATCGCGCCATAGATGGCGACCAGCCAACCGAGGGCCGTCCAGCGAGCACGCTGAAGACGCGCCTGCTGGCGTTCGCCCAGCCGACCGGCGCGGTTGTGGCGCAGGTCGTCCCAGGTAACGCCGAGATGGCGCATCAGCGGGGTTGGGGCAGGTTGGTCGGGGGGTATGCGGCGGAACATGCGGCCAATCTCATACAGCGGACGAGCGCCGCGCTAGGTAATCTTTGGTCCAGCGCGGCAGGCTCAGGATACCATTTCAGCGGTGAAGATGAAAACCTTCAGTTTCAGTTTGGCCGGAATGCTTCGACCATGGGTGCGGTGTCGTAGTATTCGCGCACCTTGACCGGTTGATCATGGTCGAAGGTATAGATGTGGACGAAGTTCGTCTCCCATACTTTTCCGGTTGGGCGGGCCTTGACCCGCTGGAATCCCTGAACGATCACTAGATGGCCGGATTCTTCGATTTCCAGAATATCATAGACTTCGACCTCGGCATTGGCCCCGACGATGCTGAAGAACCGGGCAATTTCCTCTCGGCCGTGGTAGTGTCCGGCGAAAGGGATTGAGGCTGGGCCGTAGAATTTCCAGTCCACATCTGCGGCCAGGATATTGAGGATATAGGGGATATCCCCCTTACCAAACGCGGCATAGATGCTCTGGACTTTCTCAATGCTGCTCATCATGCACCTCCGTGATGGATCGATCTGCCATCACAATAGACCGAGCTTGTGCCCACCATCCAGATCATTTTGTGTTCAACTGCTGCTCAATTCTGTGTCTTGGCAAGCCGGGCGCGCTTGCCACATCGACTTAGCGCACTGTTATTGCGTCTAGCAGCAGTATGAAATCCGCCCCATCTGACCAGCGCACCCGCTGACCGGTTGCTGCATCGTACAGCCCGGCGATCAGGCGCGCCTGGCCTAGGGCAGCCCTGGCATGGAAGGTTACGATATGGGGATCGAGGACGATTTCGCCAGGACGCCAGCCTGTCGTTGGGCGTGATCCGGCAGCAGGTTGAGCGTCGCTCTGTGCCAGGACGCGACCATCGGCACCGATTAACTGCACAAAGACGGTGTAATTGACCGGGATGGTTCCACCACAGCCGGGATTGGCTGCCGGATCGCACACTGCCCGCCAGACGAGCTGGATGCGGAACGGCTGCGAACGGTCACCCGGATCACCATCTAGAGTGAAACCGAGGAGATGGCCTACGCCGGGAGCTTCTGCTGAAAGCGCTGTACCCATTGAAGGCGGATCGAGCCGCAGGGGCAGATACTCGACTGTCCAGACGGCCAGCGCTGTACCATCTGGAAGGCGCAGTTCAGCCGTGCCGGTGGGTGCGTCTAACGGAATTTGTACAGCTCGCCAGTCCAGGCGCAGACCGGAGTCTTCAGCCGCGCCGGGCGGGATGGTTACCGACCAGTGCTTGTTGGTATCCACAAGAGTCAGATCGGGCAAATCGCCAGAGCCTTCCCAGAGCAGCGCCAACCGGAGTGAATCGCCGCTGCGAAGCGTTCCGCCTGTCAAGTTATGCGCTCGCAAGATGAGGCCGCCTACGACCCAATCGATGGTCACGGGCAGATCACTCTGGCGCTGGACGGCGGTCCAATCCGCACCCTGCAGGACCGTCCAGGTGCCAGCCTGCCATTCGCGGGCGAGGGCTGCGCCGGGCACGGCCAGCTCATAACCGGAGGGCTGAGCAGTTTCGTCGTAGACTGTTAGGAATACGGGATAATCGCCCGGAGGCGCTCCAACAGGCAGCCGCAGCAGTGCATACGCTGTCGCACTCGATCCGGCCGGGAGCAAGGCCGTCGTCCGCTGAGCGGCATCGGTGAAGATGGCATTGGCCCGCGCCACCTCCCAGCCAAACGGATTGCGCAGCGTCACGGAAGCTTTCAGGTCGACGGCCAGCGGCGCGTCCAGCCGCATCTGGAGCGGCAGGCACAGTCCCCGGTCAGCGGTTGTGGGGTGTGGAACACCGGCGGCGATCAGCGCCGCGCCGGGCAGACTCACTTCGACCAGGCGCAGTTCGGGGCGGATCAGTTCCGGCTGGCGGTAGAACAGGCTGGTCATTCCGTTGACACTGATCGTTTGCGGTGTATCGATGCTGCCGGCGCTGAGCAGGCAGTCCATCATGCCCCGGTAATCTGCCCGCTGGGTATACCAGACGTTCAGCGCCACATCACCACTGGACGGCAGCAGCGGCCAGATGGCATCCAGGTCGCTGCCTTCCGGCAGGGTGATCCGGCGCGCTTGGACGTTCAAGCGCGGCCAGTAGTAGGCCAATTCGTAGCGGTCAGCGTAGGACCACATCAGGACGCTGTCGTCCGCGCCCAAGCGCTCAGCATAGACGCGCGCCATGCCGCGCGCGTCATCGTGCTGGTAAGCAGGTTGTGTCCCGATAAAATACGCTCCCGCGACGAAAGCCGCTCCGCTCAACAGCAAGATGGCGCCGCGTCCAGCCGCAGCGATCCGTGCCGCCCCACCCGCGAGCGCGACCAGCACCAGCGGTGCGACCATCACCAGATAGCGGCCGTGAATTTCGTTGCCGAGCAGCGCCAATCCCAGCCAGATGCTCGCGGTCAGGGCTGCCGTGTGGAAGACCAGCCAGCGGGCCGCGGCCTGCCGCCATGGGATCACCAGCAGCGCGGCTAATCCCAGCAGCGCTGCCAGCCCCGCGACCAGCGGTTCAGCTCCGGCCAGCGGCCAGGCTCCCGACCAGAGCACCTGCCAGAGCCGGCCGAGGACTTCCAGTGTGAAAGGGGTGGTGCTGGTCAGAGCGCTGTTGGCTCCAGGGAGCAGGAGAAAACGGTCGATGAAATAAGGCAACCAGAGCAAGCCGATGCCGATCTGTCCGGCTAACCACAGCCGCCAGAACCGCCGCGCTGGCAGCACCATAACGAAGGCCAGCGCATACGCCATATTGAGCCAGACGACCACCACCAGGCCAGTGTTATGGGCATACAGGAGCGCCAACTCGGTAGTCCAGAGCGCCACCCAAATCCACTGCAACCTGGCCTCAGGATTTCCTGTTGGGTTTGCCTGGGCCTTGCTCAAGAGATGGTGAAATGCCCAGGCTGCGACCAAGACCAATGCGGCCAGCAGTGTGTACATTCGGGCTTCCTGGGCTGCCCACCACAAGAGGGGATTGATAGCCGCTAGCAGCGCCGCCAGGATACCCGCTTGCTGATTAAACAGATCACGGGCGAGCCGGTAGGCTAGCGCAATTCCGAGCAGGCCGAGCAGGGTTGAGACGTAGCGCAGCGCCAGTTCGCTGTCGCCTATCCCTCGTGCCGCCAAATTCAGGAGTAGGTAGTAGAGAGGCGGGTTGGTACGGTCGGCATCGATGGCGGCCTGAAGAGACGGTTGGACGGCGGCATAGGCTGACCAGCCTTCATCGAACCACAGGCTTTGTGATTGAATGTGATGCAGCCGCGCTGCCAGTCCCAGCAGCAGAATCAGCAGCAGCACGCGGGGAAAATCGGCTTGTTTATGCATGACAGAAGGCTATCACCGCCGCTCCGATAATTCAAACCCTGTAAAAAAAGTAGGGCATTTCCTTGCCGGAAACCTTTGACTGACAGTAGAATAGGGAGAGATTTTTTGCCCTGTAGGAAGAATCCGTTTAATGACCGAACAACCTAAACCGGATCCAAATCCTGCTGGGAAAGAGGGCGCTGCGGAGAAACGCGCTGAGGGTGAACCGCGCCCGGCTGCTCCGCCTGTCGACCAGCAGGCCGAGAAGCCATCCGTACCTCCGAACCCGTCAGGTCCCGAAACAAAACCCGTCCCGCCGCCAGAGTCGCCGAAGACGGATGCCAATTCTGTGCTGCCGATATCGACTGCGCCTACTGAAGCTCCGCCAGCAGCCAAAACTGAACCTGAATCAGCGCCGCCGGCGGCTGCTGTGCCGGCGACGACTGCGCCGCTGCCACCCCCGCCACCGGCTCCAGCTTCTGTGCCGCCAGCGGCTCAACCGGATGCGCAGAAATCCGAGGCTGTCAGTGATGAATCGGCCAAGAGCGATACACTCATCCCGCCCAGCAAGGCAGCCGCGCCCAGTAGTGAGCGTGTGACCCAGCGTCTGACTGAACCGAACCCAATCACACCAGGCATTACCGGGACGATCTGCCCGACTTGTGGACACCGCAACCGCATTGGTGTGTTGGTCTGTGATAACTGTGGCACAAATCTGCTGACAGGCACGCGCACCCCGGCCGGCACGCGCGACCTCAAAAAAGACGCAACAAAAGATCTTCAGCCGCCAGGAACTATGCTGGATACCGGACAAGTTCGTGCCATCGAGACCGCAGGTTCTTATCTTTTCACCGAAGACATGGTGCTGCGGATCGAGATTGAGGGCGGGGCTACACCGATGCTAGTCTTCCCGAAGCAGGAGATCATCCTCGGACGGCGCGATCCTAATACTGGTACGCTCCCCGATGTCGATCTGACGGCCTACGCGGGCTACAGGATGGGCGTCAGCCGCCGCCATGCGTCGATCCGGCTAGCAGATAAGCTGCTGCACCTTTCTGACCTGGGGAGCAGCAACGGCACTTTCTTGAATGGAACGCGCCTGGTGGCGCACCGGCCGTATCAGGTTCGCGACGGCGATGAAATCCGCCTGGGACAAATGCTGCTCAAAGTCTTCTTCCAGTCCAATAAGAAGCGCTGAACGGCGCTTCCCGCTTCCTCTCACTGATCGGTTCTACGAATAGTGCCGGATGGGTTGATGCCTGTCCGGCGAACCCACGACTCGCTGAGGGGGAACAGTAAGCTTCATGCACATTACTTTTTTGGGTAACAGTCTGGTCGAGGGGCGCTATGGCGGCAGCTTCGTCGAGGCGGCGGCTGCCCGGCTCCCAGGGCATACCATCACGAACGCGGGTGTCTCTGGCAGCACGATTCTGAATATTGCGGCCCGGCTGGACGCTGTGCTGGACGGCCAACCAGACGGTATTTTCCTGGTTTGTGGGGGTAACGACGCGATTTCCTACAGCCAACCAGCCACCCGGCGCTACTATGAGCAGGTGCAGGGCGTGCCGGGCGGCATGGTCTCGCCAGATGTGTTTGCTCGCACCTACCGCGATGTGCTGCTGCGCGTGCAGATGGCGCATGTGCTGGCTTGGGTGGGGCTGGGCCAGGCTGAGTACAACCCAGCGGTGGCAGCGGCGATGGCGCAATACAACGCGCTGGCGCGAGAGGCAGCAGATGCGCTGAGCATCCCGGTTCTTGATCTGACGGCGGAACTTGTCCCGGTAAGTGTCCCGGAGCGCTCGCCGCTGAGCATCACGACGATCAACCTGATCGGCCAGCGGATGCGGTCAGGGTGGCAGGACTATGAGGCGGAGCGTGTCCGCGGCGGCTATTCGTTCACTTTTGACGGGCTGCATTTGACTCCCAGCGCGGCCCAAAGGGTTGGCGAACGAGTGGCTGATTTCCTGAAGGCGCAGATTTAGCTTTGCTCCCCTACCTGATGAAATTTCAGTGAATGAAAACTGAGTATTTGATTAGCAGTAGCAAGCGGCTTGATTCTGTTCTATAATGACGGCGTGGTGTGTTTTCCCACGTTCGCAAGGTTGTAGGAGAGGCAAGGGGGTCCTGGTGACCCAATCATTGATTAGCCAGACGAGCGAAAGTCTTCCCCCTAACCAGGCGATTGTCCTGGCCGAGAGCCTGGTCAAAGCCGCCCTCGATGCGCTGTCCGCCCATATTGCAATCCTCGACGAAGATGGCGTGATCATTCACGTGAATAAAGCTTGGAAGCGCTTCGGTGAGGCAAATGCTTACCTCGATCCGGCCTACGGCGTGGGCACGAACTATCTGGCTGTTTGCGATAAGGCGGCTCGCTATGCGGAGGACGCGGGACTGGTCGCCGACGGCATCCGGCGGGTGCGGCTGCGGGATACGGAAGAGTTCCACATGGAATACCCGTGCCACAGCCCGACGGAACGGCGCTGGTTCGTGGTGCGGGTGACGCGCTTCTCGTGGTACGGGCGTACGCGCATCATCGTTGCTCACCAAAACGTGACCGAACTGAAAGTTGTCCAGAACGAACTGCGCGACAGCAAACGCTGGTTGGAAGCTATTCTGGATAATTTGGTTGATGGGGTAATTACCTTCACAGAGACGGGCAGCATTGTCTCTCTGAATCGCGCTGGGGCCTATATCTTCGGCTACGAGCGGGACGAGATGGTCGGCCAACCGATCCACCGCCTGCTGCCGACTTTGGCTCCTCATCCATCTCAAGAACAGTTGGCGGCCTTCCTTGAACAGGTCAGCGGGCTGGGGGATGAGATTGAAGGACAGCGCAAAGACGGCACGACTTTCCCGATGTACTTCGCAGTCAGCCGAATCGAATTGGATGAACGCTGTTTCTATACGGCCATTATCCAGGACTTCACTGAGCGCAAATTCCTGGAATCCCAACTTTGGGATAAGGAGCGGCTGAACCTGGCACTGGAAAAAGAGCGTGAGCTGCGTGACCTGAAGAACCGCTTCATCTCGATGATGTCGCACGATCTGAAGACGCCGCTGGCGGCGATCCGGCTGGCAAACAGCATGCTCCGCAACTATGGCGACCGGCTCAGTGCCCAGGAGAAGACGGAGTCCTACGACACGATTGACCAGCAGGTCGAATACCTGACCGAGCTGATCAACGACGTGATGACCATCAGCCGGGCCGATTTTACCGGGGCAGAGCTGAACCTGGAATTGGTCGATTTGGAAACCTACTGCCGGGACATTCTGGAAGAGCTGCAACTGGCATACCGGATGCAGCGGGTTTTGAACTTTGTGGGGACTAACCAGCGAATCGAAACGAGTATTGACCGCAAGTTGATGCGTCGGGCAATCACCAACCTGCTGTCCAACGCGCTGAAGTATTCGCCGGCCGACAAGCCGGTGACGCTGGAACTGACGCACAGCGGCCATGAAGCTATCATCCGGGTGATCGACGAAGGCATCGGCATCCCAGAAGATGACCAGGATCATTTGTTTGAGCCGTTCCACCGCGCCTCCAATGTTGGGTCGGTGAGCGGGACGGGGTTGGGGCTGGCGATTGCGAAGCAGGCGGTCGATCTGCACCACGGAACGATCACAGTTGAAAGCCACGTCAACCGGGGAACGGTGTTTACGATCACGCTGCCGACGCAGGGATAAGCCGCGCGCCTGGGTGAAATGTTTGACATTCATCACAAAAAACTGCTATAGTTCCTGGTAGATTAAACCCATACGAACCGGGCAGCTTGTTGAGTATGCTGGTTTTAGCTGGCAGACTTGCTGCCTGAGTACGCCAAGTGCGATCGCTTTTTTAGGTGCTATCATGTTTCAAGTAGACCCTGCAAGACTGGCTCCCAGACACCGCAGCCGCCTACGCGCCGTAGTCTCCCCCCTGCCTCATCACCATTTGGTCATCGCAGCCGTTGACATCTTATCTATTACCGACGGCGCGGCGATTCACACCGAATTCTGCATCAATCTCTGAGCCTCTAAATCGCCCGATCTGAATGGATTCGCAGGCGCACTTTTGCGTTCCTGTGGTCTGGCATATTAGCCGTTGTTCGCCAACGAAGGATATTTGAATGTCGGATTTTATTTTCAAGCAGTTGATTAATGGTCAGTGGGTGGATGCGCTCGACGGCGGAGTCTGGCCGCTGGTCAACCCCGCTACTGAAGAGGTGCTGATGGAAGTGCCTTTCGGGAATGGGGATGATGCCCTGGCCGCGGTTGAAGCTGCCGCCGCTGCCTTCCCAGAATGGTCGCGCAAGACCCCCTACCAACGTGCTGAAGTGCTGATGAAAGCGGCGGAATGGATTCTGGCGCGGGCGGAATCGCTGGCGGTCATCACTACCGAAGAATGCGGCAAACCGCTCAGCGAATCGCTGGCTGAATGGCGCAGTGCGGCTAACTACCTGATCTGGAACGCGGAGGAATCCAAGCGGGCTTATGGCCGGACGATCCCGGCCCGAATAGCGACCCGCCGAATCATGGTCATCCAGCAGCCGATGGGGGTGATCGGCACGATCACTGCTTGGAACTTCCCGGTGTACAACGTGGTGCGGTGCTGGTCGGCGGCGCTGGCGGCGGGCTGCACGGTAGTTGGGCGGCCGTCGGAATACACGCCGCGCTCGGCCATGATGATGGCCCAGGCGCTGCATGAATCGGGCGCACCAGCCGGGGTGATCAACTGTGTGAACGGCGACCCGGCGGCAATGGCCCAGATTATGCTGAAGGATGCCCGTGTCCGCAAGATCAGTTTCACGGGCAGCACCCGCGTTGGCCGCCTGCTGATGGACGGGGCATCGCAGACGATCACCAAGCTGGCACTGGAATTGGGCGGGAATGCCCCGGTGCTGATCTTCCCCGATGTAAATGTGCGCGAGGTGGCGAAGCAGGCTACTGCCTGGAAGTACCGCAACAACGGCCAGGTGTGCGTGGCGCCGCAGCGCTTTTACGTCCACAGCCGTATTGCCGAAGAATTCATCGAATCTGTCACAGATGCGTCCCGCGCCCTGCGGATGGGCAGTGGTTTGCTGCCGGAGACGCAGGTTGGCCCACTGATCAACGCCGTTCAGCGCGACCGGGTGGAAGCGATGGTGCGCGAGGCGGTCGCCCAGGGGGCCGAAACGCTCACCGGCGGCAGCCGACCAGCGGATCTGCCGCGCGGCTACTTCTATGCTCCGACGGTCGTGACCAATTTGACGGAGCAGATGCGGCTCTATCATGAAGAAATCTTTGGCCCGGTTATGCCTATCGTCCCTTTTAGTGATCCAGAGGAGGCTCTTGAGCTGGCAAACAAGACGCCATACGGGCTGGCGGCTTTCGTCCAGACGAACGATATGAACACCGCAATCCGCATGTACGAAGGACTGGAGTTTGGCATGGTGTGCGTCAATGACTGGCTGCCGGCGACGCCCGAAGCGCCGTTCGGTGGGATCAAGCAGAGCGGTCTGGGCCGGGAATGCGGTCTGGAAGGGTTCCAGGAGTATACGGAGGCGAAGACGGTCTTCATAGGGGGTGTCACATGAGTCCGAAGCATAATCCACCGGCTCGCGTGATGGTCGTGCCGACGACGGCCAAGTACGCGCCAGCGCTGGCGAAGATGCAGGGGTTGATCTTCCCGACGCTGCGGCCAGATGAACTGTTCACTGAAGAGCATTATCTGCACCATATCCGCATTTTCCCACAGGGTCAATTTACCGCCCTCGTCCATATCAACGAACAGTGGATTGTAGCTGGGTCTACGACGACCTTCCGGGTGAAACGCCACTTCTTTGAAAAACAACACACCTTCCAGGAAGCTATTTCAGATGGCTGGCTGGATAACCATGACCCAGAAGGGGAATGGCTCTACGGCGGCGATATGAGCATCCACCCGGAGTTCCGCGGGATGCGGCTCGCCAGCCTGCTGTACGATGCGCGGAAAGCACTGGTGCGGCGGCTGAATCTGCGCGGCGAGGTGGCCGGCGGTATGCTGCCGGGGTATCACCGCTACCGCAACGAAATGAGCATCGAAGAGTACGTGGAGCGCGTTGTGGCGGGGGAACTGAAGGACCCCACGCTGACGCCCCAAGTTCGCAACGGCTTCCGGGTCAAGCACATCCTCTACGATCACATCACTGACCCCCGCTCGGACAACTGCGCGGCTTTGATTGTGCGGCTGAACCCGCACTACATTTCGGAGCGCGTGCGCGTCTGAGTCCGGGTTTTCGGTTTTGAACATCGCTGCCCGTTCCCTGAACGGGTTTTTTGGATTCGGACGATGGAGAGATTCCGCTGTAGATGAGAAATATGATAAGAATGATAAGAATGAGAATGTGAGAATATGCGAATCGGGTGCCCTCATCCCCTGGCCCCTCTCCCGAACGTTCGCTGCGCTCACTGGGAGAGGGGAGAACCTCACCCCCGGCCCCTCTCCATTGCAATGGAGAGGGGAGTTTTGTATTCGTATGCTTACGATAGCACACAATGGGACGTTTGGGGTGACATTTTGTCTACTCTTTGGCATAAAATCGGAAAGAAGAATACTAAACGCAAAGGACGCTAAGAAAAAGGCGCATTCCATCATGCAGACCCAGAGATGTGAGGCGCGGCCCAGCCATAAAATGGCCGGTCGAGCAGAAGCCCGTCCCTACAAAAGCATGTTTGTTGGTGTCTAGGGCGGATTGTTTTTCAAGGAAGAGAACAGAAGAGGAGAATATCGATGCAGAGGGTGCTGCGGGTTGCACTGATTCAGGCGGCCTGGACGGGCAGTTGGGACTCGATGGAACGCCAGTATCGCGATCTGGTCGGTCAGGGCGCTGCGCGGGGGGCTGATTTGGTCTGCCTGCCGGAGTTTTCGCTGATGCCCTACTTTCCTGGCAAGCGGGGGCAGGATGCTGCGGCCTACGCTGAGGCGCTGCCCGGCGGACGTTCGGAGCAGTGCTTCGCAGCACTGGCGAGGGACTACCATGTAGCACTGGTCGGGAGCCTATTGGAAGAGGGAGCGGACGGCCAGCGCTATGATACGGCGACGCTCCACGGTGCAGACGGCACCTTCATCGGAGCAACCCGCAAGGTGCATATCCCCTCGGGGGATGGATACCACGAGACGGATTATTTCACTGGCGGCAACAGCTATCCGGTGTGGGATGTGGGTGGGGTGACGCTGGCGACGCCCACGTGCTATGACCAGTGGTTCCCGGAACTGGCGCGGCTCTACAGCTTGAACGGAGCGGAATTCATCTTCTATCCGACAGCAATTGGCGAGGAACCGAACGACCCGACGATGGATACACAGGAGGCCTGGCAAACGGTCATGCGGGGGCATGCTATCGCTAACGGGGTCTTCGTAGGGGCGGCCAACCGCGTTGGCAGCGAGAACGGCATTCGCTTTTACGGCAGCAGCTTCATCTGCGAGCCATCGGGGAAAATCCTGGCGCAGGCCGGGCGCGATACCACCGAGGTGATCGTCGCTGACCTCGACCCGGCAGCGCTGGCACACTGGCGGAATCACTTTCCGCTGCTGCACCAACGGCGGCCTTCGACCTATGGGGGGTTGGCGGCGCGATACGACAAATCGCCGCGCCCAGAGTGGCTTGAAGATTGGATGGCGCCAGGTTGAGTTATACTATTCTGGGCATATATCGCCGCACTCTATCACGCGAATGTGGTAATGCACGTTCGCGGCTCAAGAGGTTTGAGGTTTGCCTGTGAATCTGCCGCCTGATCCTGAGCGATTCTTCCGACTGGTCTGGGCGATTGTCCGGCAGGTTCCGCGCGGTATGGTGACGACCTACGGGCAGATCGCCTCGATGATTCCGCCACCGCAGGGCGTTGAAGCCGCGGATTACGACCGACTCGGCCCGGTCTGGGTAGGCAAGGCAATGAACGCGGTCTCCTCGGTGGATGAAACAGCCGTCCCCTGGCAGCGCGTCATTAACAGCCAGGGCGGGATCAGCCTGCCAGAGGGCAGCCGCGCTGCGATTGAACAGCGCCGACGGCTGGAGAACGAGGGCGTTGAATTCGACGCGAAAGGCCGCGCAAACCTCAACCGCTGGGGTTGGGACGGCCCGGCAGACGATTGGCTGCGAGAAATGAAGCTGCGCCCACCACGCCCGATCCGCAAGCCCGAAGATCCCCAGCAGATGACGCTTTTCTGAGGCTGCTATGACTGACCGTTTCCACGACCGAGGCTACATCGTCACCGGGGCGGCCAGCGGCATGGGGCTGGCGACCGCACGGCTGCTGCGCCAACGCGGGGCGCGGCTGGCGCTCTGGGACCGCAGCACTGATGCGGTCAAGCAGGCGGCTACCGAACTGGATGGACTAGCCTGCCCGGTAGATGTCAGCGATCCAGCACAGGTCCAAGAGGCGGCGAGCCGCTCACTATCCCATCTGGGGCGGCTGGATGGGGTCGTTCATGCCGCCGGCATCCTGCACGCAGGCGAATTCAGCCAGGTCGATCTGGCGGAACACCTGCGGGTCATGCAGGTCAACCTGCTAGGCACGGTCACAACGGCTTACGCGCTGCTGCCACACCTGCGACAGACTGCGGGATCGCTGGTGATGATCGCCTCGGTTTCGGCTTTTGCTGGGTCACCAGAGTACGCCACCTACGGCGCATCCAAGGCGGGCGTGCTGAGCTTCGCCGAGGCGCTGCGAATCGAGGAACGCCACCGGGTGCATATCGGCGTGGTTTTTCCGCTGTTCGTCGCTACGCCGATGCTGGCCGGGTACAATGGTCAGACGCGGCTGATCCGCAGCCGGTCGATCTTTTTTGATACGCAGCCGCCGGAAGCGATTGCCCCGGCTATCCTGAATGGGATTGCCCGGCGGCAGTTCATGATTTTCCCCGGCTGGCGGACACGGCTGCTGTTCTTGATGAGCCGTTATACGCAAGCCGTGATCTATCCGATCACGGTGATGACCTACCGTCAGGGCGGTGGTTGAGCGGCCCTGAGCCAACACAAGATGGGGGTGTGCTATGGAAGTTAACAGTCTGATGGCGGCAGCGCGGACGATCATGCAGTCGACCAAATACTGTGTGCTGATGACCCATGCGCCGACCGGAGCCATCAATGCCCGCCTGATGCAGCCCTTCCCGCCGGACCATGACCTGACGCTCTGGTTCGGGACGAGTCCGCGCTCCGGCAAAGTCCGCGATCTCCGCGCCAACCCCCAGGCGACGGTCATGTATCAGGATAATGCTCGCGTGGCCTACGTGACGCTCCAGGGCACGGCGCGGTTGGAAAGCGACCTTGCGCTGCGAAAAAATCACTGGTTTGAGGGCTGGAAGCTGTTCTGGCCGGAAGGCCCGGAAGGCGACGATTACATCCTGATCCGCTTCACGCCGGAGCAGATCGAGATTATGAACTTTGCCGACAACATCGCGCCGCCGCCCTACGGCCTAATGCCGGCGGTGCTGACCCGCCGGGGTGACCAGTGGGTGCTGGGCGAGCACTACCGGGAGGGGTAGCGCTCAGCCCCGGCGGATTTCGACGGTGATGGTGCTGCTGGCCTGATTGCCTACGGCATCGAAGGCTACAGCGGTAAAGACCTCGCTGCCGGCTCCATCGATGTCCCAATTGAAGCCATAGGGAGCTTGGGTATCCGCACCCAGGAATTCGCCGCTGTGGTAGAACTCCACACGGCTGATGCTATAGTCGTCGCTGACTGCAGCTTCTAGAACGATGGTGTTTTCCTGCGGCCAGAGATAGACCCGGCCTGGCTCACCCGCCGCCAGCGTGATGGTTGGCGACACGTTATCGACGATGACCTGCACCGCGGCGGTCTCCGCCGAGCCGTCTTTGCCGACCACGGTCAGCAGCAGATTGTACAGCCCGCCGGGCAGCGCGGTCGTATCCCACTGCCCCAGGCTAGCTCCGCGCGTATAGCTGGTCTGCGGGTCGCCAATGCCGAACAACTCGGTAGGGTTTTGGCCCTGCCCATACGACAGGCGGAAGTAATCCATGTTGGACGGATCGAGAGTCCCGCGAATATCAACTACGCCGCCCACATAAGCGTAGGGCTGCGGCTGGAGAATCTGCACGGCGCTGAAGAGTTCCGGGCGGGTGAGGGTATCATACTGGGTTGGCGGCAGTTCCAGGTTGTTGGCTTTCCACCACTCTTCGGCTTCTGGCGGCGGGAGGAAGAACAGACGCGCCCGGCGCACATCCTGCGGGGTGGTCGCAGTTGCCAGCAGGCCGTTCTGGATGTTGACCTCGATGCGCCGCCAGTAGGTATCGACTTGGCTGGGCTGGAAGCCGGGCTGCGAGAGGAAGATTTCCAACCGCGTTGGGCAGGCATCGTTGGGCAGCAGACCGGAGCGCTCGCAGACGGGCAGTTCCACCAGCGACTCGGGACGGGGCCAGGTTGCCGGAGGCAGGCTGTCACGCTCGTGGGCGTACTGCATCAGTGCTCGCCAGACCGGGCCGCTGCCCTGGGTACTGAGCGGATCAAGCGCCAACGCCGCATCATCCGCCCGCCGGATGTGCACCCCGGCCACGTACTGCGGGGTATAGCCCAGCGTCCAGCTCTCGGTGCGGTCGCCTGTCAAGCCGCTGATGACTGCATTTTCCCGCCCGAATTCGAACAGCGCGGTCGAATCGCCGAGGATGGCACGACGGCGGGGCTGATCGGCGAGGATTTTGTTAATCAGGTAGCCTAATTCTGGCAGGAAAACGCCGACACGGTTATGGCGGACCGCGTCAGCGTTGTATTCCCAGATCAGATTACCCTGGCTGTCTTCGATCCGCAGCACGGCCACCGGACTGCGCTGGCGGTAGCCCTGACCCACAGCGTCTGAGGGAATCCCGTGCATATCGCCCAGCCCGGCAAAGACCGAGTAGGCATAGGTCATATCCAGTACCGAGACGGAGCCGCCGCGTTCTAAGAGCGACAGGTCATAGCGGCCATCCTGGCCGAGCGAATTCAGCCCGATGCGGTGCGCGTAACGCAGGACGTCGTCCATGCCCTGGACGCGGGCAATTTGTGCCGCTGGAGGCAAAAGCCAGGCGCTGAAGGCATCGCGCAGGTTGAGCGGCCCGCGGAAGCGCCCATCGGCGTTGGTTGGGGTGTAGATGAGGCCTTCGACCGCGCCGGGGAAAGCGCGCGGAATATCCAGCACCATGCTGGCCGGGTTATCCAACCCGCTGACAAAGCCGGAGAAATACACGAACGGCAGCAGCGTCAACCCAGGCTGGTTCTCGATCCGCAGTGCGGGGCCGATCAGGGTGCGGATTTCGCCGGTTGCCACGTCGATGAGCACCAAGGAGAGGGAATCCGGGGCGCTACCCAAACCCAGCGTTTCCACTGCTGGCAGATACCCGGCTGCGCGGCAAGGCTGGCCGTTCAACGCATCCGGCGAGGTCGGCTGACCGTTGAGCCGCGCCAGATGCGCTCGTGCCACACACTCGGTTTGGTAGTAGAGGTCGAGATCGAGCGTGGTGATGATCTTCAGGCCGCCCCGCGCCACCAAGCGCGCGCCATCGCGTCCCTGGGTATCCAGGATGCTCTGTGCCTGCCGCCGGGCATAGGCGGTGAACTCCGGCGCAATCTGCTCGGCACGATTTCCAGAGAGCAGAACCGGCGTGTAACGCGCCGAGGCTTCCTCAAACTGCTCTTTGGTGATCAAGCCGGCTGTTCGCATCGCCCGCAGCAGGTCGGCCTGCCGCCCACGGGCGGCGATCTCGTTATCGAAGGGGTTGTACTGCGGCGCAAGCGGAATGGCTGCCAACAGCGCGGCTTCGTCGAGAGTCAGGCTGGCCGCCTCTTTGCCGAGGTAGGCCTGGGCGGCAGCCTCGATTCCGTACAACAGGCTGCCGTAGTCGTTGGTGTTGAGGTGCCATTCCAGAATTTGTTCTGGGGAATAGCGCCGCTCAATTTCAGCCACCAGCGCCGTCTCGCGACCGATGGACTCGACTGTGGGAACTTCTGGCGGCGGGGCAATGGCGTTCCGCACCAGCCGGCCAGTCAAGGATGAATCAGGCACAAGAGGCCCAAACAAGGTATTTTCCCAGAGCCGGACAGTTGTAGCCAGCCAACCGGAAGGAGTCGTCTCCATGAAGTCCGGGTCTTCAGCCAGGAGAGTCGCTTGGAGCAAATAGGAAGGCAGTGTCTCCAGCGCCGTCCAATGCGCCGCAGTGTTCGACTGATCTGCCAGCAAGAGGGTTTGCCCCGTGCGGTCATACAATTCGGTGATTCCCTCGGCCAAGCCCAAGCTCCGGCTTTGTTCCGGGGCCGGCAGATCGCGGACTGCGTTCGAGTAGAGCAAAGCTGCGCCACCCAAGGTTACACCTGCCGGAATGACCAAGACGATGAAGCCCAACACTAAGCCGGCAATCAGCCAGAAACGGGATCGAGATTGGCGCAGGCTGTGCCGGAACTGGCGCGCACGGCGGCGGCGGATGATGTGGGCGACAGATGCCATAGCCTGTCCCTGTGATAGTGTACCCTACTGAATCCATGACGATTGTAATGATTTTGCCGAATGCGGCCAAATCTGGTAGAAAAAAGTGTTACACTGCGTGTATATTCATTACAGGAAATAACGGGCCACCATGGGGACTACAGCAATGAACAAGACGCGCGTGCTGGTCGTAGAGGATGAGAGCTACATCTGCAAACTTATCAGCGACTTCATGACAACACACGGCTACGATGTCATCACTGTGGGCGACGGACCGGAGGCGCTGGACTACATTCGTGACAACGGTTTGCCGCATATTGCTCTCATTGACCTGGCACTGCCCTCCATGCACGGCTTCGAGCTGAGCAGCAAAATCAAGGCGATGGCCGATGTGCCGATCATTTTCGTCACCTCGACCAGCGATACCGATACGATTGTGCAGGGTCTCCGGCGCTACGCTGAAGATTTCATCGTCAAGCCATTCGAACTGCGGGAACTGGAAGCGCGCATTGAAGCTGTGCTGGCGCGGATGCCCAGCCTTGATTATGCGAGCGAACCGATTGTCAAGATCGATGACCATCTTCAAGTCGATTTTGCGCACAACCGTTTAATCGTCGGGGGTAAAATCTTCAGCCTGACGCCCACCGAGTCGATTCTGCTGCATGTTCTCCTGCGGAATGCCGGGCGTGTGGTGGAAAACCGGATGCTGATCGGGCGAGTCTGGCCGACCGAAGATGTATTCGAAGATACACTGCGGGTGCACATGCACCGGCTGCGCCGCAAGCTGGAGTCGGATTCGCACCACCCGCACTATATCCGCACCGAGCGCGGTATCGGCTATATGTTTACAGTTCCACTCTCTCAGCGCCGCCATACAGATACAGATTGAGGCAGCACTGTCTCGCGGTTGGGGGACATGAACGCCATCGATGTCTTCGAGAACAACTCGACGACAGACGCCGGTTTGCCGTCATATGATCCTGTTCAGGCAGTCCTGAACTTGATGGCTTGCGGCATCGAGGCAGGGGCAGCATGGCTGTTCATATCCGAGGGCGACCCGGCAGATGCAATCTTTCGTACAGGACTACCGCAGTCCCCGCCGGACAATTTGGCTGAATGCGTGAATCGATCCGCGCAGCTTGATGACAGCCAGTCTTTTCTGAGCCAAAGTGACATCGCTGGTTTAGAGCTATCTTCGGCGCTGCGCATCAGCCTGCGGCATTTGGATGGTTCGCGGCTGGGCATCCTGGTGTTGGCCTCGGCAATGCTGGACGACGACCATCTGCTTTCCGCCATCGATCCCCTGACCCCGTGGATCGAGGTACTCCGTTCGCTGTTGGAAGCGGAACGGCTGCGCGAGGAACAAGCTGCAACGCTGCTGATCCGCCAGATTGGCGAGATGATCCCCGAACAGCAAGCCCCGCAAGCCTTCGCGGATATCCTAGGGACCTCACCGGCACTACCCGCCGTGGTATGCTGCGGCCTGCTTTTCTTTGGACCGCTGCGCGAAGACCGCCCTGAAGGGCCGTTTGACTACCTCGAACTGGTCGGATCGTGGAGCCGATCGCTTGGTTCGGGCGCCGGTCTGGGAATGCGCTTTTACGTGGAGACCTATCGCGATCTATTGGATGAGTTGGAACGCAGGGGCATCTACTATTTTCGGGAGATGCGTGAAGACGGCAGCCCATTCGATGCTTTGGCACGCGGCTTCCTGCGGAACTTTGACTGCCAATCGCTGCTCGTCATCCCGGTGAACAGCGGGAACCGGCGGCTCGGCATTCTGGGGATCGGCAGCCGCCGCCGCGAGGCATTCACGACACACCATCAGCGCATTCTACAGGTGGCAGCGGATACGATTGCTATCAGCGCCATGACACGAGTTCTGTACCACCAGCAGGATTTCGTGCAGCGCGCCCGGACAGCGCTGCTGGATGCGATTAATGAAGGGGTCATGATGATTCTGCCGAGCGGTTGGCCCCTGATGAAAGAAAGCAGTTATGGGTATTCGGTGACGGTCAACCGCTGCTTCAGCACGATGTTCCAGGTTAACCCCGCGCGGGCAGTAGGGGTGCCATTGGGCATTCTGCTGGAACAGATGCGAATTCCGGCGGGGGTGCGCCGGTCTCTGCTGGACACGTGGACGAGCATCCCGGTGCGCGATCCCCGGATTCAGCAGGGGAAATTCGACATGATCCATGCTGAAGGTTATCCGGCATCGGTAGAATGGTACAGCGCTCCAGTCTACCAGGACGAGCGGGTGCTGGGGCGTATTTACACTTTCCACGATGTTACTTCGCACCAGGCCGCACTGCGGCTGCGGGCTGACTTAATGGCACGCATGTCGCACGAACTTCGCACGCCGCTGACCTCGATCAACGGCTTCGCACAGTTGATTTTGGAGCAGGCCAAAAGCCTCAATCCGGATGTCCTGGAATACGTTCATATTATCTCGGAGAGCGCCCACCATTTGGTCAGGCTGGCCTCACAGATCATCGAGATCACCCGCGCCGATACGGGTGAACTTCAGTTGAACACACAGGACATCAGAATCATGGACATCCTGAGCGATCTCATCGCGCATCAGGAATCCCAAGCACAGGCGCGGGGGTGTTCGATTCAAGTGGAGTCCGCTTCAGCCCTCCCACTTCTCCACGGCGATTCCAATCGAATCGGGCAGGCCTTTGCCCAGATCATCGACAACGCGCTGAAACATTCGCCAGACGGTGGAATAATTTCAGTTGAGGTGATGACGGCGAGGCAAGCGGTCGATCTGCCAGCGGACAGCCCACCCGATCTGATGCTGCCAGCCGTGCTGGTTGCCATCAGCGACCAGGGGGCTGGGCTATCGCATGAAGAAGCTGCGCAGGTTTTCCTGCCTTTTTACCGCACAGCAGCAGCCCGCACCGCACGGCTGCCGGGGAGCGGTCTGGGATTGACGAGCGCCCGCGCTTTGATTGAGGGGCATCAAGGCAAAATCTGGGCGGAACCCCGCCGGCGCGGTCGCAGCGGCGGACGTTTTTGGGTATCGCTGCCTATTTCCCCGGAACTCACATAATGAAGATTAAGGCAATGCGATACTGCTAGCTTTTTTTGTCCTGGCCTCGCATGGCGTCAACAATTCTCTGTGCTTCATCGGCATTGGTGAGATACTGACGCCCGTCCTTCAGACGGAAACCGCTGTGTGCCCCGCGAGTGTAGCGGTATCCTTCTCCACTACGATAGACAGTTACCTCTGCTACGTTTTCCAGCGAAACATGGACATAAGTCTCGCCACCGCCCGCATTGACCTTTACAAGTATGGACTTCGACTCTACCGCGGGTGAAGGTGAAACCGTATTTGCCGCGCTAGAGCCAGGCACACGAGACAAGTCCTCAATCGCGTGGCGGAGGATAGGCAACCAAATTTTGCCGCTGGCAACCCAGTTACGCTGCTGCATGCGCGGATGATCGACGAGGAACTGCATCTCATGAATCATCTTTTCGAGAGCGGCAATGGTGCGCGCATTCGAGTCATTGGACATATTCTTTGACAGCCTCTAGACCAGCGTATACGATGCCCCTGGATCGAGGACAATGGGCTGGGCGGTGGTCTCGCTATTGACGCGGTTGGCCCAATCCGAGGCATCCTGATCGATGACCGGCCAGGTCTTATAGTGCATCGGGATGACAAAGCGCGGACGGATCAACTTGATCGCCAGCAGCGAGTCTTCCGGCCCCATGGTGTAGTTGTCGCCGATGGGGAGGAAGGCCAGATCGATTCCATGATCGCCGATTAACTGCATATCGCCGAAAGCGGCGGTGTCCCCAGCAAAGTACAGGCGCTTGCCGCTGGGGGTTGTGAAGATGAAACCGCAGGGATTGCCACCGTAGGTTCCATCCGGGAAGGACGAACTGTGATGCGCGATGGTGAACTTGCAGTGGACGAAGCCATGATTCCAGCCGCCACCGGGGTTGCCGGCATGGGTGCTGGCGACGCCGTGGGCATTCAGCCAGTTGCAGATTTCAAAGTTGGCAACGACCAGCGCCCCGGTACGCTTGGCGATGGCGACGGTATCACCGACATGATCGCCGTGGGCATGCGAGAGGAAGATGATCTCCGCTGTCAGATCATTCGGATCCGCCGCTGCCAACGGATTGCCGGTCAGAAACGGATCGATTAGGACTGGATGTCCTTCCAAGTCCAGCGCGAAAGCCGAATGTCCCAGCCAGGTAATCTTGACGCTCATCAACAAGCTCCTCTTGTGACTGTCTATGCGTTCTTCGCAATAGGAAAAGCAAAGGTGAACACGGCACCTTGATTGAGGCCGGGACTGGAGGCCCACAGTCGTCCGCCCTGCGCTTCCACCAGCGCCCGCGCGATGCTCAGGCCAATCCCCAGCCCACCGTGCTGACGAGTCATGTGGTCTTCAACTTGATAGAACTTCTCAAAGATTCGCTCGATCTGGTCTTCTGCCAGGCCGATGCCATTGTCGGCCACGCTCAGCCAGACCTCCTGCGGATTGCGCACCTCGGCGCGCACCTGGATATGGCCGCGGGCAGGGGTAAAACGGGCTGCATTGTTCAGCACGTTGGTCAGCGCCATGCCGGCGCGGATGCGATCCACATCCAGCAGCACGCCTGAGGGCAGATCTAATTGCAGGTGGTGTTCATTGGCCTCGATCAAGCTCTGAACATCCTGCACGGCTTCCTTGACGATGGTCTCCAGGGGAACGGTCTCGCGGTGAACCTCCGCCGGACTCTGCTGGAGGTAACGCAGGTTCATCAGGTCTTCGATGATCCGGCGAAGCTGCAAGCCGCTCTCTAGAACTTTTTCGGCATGCTGGCTGATCCGTCCCTGGGACTCTTCTTTGAGGAAGGTGGCATAGCCCAGAATGACCGAGAGGGGCGTCCGCAGTTCGTGGGAGGCGATGGCGATGAAGTCGTTCTTGAGCTTATCGAGTTCGCTCAACTCTTGGTTGGCTTTTTGCAGGGCGCTGACCAACTGCACAGTTCCGATGGCGACCGCGGCCTGGGCTGCCAGCACCGACATGGTTTCGCGGTCATCGTTCGTCCAAGGAAGGGTACGCTTGTTGACGACCTCCAGCACACCGATTCCGCGCTCCTTGAGGCGCATGGGCACGGCCAGGAGAGAACGGGTCTCGAACTGGGTGGCTTGATCGACCTTGCCGTAATGGCGAGGATCGCTGAGGGTATCGGACACCTCGATGATCTGCCCCTGAGTGAAGCACGACCCAGCCAAGCTGCCTTCCAGCGGGACAGTGCTGCCGATCAGGTCGATATCGGTCTGGTGGGTGGTGGTGGAGGCGAAGCGCAGTTCGTGGGTATTTTCGTCCCAGAGCAGCACAGAAGCGGCTTCTGACTCGGTGATTTCGGCAGCAGCGTCCATGAGGTTATCCAACAGAGCGCGCAGTTCAAAGGTCGAGTTGAGTTCGACGCTGATGTCGGCTAGGCGCGTCAGTATCCGAACTTTACGCTGAAGATAGTCCATCGATTGAGGATCTGCCGATGACACCGTTCCCACCTACCTGCTGAACGAACGCTGCGTCTGTGCCTATTGTATCCGAGGACGGGTTCCTGCAACAGCAGACCTTCTTAATCCTGCCGGAAACCATGTTGATCCGTCTGGCGGTGGGGGAAGCGGATCGATTGGGATAGAATGGCAGCAGAACAGCGTGTAGTGCCGAGGGAGAGAATCCACATGAGCAGCCTGAATCCCCAACGAACAATCGACGAACTGAAGGAACTGCGGGCGCTAACGGGCGACGAGAACGGCGCACAGCGGGTCGCTTTCACGGAGACCTGGGCCAAAGCTCGCGCCTGGCTGCGGGCCAAACTGGAAGAGCTTCCGGTCGAGATCGAGACGGATGAGGCCGGGAATGTTTGGGCGACGCTGCGGGGCAAATCCGACCGGGAGATGCTGATCGGCGGGCACATGGACTCGGTGCCCAACGGCGGCTGGCTGGACGGCTGTTTGAACGTGCTAGCCGGGCTGGAAGTGCTGCGGCGCATCGCATCAGAGGGAGAGCCGCCGGTGACGGTGCGGCTGGTTGATTGGGCGGATGAAGAGGGGGCACGCTTCGGGCGCAGTTTGTTCGGGTCGAGTGCAGCGTCGGGGACGATGAACCCGGATGATCTGCGGCATCTGGTCGACAAACAGGGCATCAAGCTGGTAGACGCCATTGCGGCTTACGGGCTGAACCTGGATACGGTCAAGCAGGCGGGCAAGCAGCTCAAGAACGCCGCGGCGTATCTGGAGCTGCACATCGAGCAAGGACCGGTGCTGGAGAGCATGAACCTGCCGCTAGGCGTGGTGTTGGGGACGTATGGAGTGGAGCGGCACGCGATCCGCTTCACGGGGCAATCGGCGCACGCGGGATCGACGCCGATGGACAAACGTAAGGATGCCTTCGGGGCAGCGGCCAAGCTGGGTTTGGAGATTCGCGAGATCGCCAAGCGGAACGGGGGCGTCTGCACGGTCGGCAGCGTGGTGACGCGGCCGGGCATCGTCACGGCGGTGGTCGGGGAGTGCGATATGACGCTGGACCAGCGGCACATCAACGCCGACCTGCTGGGGCGGATGCTGCACGAGGCCAAGCAAGCCAGCCAGCGCTTTGCCGAAGAGGAGAAGTGCGAGGTGGAATGGAACCGCATCTGGCAGATCGAGCCGATCCACTTCCACCCAGACTTGATTCAGATGTGTGACGACGCGATCATGGAGACGGTGGGAGCGGTGCACCGGTTGCCGAGCGGCCCGCTGCACGATGCAGCGGAAGTAGCACGGGCAGGAGTTCCGACGATCATGATGTTCGTCCAGAGTCTGCGGGGAATCTCCCACAACAAGATCGAGGACACGCGGGAAGATCACCTAGCGATGTCGGTTCAGGCACTGGACAAGCTGGCGAGCAAGACGATGGCGTGGATTAGCGGATAGACTACCGTCTGACCTTACGCCGGTCGGAGAGGAGAGTTCGCAGAGGCACAAAGGACATAGAGGGCATGCGGAGAGGGTTGGAATTGGTCGAAAAGCAGGCGAGTCGTTAGACTAGAGGCCGCGTTTCAAACAAAGTTGTTGTGAAGGAAAATCATGCCCACCATCCACCTTGTGACCGAACTCCCCGGCCCGAAGAGCAAGGCGCTAGTCGCCCGGCGCGAGGCCGCCACCCCGCGGGGCGCGGCAAAGCTGACGCCCGTCGCCATCGCAAGCGCAAGCGGCGCGGCCGTGACCGATGTGGACGGCAACACGCTGCTGGACTTTGCAGGCGGGATCGGCGTGCTGGCAGTCGGGCACTGCCCGCCAAACGTGGTCGAAGCGCTGCAAAAGCAGGCTGCCGCCTTGATCCACCTCTGCGCTATCGTTGGGACTTACGAACCCTATGTGAAGGTGGCCGAACTGCTGAACGAGGTGACGCCAGGGGACTTCGCTAAAAAGACCGTGCTGCTCAACAGTGGGGCGGAAGCGCTGGAGACGGCGATCAAGATTGCCCGGAGCGCCACTGGGCGGCCGGCAGTGATCGTGTTCGAGGGGGCGTACCACGGCCGCACGAATCTGACGCTGGCGATGACCAGCAAGTACGGACTGTTCAAGAAAGGCTTTGGACCGTTCGCGCCGGAGATTTACCGGCTGCCCTTCCCCAACGTGTACCGCCGTCCGGCCGGGATGAGCGAGGACGAGTTCATCGATGACTGCATCGCGCGGCTGGAAAATGCGCTGATCGCGCAGGTCGATCCGAGCGCGGTGGCGGCCATCGTGATCGAGACGGTGCAGGGCGAAGGCGGGTTCATCGCCACGCCGCCGCGCTTCCTCCAGCGCATCCGGGAACTGTGTACCCAACACGGAATCGTGTATGTGGCCGACGAGGTGCAGTGCGGGTTTGGGCGCACCGGGAAACTATTCGCGGTTGAACATTACGGGATTGCACCTGACCTGATCTGCACGGCGAAGTCGCTGGCGGCAGGGATGCCGCTGGCCGCGGTCACCGGACGGGCGGAACTGATGGACGGGCCGCATCCAGGCGGGTTGGGCGGAACGTACAGCGGAAACCCGCTGGCGTGCGTCGCGGCGGTGGAAGCGATCAACATGATCCGGCAGCCGGAATTCTTGGAGCGAGCCAGCCAGATTGGTGATCTGCTGCGGGAGTCGCTGCTGGATTTGCAGGCGGAGTTCAACCTGATTGGGGATGTGCGCGGGCTGGGGCCGATGATGCTGATGGAATTGGTGAAGGATCGCACCGCCAAGACTCCTGCCGCTGACGAGACTTTGCAGGTGACGCAGGAGTGCTTCAAGCGCGGGTTGATCGCCATCCGGGCGGGGCTGTACAGCAACTGCATCCGCTTCCTGCCGCCGCTGAACATCACGGACGAGCAGGTTCACGAGGGGATGGGTGTGATGGCCGAGGCGCTGCGGGCAGTGGCAACGTAGAGGATTAGGGGAATGCGGAAAGGTTTCTGACCGCAAAGAATGCAAAGAAATGACAGAGGGTTCGAGGATTGGATGACACCGGCTGCTGAGATTGACAATATGTTGGTGACGCAGCCCCGCTAGGCATGTGGTCGAAGGGCGGGTACGCATTCCACACCGGACGATCCATCTAGATTCGGCGATGCTGATCAACGGGGTGCGGCAGCGGCCCCGCCCAAGCATTCGGGATTGACGCGCTGTGGGGGAGTGCTATACTGCCGCACCTTGCTCGCTTTTAGACCCCTTCAGCGGAGGTGCAGCCAAGCCCGACATGGAACCCACCGAACTCCTGTCTTCAGTACGGATCGTTCCCCAAGATTCCTTCCTCATCCGCGAAGCGACACCAGCCGATCTACCGGTGATTGTCGCCCAGCGACGACGTATGTACAGCGACATGGGTTACAGCGACCGCGAGCGCCTGGAGGCGATGAGTGAGGTTTTCGCCAAATGGCTGCGGGAGCGGCTGGAAGACGGCCGCTATCACAACTGGCTGGTCGAGGACTCGACTGGACGGCTGGCCGCGGGAGCTGGTTTGTGGCTGGTGGAATGGCCGCCGCAAATGATGGACTTCTCGCCGCTGCGGGGGTACATTATGAACGTCTACACCGAGCCGGGATTCCGCTGCCGGGGATTGGCGCGGGCGCTGGTGCAGACCATCCTGGGCTGGTGCGCGGCGCACGATATCCACACGGTCAGCCTGCACGCAAGCGCGGATGGCCGCCCGGTCTACGAGTCGCTCGGATTCGCGCCCACCAACGAACTGCGCCTGCACATCTGATCCCGGCGCGGGGCAATCCCGGCGCATGGAGGATGGCAAATGACGCTCCAGACGATCACCTTTGCGGTTGAGTCGAGCCTGGGGGTGCGGCTGAATCACAAGCTGCTGGCCCAGGAAGGCGGCTCCGACCGGCTGTTGATTCTGCTGCCGGGACGCGGTTACACGCTGGATTACCCGCTGTTCTACAACCTACGGCGGGCGGCGCTGGGGTTGGGCTGGGATGTGCTGAATGTACAGTACGGCTTCCAAGCGGCAGGGGTGGAACTAGAAGCGGCGCAAACACCACAACTGATCGAAGAGGTGATGGACGGGGTGCGCCCAGCACTGGAACGCGGCTACAAACAGGTATGCGTGGCGGGCAAGTCGCTGGGAACGCCGCTGGCCGCCGAGGTAGCCCGGTCGATCCAGGACGCTGAGGTGTCGCTGATTCTGCTGACGCCCATCGGCGGGGCAGTGCAGGGATTGGGCAGCATCCCGACACTGGTGCTGGTTGGGACTGCCGACGCGCTCTACTCGGCACATGAGGTACAGGCTTTCACCGGCCATCCGACGGTGACCTGGCGGGTGTACGAGGGGTTGAATCACTCGTTAGAAGTGCAGGGCGACTGGCGGGCTTCGCTGCGCATCTTGGAGACGATCATCGACACGTGTGAGTCCTTCCTGAAATCGCCACACGAGAGCCTATGACCACGCATTATCCTCTGCTCGAATTTGGTGGGGACGGCCCGCCGCTGCATCTGGCAGTGGCGAACGGCTTCCCACCCGAGACGTACCGACCGCTGCTGCGAGCATTCAGCGGATCTTACCGGGTGATTTCGCTGCCGCCGCGTGCGCTGTGGCCGGATGAACCGGTGCCGGAAAGGCTGCGGCAGTGGGACGCAGTGGCTGATGATCTGTTGGGGGGACTGCATGAGCATGCGCTGAGCGGGGTGATCGCCGTCGGACATTCGTTCGGTGGGGTGGCGTCGCTGATTGCGGCGACGCGGGAGCCGGAGCGCTTCCGCGCGTTATGTCTGCTGGACCCGACTATCTTTCCTCCGGCTTGGCTGGAGGGAATGGAACGGATGCAGCAGGACGGCAGCATCCACGAGTTCCCGCTGGCGCAAGCGGCTCGCCGAAGACGGCGGGTCTTCGAGAGCGCAGAGGCTGCGTTCCGGCAGTTCCGCAGCAAGGCGCTGTTTCAGGACTGGCCGGACGAAGCTGTGCGGATTTACGCTGAGACGGGCACACATCCGCTGCCGGATGGCTCCGGGGTGGAGTTGGTGTGGCCGCCGGAGTGGGAAGCTTACTACTTCTGCACAGGCTACACCCGTTCGTGGGAGGTGCTGCCGCGGCTTTCGCCGACGCTTCCGATCCTGGTCATCCGGGGTGAGCACAGCGATACGTTTCTGCCGGAAGCGGCTGAGAAGCTGCACGGGATTGTGCCGCAGGCGGTGATGGCCGAGGTGGCCGGGCATGGGCATCTCTTCCCGCTGAGTGCGCCGCAGGAAACGGCACGGCTGATCCAGGCATGGCTGGAGGGGCTGGAATGATCCGGTGCGGCATCGATATGGTCGAAATCCGGCGCGTTGAGGAAGGGATCATCCGGCTGGGCGAGCGGTTCCTGAACCGATTTTTCACGGCGGAGGAACGGGCGGAATGTGCCGACAAGCCGCAGCGATTGGCGGCGCGATTGGCCGCCAAAGAAGCCGTCTCGAAAGCCTTTGGCACAGGGATCGGAGACGTGGGGTGGCGGGAGATTGAAATCCGATGCGATGCGCGGGGACGTCCGATCCTGCACCTACACGGAGCAGCGGCACGGCTGGCGGACGAGATGGGTTTGAACGAATGGGATGTGAGCTTGACGCACACAGAGACATATGCCGCGGCAGTGGTCGTGGCGATGAAGTTCCCCTCGGTCTAGCGCGATTCTGCCGAAAAAGCGCCTAAAATTTTGGTGGAAATTCGCCGTAATCAATTTTTGACAGACGCCGTAGAGTACGGTAGACTGCCCGCGATTCGCAGCATGGTAAAGTGCCAAAGCAGTCCATTGCTGCGGGCTGGCTGTACATACCTATTGGAATGAAAATCTGAAGGAGTTTGTGTCCATGTTGAAACGGGTTGTTCTTTTTGTGATTCTGGCTGCCTTGTCAGCGGGCGTGATGAGCTTTGCGGCTGCGCAGGACGCCCAACCGGTGCAGGTTGGCCCGATCACCCAGCGGGTGATCAACCGCGGCGAGCTGATCTGCGGCGCGAACGCCTCCGGTTTGGCTGGGTTCGCGACGGTCAATGACGCCGGCGAATGGGAAGGGTTTGATGTTGATATCTGCCGCGCTATCGCAGCCGCGATCCTGGGGGATGCCAGCAAAGTCAGCTTCCGTCCACTGGAAGCAGGGGAACGCCAGGCCGCGATCCAGTCGGAAGAAATTGATGTGATGTCACGCAACACGACATGGACATTCAGCCGGGACTCGGTCTGGGGCGCGACCTTTGGGCCGACGACATTCTACGATGGACAGGGGATGATGGTGCGGGCTGACAGCGGCATCACCGAGATCGCCGAACTGGAAGGTTCGACCGTCTGTGTCCAGAGCGGGACGACCACCGAATTGAACCTGGCCGACTACTTCTCGCAGCGCGGGATCAGCTACCAACCGCTGGTCTTTGCGGATGCAGCCGCCACTTGGGAAGCCTACATCTCTGGTTCGTGCGACGCCTTCACGACTGACAAGAGCGGTCTGATCGCGTACAAGTCAACAGCAGCGGACCCGAGTGCGCATGTCATCCTCGATGAGACGATGAGCAAGGAGCCACTCGGCCCGCTCAGTCCGCAGTCCGATCCGCAGTTTGCCGACATTGTGCGGTGGACGGTCTTCGCGCTGATCCAAGCGGAAGAATACGGCATCACCAGCACGAACATCGACGAATTCCTCGGCAGCAGTGTGCCGGAAATCCAGCGCTTCCTGGGCCAGGGCGACAACCCCGGTGGGACGCTGTACGGCATTGCCAAGGACTTCACCGTGAACGTCATCCGGCAGGTGGGGAATTACGGCGAAATCTTTGACCGCAACCTCGGCCCGGACACGCCGTTCGGATTAGGCCGCGGCCTGAACGCGCTGTGGACGGACGGCGGTTTGATGTACTCGCCGCCCTTCCGCTAAACGGCGCATCCGATAAGTTCAGATAACGTCCCAGAACCTCACCTCCCGGCCCCCTCTCTGTGTTTGGAGAGGGGGAGTTAAGCGGAGAGCAGCGGAGTGAGGTGAGGTCAAACCAAGCGGTGCTGACTTACCGGACGAACCACTAAACAGAACGATGCGAAATTCGAGGGCAGCGAGGGCAGACTGACAGGGTGTATTTCTGAAAATGGTGGCCGGTTCGAGATGCGGACGCCAAGAATGGCGTTCCTACTTCCGACCGTCCACCCAAGATAAAAATATTGTCCTAATCTGAAATACACCTCAGCCCAGCAGACTCCTCGAACTTGCGCAGCAGATGAGGTAAAGTCATTGGAGGGGCGGGTCATCGATACCCGCCCCTCTGCAATCTGTTATGGGACACTGCTGATGGCCGCCACTGTTCAGCCTTCAAACACGCCCAAGAGCATCATCCCCGCGTTTCTGCGTGATGTGCGCGTGCTTCAAGTGTTGGGGCAGATCGTCTTCGTGATCGTCGTCGTCACGCTGGCCTCGCAGATCGCGGCGTCGATTGTGGGGTCGCTGCGGGCAAAGAACCTTGAGCCGAACATCACCTTTTTGAACGACCGCGCTGGCTTTGACATCAGCAATGCGCCGGATTGGTACACCTCGAACAGCAGCTACGGGACAGCATTCCTGGTCGGGGTGACCAATACACTGCGGGTGGTGGTAGTCGGTCTGGTCGCCACGACCGTTGTAGGCATCCTGGTCGGTATAGCCCTGCTCAGTTCGAACTGGCTGATTCGCACGATTTCACGGGTGTATGTGGAAATTCTGCGGAATACCCCGCTGCTGGTGCAGTTGTTCGTGTGGTACTTCATCGTGATGCTGTCACTGCCGCCATTCAACCAGGCAATCACTGTGCCGAATGAGGGGGTGGTCCTGCTGCCCTTGGGGCGACTGATCGTTTACGGGTTGATCGTTATCGCGGTCTGGGTGTTCAGCCGCCGGGCTGTTCCGCACACACGCACGCTGCGGATAACAGCAGCGCTGGCCGCCGTGGTGACCCTGGAAGCGGCTTTTTGGCTCTCCGGGCGGGTGGAGGGCTGGGCGAACCTCTACGGCCGGGGGGACCTGACGAACCTGGGCTTTGTGATCTATGCGGCCGTGAGTCTTGTCCTGATTGCAGGGGCCTATTCGATTCGGGAGGAGATGCGCTGGCGCTTGCTGGGTTTGACGGCAGGGCAGCTTGCCGGTGGGCTGGCGTTCTATTTCGGCGTGCTGCCATTCGCCAACGCAGCCATCCGCGCGGAGATTTATCCGGCAGTGCTCATCAGCGTGCGTGGGTTTGTCTTCCCGGAGTTCCTGGCGACTGCACGGTTCGCGGAATGGATGGCCTTCATTGGCATTGGGATCGCGCTGGCGTTCATGCTGTGGATGTATTTTGGGCGGCTGACCGAAACCACGGGGCGAGCGTATCCACGGGGCTGGTATGTGGTCATCGCGGTAACTGTGTTCACGCTGGTTGGTTGGGTGTTTGTGGGATTGGAACCGGCTCCGGCCACAATCAGCATGGTACGGGACGGCGAAATGGTAACGCTGCCCACTGCGGAAGCCCGTGCCCAGGGACTGCTGACCTCGGCTGATGAACAGCTTTACAGCCAACAGCCGCTGCTGGTCGTCCTGCCGGAACAGCGCATCAACCGGGCGGGGATTGTCACGGGGCTGCGGTCTGGCTCGACCATTCCACCGGAATACATGGCGCTGCTGCTGGGACTGACGGTCTACACTTCGGCTTTCGTTGCTGAGATTGTCCGTGCGGGCATTCTGGCGGTCCCACGCGGGCAGATTGAAGCGGCACGGGCACTGGGACTCAGCACGGCGCAGACGCTGCAGATGATTATTTTGCCGCAGGCGCTGCGGGTCATCATTCCCCCGCTGGGCAATCAGTATTTGAACTTATCGAAGAACTCCAGTCTGGCGATTGCCATTGCTTACGCGGATGTAGTATTGGTGACGCAGACGATAATGAACCAGTCGGGCCAGTCGGTGACGGGCATCACGATGCTGATGATCGTCTATTTGATCATGAGCCTGACGATCTCGGTGCTGACGAACCTCGTCAACCGCCGCTTCCAACTGGTCACGAGGTGATCCGAGCATGGCGAGCATCTCTGAAAATCCGAACCGTCCGGTATTCGCGCCGGTGGTCAATTACGAGGAACCGCCGGTCAAACCGCCGCCGCTGCTGGCGGTGGGGCCGCTGGCTTGGATGCGGAAGAATCTATTCAGTTCGGTGGGTGATACGGTACTAACGCTGGTTGGGAGCTTTTTGACGGTCAGCGTGACAGTCGGATTCTTGCGTTGGGCGATTGTCGATGCCAACTGGTTCGCCATCACGTTCAACTTCCGCAACTATCTGCTGGGGCGATTCGAACCGCAGTACGAATGGCGAGTCATTCTAATGGCGCTGTTCATCGCGGTCGTGATCGGGGTATGCTTCGCGGCCTGGACGCGCATCACGCGCCAGGCGATGATCGGGCTGTTGGTCTTCGCTGGGGTGCTGTTCATTATCCCACCTGCGGCGGCGGCCATCACCCAGCAGCCGACGGCCTATTTCGCTGCTGGTTCTGCCACGATTGCCGGGACGGGGAGCGACACTATCACCCCACAGGTGCAGTTGGCCTTTATTGCCCGGGCAGGCGAAACACTGACTATTGAGCTTGCCACACAAACCGGCGCAGATGATGCGGCCTTGGCGCAGATGAGCGGCTTCACGGATCAAGCCAGCAACCAGCTTCGGGTCAACTCTATCGCACGGCAGGCCAACGCCGACCGGGTCGCCGAGATTGAACGGCTGCTGAGGGAGAACCTGGTCACAGCTAGCCAGCGCGAACGTCTGACGACCGAACTAGGCAAGCTGGCGGTGGTCGATCCTATCGCGGAGACCTACGCGCTGAACCAGAACCCGGTGAGCGTCCGCATCCTGCGCGGCTCGGATTCGTCGGTGATCGCGGCGGCGACTTTGGATGGCGGGGCGCCGCTGACGGTCACGCTGCCGGCAGACGGCTGGTACATCTTCGAGAAGTCGGTCAAGGGCGATGGTGTGGGGTTGGTGCAGGTGCGCGGGATATACCCGCTGCTGGAACGGACCATCACGCGGTCGGCTACGGATGCTGCGGCCAGCGGTGGGACAGCGGGCAGCACCCCGCAGTACGTACGGATGACGGATGTTTTCACCACCGAGGAAGCTCGTCCGAAGATGGCCGACGGCAAAAATATGCCGATGGCAACGATCATCGACAACAAGTACCGCGGCGAGCGCAGCCTGAACGATTACGTCAACTTATTCATTGGGCCGTTCGCCGGGCAGCTCAGCACGGGGGTACTGGCATTGGTGCTGGCGCTGCTGGGGGGATACGGCGCAGCGGCGCTGGCGAACCAGCGGCTTTCGCCGCCGGATGATCCACGGCGGACAGCGCGACGTATGGCGACCTATTTGCTGATTGTCACACCGGTGCTGATGTTCGTGCTGATCTATGGTTTCTTCTCGGTGCTGCCACTGACCGATACGCGACGCTGGGGCGGCTTGCTGCTGACGATCATGCTGACGTTCGTCGGGATCGTGGCGTCGTTCCCGCTGGGGGTGCTGCTGGCGTTGGGACGGCGCAGCAGTCTGCCGGTGGTCAGCGGCTTTTCGACGCTGTACATCGAGTTTGTGCGCGGCGTGCCACTGATTACGGTGCTGTTCATGGCGCAGCTCCTCGTACCGCTGGTGAATCCGAGCCTGGCGGAGACGCCCAATGTCTTCCGGGCAATGATCGGGATCGTGCTGTTCAGCGCAGCGTATCTGGCGGAGAATGTGCGCGGCGGGCTGCAAGCGATCCCGCACGGCCAAGAAGAGGCGGCCAAAGCGCTGGGGCTGAACGGAGTGCAGACCACGCTGTATATCACGCTGCCGCAGGCGCTGCGGGCGGTGATTCCGGCACTGGTGGGGCAGTTCATCTCGCTGTTCAAAGATACGTCCCTAGTCGCCATCGTCGGCCTGCTGGATTTTTCCGGCATGGGCGAACTGGTGGTGGCGCAGACGGAATTCCTGGGCGTGCGCCGGGAAGTGTACGTATTCCTGATTTTGGGTTACTTTATCTTCAGTTATGCCATCGCCACGGTGAGCCGCCGGATCGAAGCGAGCGGGTCAGGCAAGGCGCTGGCGCGTAAAATTTAGATTGGCTGCGGGAGATCGTCATGCCTGACTCTAACAAGACGCTTGCCCAGAATGCTGAACCGATTATTCAATGCCGGGATGTGAATAAGTGGTTCGGCGAGTTCCATGTGCTGCGAGATATTTCGGTGGAAGTCGCGCCGCAGGAGGTGGTGGTCATCATCGGGCCATCAGGGTCGGGCAAATCGACGTTCATCCGGTGTATCAACCGGCTGGAAGAACACCAGTCGGGGCAGATCGTGGTGGATGGGATTGAGATGGGGAACGATGTCCGCAATATCGCGGCGATCCGGCGAGAGATCGGGATGGTGTTCCAGCAGTTCAATTTGTTCCCGCACAAGACGGCGCTGGAGAACATCACGCTGGCACCGATGAAGGTACGCGGCTGGCCGCGCGAGAAAGCAGAAGCGAAGGCGATGGAACTGCTGGCGAGGGTGGGCATTCCGGAGCAGGCCAACAAGTATCCGGGGCAGCTTTCCGGTGGGCAGCAGCAGCGCGTGGCAATCGCACGGGCGCTGGCGATGGAGCCGAAGATCATGCTGTTCGACGAGCCAACTTCGGCGCTCGACCCAGAGATGATTAAAGAAGTGCTGGACGTGATGAAGGAACTGGCACGGAGCGGTATGACGATGCTGGTCGTCACGCATGAGATGGGCTTCGCCCGCGAAGTGGCCGACCGGATCATCTTCTTCGACCAGGGGCGGATTGTGGAACAGGGGACACCGGAGTATTTCTTCGAGCAGGCGCAGCACCCGCGCACGAAGCTGTTTTTGTCGCAGATTCTATAAGCTGTGTCCCCTTCCCCCTCAATCCTTGTTCAATTCAAGGGTCGATTTGGGGGAAAGTGAGGATATAGAGAGCGCAGCATAGGCGGCTTGCTCAGCCTGGCAGGTAGGGTTCGACATAGTAGCTGGTGAGGTCGCCTTCGGCGATCCAACCCTCGCGCGCGCCGTAACGGATGCGATACCAGGCGAAATCGCCTTCGCAGACAGGACCTTCGAGCACATAGAAGATTTCGCCAGTGGAAATGCGGAACAGGATAGCCGCGTCAGTTCCGGGCTGAAGGCGCAGGTTGATTGGGCGGGGGTCATCGAGGAGGACGCGACCGCGTTCGTGGAGGATCAGGCGCTGGCGGGGCGCGCCAGGGCAGACCGGGGTTGGGCTGGGCGGCAGCGTAGGGAAGGTCATGGGAGTTGGCGTGGGCGCGAGGGGTGTGGAGGTGACCGGCTCCGGGGTGGCCGTGGCTGGCGCACCAGGCCGCAGCCCACAGGCGGAAAGCAGCAGGATGAGGATCAGACAGCGGGGCAGAAGATGTGACGGTTTCATAGGGCCGATTGTATCGTATTTCCGGGGAGAAGACGTATTTTCACTGCAAAGACGCAAAGGCTGCAAAGGACAGATGAGGGGAGAAAGATCTGTCCTGAACCCTGGCGAACTCTCATTTGACATTGAAACCGATTTGGAATAGAGTGAACGCATCGTCCAGAACATGAAAGGAGGTGGTCTTTTGATCGGTAAGACTATGGTGGGGGTGCGGACACCCTAGCCAGCACCTCTTGTGAGCGTGTGCGCTACTGCGCACCCTCACCCTCTAGTTCGGAACACGTTGACGGCCCAGGCGAACCCTGCGGCCGTCAGTGTTTTATGGACAAGAATTCAGACACGCAAAGAGTCAGGAGCAGGATGCGGCGCGGTCGTAATCCTCGCGGGTAAGGCCGTAAATGGCAACATCGACATAGATTCCATCTTTGAGGGTGGATTGGCGCAGGAGGGCTTCCGGGCGCAAGCCGACTTTTTCCATGACACGGGCGGAGGCGACATTGGTGCGGATGCATTGGGCATGGATGCGGCGCAGTCCGAGGGATTCGAAGCCGAAGCAGACAATACGCCGGGCGGCCTCGGTGGTATAACCCTGCCCCCAATGTTCGGGACTCAGCCAGTAGGCCATATCACCGCGGCGGTGTTCGCCATTGACTTCGATATCGATACAGCCGATGAGCAGCGGGTGATGCTTGCGGACGAGGGCAAAGACGAAGGCATCACCGCGATCACCACCGCGTCGGGCGATTTCAATCCAGCGATGGGCGTCTTCCACTGTGAAAGGGTAAGGTGTATCCAGAAGCGCGGCTGATACGCGGGGATCACCGAGAATCTGCTGGACCGAGTGAACATCCGAGGGTTCAAAGGGGCGAAGCAGCAGCCGTGGGGTCTCTAGGGTGAGCGGTGGGTTCATCATGATGGTCAGGCGCCGTGGGTTTCGTAATCCTTTCGGAGGATGGCGTAGAGGTGGGCGTCTAGGAAATCACCCCATTTGAGGTAATGGGCGCGGAGCGTGCCTTCATAGGTCATGCCGGCTTTTTGCATCACGCGGCCGGAAGCGGGATTGCGGTCGAAATGGCGGGCATGGATGCGGTTGAGTTTGAGGTCGTCGAAGCCAAAGACAATTAGGCGGCGAACGGCTTCGGTGACGTAGCCGTGATCCCGGTAGGCTTTGCCAATCCAATAGCCGATCTCGGCACAGTGATGGTTGTGCTCGATACCGAGGCCAATCGAACCGATGAAGGTGTGGGTCGATTTGAGGGTAATGGCGAAGGTAAAGCCTCTACCATCACGATTGGCTTCATTGGCGGCCTGAATCCACTCCTCGGCAGCGCCTTCAGGATAGGGAAAAGGAATGTTTAGGGTATTGGCGGCGATTTCTGAATCGCGCATGTACTCGTAAATGAGGGGGGCATCCTCCAACAAGAGCGAACGCAACCGCAGGCGTTCACTTTCCAGGATGGGGGCATTGGTGAGCATGATCGACCTTATGAACGGGTGCATTCCGTCAGCGCCAACCGCACAGACTCATTATAGAGGGGTGTCTGCCCGAACAAGCCGTAAGTTTCGGTGAGAATCGTGCTAAAAAGACTCAGCCGAAGGCGGTCACACAGCTATGCTGGATGTAGTGCATCTGTGGGATACGCTCTCGGCGGCGGATCCGCAGGGCAATGTCGATCAGACGCGGACCGTACTGCTCGAAATGATAGTCAGCGGAGGCGACAAAGGCGCTCCCCGGACGGCGCATCTCCGTGCGAGCCTGCTCATCCGCGCCGTGGCCGACAATCGCCACATGGTGCTCGCGACCGAGAAGGCGAGCGGCATCTAATGCACCGAGGGCAGTGTCATCGTTGATGCCGATGATGGCGATATGTTCGTAGGGCAGCCAGCGGTTGAGGACCTCGGCGGTGCGGTTGGCGGCAGTCTCACGGGAATGACCGCTGTCCAGATAGAGAATGTCGGTTCCCTGGACGACGACCTGATTTTGGAGGCCGGCGACAGAGTAATTCACGCGGTCACGCAGGACGGTAGTGACACGAGACTCAGTCAGGACGAGAAGTTTATCTACCTGGCCGCCCCACTGCTGGCGAATATAGCGGCCAAGCGCATCGCCGGCGAGCAAGCCAGACTCCTGGTTGTTGGCACCGAAGTAAAACGCCATGGGAATGGGAATATCGACCGCGATGATGGGGATGCGACGGGGCATGAGGATCTTGTTGAAGGCCGGGCCGAGACGTTCATTGATGTGGAAGATGATAGCGAGATCGACGGACTGGTCGGCAAATTCTTGGACATTCGCAAGAGCACGTTCATCATCAAGCTGGTTGTCGCGAATGATGAGCTGGAGATCGGGATGCTCGGCAGCGGCCATCTCGAGAGTCGAACGGCGGTAGACGACC
>DAOUCY010000014.1:0-6128 GCA_034431625.1 Anaerolineae bacterium | reverse complement strand
TGAGGGGGTCGCCTTACGCCACTACCTGCGGGTTGAGGTCATCTGGCACGAAGTCTTCTCCCGCACCGGCTGAACTCAGCGTATCAAAGTGGGGAGGCGCAGCCGCTGTAGGATTACACTTTTAGCCCGTCAGTTTTGACAAATCGCCCGTTAAAATTACCAAAATGCCGGGAATAGAGGGGAAAGATGGGCTGAATGAGCTTCAACCCATCGGTATTGAGGTCATCATCCGCGCGTCAACTGAATAGCAAAGCGATACTCACCGACCCCCATACTGGCGTAAGGTTCGCCGCCCCAGTACCAGACCAGTCTCAGGTCAACTGCCTGTTCGGGCAGCAGGTCGAACGGGGTTAAGCCTTCAGCGGGGTTACGCGGTCCGGGCGGCTCAGGGGCGTAGCCTAATGCCAGCCAGATGTCATCCTGCGTGAAGTGCAGGGTTTCCGTCCGCCCATTGTAGATTCGCAAATGGGTGGTGATCTGCCCTTCAATATGGGTCACGCTGACCAGCCGCACATCCACGCCATCATAGCGCAGGTCGAGCGGTTCACTGGCAAATGAGAGCACAAAAGACACGCCGTTGCCATTAGTGTCAGTGATAACCCAACGCCCATTGTGCAGGGCGGCGGGTACGATGTAACCGACTGAGGCAGAGAGCGCGGACAGCGGCGGAATTTCCAGCGGCAGCCCGTCAAAATCGGTGTGGGTCAGGGCGGCACTGCTCGGCAGATAGATTTGCCCGCTGGTATCGACAAATTCCACCCGCCAGGCCGTCGTATCCAGCGCCTCCGCACCTGCCAGCACCTCATAATTCAGCAGCAGATACTGGCTGTCGGCAGGCAAATCGGGCTGGTCAGTGATGAGCTGCGCGTCCTGCAAGGTAATGGCTGCATCGCCTAAGGGAAGCTGTTCACCCACACCACCTTCCTGAAGGGTGATGTCCATCCCAATGATCTGCCCATCCCGCGAGAGTTCCTGTTCCGGCGGATAGGTTGCCGTCACCAGCGTGCGGGTTGCGGTAGGCAAGCCATCGGCATCGGTTTCGCCAATCAGCAGCAGCACCAATCCGGGACTGACCTGCCGGAAGATACTGGTCTCGCTGCGGCGCACTTCACGCCGGTCATCAAACTCGAAGCGCAGCACTGCGCCGGTGTTCATGGTCAGCAGGAAGGATGCGCCTGTGTCGATGTTGTCGAAGAACGACTCGTTTTCCTCCGACCAGGGGATGCCGATCACCGGACGCACCGACATGCCGTTGACGAAGGAAGCGGTATCAGGATTGAGGTCAAAACGCCATTCGGATGCCTGCACGCGGCGGCGCTGCACCACCCAGACCCGCGGCGCAGTCCCATCGGGCAGAATCACCTGTAAATTGACCGGATAGGCGACTTCGCGCCCACTGTCGCCACCTTGAATCACATCATCCTGCGCTTCCAAAGCCAGAGGCGTGGGGGTCGGACTGACCAGCGGGTTTGGCGTGGAACTAACTTCCAGTGTCATCTCCATATCTCCGGTGGAGCGCCCGCCCAGTAACCGGGTGAACATGAAACCAAAGAACAGCAGCGCGGCCAGTCCTACCGCGCGCATCACCTTTGGGGAGGGTTTACCGGAAGTTGATTTAACTTCATCCTCCGGGGCATCCAGCACGACATTCTGCTGCGCCGCTTCCTGCACCCTGCCGGGTGTCCGCGCCCAGCGCGATCCTACCGGGACCAGCGCGGCTTCGTTGTAACGTTTAATCAGTTCAGCCGCCACCTGCCGTTCGAGTTCGTCCGACCCGACAGCCCCCGCCGTGCGGACTTCGCGCTCGTAGGCAGCTTTGTAAGCCCGCTGGCGATCTGTTGGCACGAGTTCCCACAGGGCGTGCAGCTCACTCAGGGACAGTCCACGCAGTTCTTCTAAGTTGTGATAACGCAGCACGTCCATTATGAGCTTCCTCCAATCACACTGCCGCTGCCACCGAGCGCCGCCTGTTTCCGCATGGCTTCGGTGTAGGCGGCATCGCCTTCATCCTTTGGTGCTTCGACAGTGACATCCACCTGCGGTTCAACGGTGATGTTGGGTTCGACTTCGATCTGCGGTTGAACAACCGGCTGAACAGTTGCCTGAGGCACTGCCATCATGCCAAAGGCGGTAATTTCATTCGGCAGCATCTGAGCGCTGTGTTCCAGGCGGTTGACCGCTTCACGTGCGGTGTCGTAGGACAGATGACCCTCCGAGCGTACCTGCTCGACCAGCGCCGCACGGGTTGGCTCACTCAGTCTGCCATCTGGTGACGACTTGACCTCGCGGACCACCTGTTCCGCCTGCGTGCCGGAAATACCCAGGCGCAGCGCCTGATCCGCAAATAAGCCAAAGCGGGATACATCCTGCTGAATAGGCGGCTGCTCGCCGCCGACAGGCATCACGCCCATCGCCCGCGCCATCCGATCCGCTACTGTGAGATGGTCCACACCGCCAGCGGCAGGCTGCCCGTTCTGGATGCGCTCCATCTGCATTCCCCGAATGACATCGCCCATGACTCCAGCGACATCGCCGCCACCTGTGACTTTCAACTGCCCCAGCATGACCTGCATTTGCAGGCGAGCGACATTCGCCAGCGCCTCAGCGCTCGCTTCCAGCCGCGCCGCCACCTGATCAAAGCGGCTCATGTCAGACTTGCCATCCTTTTCAATCATTGCCCCCAGCGTGGAATGGGTGCCAGTGGAGGCTTTCAGGGCATCCGAAACGTGCTGCTCCATCTCTTCACTGTTCATCTCCGCCGCATAATCACTGCGATCCTGACGGCGGCGAGCATCGGATTTATCTTCTCCGCCTTCATTCATTGGTACGGACGCGACAGGTGTGAACATCCCGGTGCGCCGCGCTCGGGCGGGGGTGAAACTGGAAACTATCTCGCCGTTTTCATCCTCGAACCAATCGGCATCGTTTTGTGAGCGTGCGCCGCGTTTGCGCTTGGCGTCCTTCGGCAGTGTCCAGCTTTCCAACGCCTCGCCGACTGCCGGTACCAGCATCGGACGCGATACAAGCCGCCCGTATTCGTCGTATTTGGCTTTGGCAGGATCCCGGTCACTCAACAGTGCCGCCCCCACCAGCGGTCCAGCCGCTCGCCCAATAACGGGAATATTCCGCGCCACCTGCCGCGTTGCCGCGCCTTCGGTGAACTGCTCGGCAGCGTCACCTAATGCTGTGCCACGCACACCGGGCAGATGGGTAAGCGTTCGCGCTGCGTTGCTCAGACTGCTAAACCCGCCGAACATCAAGCCTGCGGTCTGTGCGGTAGTCGCGCCGTTGTTGAGGGCATTCATGCCCGCCAGCGCATTCGACCCCATGCTGGTCGCCAATGATGCGCCGCCCGTTGCCGCCGCCGCTGCACCCGTGACAGCAGCCGAGGTGACCGATCCGGGCGAGAGCAGGACATTGCCCGATACCTGACCCATCGCGTTGAACAGCCGGTTGAAGCTGTTCCAGACCGCTTTGACGCCCGACCACAGCGTAATCACGATGAACACCAGGCAGATCATGCCAATACCGATAATCGCAGCAGCGCTGCCCGTCGCCGCGCCCGCCAGGAAGAAACCAATCACCAGCGCCTGGATCAGGGCGATGATGGTGGTCTGGACGATCAGTTCAATCCACTGGTTGATGATATTGTGGGCGATGCTCTCGGTGCGCTTGAAGAAGGCGAACAGAATCGCTACCCCAAACGAGACGAAGGTAATGCCCATCGCAATCGTGATCAGCAGATGCACCACCTGTTCAGCCAGCGCGAATAAGAGCAGCGGCCACGCCGTCAGCGCCCGCTGCTGCGAAGCACCCGCCAGCGCGACTGCCGCATCGCGTACACTTTCATCGACACCATCCCAGGTGCCTGGCGAAGTGGTATGGTCGAAGTAGCCGCCGGGCATGTTCCAGTCCATCGGCACCACCGATGTGCCGCCAGCCCCCGCCCAGGTCGACGAGTTCGGGTTGAGCAGATACGGCGGACAGCCGGGCGAATACGCTGGCTGCGGGTAGCCCATCACATCCTGAGCATGACCGCGCAGATACGCCAGCGTGATGTCCAGCCCGTCAATCGGTCCGGGTCCCGCCGCCCCCGGCAGATACACATCGAAGTGATCGCACAACGCGCCCAGGTCGAGATCATTGGAGTTGACCTGCGCCAGCGACGAGAAATCCCCGGCATTGTCGTCCAATCCCTGAAGCACGCTCAGGTACATCACCTGGCTGATATTCAGCCGGAAGGTGTTCATGCCCTGATAGAAGCTGGGGCCAATCGTGAAGAACAGCACGCCTGCCACATACCACATGATGGCGCTGCGCGGCGCGACGACATCCAGGCGGATAAACGCCGCCAGCAGGTAGGTGATCCCCAGCACCAGCAGCGCGACGATAAAGACCCAGCTCAGCGCCAGCCCCAGGCTGTTGTTAGTCTGGGCAATAATCGGCATGAAGGCGTTTTCGATCAGCCATTGATTCACCAGTTTGATGGTGTAGCCTGCCATCAGCACCGCTTCTTGCAGACTCCAGTGAACCCCGGCGATCAGCACAATAATGCTGTATTGCAGCTCATCAATCATCCGTGCGAAATCAGGCATGGTCGCCCCTTTCTGCTAATCGGCGACATCGCCGGAACAATACGGGTTGGTGGTGCTGACCCAGGTGATGCGGTTGCCGCCCTCCCCATCCAGCAGATAGGCGAACTGGACTACACTCCCGGCGGGGATATAGGCTGCGAGGCGATAGGTGCGGGTTGAACCGGGCGTAAGTGGCTCATAGTTTTCGTTCGTGAAACCTGCCGCCTGCATCGCCGCTTCCGAGGTGCGCCACGTCCCGGTCTGGTCGCCGCTGGCGGTGTTGATGCGCGTGATGACCATTAGCGCGGCGGGGATGGTCTCATAGGTTGTGCTCCCCAGATTGCGAATTTCCAGCCGCCAGGTTACCCGATTAAGCGACCCGGCGGGCTGACTCTGTACATTTTGCAGCCGGAAACGCAGACGCAGCGGTGCGCCCTGCTGCCCGACAAAGACCGCATCCCCCACATAAAAATCCTGCGGCGGCGCGAGGGTGTAAGGGGTGGGCGGAGGCGGCAGCGTGGGCTGTGGTGTGCCTGCCAGCGTAGTGGCGGTTGCCTGGGGCACCGCCGTTGGGCAGGTGTAGGACGCGGTATCGGTCACCAGCGTACCGCACGCCAGCGCTGCAAAGAGCAGCATGACCGGCGCGACCAGCAGATAGATCGAGCGCAGCAGCATGGAACGCTGCACCTGCGCCAGAGACATTTCAGGAGTCATCGTTATTAGCCTCATTTAAGGAATCAGACCGGGTTGATTACCGGGGGTGAGCAGCAGCGTGAAGCGCACGTTGCCGCCCCGTCGGCTGTTGGGCAGCGGCCAGACTTTGCCAAAATACGGCACGACCACCCGCGCCTGAGCAGAAGTCACGACTTGTAACTGGGCGAAGCCGCTGCTGTCGGTGAATGCCTGCGCGATGACGCGGTTGGTTCCGACTTCGACTACCCGCACCGAAATGCCGGATACACCTTCCGCCGGATCAACGGCGCGGTTGCCGTTTTCGTCGTAGGCGATGACGACGGAGACGGTCACCAGCGCGGGTGGAATGGGGGTCGTGGTGGGCTGCACTGTCGGCGGCGCGCCGACCAGCTCCACGCCAGCGGCTGGCATGGGCTGAGGGGTAGGCGTGAAGGTCTCCACCGGCGGTGGAATGATGAGGGTGTTGGCCGTCCCGCGAAACACCTGCACGGCATCCAGTGCCAGTACATAACCTTCACTCTGCTGGTTACGCTCCTGGGCGCTGCGCAGTTCCAGCGTATGTACACCGCGCCCGACGGTGTAGACCTGTGTGCCGAGGAACGCCAGTTCCGGCGCGTAAGCGTCTACCGTGTCGATGACCACCCCGTCCACCACCACCTGAAAGATGCCCATGTTGCGGGCAGCGACATAGCGGATACGTAAGCCTTCGCCTTCAAATAGGAAGCTGGCGTAGCTCTGCACGTTTTCGCTACGGTGATACTGCCCACGACTGGCATTCGCGTGCAGACGCGGTTCCCAGGGGGTGCTGTAGCGCACCGCTGGATTATCTGACTCGAAGCTGTACCAGCCTTCATAGGGCGG
>DAOUCY010000013.1:0-4769 GCA_034431625.1 Anaerolineae bacterium | reverse complement strand
GTGCTGGATAATGTGGCTTTGGGCTTGGAAGCGCGGGGAGAGCTGTCAGACCAACGCTTTGTGCAGGCAGAAAAGCTGGTCGATCTGGTCGGATTGGATGGCTTCGAGAGTGCCTATCCACGCGAACTTTCCGGCGGGATGCGGCAAAAAGTCGGGTTCGCCCGTGCGCTGGCAGTAGAACCGGAACTGCTATGCCTGGATGAACCATTCAGCGCATTGGATGTCCTGAGTGCTGAGTCACTACGCGGCGAGTTGATGGAACTGTGGACAGGTGGGCAGCTTCCGACGAAAGCCATTCTGATGGTCAGTCACAATATCGAAGAAGCGATCTCGATGGCGGATCGGATTGTGGTCATGGGCAAAGAACCGGGACACATTGTTGCCGAGTTCACGGTTGATCTGCCGCACCCACGCACCCGCAAGGAGCCGGGATTTGAGGCGCTGATTGATCGCATATACGGTACGATTGCCGGACACACCGAACTGGAAATCAGGGAGGTAGGAACAGCGCCGGGTGCGCCGGGGCAAACGCGCATTCTACCCAACTCCTCCGTGAGCGCTCTGGCGGGGCTTCTGGAATATCTCAGCCCGTTCCAGAAGGGACATGATATTTATAAACTGGAAGATGAACTTGGTATCGAGATGGCGGAGCTGGTGCAAACCATTGAGATGGCGGAAATACTCGGCTTCGCTACCGTGAATGCAGGGGATATCCAGATTACCCCGCTCGGTCAGGCTTTTGCGGAGGCTTCGATTCTCACCCGTAAGGAATTGTTCGCGCAGCGCGCCCGGCGGCTGCCGATGATTCAGTGGATGATGCAGATGCTCAATGCTGCGCCGAACAAAGAACTTCCCTGGAAAGTGTTTTATACCGCATTACTACCAGAATTCCCGGATGAATTAGCAGAGCGCCAGCTTGACATAGCGATAAACTGGGGACGCTACGCCGAACTGCTTGACTATGATGATCGTGGCGAGATGCTGAGTCTGGATACCTCCGACGGCAAAGCGGTTCCCGCCGCGTCATGATATCTGTGGAATCAAACAGGAGGGCAATATCGGTGTCCCTCCTGTGCTCATTCTCTACTCGATAGTGATCCCCAGAACATAACCTGCAAATACGCCTCCAATACACAGGGCATTCATCACAATCACATTCAAGATTGCCAGCAGCCTTTGCCTATTTTTGAGCAGCAAGATGGTTTCAAATTCGTGAATCGCAAAAGTGGTGAAGGATCCCAGTACACCTACCGTGATAAAGAGTTCAAGCTGCGGATTCACATCAATCTGTCGGGATACCCATCCCGTGAATACACCCAACAAGAACGAGCCTGTGACGTTGACGATGAGTGTTCCCCAGGGAAAGCGGTTTTCTCGGTCCAGAGGGACAGCAAATAGCGCAGCACCGCGCCAATCGCTCGCCCTGTGCCAATAATAAGTGCATCGACCATGCAGGTTAACCTCCCTTGATCGAACTTTCTTCTTGTACGTCGAACAACGCCCTCATCAGACCCGCTCGACCCACCATGCCCTGAACCTGTCCAGTAGAGTCAACGACAGGCAGTCGTTTAATCTGGTTTTCAATCATCAGCCACAGCGCGGCGGCGGCGGTGCTGTCTGCCTGCACCGTCAATACCGGTGTAGTCATGATCTGCTGCACCGTTTCTGTCAGCAGGAAGTCGCCCCGATGGAGGTGTCCATTCAGCCTGTCCAGAACCTTTGCCCGCTCACCGTTGGCGACGCGATTCAGCAGATCACTCTCCGTTAGTATCCCGACAGCCTGCTGCGTCAAATCAATCACAACTAACCGCTTGCGTCCAGTAGTTATCACAATCTCCAGCGCGTCCGTTAAGGGGTCGTCTAATCCTACCGTCGCCGCAGATTCCAGTTCAACCTCACCAACCCGCGCCTCCCAATCGACAACCGCGTCTGAACCAGTTGCTGTAGATACCCCGGCAAAAACAATTTCGCGCAAAATATCGGAGCGCGTTAGCATCCCCATCAGATGTCCGGCAGCGTCTGTCACGGGCAGCCGCTTCAAATTGGCACTGATCATCAGGTCAACCGCTTCTGCCAGCGTTGCAACATGAGAGATGGTCATCGGCGGTTGCGACATCAATGACCTAGCGGGAATATCCCCCACCGTTTGCAGCACCAATGCCTGTTCGTCACGGTTCATCGGCTTCAGCCGCGTCAAATTGACCTCCAATCCAGCCCGGTGTAAATCATTATCCGTCACGATGCCAACCACGATCTTCCGCGCATTCAAAACAGGCAGAGAGCGTACACCTTCGCGCAGCGCCAGCGCGACCAATTCGAGCAGGGACGTTTCCTCGCGCACAGATACGGTTCGTGCTGACATCACAGCACGAACAAGACGATGGGCGGGTTCTCCGGTGATACGTGGTAAAGGTGGCAGCCATCCCCCACGCCGATCTGCGAATGCTTTCAGACTTTCATCCACGCGAATGTCTACACCGACGGCTTTGGGTGAGCCAATGCGCTGCGTCACATAAATTCCCCGATGTCCTGATGCAAGATAGGCGATAACACAGCCTAATATCAAATACAACGGCGACCCGCCGCCGAACAATTCCATCGCCATGAGCGCACAGGCTAATGGTGTGTTGCTTGCCCCGGCAAAGACGGCGACGAACCCAATAGATGCCATAAAAGTTGGTTCAACCCCCAGCAGTCCTCCCAGTGTGTACCCCAGCGTCGAACCGATCACGAACAGCGGTGTCACCTCACCTCCCAGATAACCTGACCCCAGCGTGACCGCGGTAAAAACCAGTTTGAGCAGAAACGCAAATGTGACCACGCCGCTCCCGCTGACGCTTTGCTGAATCAGGGGAATGCCCAATCCCAAATAGTCTTCTGTATTGAGTGCCAGCGTCAGCGCGATAATCAGGATGCCGCCGACAAACGGGCGCAGTGGTGGATATTTCACCAGGCGACTTTGCAGATGTTTAATGCCGTGCGTCAGTTCGACAAACACAATGCTGGTGAGACCAAAGACAATGCCCGCCAGCGCCACCTTGAGCAGCAGCATCGGTTCGATTTCGATATTAGCCAGCGCTGGATAGTGGGTATGTCCGACTCCCCAGAGGCGGGTCACGATGTCGCCAACATAAGCCGCCACCAGACAGGGGACAATCCCATCGTAACGAATGCGCCCGACACTCTGGACTTCCATGCCGAAAACAAGCCCGGCAACGGGCGTACCGAACACTGAGCCAAAGCCGCCGCTGATCCCCGCCATAATCATCAAGCGACGGTCATCGGCATTCAGGCGCAGGACTCGCTGTAGCGAGTCTGCCAGACTCGCCGCCATCTGAATCGCTGTGCCTTCCCGTCCGGCTGATCCCCCGAATAAATGAGTGATGACCGTGCCCAGCAGCACCAGCGGAGCCATCCGCAGCGGAATACGGGATTGATTGGAATGTACTTCTTCAATCACCAGATTGTTGCCCTGGGCGGCGGTCCCGGCAAAGCGGTGATAAATCCAGCCCACGATAAAACCTGCCAGCGGCAGCAGAAAAAGAATCGTTGGATTGGCAAGACGGGTACGGGTCGCCCAATCCAGACTGACCAGAAAAACAGCCGATGCCGTCCCTGCCAGAATGCCCACTCCACCGCCCAGCAGCGTCCATTTCAAGAGGGTGCGTAAGAATGCCAGGAAGTCTGCCGGATTGACGTGGAACATCTCATCGACCGTATGAAACACGCTCTGCCAGAATGCCCGCCGACGGGCACGACGCTGTGCCTGTTCTGCCCGTAATCTGGCAACTGCTTCCGGGTTCGCGGCATCGAATCCACACCACATACACTGTCCAAATGTTCCCCACTGGTGACAGTTGGGACAGACCATGAATTTGCCTGCCTGACGTTTGTTGTAATCCTGCCACCATGCGCGCAGCCGTGTGAACATAAATCTCTCTTTCGACTTACCCTTTATCCATAAACAGCAATTTGTTACTACTGACTAACACTGATACTCGAAGAGGGTGATTTAGGATAAAAATACCGGATGAAGACCAGTAAAAGGATTGTAGCGATTGCGGCCATCGTCGCTCCAAAAAAGAATGGGGCTGAGGCGCTCACCGCATCCCACAAAAAGCCTGCAATAACACTGGCGGGTAAAGCAATTAAACCAATGACGGAATTGTAGATCCCATAGGCTTTGCCGCGATGCTCACTCACGACTAGATCAGCGATCAATGCCTTAGCGACTCCTTCAGTGGTAGCATAGTAAATTCCATAGAACGCAAACAATATCCAGATTTGATAGGCTTGAGCTGCTACGGCAAAGCCTAGATAGGCAAGAGCGTAGGCCAGCCAACCCAAAATGATGACCTTCTCACGCCCAATCCGGTCAGACAGGCTGCCCAGCGGTACGGATGCAGTCGCATAGAAAAAATTGAACAAGGCATAGACCAGTGGGATCGCCAGCACTGCAACACCAACGTTTTGTGCGCGCAGGATGAGGAATGTATCGGAGGAGTTTCCCAGTGTAAAAACAACCATGATAGCCAAAAAGACGTAAAACTTTCTCGGCAGCATAGGGTCGTTGGACTCTGACCTCGTTTTTTCTTTGAGCGGTGTTTCTTTCACGTAGATTTGTAGAATGGCTAAGGTAAAAAATAGGGGAATGGCAGCAATAAAAAATACATAGTGGTTGAAGTGACCCCCTGAGATTGGACACGGTACTAAATGCAGTATCATAGTCCATGAAAGGGATAGGTCAGATGAACAAGCGACGTAAGTTT
>DAOUCY010000012.1:0-107175 GCA_034431625.1 Anaerolineae bacterium | reverse complement strand
CCGAGGCATCGAAGCCGGCATCCGTCAGTTCCAGACTCAGGGCGTACTTCCAGTCGATCCGTCCGCGCACAGCATCGGCAGCCTGTCGATCGGTCAGGTTCTCCGCAAACTGCATCACCGTCACCAGCGCCAGTCGCCAGGGCGCTTCGGCAAGTTGACCGACGTTAGGGAACAGGTCTACGAATTGTTCATCATTGAACAGACTTCCCAACTCATCGCGCATCTGCATGTAGCGATTGCCTTTGCGGAACGCAGCTTGCGCCACCTGGACGGTTGCTTCGGGCACATCGGGAATGGATTGGGGATGCAGCGTCATCTGTCAAAACTCCTGACTCGAATTGGCATGGTCAATGGACAACTTCCTGCCCTATTTTCACTCACAATTCATCCTGCTGCGATTCGCCAGCAGCATCTGTTCCATGGGTGTCAAAGCCGACCGAGGAGCTATAATAAAGTGGGGGATCAGCAGTCAGGAACGGCCTATGCTTACCAGGATCGAAGTCCTCAACTACCAGGCGCTCCGTTACATCAAACAATCATTGGAGCCTTTTCAGGTATTGATCGGCCCGAACGCCAGCGGCAAGTCTACTTTCTTGGATGTGATCTCGCTGGTGGCTTCGGTAGTCACGTCAAAACCCATCACCGAGACAATCCGGGATCGCGCTCCTGACATACGCGATCTCACTTGGATGCGTTCTACGGATTGGTTCGAGATTGCCGTTGAGGCAGTCGTTCCAACAGAGCAGGATTCACCGCGTAAGAAGCTGCGCTATGAATTTCGCATCGGAATCGACGATGGAACCCATGATCTGGCGATTCTAGCTGAAACCCTCTGGTTCATCAGCAATTCCGTGAACTTGAACGGAAGGCATCAACTCCCTTTCCCGGAAATTCCCAATGTCCCGGAACGGATCACTGTCGGCGAGAATAAGCGAACTCCGGCGAGCTGGCGAAAAATAGTCAACAAAACAACTGCGGGCAACGACTATTTCAAGTCAGAAACCACTGAATGGAACAACCAATTCAGATTGGGACCAAAGCGTTCCGCACTCGCCAATTTACCGGAGGATGAAACTCGCTTCCCCGCTGCGATCTGGTTCAAACGCTACATCAGCGAAGGGGTTCAGCGCATCATGCTCAACAGCGAGGCCTTGAGAAAAGCCAGCCCACCACAGAGTCGTCGCGCCTTCCTGCCCGATGGCTCGAATCTGCCCTGGGTCATTCATAATCTTGAACAGAATCATCCTGCTAAGCTTCGAGAGTGGATCGCGCACGTACAAACGGCACTAAATGATGTTCGTGACATCCGTACTTTGGAGCGCCCAGATGATCGTCACCGTTACCTGGTGATCGAATATGACACTGGGCTGCAAGCGTCCTCGTGGACGGTTTCAGACGGGACACTGCGAATGCTGGCCCTGACCATCCTGGCTTATCTGCCTGATTTCACCGGGATTTACCTGATCGAAGAGCCGGAGAACGGCATTTATCCCCGCGCGGTCGAGACCGTCTACCAATCGTTGAGTTCGGTCTATTCAGCCCAGGTGCTGGTGGCAACGCATTCTCCTATAGTCTTGAGCCTTGCTCAACCCAAGAACATCCTGTGTTTTGCCCGCACCCCCCAAGGAGAAACCGACATCGTTCGCGGCGATGAACATCCCGCGCTGGCGAATTGGCAGGATGATGTGACCCTGGACACTCTGTTCGCCAGCGGGGTGCTGGGATGAATGAATCGCTGAAAGACGTCGTCTTCCTCGTCGCCGACAAGGATATGGAGAACGCCCTCAGTGGAATGCTTCTGCATCCCAAGAGACTCGGCATTCGGTCACTCAGCCACAGCATCTTTGTGCATCCTAGGCGCGATCCCGGCTGCCGGACGGAATGCGTCGGTTTCTTGCGACCTTTCGCCCGGCAGTATCGTCATGCTCTGGTACTGTTCGATTATCAGGGTTCCGGCCAGGAAACGCGCAGCCTCGAAGTCTTACAGGATGAGCTTGAACAAGAGCTGGCTAAGAACGGTTGGGAAAATCGTGCCCGCGTCATCATTATTCAGCCGGAGCTGGAAGCCTGGGTCTGGAGCAATTCGCCGCAGGTTGATTACGTCCTGGGATGGAAAGATGCTTCGACCAGGTTACGCACCTGGTTGCGTTTAAACGGTCTGCTCCAACAGGATGCCATCAAGCCGCAAGACCCCAAAGAAGCGATGCGCCAGGCGCTTCGCGAGGCGAGAAAACCTTTGTCCTCCAGCCTGTTTAGGCAGATCGCTGAGAAGGTCTCTTTGAACCGCTGCCAGGATGCCGCCTTTATCCGGCTGCGTGAGACACTTCAAGCCTGGTTTCCAGCAGATTGAACATGAGCACACCTCATTGAACTGATCCTTTTTGCCCGTTTGACATCTCGCGCTGCCCACCGTAGACTCGTCGGCAAAGTACTAAGGACTTTTCCCTTTCTGACGAGGACCCACCATGAGTAGATATTTCATCGGCATCGATGTCAGCACGACCGCCTCCAAAGCCCTGGTCATCGACGAACAGGGCACAGTCGTTGCCTCCAAAAGCCATCCTCATGACCTTTCCACACCCCGCCCGCTGTGGTCGGAGCAGGACCCGGAGAACTGGTGGCAGGCAGCCAGCGCCTCGCTCCGCGAAGTCATGAAGCAAATTCCTGCCGATCAAGTCGCGGCGATTGGCCTCACTGGGCAGATGCACGGTCTTACTCCACTTGATAAAGACGGCAAGCCCGTCCGCCCGGCCATCCTCTGGAACGATCAGCGCAGTGGAGCGCAGTGTGCTGCCATCACCGAAAAAATCGGCGCCAAGCGGCTCTACAAGCTGATTGGCAGCATCCTCCTGCCGGGTTTCACCGCGCCGAAGATCATGTGGGTGCGCGAGAATGAGCCGGATGCCTACGCCCGCATCGCCCATGTCCTGCTGCCCAAAGATTACGTCCGCTACCGTTTGAGCGGCGCGTTCGTCGCTGATGTCGCCGATGGCTCCGGCTTTGGCCTGATGGACATCGGCCTGCGTACTTGGAATGACGAACTGATTGACGCCTATGACATTCCCCGCGCTTGGCTGCCTGATCTGTGTGAATCGCCGGATGTCTGCGCTTATGTCAGCGAGGAAGCTGCCGCCCAAACCGGGTTGAAGGCTGGCACACCCATCGTCGGCGGCGCAGGCGACCAACCGGCGGCAGCTATCGGTATGGGGGTGGTCGAAGAAGGCATGGCGAGCCTTGCCATTGGAACTTCTGGCGTTGCCCATGCCATCGCCAAGCGTTACGAACCTGAACCTGATGGCCGCCTGCATACCTTCTGTGGCCCGATGGCGGGAACCTGGTTCCACATGGGTGTGATGCTCAGCGCAGCGGGCGGTTTGCGTTGGGTACATGACGAATTTACCCCCGGTCAGAGCTATGATGAACTCAACCGCATGGCCGAGAGTGTGCCGCGTGGATCGCTTGGCTTGCTCTTCGCGCCTTATCTCACTGGCGAGCGCAACCCGCATCCTGATCCGTTTGCCCGCGGTGCGTTCGTCGGCTTCACGCTGCGCCACGGCCTGGCCCATCTGGTGCGTTCGACCATGGAAGGCATTGCCTATGGGATGCGCGACCAGTTGGAACTGCTGCGTTCACTGGGTGTCAATCCTGCCGAAGCCGTGGTCACTGGCGGCGCGGCCAACAGCGCCGTCTGGCGTCAGCTCACCACCGACATCATGGGTATCCCGCTCTACACCATCAATACCAACGAAGGCTCGGCCTTCGGCGCGGCGATCTTGGCCGCTGTTGGTGCTGGAGCCTATCCCGATGTCCCGGCGGCCTGTGCCCAGATGGTTCGCAAAGTCGATGTCATCCAGCCTGACCCAGAAGGAGTCGCCGAATACGCCCGGCTCTATCCGGCCTTCCAGGGCCTCTACCCGGCACTGAAAGAGACCTATGCCGCTCTGGCTCGTTTCGAGGGCCTGTAGCCCTATCATCGATAGGGAGAGGTACAGGCTCTCCCTAAATTCTTGTCTGTTCGCCGAATTATGTCGAGCGTGAAGCGATGACGCGGCTGCTGCTGGTCATGGCGCTGGGACTCTCGTCCATGCTGCTGCTCGGCGTAAGTGCGGCGTTGGTCTGGGGACAGTCCCACGCTGTGCCGGAAGATCCCCGCGCGGCTGGCCTCGATCACTGTGAAGGCATCCCCTGCCTGCTGGGGATCATACCTGGCACGACGGCTTGGCCGCAGTCCAGCGAAACCTATGCCGCGCTGCGTTTCACCGACTTCACACCCAAGCGCCTGGTCGTCGAACTCGCGCCCGGCGCAACCGCCGAGATGTACCGCTCGATCAATTCGGCAGCCATCGGCCCAATCTACCTGCGCTTGAAGCAGCCGCTGGCAGTGGGTTGGCTCCTGGCGCGTTACGGCCAGCCCTGTGGCATCACCTTCTATCCCAGACAGGGCTTGATGACCATCCGCTATCCCTTCCTGCTGGCGAATGCGCTCTTGCAGGGCGACCGGCTCCATCTGAGTTTGCCCATCGTTAGCATTACCTATGCGGATCCGGCGATGCCTTCGGGAATTCAGACTAACCTGTGTGTGGACAACGTCACCGATGGCGCGCGCAACCGTCAGTGGCGCGGTGTAGCTCCCGTCTGGGCCTATATGAAATGAAATGGGGTTGAGAGAAAACGCGACCTAGACCTTGTTGGCTTCGTCCAGCACAGCCTGCGCTGTGAGTGAATCAGTTGCCAGTGCCTTGACATAGCCGCCTCGGATCGCCCCCAGGATCGAGCGCCGTTTGAGGTAGCCGCAGGCTACCGCCACCACATAGGGTACGCGCTTGAGGTCGTTTAGACTCAGCGCGATCACCCGGTGATTGATGTCGAAATTACCGCGTCCGTTGATGTCAAAGTGCTTGCCGGAGCTTTCGCCCACGGCTCCCTGTGCGCGGAGTTCTTCAAGCTGCTTGAGAGTCAGGTGTCCTGCCCGCAGGAAGCTCGCAGCTTCTGGTTCGGTTGTGCCGATCCCGACCAGCGCGACGTGGGCTTTCCGTGCCAGCTCCAGCGTTGCCTTGATCGTCGGTTGTTCCAAAAACATGTCGCGCACCGTCTGGTTGTCCACAAACAGCGGCGCATGCAGATAGTGGTACTGCCCGCCGAGTTTGTTTGCCAGTTTACGGGCCAGCTCCGGTCCGTCTGTGTCTGAGACCCTTGACCCTACCGAGCCGATCATCTGCACCACTTGGACGTGCATCACCGGGTGCATTGCCATGGCTTCGACGGCAGCGGCTACACCCGTTCCCCAGGCAATGGCCAGGATGTTGTCCGGCCGCAGGATTTCATCAAGATACCATGCCGCCAGTTGTCCAGCCGCTGCCAGCCGTTCGGTGGTATCACCGATGCTCGAATCGACGATCATCGCTTGGTGCAGCCCGAAGCGATCCTGGAACTCACGTTCCAGGCTGGGAACCGTTGGGATGCGCTTATGAATGCGGATTTCGACCAAGCCTTTTTGCTTGGCCTCTTTGAGCAGCCGAGAGATGTTTGACCGCGACGTGTTCACCATATCGGCGATCTGCTGCTGACTGTAATCATGCTCATAGTACAGCGAAGCGACACGAGTCAGGAGATCGTCGCGGTTTTCAGAATACATCAGGTATTCAACTCGTCTACTGACCAGCAGCCCGCGCAGCGCACAAGTACATCCTCCGCCTATCCGGCTGGCCTAACCCTTTTCCTCAAGATGCTGACGGAAGCGTTCATCGACAGCTTTCATCTTCTCAACCTTTGGCGTCGAGCGTCCACCGGCGAATTCGGATTCCAGCCAGACATCCACAATGGTCTTTGCCAGTTCTGGGCCGATGACGCGCGCACCCATCGTCAGCACCTGAGCATCGTTGCTCTTCCGCGCCCGTTCCGCCGAATACGTGTCATGGCACAGCGCCGCTCGCACGCCGGGGATTTTATTAGCGGTGATGCACATGCCGATCCCAGTGCCGCATATCAAGATGCCGCGGTCACAAGAGCCGTCTGCAACTGCTTCCGCTGCTTGTACCGCAATGTCCGGGTAATCGACCGGGTCGGTAGAATGCACGCCGTAGTCAACGGTTTCGATTCCTTTGTCCTTCAACTGCTGCCGCACAACATCCATGAGGGGCAGCCCCGCCTCATCGCATCCCAACGCAATCCGCATGATGGTCCACCTTTACTCTTTACTACCACTGTCCTGAGCATAGGTCAAATCGAACAGGCGATCAACTGCTGCCTTAACTGCCGGGAACAGCCCGACGTACACCTCTTTGAACAACCGGTCATAGATCGCATGCGTCTTTGCCTCTGGCTCGAAGCTTTGCTCGGTCGAAGTCATCGCGTCCGCTGCCGCTTTGACCGTGGGATACCATCCGGCCGCATAGGCCGCGAGGATTCCTGCGCCGAGGTTGGTCGCCTCTGTCGTGCTGGCCCGCGTGACCTTCCGCCCAGAAATATCTGCCACGATCTGGCACCACAACGCGCTGCGCGATCCGCCGCCCATCAAGATGAACTCGCCGATGTGCTGGCCCGTCGCCCGCTCAACACCCTCGATCCCCAGCCGGTGTTCGTAGGCAATGCCTTCCATAATCGCTCGGTAGAAGTGCTCTTTGCGGTGTGCTCCCGTCCAACCGACGGTGATCCCGGTCGCCCGCGGATCCCAGTAGGGCGGCATGACCGTGCTCCAATAGGGCACGAGCATCAGCCCCAGCGATCCAGGCGGCAGCTTGGCTGCGGCCAGTTCCAGTACTTCCTCGCGGGAAACGGGCAGCCCCAACCGGGACGTATCTGGCCCAAAGTTTTCAACAAACCAGTTGATGGTGAATGTCCCGCCGCCCAGCACCTCTTCCGGGACGAACGCCCCGGCAATCGGCGAACACAGCGTCCGGAACGCCTTGTCGGCTACATAGCTGTCGGCATGTGCTCCAGAAACCATGGCCGTCCCCAGGTTCAGGTAGGCTTTGCCAGGCCCGGTGATGTTTGCCCCCAGCCCTGCGCTCTGGCCGTCGCCAGCGCCCGCCACGATGGGCGTGCCTTCCAGCAGCCCGCATTCTTGCGCGGCTGCGGCCGTCACTGTACCCAGCACACTGCCGGGCGGCTCGATCTTGACGAACTGCTCGGGCCGCAGGCCGATCTTGCGGATCACGTCCTCCGACCAATCGCCTTTCCGCATATCCACCACGCCGAACGGGTCGGCGCAGGGCAGGCTTGTCACCCACTGCCCGGTCAGCTTCGTCACCAGGAAGCCGTGCACATCCACGATCTTGTATGCCCGTGGCAGCACTTCCGGTTCATGCTGCTGGAGCCAGAGGAATTTCGGAAGCGACTGCTTCGTAGACGGGCCTTTACCAGTCAGGTCGTGCAGGTAGTCGTTCCCGAACATCCGGTCGAGATCATCAACCTGCTGGGCGCAGCGGTCATCCAGCCAGAGAATCGCGTTCCGCAGCGGGCGGCACTGCTCGTCCACGGGCACGAAGCTCTCCCGCTGGTGCGTGATGCTCATCGCTGCAATCCGTTCTGCTCCCACCTGCGCGACGAGACCACGCAGCACTTTGCACAGCGCCGTCCACCAATCATCCGCTTTCTGTTCGTAAAAGTTGGGCTGTGGGGAGATGAGTTCAAAACTGGCGCGGGCTTCTGCGACGATGCGCCCGTGCCGATCCCAGGCAATGCCTTTACAGGCCGTCGTACTGCTGTCTACACCGATGACGAGGTCCTTCACGGCGTTCAAGATCGTGTAACCTCTTTTCAACTGGTAATAAGATCACTTCACCGGAACAATTTTACTCTGACTTCGTCCGATCCGCTGGGATGACGGCTTGGCCGCCGTGATCGAGGATGCTTGATCCCCACTAGCCAGGATTGAGTCCTCAGCAGAGCTGCGGTGCGCGGTGCAAAGTGCTGCGAACCCAATCCTGGCGACTGGTGACCAGTCAAAAGAGGAGGGCGGCTGTGACCGCCGCTCTCCTCACTGCACACAAACAGACTAGACCTCGTTGATCGCGTCTTCGATGTATCCCGCGATCGCGTCCAGCGTCGCCTGCACATCGACCGACTGCCCCGCGACTGCGGCAGCCGTCATCTTGCCTAATTCCGTCGGGATCGGGCCGCCCGTGCCGGAGGCCGTTGCCCAACCGGGGAAGTGCGGCTCGGTTCCCATCCGTTCCTGGATTGCCTTCAGAGCAGCCGGGAAGTGGCGGGTGGTCAGCGGGGTGACCTTGGCGCGTTCCTTGACGATTGGCGCTTCGAAAGCGCTCAGACGGATTGGCGTGTTGCTTGAAGCCGCCGCGGCCGTTTGCACCGGGGCGCTGGTCGCGTACTGGAGGAAAATCCAGGCCGCATCCGGGTTCTGGCTGTACTTCGACAGACCCATGCACGAACCACCCTGGTGGCCGATGGCTGGAGTTTCGTCGAAGCTGCATTCTTCTTTCGGACGCAGCGCCTTCTCCTGCGGCAGATCGGCGGTTTCCCACAGACCCTGCGTGGGCGAGCCGTCGCCGTCCAGACCGGGGAAGAATTCCGCCCACGAGATCACGTTGGCGCCGACACCGGCAGTCATCGCGCTGCCCTGTCCACCCCAGTCCCATGTCGTCACACCCGACGGGACGTACTTGGCGAGTTCCAGCATGTAGTTCGCACCGGCGACGCCGAATTCGTCATTGATGACGACCGAGCCGTCCTTGCCCGTGTGCGATCCACCATGCGACCACAGCCATGCCGTCCAGTCGCACTGGAGCGCGTAGTGACCGCTCTGCCACTGGCCGATGTAGCCGCGGATCTGTGAACCGTCTGCGTTGGTCAGCTTGGCTTCGTCGATGGCCTTGACCGCGGCTAGGAACTCGTCCATGTTGGTCGCCGGCTTCAGGCCGAGCTGGTCGTACACGTCCTTGCGGTACATGTAGATGAAGATCGGAATGTCGAAGGGCAGACCGACCAGGCGACCGCCGTACGACGCCAGCGCAGGCAGTAGCTCCGGCACGAAATCATCAAAGTTGAAATCGGGCATATTCAGATCGCTGCCGTCCGCCAGCCGTTCCGACGGATCCACTGTGTCGTTCACGAAACGGCCAACCCACGCCTGATCCATGTAGTAAATATCGTTCTGAGCGGATTCAGTCGCGGTGTCCTGTACCAGCTTGCTCAACACCTGGTCCAGCGGAATCTGTTCCCAAACAATCTGGATGCCCGTCAAGTTCTGGAAGCTGTTCGGATCATCCGGATCGGTCGCCAGCGCGCTGATGATCTGGCTCGGCGCGGTCGATTCGGACGAAATGCGCACGGTCGTTCCGGCAAAGCGCCCGCCAACTTCCTTCAGCCAGGTGATTTGATCTTCGCTCAGCAGCGCGCCGCCAGTTTGCGCTATCGGGCGGGCAGCGCGGCTCTTGGCGTGGGTTTCCATCCGCATCAAGCCGGCGGCACTGAAGCCAAACCCGGCCAGACCAGCGCGGCGCAGGAACTCGCGGCGGCTGATGCCGCCCTTGGCAAGTTTCTTAGCCTGCTCGGCAACATAAAGTCTTTGTTTGCGATCACGCTCGTTCATTCTCAATCCCCTATAGTTAATTCGTGGACACACACGACGAAATGGGTGACCACCGTGAACCACTGCGGCGGTCTTCCAGGTGACTAACCTGGCGGGAGACTCGCATCACCCCCTTTCCCCAAGATGAACTCTGGCCGGCATGCGCTCTAGCCTCGGACGGCTCCCAGGGTTAAACCACGAATCAGATACCGCTGGACGAACAGCACGAAGATGAACACCGGCACAACTGCCGCGGTTCCCGCCGCCGACATCAGGCCCCACTCCGTGGTGCCCGCTGATGCGTCGTAGGTGCGGATCGTCACCGGGACGGTTTGCAGTTCCGGCGTCCGCGTCAGGTAAAGTGAGAACAGGAACTCGTTCCAAGAAAAGATGAAGCACAGCACCGCCGCTGCCGCCAGCCCCGGCGCCACATAGCGGATGATGATCCGCCAGAACGCGCCGAAGCGCGTGCAGCCGTCCACCATCGCCGCGTCATCCAGGTCTTGCGGCACATCGTCGAAGAAACTCTTCAACAGCAGAATCGCAATCGGCAGGTTGATGACCACATGCGCCAGCACTAATCCCACGAATGTGTCATACAAGCCAATGGCTCGGTACATCAGGTACAGCGGCAGCACCACCGCAACCCCCGGCATGAACCGTGTCGACAAGATGAAGAACACCACGTTCTGCTTGCCCCGTACATTGAACCGGGATAGGGCATAGGCTGTGAAGGTTGCTACCACCATCACGATCAGCGTGCTGATCCCGGCCAGCATCACGCTGTTGACGATGCGGGGGCGGATGTCATAGCCGCCCGTCCCGGCGCCGCCTACCCCTGTGTTGTTGCCTACCTGCTCCAGGATGACGTCGCTGTATGAGCGTCCCCCAATGACCACGCTCCACCAAGCGTTCGTAGTCTCTGGGAAGTCAAAGCGTGGTGGAACTGTGAAAACATACTTGTACGGCGTAATCGACAGCCGCGCCCAGTAGAAAATCGGGAAGACGAAGATCAAGACAATCACGGCTGTCCCCAGCGTCAGTCCCAACTTCTGGAAAAACGCTTTGCGATGCTTGCGCCGCAGGTACTCCTGGTTGACTTTGAGCTGCGCTTCGGTGACGTGCATATCGAAATCTCTCACAATCAATCTATCTTCAGCAAATCGAAATGGACTGAGAAGCAGTCGCTACCACTTCAGCCGGAAAATCTTCTGGTAGAGCCAGGCCGATAGCCAGCCCATCGCCATGATGACCACCCCGATGGTCGCCCCATAGCCCCATTTGACCTGTCCAAACGTGTTTACGAAGCTGTAATAGCTGACCGATTCTGTTCGCAGCGCCGGTCCGCCAGCCGTCATGATGGCGATGTAGTCGAACACCTTGAATAAATCGACGAAACGGAACAGCACCGCCACCGTGATGACCCCGAACAGCAGCGGAATCTTGATGCGCGTCAGCCGCTGGAACCAACTTGCGCCGTCTACCTCCGCCGCTTCCAGCACCTCGACGGGAACACCCTTCAGCCCGGCTAGAATGATGAGGACGAAGAATGGCGTCCACTGCCAAATATCAACCAGCAGCACTGCGAACAGCGCATACCTCCCGCTGCCTCCTAATAAGGGTTCCGATTTATCCAGCAGTCCTGTGGCATAGGTGTAATACGAAAGCAAACCGAATTCCGAGTGCTGCAGTAACCGGAACATCAGCCCGGCAACCGCGGGTGCGGTCACCATTGGCAGGATGATGAGCGTCTGCATCAGCCCAGATCCCCACGGTTTGGCGTCCAGTAGCAGCGCGATCAACAACCCCAACAGCAGCTCAACGATCAGCGCGATGGCAACATATTGGAGCGTCACACCCAGCGCGTTCAGGAAGCGCGGATCGTCGGTCAGCAGTTTGATCCAGTTTCGCAGTTCCAGGAACACCCACTCGCGGCGGCTGTTGCTGAATTCATAGAGACTGGTTACTAGGTTGAAAATTAGGGGGAAGACACTGTACAGTGCGAGGAAGACTACCGCCGGGGCCAGCCAGAAGAGCGGGTTTTCGCCCGACCAGAACCGTTTGCGTGGCTTCTCTGCATCGACGGGAACCACTTGCCGGCGGGGCAGTGCAAATCGGGCCATGCGCCCATGCCTCCAAGAACAACTCAAAAATACACACTCTTCATATGAAGAGATTACCGGAAAATTTTCACAAACGTGCAAAGGCTGCACTGATGTGACGAATATATTGCGTTTTGGAGAGCCTGTCAAGTAAACTCGCACCATCCCGAAGATGAGTATTTGCAGAGAGAAATTTGTCTCATGAAGGTCTGATACCGTTGCTTGACAACCCCCGTAGGCTACCTTAGAATCCTGTAAAATGTGACTACTGTTCACGTTTGTGCAGCAAAATACATTCGTTTCATCAAGTCAAAGAAGGCAGCGACATGGCGATCATCGCGGTAGTTGGCGCGGGTGTAATGGGCACAGCCATTACTTATCCGGCGGCAGATAACGGTCACGAGGTACGTCTCGCCGGAACCCACTTGGATGAGGACATCATCCTGAGCTGTCTGGAACGGCGTATTCATCCCCGCCTGCGTCGTCCCATCCATGATCGTGTCCAGCCGTTCTACCATACCGATATTCCCAAAGTGCTGGCTGGCGCGGATGTTGTCCTGCTCGGCGTCAACTCGCGCGGCGTCCATTGGGCTGCAGAGGCCATCGGTCCCTATCTGGAACCGGGCCAGATCATCATGATGATCACCAAAGGGCTGGAAAGCACTCCCGATGGTCGTATCCAGATTCTGCCGGATGTAATCCACGATAACCTGCCTGCTGCCATCCGCGACAAGGTGCATTACGCCGCTGTCGGTGGTCCCTCCATCGCCGGTGAATTGGCCGCCCGCCGCCACACCAGCGTCGTCTTTGTCTCCCGTGAGGCCGAGGTCGCCGAGCGTCTGCGATCCCTCTTCTCCACTCCCTACTACCACATCTGGACTTCGACGGACATCATCGGCGTCGAGGTCTGCGTCGCCATGAAGAACCCCTATGCCCTGGCGGTCGGGTTGGCCGCAGGCGTCCTTGAACGCCAGTCCCCCGACATTGCCAATGCCCACATGCACAACTACGCCGCGGCTGTCTTCGCCCAAGGTCTGGCCGAAACCGCCATTTTGGTCGAAAAGCTCGGCGGTGGCCGTGAAACGGTCTTCAGTTTGCCCGGCGCAGGTGATCTGTATGTCACCACCCAGGGCGGCCGCAACTCGCGCATGGGGCGCTTGCTCGGCAAAGGGATGGCTTACAGCGATGCCGTTGAAGAAATGCCCGGCGAAACCATCGAGGGGGTTGATGCTGTTGTCGCCGTCATGCCCGCCATCGAAGCCATGATCCGACGCGGTGAAATCGCGCCGGATGCGCTGCCGCTCCTGCGCGAGCTGCACCGCATTATCACTCGCAATGCCCAGGTCGAATTCGATTTCAACAGCTTCTTCAGTAAGCTGCCTTTCAATCCGCCGCCTCCAGTAGGCCAATAACGTGAATAATGCGGCGGGCTGCCTGCTTGAACGGTTCTGACCCGCCGCCCAAGTAAAGGTCAATGCACCGTATGGATACACCCTTTCAGATCACGCCTGAACTGATCCGGCGCTACCATGATGTGATCGAGTCCCTGGGGCCGGAAGTCCTCAAACAGATGCTCCAGGATATGCACACCATTCGCGCCTTCGAGGAGCGCGCCGAGCAGCTTTACGCCCTCGGCAAAGTCCACGGCACCATGCACCTGTCTATCGGCCAGGAAGCTACCGCCGTCGGTGCTTCCATGGCCCTCAAAGACGGTGACTACCTGCTCAATCACCATCGTGGTCATGGGCACTGCCTTGCCTGGGGATCGGATGTCAACCGCATGATGGCCGAGTTCATGGGCAAGGAAGCCGGCTACTGCCGTGGTCGCGGTGGCAGCATGCATATCGCCGACATCGAGTCCAACAACCTCGGCGCTAACGGCATTGTCGCCGGCGGCGTTCCCATCGCCGTCGGAGTCGGCCTTAGCATCAAGATGCGGAAGACGGATCAAGTCTGTCTGGTCATCTTCGGCGATGGCGCGGCCAACGAAGGCGCACTCCACGAGTCGATGAACATGGCTGCCATCTGGAAGCTCCCTGTCATCTACCTCTGCGAGAATAACCACTACGCCATGTCGATGCCCGTGCAGAAAGCCTTCACCGTCGAAAACATCAGCATCCGTGCCCAGGGCTATAACATCCCCGGCGTCACGGTCGATGGCAACGACGCCCTCGCCGTCTACGAAGCCGTCGATCAAGCGGCGGCCCGTGCCCGCCGCGGGGAAGGGCCGTCCTTCATTGAATCCAAAACCTACCGCTACAAAGGTCATTCCAAGAGCGATAGGCAGGCTTACCGCACCCGCGAAGAAGTCAACGAATGGATGGACAAGCGTGACCCGATCAAGCGCTTTAGCGCTCTGCTGGTGACGGCGGGCATCCTCTCTGAAGCCGAAGCCGCTGCCATGCGCGACTCCGGCCTTCGCATCATCGATAACGCCGTTGAGTTCAGCGAGAAGAGCGCTGATCCCGACGTGGCTGCCATACTGGAGGGCGTCTATGCGTGAGATCACCTATGCCGAGGCGCTCCGCGAAGCCCTCCGCCAGCTCATGGCTGCCGATGAGCGTGTCTTCTGTATCGGCGAAGACATCGGTGTCTATGGCGGCGCATTTGGAGTCACCGCCGGTCTGCTGGCCGAGTTTGGTCCCGAACGCATCATCGATACCCCCATCTCCGAAGCCGGTATTGCCGGAGCTTGCGTCGGCGCCGCCTTGACTGGCATGCGCCCCGTCGGCGAGATGCAGTTCATGGATTTCGTCACTCTGGCGATGGAGCAGTTAGTCTTGCAGGCCGCCAAAGTCCGCTTCATGTTTGGCGGCAAGGCCAGCGTCCCCATGGTGCTGCGGATGCCTGGCGGCTCTGGGACGGGCGCGGCTGCCCAGCACAGCGAAAGCCTGGAAAACTGGTTCGTCCATATTCCCGGCCTCAAGGTCGTCATGCCCAGCAGCGCCTACGATGCCAAAGGATTGCTCGTCGCCGCCGTCGAGGACAACAACCCCGTCATCTTCGTGGAGCACAAGCTCCTCTACAAGACCAAAGGGCCGGTCCCAGAAGAACTCTACCGCGTCCCCCTCGGCCAGACCAATGTCGTCCGCCAGGGTAAGCATGTCACCGTCGTCGCCACCTCGGTCATGGTCAGCCGCGCCCTTCAGGCTGCCGATGAACTCGCCAAAGAGGGCATCGAACTCGAAGTCGTCGATCCGCGCACCCTCAAGCCCCTCGATGACGCCCCCATCATCGAATCAGTCATCAAAACCGGCCGCGCCCTCGTCGTCCATGAGGCCGTCGAGATGGGCGGTTTCGGCGGCGAGATCGTCGCTCGCATCGCCTCCAGCGAAGCCTTCGACTATCTCGAAGCTCCGGTGCGCCGCTTGGCTGGCCTGGATATTCCCATCCCTTACAACCGTGAACTGGAACGTGCCGCCGTCCCACAGGTTGAGGACATCGTCCGCGAAGCCCGCAAGCTCGCAAAAGGCGAATACTAAGGCAGGGAACCCACAATGCCCATCCCAATCATCATGCCCAAGTTCGGCTTCACCCTCGAAACCTGCGATATCGTCCAGTGGCTCAAAGCCGATGGCGACACGGTCCGTGCAGGCGATCCCATCTGCGAAGTCACCACCGACAAAGTCAATATGGAGGTCGAAGCCCCGGAAGATGGCACGCTTGTTGGCCTGCGCTACAAGCAAGGCGATACCGTCCCCGTCACCGAGGTCATTGCCTACCTGCTCCGCCCTGGCGAAGCCCGCCCCGCCGATCTCGGCGCGGCTCCTGCCCAAACCCCGGCGCCAGCCGCCCCAACCCCACCCGCTGCTGCTGCTCCGGCTAGTGTGACCATCACTCCCGTTGCTCAGCGCCTGGCCGAATCGGCCAACCTCGACCTGTCCCAGGTCAAAGGCACAGGCCCCAATCAGCGCATTACCCGCCGCGATGTCGAGGCTGTCCTGGCGGCTCCCGCTGGCGAAACCAGAACCGGCAAGCTCCGCGCTACGCCCGCTGCCCGCCATATCGCCGAGCAGCATGGCATCGATCTGCACGCTGTCAGGGGAACCGGCCCACGCGGCCGCATCCAGGCGCACGATGTTCAGGCCGTCCGCGAAGCCGCCCAGCTTCAACCCCCTCAGGCAGTTCCTCCGCTCAGCTCGCCCGCTGCCGCTCCGCCTGTAGTCAGTAGCGACGAGCCAACCCGCGTCAAGCTGGAAGGGATGCGCCGTACCATCGCCCTGCGCCTCCAGAAGAGCTTCCAGACCGCCCCGCACATCTTCTTTGACGCCCAGGTGGAAACGACCGCCATTGATGCGCTCCGTGCCCGGCTCAAAGCCCGCAGCGAGAAGCTCTCGGTCACCGCGCTCCTAGTCAAGGTCTGCGCCTCGGTGCTGCTGCGCCACCCCTGGCTGAATGCGACTATCGATGGCGAGGAAGTCTCTCTCTGGCCGACCGCCAACATCGGTATGGCCGTCGCCTTGGACGCGGGCTTGATCGTGCCCGTCATCCACCATGCCGAGCGCCGCTCATTGCGGGATATTCAGGCTGCTGTCGATGATCTGGCTGGCCGCGCCCGCAGCGGCAACCTCAAAGTCTCCGACATGGTTGACGGCACGTTCACCATCAGCAACCTCGGCATGTACGGCGTAGACCGCTTCACCGCCATTATCAATCCGCCCCAGGTCGCCATCTTGGCCGTGGGACGGACACAGCGCCTCTTCGTGCCGGATGAACATGACCAGCCCGTGCTGCGCTCCTTCATGACCATCACGCTTTCCGCCGACCACCGCGTCGTCGATGGCGCCCAAGCCGCCCAGTTCATCCAAGACCTCCGCCAGGTTCTCGAAGAACCCGCCTTGATCTCTTGGTAGCCCTTCCTTATATGATATGGAGCGGCACGCACTGCCGCTCCCTTCTCAAAAACCAGTCTTTCACGCGCAGCAGAATTGCCTTATCAGCCCCCTATTTCATCCAAAGGTGCTGTCCAACGTGGATTGATCTATCAACCATCAGCTATGATCTGTCAACCAATTCCACAAACCGCCCATACGCTTCCTCCCAGCCCATTCCCCGCCGCGGCTCATAGCGCACCGGTGGCAGACTCGCCCGCACCACCGCCCGCGCCTCGCTCAGATCGGCCAGCTCCCCCCGCGCGATGAGCTGCGCCAGTCCGTTACCCAGCGCTGTTGCCTCTACCGGTCCAGCCAGCACCGGTCGCCCAGTCGCGTCTGCCGCCATCTGGCACAGCAGCGAATTCTGCGAGCCGCCCCCTACGATGTGGATCACCTCGACCGGTTGGCCGCTGGCGGCTTCCAACTGCTCAACCACCATCCGGTACTTCAGCGCCAAGCTCTCGAACACGCACCGCAGCATCTCACCCACCGATTCCGGCATGGTCTGCCTCGTCCGTTCGCAGCACGCCCGCACTCGCCCCGGCATATCCCCCGGTGGGAAGAACCCAGCATCATCCGGATCAACGAATGATTGGAATGGTGCGGCGGCCTCGGCCTGCTTCAGCAAACGTTCGTAATCGGTATCGATTCCCTGCGCCGCCCAGGCTGCCCGGCACTGCTGCACCAGCCACATCCCCATTACCATCTTCAGCGGTCGGAACGTCCCGAACGCGCCGCCCTCGCTGGTCAAATTGGCTGCCATCGCTGCCGGGTTGATCAGCGGTTGGCGCGTCTCCACCCCGAATAGGCTCCACGTCCCGCTGCTGATATACGCATAGTGCGGCGTCTCCGCCGGCACGGCCACCACCGCGCTTGCGGTATCGTGGCTCGCCACCGCGTAGACCGGAATCTCCCGGTAGTCCCCAATCCGTTCCCCCGGATGCACTACCGCCGGGAATATCGCCGTTGGGATGCCCAGGGTCTCCAGCGTCAGCCGGTCCCAATCCCCCGCCAGTGGGTTATAGCACTGTGTTGTCGTCGTATGCGTGAACTCGGAAAGTTTCTCCCCCGTCAGCCAGTAATTCAGCAGGTTCGGCATCGTCAGGAACGTCCGCGCTGCCTCCAACTGCCACGGCGCATCCCGCAGCACTGCCGCCAATTGATACAGTGTGTTGATGACGTAGAACCCGATTCCGCCGCTTCGTTCCCACAGTGTTGCCCGCGGAACGCGCGCCAGCACCCACTCCATCATCCCCTCAGTGCGCTTGTCCCGCATATGCACCGGGTTGCCGATCAGCTTGCCCTGCGCATCCAGCAAGCCGAAGTCTACGCCGAACGAATCCACCCCGATCCCGTCTATCTTCTCGACCAGCGCCTTGCCCAGCCCGGTCTCGATCTCATGCCACAGTCGCAGCACGTCCCAATACAGCGTCCCCGTGACGGTCACCGGTTGGTTCAAGAATCGGTAGACCTCGCTGCTGCTGATCCGTCCGCCGTCGAAAGCCACCCGCATCACCCGCCCGGATTCATTCCCCAGATCGACTGCCACCAGCGTCGTCATCGTCGCCTCGCTTGTCTGCAAAAGAAAACTCCCTCTTTTCCGAGGGAGTATATCCTAATTGCCGGCCAGTGGGGGCGTAGCGGTCCTCGCCTCATTGCCAGTCGGGTTCATCCCGTCAATTGCCCACAAATCGAACGCCCCAATTCATACAGCGGGGTGGCTGACTGAGTATCGGGGAAATGATGTCCCGTCAATCCATCGCCCCTGCAAGGACAGCGGTGGCTTCTGGTTGAGTCTGCTGCGCTTTGTAGGCTTTGATGTTGGCCTGCCGCAGCGCGTAGATCGACAGGCCCAGCCCGATAGCGCCTAACGCGAAGACAATCCCATAAGCCGCTGGGATGCTGCCTGTCAGGCTCAACCCCACGTCGCGGAGGATGCCGCCGCTGGCGACCCCGCCGCCCCGCGCCAGCGTCACCACCAGCGTCCAGAATCCCAAGAATGTCCCGGCACGGCCCGCCGGACTCATGTCCATCATCAGCCCGAGCGTACCCACGTTCCAGATGCCCAGGCCCAGTCCAAGCAGGATCAAACCTGGAGTCACCAGCGGGCGCTGCTGGGTGAAGGCCGCATAAGCAAACAGGGCGAAGGTCAGCAGCAGCAGACCAGCCCCGCCATAGGACAGCACCGTGTTGGTCAGCGACTTGAAGCGGCGCGACAGGAAAATGAAGGCTAGCGTCCCGACGATTGCCATCGATGCCCAGTAGCCGGTGAATCGGGTAGTGATGCTGGCATCCATGCCGAAGACCTGCCCGCCAAACGGCTCCAGGATCAAGTCCTGCGAGAAGGCGAAGAACATTGACACTGCCAGATAGATCATGAAGAAGCGCATCGGGCGCTGGCTGAGCGCCAGCTTGAGATCGGTGACGGCTGAGGTGGTGTATTCCTGCTGGCCGCTCACGCGGGCGGATTCGCCGGGTTGGGCGCGGCGTTCTTCCCCAACCAGCGAGACGAACCAGATGCCAGCCATCATCAGCCCGGCAATGACGAACAGGTTGAGGATGGTCTCCGGCGTGAACTGGATCGCTTCGCCTTCGGCGTGCGCAGGCAGCAGGCGCGATAGGGCGAACCCGCCAACAGCGTAGCCGGTCATCAGGAACGTCCAGACGATGCCAATCGCTCGCCCGCGCTGGTGTTCCGGGGCCCGGTCGTAGATCAGCGCTAGGAAGGTGCTGCCAGAGATGGCTGAACCGATGCTGAACATCAGCAGGGCGGCGCCGATGCCGATCCAGTGGGGCAGGTCTTGCCCGGCCATGCCGGCTGCTCCACCTCCCGCCGTCAGCAAACCGGTGATCCAGCCCAGCAGAATGCTGCTGATCACCATCATGCCGCGTCCCAGCCAAATCCAGAACAAGCGCCGGTAGCCGCCGATCACCCGCTGGTCGGACATGCGTCCGGCCCAGACGCTGAGCGGAGCCAGGAAGTAGCGCAGACTGACGAGCAGCCCGACGGGCGTCGCAGCGTAACCCAGGTCGCTGATCATCACGCGGTTCCAGATGCCGGTGGTGATGACATCGGCGATGCCTGAACCGAGATGGAACAAGCCGATCTTGAGGTTGCGCCCAACAGAAAGGTTGGATTCGGTCGATTGTGTCATATGACCTGTCGTTTTTGGTAGATTTCTGTAGATTTCATCGCAGAATTATACGAATTTGGCCGCCATCCGCAACTCCTTCTCTCAGAAATCTCATGTCAGGGGTAGAATCAGGTTATGGGTGAACGACGCATATCGATCCCATCTCCGCATCCCTTCCTCGTTGCATACGAAAGGGACTTCCAGGAGCCTGCATGACTTCCCCTCTCTGCGGAGCGGAGGAGACTGGGGGTGAGGATCACATCAGAATGGAGGCCAACGATGCCCGGAGAAGGTCGCTACAAGAAAATCCTCGTGCCGCTGGATGGTTCCGGTTGGTCGCGGCGCGCCATCCCGCACGCCGTTGACATTGCCCGCGCCAACGGCTCCGAATTGGTGCTGCTGCACGTCTTCCGTCCACCGACCGCCGAATTTGCCGACCAGATCGTGCTGGCCGGGCAGGAGGGGCAGATTGAAGAACTGCGCCAGGCCGCACAGCAGTCGCTGGACAGCCTCAGCAGTGAACTGCAAAGCCAGGGGATTGAAGTCAAGACTCAGGTGATCGAAGGGACTGGCGTCGCCAGCGCCATCTGCGATTACGTCCGCGAAGAAAATATCGACCTGGTGGTGATGAGCACCCACGGCCGCACCGGGATCGCCCGCTTCCTCTTCGGCAGCGTAGCGGCCAAGGTCATGGAAGGGGTCAAAGTGCCCGTTCTGCTCATCCATCCCGACCGGGAATAGCTGCCTGTACGTGGCTTTCTGTCAATCCCGTAGGGGGTGATCCGTCAGCTGCCCCCTACCGGATCGCGCGGAACGGCCCTTCCTGGCCGGCAACCTGCTGCCGCAGCGACTGGATCGCCCACAGCGCAGCCATGCGCTCATCGGCGGGCAGGTCGAGCGCGCTGAATTCCTGTTCGTCCAGCAGGATGATCGTCCCGTTGGGCATCACGAACACATCCAGTTCCAGATCATCAGCAGCGATCCGCGTCTCTTCGATAGTCGCTGGTCGGGTGACGTTGCAGTACCACCCTTTGATGCGACCGCTGTCGAGATCGTGAATTTCAAAGATGTTGTACCAGCGGTCGCTGAAGAACCATTCGATGAAGACATCCCCTTTGCGGAAAGTGACGAATCCCAGGTTGATGTCCTCCCGCTCGAAGACTGCCCGCAGACACAGCCAGCTTTCACCCCGTTCCAGCACCTCGCCGGTGTAGCTTAGGACGAATTGGCCGCTGTAGTCGTATTTTTCGATAGTGATAGTCGTCATGCTCGCCTATCCCGGCTTAATCCAGCGATCCAGAATCAGGCTCTGCCCAAGGTATGCACAGCCAGCAGCGTCCCTTCACCGATCTCCACCTGCGCAGATTCGGCCTGCATCACATTGCTGATGCCCCGTGCCGGGCCGAAGCGCAGTGTTTCATCGCGCAGCGGGTAGTAGAGCCGCTCGGTGCGGACCCCCTGGACAACCCCTGTCAGCGGGATCAGCGACACAGTATCACCCGGCGCGCCGGCTAGAGTATGCTTGCCGGGGCGCAGCAGCCAGGCTTCCTGCTTGCCAGCGACGATGCGGACATCCCGCCCAGCCAGCGCAGGCAGCGCCAGCAGATACACATTCGCGAGCGTCTGGTCAAGGCGGTCACCCAGCGCCGAGAAGATGCGGATCCGCGCCGCGCCCCGCTGGGCAGCCAGCAGCAGCGCCAGTTCCAGATCAGTCTCGTCTTTCTCAACCGGTGATTGCAGCAGTTCGGCGCCGGCTGCGATCAGCGCCTGGGCCTCATCTGGCTCAATCGAGTCCAGATCACCTATGAGGGTTTGCACGGTGCGGCCAAAGTAGCGCGCTTGGCGTGCCCCGCCGTCAGCGGCAATTACCCAAGCATCCGGCTGTTCGTCCAGCGTCTGGCGAACCAGCGGCCCGTCATTGGCGTCCCCATTGGCAAAAATGAAGGCAGTCAGCGGCTTCGCCGTTTCCACTGTTCTTTGATTTCCAGTGTGCTGAGGTCGGCGGCTTCCAAAAAGTCGGTCACCAGCCGGTTGAAACGCTCATATTCTAACATCGGGAAGTGCCCCACACCCGGCAGCGGGATCGGCAGTAGGGTATCTTCTTTCTGGTAGGTGATGTAATCCCAGACCGCCTCGCTCGGCGGTTCGATTAGGTCATCATTCTGGCCGTGGATGACCAGCGTCAGCATCGGGAGCAGCCAAGCATCGTCCAGCACGCGCCCGCAGTCATATTCGCTGGCGGACGCCCGGATCGCATCCGGGTCCGTTTTCGGCAGATCAACAGCCAATTTTTCGTAAAACGGGCTGCCGCGTTTCACACAGCGCTGGAGGACATCCTCCGGTGAGCTGCGGCCTAGGATGCTGAACAGCGGGTTGTAGCGCGGAGCGGCTTGGGCCGCGTTCTGGAGCAGCTCCGCCGGAATCAACCCGTCATCGCTGGAGTCGCTCCCCTTCGATGCGCGCAGCCGTTCCAGCATAGCTGCCCGCATGGTCGAATTCATGATCGTGGCTTCGATGGAAGCCTCAGCGGAAATGGCTTTCTCGTGCGGCACGGCGGCCATCCGGCCTGGGCGCACCCGTTTGTTCAGTCCCGGCATATCGAAGAAAGGCGGGCTGACCAACACGATGCGCGGAGCTTGGTCGGGGTAGAGCCGCGCGAACTTGATCGTCACCCACGCCCCTAGACCGTGACCGACGATAGCTGCTTTCGGAATCGCCATCGCCTTCATGAAGGCCGACAGCAGATCCACCTGGTTGTCCAGGCTGTATTTGCGCCCGCTCTTGCTCGTATCGCCGAAGCCGTGCAGATCAACCGCATAAACGCGGTACTTCAGTTGGAGGTTCTGCATGGTCGGAACCCAGTACCGCCACGAGCCGACCCAACTGTGCAGGAGGATGACCGGGCGTCCACGTCCGAGGACTTCGTAGTGAACCAGTTCGTTGTCGATGCTGATCGCGCTCATGGTGGCTGACGGTCATCCGTTCGTGAAGTCGTTACGACAAACGCAGGACAGGCAGAACCAGTTATCCCACCCCGTTCTGCCGCAGGATCGCACCGATTTTCTGGTTCAATTCTTCCGGCGCAAACGGCTTTAGGATGTACGCCGTCGCGCCCAGTTCCATGCCGGTCTTGATTTCCTCGTCCTGCCCTTTGGCCGAAAGGAACACCACCGGGATGTGCTTGAGCGCGTCCATTTCTTTGATCTGGCGGCAGGCCTCATAACCCGTCATCTTGGGCATCCGCACGTCCATCATAATCAGGTCCGGCATCACCTTCGGCGCCAGTTCAACCGCCTCAGCCCCGTTGGCTGCTGCCGTGACTTGATGTCCAGCAAACGCCAGCGTGAACTGGATCAAATCCCGGATGTCACGTTCATCTTCGGCGATCAGAATCTTCGCCATACTGTCGATGTCCTTTTCCGGCTGCGGATTGCGCCCTCAGCTTACGGTCGGTTGGTAAATCGGCAGGCGAATGTAGAAGGTCGTGCCCTTGCCAATTTCAGACTCGAACCAGATATTTCCATTATGCATCAGGACGAGTTCTCTCACAATTGAGAGGCCCAACCCGGTTCCAGGCACATCCATCACCAGCGCGTGATTGTCATACCGTGCAAAGCGATCCCACACCCGCGATTGGAACTCCTCTGGGATGCCAATCCCGGTATCCGCCACTGAGATCAGCACTGACTGCTTGTCCCGGTCCGGCGCAGCGCGTACATCGACTCGCCCACCCTCATACGTGTAGTTGAAGGCGTTATCGACGATGTTCGTCACAATCTGCTCGATCCGCTTGCGGTCAGCCTCAATCTGCGGCAGATCAGGCGCGATATCCACAAACACCTGTAAGTCTTTGCTGTTCGGTTGGTGCTGGTCGCGCACGGAATCAACCGATTTCCGCACAACCTCGCCCACATCAATCATCTCGAACTGGAGTTCCGCGCCGGAATCCAGCCGTGAGATATTCAGCAGGTCGTCGACCAACTGGCTCAGGCGTTCGCTGTTCGCTTTGATCTTCGTGATGAAGCCGCGCTGCGCCTCCGGCATTGGCCCAGCCACTCCCATCAGCAGCAGGTCGGCAAAGCCCTTGATGCTCGTCATCGGCGTCCGCAGTTCATGCGACACGTTCGAGATGAACTCACTCTTGATCCGGTCGGCCTCGATCTCTTTGGTGATGTCGCGGAAGACCGCCACCGTTCCAATGAAGCGTTCGCCCGTGTACACCGGCGAGAGGATGATCCGCACCATCTTGCCGGCCATGTTGATCGTCTCGGCTTGGTAGTCGCCCGGTTGGTAGTTGCTGGGTGAACGCATCCAGCTGGCGATAGCTTTCGTCCAGTTTGCTGCCGTCCCGCCGAACAGTCCGGTCAGCCGGAACATCGCCTGCCCGATCACCTGATCGCGCGGCAGTTCCAGGATGCGCTCGGCGGCGCTGTTGAATAGCTTGATCGCACCCTCGGAGTCGGCCAGCAGCACGCCGTCAGCGATAGCTTCGACGATAGCAGAATTCTTCTCGGCTTCTTCCTGCTCCAAGCGCACCAGCGTCCCCAGCCGTTCAGCTTGGTCGCGGATCAGATGGTACAGGTCGGCATTGTTGATGGCCGCCGCGACTTGGTTCGCTGCCGCGATGACTAGCTTGAGCTGCGTCTCGCTGAAGGCCTTCACCTGGCGGTTGAGCAGCACCATCACACCTTGCGGGTCGTCGTTCGTTTCCAGCAGTACCGCCAGCGCGCTGCGCCACTGGGCCGCCCCCGGCGCGGTGAGGTCCCAGTACGGTTCGTCGTGCAGGTCTTGCGCGATGAGTAGCTTCTGGTGATCGACTAGCCAGCCCGCCAGCGACCCAGCCGGATGCTCACTCGGATACGCGCTGCCCGCGGCCAGCCGCGCCGCCCGTGTGGTCAGTTCGCCGGACAGCGGGTCGATCAGCATGATCACCCCTTCGTCCGCTTCGACAGCATCCGCGACCATCTCCAACGCCCGGTCCAGCACCCGGTCCATGTCCAGCGTCCGCGCCAGTTCCGATGTGATCTGGTAGAGCGTGTCCAGCCGGTCGCGTTCCTGCTGGAGTTCTTCGGTGCGTTCCTGGACGCGCTGGTTGAGTTCTTCGGCAAAGTGGCTGATCCGGTTGAACAGCCGGGCGTTCTGGATGGCCGCGCCCAACTGTGTTCCAATCGTGGTCAGCAGTCGCTCGGTGTTGATCCCAAAGGCGCGGGTGTTTTGCATATCGCGCACGCCCAGCACACCCAGCACTTGGTCGCCCGCCGCAATGGGCACGCCCAGATAGCTCCGGGCGCTCCCTTCGCCGTCGCTGATTTTCATGTTGCGGCGCATTTCATCCGAACTCCAGTTCCCGCCGCCCAACGATAGCGAGCGGCGGTGGCGGATGACATACGACACCTCATCGTTGCCCAGCGGCCGGTCTGGAATGTGGAAGGTCTGTCCCTCGCGCGTGACCGCCATCGGGAAGGAGATCATCTGCGTATCAGCGTCGTAGAGCGCCAGGTACATCTGCTCAGCCTGGGTCACCCCCGGAATCTGGTCGCGCACAATCGCGATGGCCTCGTCAATATTCAGCGTCGCGCCGATGGCCTGGCTGAGGTTGTTCACCAGGAAGCTCTCTTCTACCAGATCGGCTGTCTCCGTCGAAAGCCGTGCGTTCTGGATGGCAATCGCCGCCTGCGAACCGAGCGCCTGCGCCAGCCGGATTTCACGATGAGTGAACTCGCGGTTGTGCGAAACGCGCTGTACCTGCACCAGTCCAATCGCCTGGTCGCGCACCATGAGCGGGATCAACACCCGCATGGCGTAGCCGCTGGCCCGCAGTTCGTCGACTTCGGTCGGGTCAGCGTCCGCCTGGTCCAGCGTGATGACTACCGTCTCCAGCGTTTCCAGCGAGCGCCGCTTGACCGGGTAGCGCCGCAGATCATACGGCCCCACCGGTTCGGAAACATAGTCACCCGCGACCTTCAGGCTGATCGGCGCGGTCAAACTGTTTTCGATGTTGTCCCAGATCAGCAGCGCACACTGGTCCATTTCCAGCGCCTGGAGGAAGAGCTGCGTCACGCCCTGATAAGCCTCATCCAGGTTCATCGTCAGCGAGGTCGCCTGGGCTGCTTCCAGCAGCGTTTCCAGGTCGCGCGTGCGCACGAGCGTCTGTTCCAGCAGGTTGGTGTTCTGGACGGCGATGGCCGCTTGGTTGGCAATGATCAGGCTCAGGTCGATCTGCTCAGCAGTGAACTGCCGCGGTGCGTCCGTCACCAGCAGATCGAACGCCCCGATCACCTGCCCGGAAACCGTCATCGGGATCACCCCGTAGGCCTGTGCCTTCAGGGCATCCATCTCTTTGCGGATGGCGCTGTTCTCATCCAGTTGGCTGGTATCGGCGATGATGAACGGCGCGGCGGTGCGCCGCATTTCCTGGAACACCGCGCTCTGCTGCAAGTTGACGATTTCATCTGGCGGTGCGTCCCCCCGTGGAACCTGCATCACCACCGTGCCGAACTGCATACTCCCCTGGAACAGCAGTGCCCGCGCTTGCGATACATGCATCGCTTGGGCGATCTCGTTCAGCGCGATCTCCAAGATATTCTCGCTGTCGAGCGACTGCGCCAGCGACACCGAGACGCGGTTCAGCACCGCCAAACGGTCCGTCTGGTGACGCGCTTCCGAATACAAGTTGGCGTTCTCCAGCGCCACCGCCACCTGGTTCGCAAAGGCGAAGGCCGCCTGCTCATCCTGCTCGTCGTAGAAATCGGCTTCCCGCTTCGCCAGCGCGATCATGCCGACCACATGCCCCTGGTTGACCAGCGGCACGCCCAGCCAACTCTTGGCCTGGTCTTCGCCCGGCAGCGGGTCCAGTCCCAGCAGGTTGTTGATCGAATACGGTGCTACCCGCTCGACCACGAGGCGGATGCGCTCGTGTGAGGCAATTTTCACCACGGTCGTGCCTTCAATCTCGAAGCCGACCGCCCCTTCCAGCGCCACCCGGCTGCCCTGCCGTGTCCACAGCGTCATCGTATCGAATTGGATCACCCGCCCGATTTCGCCCAACGCCAGGTTGATGACTTCATCGCGGTTCAGCGACGCCGTGATCCGGCTGGAAACTTCCGTCAGCGCACCCAGTTGGTTAGCGCGGGCTTCGAGGTCGCGCTCTAGCAAAGCGCGCTCGGTCACATCTTCGACCAGCAGCACCGCCCCGCGGATGTCTTCCGCCCCGCGCAGGGGATAGAGATAATAGTTGCTGACCAGCATCTTCTGCGGCTGGTTATCTTCCGTCCGGGCGATCTGCCAGATGCGCTCGCGCGGCTTCCCGATTTCCAGCACCAACTGCAGGTCCTCTTGCAGGATGTCCGCCAGTTCGGGACGGTAGTCGAACAAGCTGCGCTGGATCGAGTCGGTCAGCGACCAGCCGTAGCGCTGGGCCATGAAGTCATTCACCGAGAGGATGCGCCCGCTCTTGTCCAGCACCACGATGCCCTGCTGGATCGACTCAACCACCGACTCGTTGAAGTTCTGGAGGCGCATAGCTTGGTCAAACAGGCGCGCATTCTGCACCGAGATGCTCGCGATGTTGGCGACGCGCCGCAGCAGCGGTCGGTATTCGTCCTGCCCCAGCGTTTCAGACCGGCTGCTGCCCAGGTGCAGCGCCCCAACCCGCGTTGTGCCGACGTTCAGCGGCAGGATCAGCGTCACCTGTTCTCCCGCGGCCTGCCACCTCTTCACATCTTCAAACGCGCCGCCATCAGGCGTCCCTGTCCGGAACAGCTTCTCTTGACCATCTACCATCACCTGGCCGAGTGCCGTTCCCAATAGCATCGTCCGGTGTTCAGTCTGTGCCACCGGCGAACCATCCATCTGGATGTGCACCGTGATGACATCAAACCCCTGGTTTTCAGCGTCGAGCAGCGCCGCCGTCATCCGGTCGAACGGAATCAGCCGCAGCGTATCCTTCGCCACCGCTTCCACCACTTGGACCGCATCCAGCGAAGCCGAAGCGTTCTGCATCATCTCGCTCAGGCTGGCTTCCTGTTCGGCGTTCTCCACGCTGGAAAGATACAGCCGAATATTCTCGATGGTTGCTTCGGCTTCGTGTGCGAAGATTTCCAGCACTTCCATCGTCCCGCGGTCTGGCCGTTGACCATCGCGCGGCAGGTCCAAGCTGATAATCCCTTCCAGGACTCCGTCGGAGGACTCCAGCGGCAGCAGCAGCAGATCACCCTCCCGCCACTGACGCGGGCCGCTCCCTTCAGCCGGCGCGCGCTTGCCGGGGAACTCAATCCGCAGCGCCTCCAGCGGTACAGACGGCCAGTTCGCTTTCTGTTCCGCTGGGTAGAAGTAAGACTCGCTGATGCGGTAGTTCTCCTGGAACAACGTCCGCGCCTGGCTGACCGTCAGCGTGTGTGTCTGGCTCTTCTGGAACGCATCCAGCGGCATCCCGGTCTGGGCCATCCGCCGCAGTGTGGGCTGGCTGGCTTCGTCGTCCAGCAGCAGCACCACGCCCAGGTCGAACCCCACCGCCTCCTGGATGCTGTCCAGGATTTCTTCCATCACGCTCACCGGGTCGTTGTTGCCCTGGAGCAGGCGCCCCAGCTCGAAAATCTGGTTCAACTGCTCGACGCGCTGGCGCAGCCGGACGCTCCGATCTACCTGTTCTTGGTAGCGGATGTAGTTGCCGTAGCCCAGCGACGCCTTTGCGCCCAACGTCAGCAGGAAGGCCGCCGCCCGTTCATCGAAGTTGTTCGGCCGCTTGTGATACAGGTGGATCACCCCGACGATGTGGTCTTCGTACAGGAATGCGATAGCGACCGCCGACCGTGCCTCGTTCGGCATCGGGCGGAACGCCGAAGTTAGATAATCCGTTACGAGCAGTGGGTGTGCCCCCCGGTTGACGGCTTCCCGTTCGATGTCCGTCAGGTCCGTCAGGATATCCGCGTTTCCCAACCGTTTGCGCAGTTCGGGTTCATTGGCGATCTCCCATTCAATCGCCGGCTTCAGCAGCGCGATGGTGCTGCCGTCGGCGCGCGTAGCGCGTGCAGCTTCCTCGCGGATCGTGTCCAGCACTTGGTCGATGTCCAGCGTCTCCGCCAGCCGGTTGCTGATCTGCGAGATCGCGTCCAGCTCCAGCAGGCGCCGGTTCAGGTTCTCGCCCGCCGCTTCGTAGAGGCGCAGCCGTTCCACCGTCGCGCCGATCTGCGCAGCGATGGCCGACAGCGTTTCAACATCCGCTTCAGTGTAAGGAGCCTGTCGGTTGGCAACCCCCAATTCGCCCAGGCTGCGATCACCCACCATCAGCGGAACCACGACCGCGCTGCGGAGTTTGAACTTCACCGCCGTTGCCCGGTAGGTCTCCAGCAGGCGCGGGTCATTCAGCAGATCGTTGCTGAAGAATTCCTGGTGGGAAAGCGCCACGCTCTGCTCAAAGTGCTTGCTGAAAATGTCGTAAATGACCGGCTCAGCCAGTTCCGCGCCGTAGACATACCGCGGGAACGTCGTCAGGCTGCCTGTCTGCTGGTCGAGCACGTTCAGGAACACAATCGGGCTGCGCATCAAAGAGCTGATCTCGTGCAGCACCGGTGTCATCGGTTCGTCTGGGGTGAGAATCGAACCCGCCAGTTCGGCGACCTGCCGCAGACTAGTTGCTTCTTCAGCGCTGCGCTGCATATCGCGGTATAGCCGCGCATTCTCGATCATCGCCGCCACCTGCGCCCCGAAGATTAGCAGCAGCCGCGCGTCCTTGTCGGTGAAGTCTTCCCCGTTGAGCTTGTTGGAAACCTGCACCACGCCCAACCGCCGGCCGCCGGCCGCCAAGACCGCCATGAGCGTCTTCTGCACGCCCAACTGCGCCGCGAACTCGGCCAGCCCAGCCGCGTATACCACCGCATCCGAACTCACCCGGTTGGTATACCAGAAGTCCATATCCTCCCAGATCGACGCCAGCGGGCTGCCCGGCTCAATGTCGATGCTGTAGTTGCGCATAGCCTCATCAGCCGCCCCATAGAACGGCAGGCGCGGCACGAGCCTGTGTTCGCGCTCCTCATAGATCAGGATGCCGCACATCGCCACGCCCATCTGCGCGGCGATCCGCTGGTTGATCGTCGAGTAGAACGCCTCTTCCCGGTTCAGCGACCCGATGGCGTGGGTGATCTCTTGCAGTCCCGTCAGTTCCGAGTCGCGCCGCTGCTCCAATTGGTGCAGCCGCTGGTTTTCGACCACCACCGCCGACTGGGCCGCCAGCAGATTCATCTCACGAATGTCCTGCGACGAAAACCCGCCCGCCGCTTTCTTATTCCCAATCAGCATCATTCCGATCCGCTGCGTGCCGATTTGCAGCGGCAGCAGCGCCAGATTCTTGATACCTGCCACGCTGAAGATCGAACTCAGCCCCAGCGCGTCGATCAGATCGTCCTCGGCGACATCATTGCTCACCCAATAATCCTGCCGCTCGTAGATGTCTCGCTGCGGGCTGTCTGCTGGCAGGGCGATCACACAGCTCTGTGCCAGTTGGTCCGGCAGGCCGTAGAATGGAACCTCCGGGATCAAAGCCTTGCGGTTTTCGTCGTAGATCAGCACCCCCACCGCGCTCACCGAGAGAATCCGCGCCACCCGTTCGTTCAGTGCCCGGTACAGCGCGCGGGTGTCCCCGGCGCGTTCGGATCGCAGCAGGTCGCCCACGCTGGACATATCCTGGATGCGCTGCGCCTGCGCGGCATATAGTTCCGTGTTGTAGATCGAGGTGGCTACCTGCTTGCTGATCGCCTGGAGCAGCGCCAGGTGCGACTGCGTGAATACATCTGGCTGCCGGTGTGCCAGTTCCAGCGTCCCGATGAACCGGTCGCCCAGGATCAGCGGCACGCCAACGAAGCTGGAATAGAATCCCGGCAGCTTCGGCTGCACTGCCGTCGGTTCCAGCGTGCTGCTCACCAGCACCGCTTTCCGCTCCTGCGCGATCCATCCGGTGATGCCTTCGCCCAGCTTGTAGATGCCGCCCTGCTCCTGGAGCTTGATCAGATACGGCGCGTCCCCCACCCAGCCTAGCGGTGCAAGCTGTCGCAGCCCGCTGTCCCAGATGCAGATTTCGCCCGCGCTGGCCGGAACCGCCTTCATGATGATCGTCAGCAGGGCTTGGTATACCTGCTGCATCCCCAGGCTCGGATTGGTCGTCTCCCCGATCTCGTTGATGATCCGCATCGCCAGCGACAGATCGAGCGCCCCGGGGTGCGCCGTGTTGGCGCTGATTTCGCGCATCACCACCACCGTGCGTGTGTCCCCGCCGTTCGGGATCGTGTGCGACGACGCCTCCACCCACCGCGGCCCTAGCTGGAACGAGACCTGCCGGTCTACCGCGAACAGTTCCAGGAAGCTGTCCACCGGCTGCGCCTGCGCCGCCACCACCTCCAGGTTCGGAGCGCCGCTGCTCAAACCCAGCCAGCGCTGTGCCTTCTCGTTGGCGAAGACCAACTGCCCGTGCTCGCGTGAGACCAGCACCGCGTCCGCATGCGTGGCGTGCGGCACTTTGGAAAGGTACTCCTGCTCATCTGCAGGGATATACCCAAAGGACTGCCGCTGCCGGGTCCAGAAATACATCCCAGCGATGATAGCCAATCCACCCAGGAAGAGAAGAAATCCCAATCCCATACCGCTTTACCTGTTCACTCTGGACAGATCAGAAGCGAAACGGTCTGCCCACGCCCCCTCTGGCCCGGACAGACCGGATAATGTGCCTTCATCGACTTCAACATAATCGGGTGACGCCCATCAAGCCGTTTCCCGCCCTGAACGTGGCGTTCTTGGCATCTCGGTGGTTCAGCCCTTTTCGTATTGCCACCTGCCTGTCCGCCATCCCGCTACCATGCCGTCAAAATCGGCGGCGGTGCGTCTCCGCTCGCGCCGCGCCGGCGGTCTTCTGCCGCCAGTTCGGTCACCTCGCGGATGTCCGAAAATTGGTACTGCGCCGTTGATACCGACCCGGCCGATAGAGTCATCAGCGGCTCCTGCCGCTCGCCGTTCACGCTGTCCGGCACCAGGATGTAGCCCCGTTCCCGGTCGATGAACGAATAATGCTGCTTAACCTCTTCATCGAAGCGTTCCACCAGCCGCGTCTTGACCATCTCCGCGTCTGCCGAGTGCGTGATAATCACGAAGTTATCCCGCCCTGGATGCCCCATGAAGTCTTCGACCGTCCCGAATTCTTCCACCACCTCGCTCATCATCAGCGCCATGAACCGCAGCACTTCATCTGCCGCCACGAACCCGTACACCTCGCTGAAGGCGTCCAGCCCGTTGATCTTCATATCGATATACGACCACGGCATTTCCGAGCGCATCAGCCCGCGCAGATGGTCTTCGATCAGCCGCCCGGTCGGCAGGCCCGACTTCGGATCAGTGTTGGTCGTGCGCCGCGCCGCGCTGATGGCGTTCTGCACCCGCAGCTTGAGTTCTTCAATGTCGAACGGTTTGGTGATGTAATCGTCCGCGCCCAATTCCAATCCAGCGATCTTGTCGCTGCGTTCGTCTTTCTGCGTCAAGAAGATGATCGGAATGTGGCTGGTGCGGCTGGTAGTACGGAGCTGGCGGCACACATCATACCCATTCATGTCCGGTAGCATAATGTCCAAGATAATCAGTTCCGGAAGCTGCTTCCGGGTCAGCGCCATCGCATCGCCCCCGCGTGGCGCCACCTGCACTTCATACTGCTGCCCGGCAAAATAGATCTTCAACATGTTGGCGATATCGGAGTCGTCTTCGACCACCAGGATACGACCCTTGCTCATACGTGCCCCCGCTCAATCGATCACAAGATGGGATACCTGTCCTAACCTGTATCATACTGGCGAATAAAGGCCAGCGCCAGCCGTGCCGCGCACCCCTCGGTTGGAGTCTTCTAACCCTAACCCGCCGTTGATCCTCTCTTCATCCTACCTCCGAATCCCTTCTCCAGAGGTTGAGATTCTTCCTCTATTATGTCAGCTTGGCGTCCTTTGCGTCTGTGTCCAGCCTCCCCGTTAGGGGATTGCGGTTAGAATGTCTTCTGCCTTCTCTCCGCATTCTCCCGCACCTGCGTGATCTGCTCTGGCGTCACCTCCGCCTCAAAGCTGCGGAACCCCGCCAGCCGGAAGCCGTGCCGCGCCGCAATCTCCCCAATCTCCACCGCCTGCGCTTCGCTGACGTCCTTCCCGATGGTGTAGTCTTCGTAGCGCCCTTCCAGCGCCAGCGCCATCGTCTCCGCCATGCACGCATACGCCATGCGCGGCGGAAATCCAAAGTTGAAGTGGAAGTCCACCGGCCCCGGTACTTCGATCATCCCACCCTCGATCACCAGGACATCATCCCGCTCCGCCGCCACCAGCCGCGAGACATCCCGTGGCCGTGCCACGTCGCAGACCACCGACCCCGGCTTCAGGTGCTGCGGGTAGATCACCTCATGCACCGCGCTCGTGACGGTCAGGATCAGATCAGCCTCGTAGATCGCGCTCATCTGCGTGCTGATGCTGACTTGTGCCCCCCGGCCTTCGCACTGTTCCCGCACCGCTTCGAGCGCGTCCGTCCGCCGCCCCACCAAAATCAGCTGGCCCGCCTCCCGCGCCAGCATCAGCGCGCACGTCTTGCCTATCGTCCCGGTCGCTCCGACCACCGCCGCCGTCGCCTGGTGCAGATCAATGCCCATCACCCGTGCCGCCTCCCGCAGCGCCTCCACGGCCATGAACACCGTGTAGCTGTCCCCGGTTGTCACGGGCACGTCCAGCCGTTCGGCGATGGTTTTCCCCGCATCACCGACCACCGAGGTATACGCCCCTAGCCCCAGCATCCGCGCCCCCAGTTCCTCGGCCATGCGCCCGCACGCCACAATCTTCTTGTAGGCCACCTCCACCGGAACCGACAGCATCGTCGGCGGCGTGAACGGGCAGGCGATCAGCCAGCCTTTCAGCTCCCGCCCCGTCTCAGCAGAGACAATGCCTTCGACTTCCGAAAGGTACACCGGTGGGAAAAAGCGCGAGAAGAAGTTGATCTGCCGCTCAGTGAGGATTTTGCCCAGCAGCGGGAACTTCCGCTGCACATCTTTCTTGATCTGGATCGGGTGAATGATGAAAGCGAAGCTGTCCTGCATCATGGCTCCCCCTATGAATCGCCACCTCCACTATACCCCCATTCCGCCCCATCGAAACAAAAAACTGCCATCCTTCCCCCTCCCCATGTTTGAAAAATGGGCCAGGGGGTGAGGTTCAGCCAGAGGGTAGGGCCACCTTTGCAGTGAAATATTTCCGCTCTTCGATCTTATTATATCGTATTTTATGCCAAAGAGTAGACAAAATGTCACCCCAAACGCCCCATTTTGTGCTATCGTAGGAATGGTCGTAGGAACGCCATTTTTGGTGTCCGGTTAGCTTCCCCTCTCCCAGTGAGCGCGGCGAACGTTTGAGAGAGGGGGCAGGGGTGAGGGCACCCGATTCTCATATTCTCACATTCTCATTCTTATCATTCTTATCATATCCACTCGTCTGCCGCCTTGCATGCAAGGCTAATATCGCCGAATCAAACCAAGTGGTTCATCCGGCAAGCCAGCACCACTTGGTTTGACCTCACCCCGCTTCGCTTCGCTTAGCCATTGCGATGGAGAGGGGGCTGGGGGGTGAGGTTCTGAGACGTTATCTGAACTTATCGGATGTGCCACCAAGTGCAGTTGCAAAACTTGCCACAGTTGCAATATTCATTGCAAAAATTATACTTCAGTTGTTTGTTGGCTAATTTTTTAGGTTGCGGGCCACCGCCCCTACTCGCTGTTCCGGTCGTAGGGGATGATCTGGTCCCATTCGTCCGCGCTCGACCGCGCCACGATGGCGATCACCGGCTCCGTCTCCGAGCAGTTGAAGACTTCGTGCGGAACTCCCGGCTCGATGTAGATGAAGTCCCCCGCTTCATTCTCCACCACCTTCCGGCAGCCCGGCCCGTATTCATGCCGCACCCGCCCCTGGAGGATGTACAGCATCACCTCAAAGTCCACGTGAATGTGCGCCTTCGCCACCGCTCCCGGCGGAATCATCGCCACATTCATCGACAGCCCCTTTGCGCCGACGTTCTTCCCGGAAAGTCCCTGCTTGTACTGGATTCCGTTCCATTGCCGTTTCTGTCCCCCGCCCCGGATGATCCAGATGCCCCCCAAGTCCTCCACCTGCTCCCTCAGATCGACCTCGTCCATGAGTGGTCTCCTCCCCGCACTTAAAAACCCGCCGGACTATACCGCTTCCCGCCTGCCCCAGCCACCTCCACCGGGAGTTTCGATCACCAGTACATCCCCCGGCTGCACAGCCGTGGTAAACTTCCCGCCGAAGGTTTCGCGCCGCCCATCCGACCGGATGAGCTGGTTCGCTCCCGGCCGCCCTGGTTCCCCACCCTGGAGGCCATACGGCCCGTGCCGCCGCCGCTCGCTGTTCACCGTCACCGTGGCCGGAACCCGGAACTCGTACACCCGCCGGATGCCCGCCCCGCCGGGATGCAGCCCCGCCCCGCCCGAATCGTCCCGCAGGCCGTACTCCAGCACCCGCAGCGGCAGCGCGTATTCCAGCGCCTCGACCGGCGTGTTCCGCGTGTTGGTCATGTGGCTGTGCCGCCCGCTCAGTCCTGCGCCCCGCGGCCCGCCCCCGTGCCCCCCGCCAATCGTCTCGTAGTAGACGAAGGCGCCTTCGCCCTGCGGCCCGCCCACTGTCAGGTTGTTCATCGACCCCTGGCTGGCCGCCGGGATTTTTCCGGGCAGCGCCTGGGCCAGCGCCCCCAGCACCACATCCACGATCCGCTGCCCTGTTTCGGTATTGCCCACCGCCACCGCCGCGGGAAAGGCCGGGTCGAGCAGGCTCCGTGCCGGGACGCTCACCGCCACCGGGGCAAAGCAGCCGTGATTCACCGGGACATCATCCTCGGCCAGCAAACGCACGCAGTACCAGACCGCCGACCGGACGATGGCCTCGACCGCGTTCACGTTCCCGCTTACCTGCGCGGCGCTCCCGCTGAAATCGACGTGCATCCGCTTTCCCTGCACCGCCACCGCCGCCCGGATCGGGATCGGGAACTCTTGCTGCCCATCCCCTTCCAAAGCATCCTCGAACCGGTAGACCCCGTCTGGGATCGCCTCAATCACCGCTTCGGTCATCCGCTGTGAATACGCCAACAGTGCCTCGGCATGGTCGAGCATCCGCTCGATGCCGTGTTCCGCGGCCAGTCCCAACAGTCGCCGCTCACCCACCCGCTGGGCCGCCAACTGCGCTTCCAGGTCGCCGAGCCGCTCTTCTGGGGCGCGGCTGTTGGCTGTGATTAGCGCCAGCACCCCGTCATTCCGCTTCCCCCCTGCAATCAGCTTAACCGGCGGGATGATGATGCCTTCCTGGTAGAGTTCCGTGCTGAGCGGCAGCGATCCTGGAGACATACCACCCACGTCGGCGTGGTGTGCCCGGCTGGCTGCGAAGAACCGCAGCACCCCATCGATGAACACCGGCGATACCATCGTGATGTCGGGCAGGTGGGTTCCCCCGTGATAGGGATCGTTCAGGATGACCACGTCTCCCGGTTCGAGCGTCGGGAAATCCCGCAGCGCTGCCTCGACCGAAGCCGGCATGCTGCCCAAATGCACCGGAATATGCGCCGCCTGCGCCACCATCCATCCCTGCGCGTCAAACACCGCGCAGCTAAAGTCCAGCCGCTCCCGGATGTTCGGGCTGAAGCTGGCCCGTTGGAGCGTCAGCCCCATCTCCTCCGCGGTCGAGGCGAACAGGTTCTTGAATACCTCCAGCGAAATTGCATCCACCTTCTGCGCTTCATCCATAAGCCGTCACCGCCAGATCGCCCAAGAGCGGGCTGAGTTCCTGGTGTACAGCGGCATGCCTAACCGCTGTGCCGGGGCAGCAATTAGACAGTCGTTCATACCTACACCGTGGCTGAGACGGAAAATCTGATATTGCTTCATTGCCCAGAGTTGGTCTGTTTCGATTAAGCAGATGAGTTCAAAAGTGGTTAGAAAGCGCATCACCGCGCGTTGGTCGGGTTTGTCCTGCGCACCCCCCATCATCTCCAACCATTCTATCGATGTGATCCCCATTCTTCGATGCATGTTCGCCTTTGACCAGGCCAGCGCAGGCGGATGCAGTCGGTAGAGGTCTACTAGGATCGCGCTGTCTAGGAAAGCTTCCATATTCCTCGCTTTTCGGCTTCAGCGTGCCGTTGCTGTTCAATGAATTCCTGGCTGTCTGCAATTGGACGATCCTTCCAACCGCCGAGTAACCCCGACTCCAGCAGTTCCCCCAGAGTCATCGGATTCGGTTTGAGAAGTTCGTCTAACTCGGCTTCTGTCCATGGAAGATTGTCCCATTCCGAGTTCGGAACATCTGTAACCGTATCAGCAGTCTGGACGAGTAGCTCAACCTCACCGTCCAGTACATTTTCAGGAAGTTCTGCCTCAATCTTCCCGTCCTTGATCCGCCCTTTGATCCGTACGTAGTGAATCGCCATCGCTCTGCCTCCTCACTTCTGCACCTGCATTCTACTTCAAAACCCCATCCAAATCGGCAGCAGCACGGCTCAGCCCATCCTGAATGATGCGGGCGTCAATGCCCCACACCAGGAAATTCGAGCCGAGTTCGGCGTGTTGGCGCAGTTCCTCCACCGAGGCCGGCAGTGATCCCCACATCAGCCCCCGCGCCTGGCACAAATTGCCTACCCGCTCAATCGCCGCCGGGACGGTCATGCCCATCATTGCGCTGGTGCGTGCTAGTCGCACCCGCAGATCCGATGGCCCCACATACAGCCCGTCCAGCCCCGGCACATCGGCCATCGCTTCAGCCTGTTCGAGCGCCTGCGGTGTCTCAATCTGCACGACTAAGAAGGTCTCCCGCAGCGCGTGGTCGAGTAGCGGGTCGCGGGTTTGGGGAATATCCAGCCCAAAGTTGGTCTCCAGTCCGCGCCCCTCCAGCCCGCGATCTCCCACCGGTGGGAACTTCACCGCTTGCACCAGATCGCGCACTGTCTGCACCTCGTTCACATGCGGGATGATGAGACCCGCCGCACCGTCTTCCAAGTAGCGGTACAGTCGCGCCTTCTCCCGCGTGGGGGTGCGAACAACGGCATCGATGTCGTAGAGGTGACAAAATGCCAGCAGCGCTTGCAGTTCCCGGTCGTCGAACGGGCGGTGTTCCAGGTCGATCCACAGCCCATCGAAGCCCAGATGTGCGGCATAAGCCACGAATGGCGGCAGGAAATGCCCCAACATTGCCAGCCGTGCGGGCTGGCCGCTGCGTGTCTTCGCCAGAATTCGACTGTTCCTCATGATGTTGTACGCTCCAAGATGAGATTCCGGTAACCATCGACCCGCCCCGACCAGCGCGGTGGGATATACACGGTGCTGTCGTACTGGAACAGCAGTGCCGGCCCGCTGAATGCTGATCCAACAGGGAGCCGCTCACGGTCGTAGAGCGCCAGCCCTCTCGCATTGGAGCCTAGCAGCGCCGCATTCGCGTCGGCGTCAATAGCCGGAGGCTCCGCTTCCAGATGGGGTTTGTCTACCAATCCGACTGCGTGCAGCCGGACGTTGACAACCTCGACGGGGCGCTCTGGTAGCGCGTAGCCATAAGCCCGCTGGTGCGCTGCGTGAAACGCGCCGGGCAGGTCATCGCTGAAGGGGAGGGTGAGTTCGTAGGCTTGGCCTGGATAACGTATATCCACAAGCGGCGTGAAGAGCTGCTGTTCCGGCGCGATTCCCTCAGCCGTTAAATCCGCCTCGGCCTGCTGCTGGAGTATGCCCAGAATGGCTCGCAGCCGCGTCGGAGTCTCCGCTGTATGCAGTCCCAGCACTGAGCGGCTGATCTCTAGAGCCACGTCGGCCACCAGCAGTCCGAATGCGCACAGCACTCCCGGATAGCGCGGAACCAGCACGCGCGGGATTTGCAGCCGGTCGGCTGCATCGCAGGCATGGAGCGCACCGGCTCCGCCGAAGGCCACCAGCGTAAAGTCGCGCGGGTCGTATCCCCTTGCCACCGAAACCCGCCGCAGTGCCCGGTCGATATTCGCATTTGCTACATCGATGATCCCCTGCGCCATGCCTTCCAGACTCAGCCCGGCCGCCGATGCCAGTTCGCCCACCGCCGAACGGGCTGCATCCACATCCAGCGTCATCCCGCCGCCCAAGAAGTGGTCAGGATCGAGCCGTCCAAGCACCGCGTTGGCATCGCTGACTGTCACCTGCGTCCCGCCGCGTCCATAGCAGATTGGCCCCGGCGCGGCTCCAGCGCTTTCCGGTCCAACGCGCAGCGCCCCGCCTGCGTCCAACCGAGCAATCGAGCCGCCGCCCGCGCCGATAGTCTCGATGTCCAGTACGCGGATTCGCAGCGGCAGCCCGTCGATCTCCGAGTCCGGTCGGCGGATCGGACCTCCGGGACACAGCGCCACATCAGTCGAGGTTCCGCCGATGTCCAGCGTCAGGATGTGGTCGTATCCAGCCAGCCGCGCCAGATGGAACGCGCCTATAACCCCAGCGGCTGGGCCGCTCAAGGCGGTCTGGACGGCCTGCTGCCGGGCGCGGGCGGCGCTCATCACCCCGCCGTCAGATTTCATCATCCGGAAGGTTGTCTGTGGAGGAAGCTGCCGTTCCAGGTGGGAGAGATAACGGCTCATCACTGGCCGCACGTAGGCATCCAGCGCGGCTGTGCTCGCACGTTCATATTCGCGGAATTCAGGCAGTACCTCGCTCGAAAGTGCGATCTGCCAGGGATGGAACAGCCCGCGCTCCAGGATGCGGTCGCGGACAGCCTGCTCATGCGCCGGGTTGACATAGCTGTAGAGCAGGCACACTGCCACCGATTCAATGCCCTCGGTGACCAGCGCATCCAGCACCCTGTCCAGCCCGTCCATATCCAGCGCGGTCAGCACCGCCCCCGTGTGATCCAGCCGTTCGGGAATTTCCCAACACCAGCGGCGTGGGATCAGCGGCGGCGGCAGTTGGGGCTGAAGTGCGTAGAGTTCCGGGCGGTTCTGCCGCCCGGTGAACAGCAGGTCGCGGAAACCCTGGGTGGTCAGTAGGGCGGTTCTGGCGCCTTTGCGTTCCAGGATAGCATTGGTCGCTACTGTCGATCCGTGGGAGACGCGCCGCAATGCCTCGATATTCCCCCCGGAGATGGCCGCCAGCCCGGTCAGCATCGCCTCAGCCGGATCAGCCGGGGTGCTGAGCAGCTTATGGACGGTCAGCCGGCCATCCGCTAGACTGACCAGATCAGTGAATGTCCCGCCAATATCCACGCCTGCGAACATGAAGCCCCTGCTGTACGTTGTTTCGAATAGTGCGGCGGATTATACCGCAGGCCGGTCAGTCCACTTTGCGCGGATCATCGCTCCCGCTTACTATCTTCAGGCAGAGGCTGGTGTTCATGAAGGAAAAAGCATGATGAGCCGTCGTTTTGTCTTTGCTGCCGCGCTGTTCGGGATGTTCGGGGTGGCGCTCGGCGCGTTCGGAACCCACACGCTGCGGGCAGCGCTGGAAGCCAGCGGGCGGCTGGATACCTACCAGACCGCCGTGCACTATCAGTTGGTCCATGCCCTGGCGCTGCTGGGCGCAGCCTGGGCCGCCGAACGCTGGCCAGGGCGCTTTACGCGGCTGGCTGGGATGTTGTTCACCGCTGGAATCCTCCTGTTTTCCGGCAGTCTATATCTGCTGGCGATCTTCAATCTGGGGTTCATGGGCGCGGTCGCGCCGTTCGGTGGCGCTGCGTTGATCGCCGGGTGGGGCTGCCTGGCTTGGGCTGCTTGGTGGAGCCGCTAGAGCGTGAAGGCAATCCGTTGGCTATTCCGCATGGTGCGTGGGCTGCTGGCTTGGGGCATCCGCCTGGCGGTGATGCTGGCGCTGCTTCAGTATTCCAGCTACCCGCTCGGGCTGCGCTGGAATGCCGTGGCGGTTCTGGTCTCAGACACTCAGTTCGACTATGTGACTTGGGAATTGGGCGCAGTCGCGGCCAAAGCTGGGCAGACGCTCTACGGCCTACATCCCTTTATGAGCGAAGCTGTCCGCAGCAGTACGGTCCGCGCCTACATGAACGATCTGGCCGAGGCGCAGCGGCTCGATGGGCAGATCAGCGCGATCTACGCTGATCCCGCCCAAGCTGATCCGCTCGCAGCCAGCGCAGAGTTGCGCAGTCAGCGGGACGCCCTCCGCGCTGATCTAGCTGCGCGGCAGCCGCTCGTCGAAAGCATCTTGGAAGGGCATGTCGCGGCAGTGCTGGTCGAGCAGGGCTTTGGCCACTTGGGGCAGGTTCTGCCGCCGGTCTCTGCCCATTTTACCCGCGTTCCCAATCTGCTGGTCGTCTCCCCGCGTGATCAAATCCGCTTCGATATCTCTATCAACCTGAATCCGATGAGCACTGACCAGATGGCCGCGCTGGAAGCCCGCATCGACGCCGAGCAGAATGTCTCGTCGCTGATCGTGCCGTTGGGCGGCATCGCGCTCTATCCAGCTATGGTGCTGGAAACGGCCTCAATCCCGGTGGCGCTGGACACGATAGCCCACGAGTGGTTGCATCACTATTTGTTCTTCTTCCCCCTGGGGTTGAGCTATTTCAGCGGTGATGGCTTTGTCGGAGAGACGCGCATCATCAACGAAACCACAGCGGCGCTCTTCGGTCAGGAGGTCGGCCGGCTGGCGCTGGCAAAGTTCTATCCTGACTTGGCTGCGTTTCGCGGCGGACGGGCTGTCCTGCTCCAGTTTCCATCCCAGGCAGTTCCTTTCGACTTCAACCGCGAGATGGATACGACTCGGCGGCAGGTAGATGCGTTGCTGGCGGCGGGAAAGGTGGATGAAGCTGAAGCCTATATGGAAGAGCGGCGCAGGTTGTTCGTCGAAAATGGCTACCTGATCCGCAAGCTCAACCAGGCCTTCTTCGCCTTCTACGGGGGGTATCAAGCCGGGGGTACAGCCGGCGCGGGCGGAGCCGATCCCATCGGGCCGGCGGTGCTGGCCCTGCGCCGGGCCAGCCCGTCGCTCCACGACTGGGTCGTCACCATGCGTGGGATCACCACCCGCGACCAACTGCTCGCGGCGGTCGGTCAACTGCACCATCCGGCAATTCTTCCTTTAGGGTAATGTCCCCATGTTTGCCGCCCGCGGGCGTCATGGTGACGAGTTCTCCCTCGCTGAGTTCAAGCCGCTGTTCAGCAGACTCCGCCTGGCGAGACAGCGTCCAGAGATCTTCAACGGTATACAGGCGTTCACGAACAACCATGCTCTGATCCCTGCTTTTTAGCTTGCCTGACTCTGGCATGGTTGGGTGTTGGGTAGTTAGGTCTTGATGAGAAAGGTTGGCGGGGGCACAATCCCCACGTACACTGATAGCAGGTGTCCCTTTGACCCAGGATGTGCTTATGAATCGCCGATGGTCCCGACTGTTCGCTGCCGTTCTTCTCATCGCGCTGGCGGTGGCCGCGGCTCCGTTATCTGCCCAGGACTCGACCGAGCGTGACCCGGAGGATTTAGCGCGGCGTCTCTTGGGCTTCAATGATGAAGCGGCCATCCCAGAGCCGTTCCCGGTTTATGCGGTCAGCGATACCGCCCCGTTCTGGGTCAGCAAAGCCAACCAGACCCAACCCAGCCAGATCACTGCCCAGCTTGCCGCTGCTGTCCCTGGTGTGTACATTTGGGTCGAGGAAGGCATCGACTTCAATGCGGAGGCGCTGGCCGAGACAGCCGCCCGCTTGGACAGCCTTTTCACGCTGCTGCGGCTGGCCGACAACCGGGCTGGGATCAGTGTCGTGCCGCAGTCGGTGGCCGAACTGGCTTTGCTGCGGCAGCTTCGCCTGCCCGATGTAGACAACGACCCACACTTCTACATCCTCTTTGCGCGCGACTTGAGTACCAGCCGGAATGCCTTCTTCAACCCGGTAAACAGCATCCCGGCGCAGTGGGTGAATGGAGGCTTCACCAACCAGCACGAAATGCTCATGGTGAACACCTCGGCAGCTCCTGGCCTGGCGCTGCACGACCCGGCTTACGTCAGCATCCTGGCGCGGGAGTACATCAAGCTCTTGACCTTCTACAACAATCCCGGCCAGGCAGCCTGGCTGCGGGAAGCGCTCACCTGGGCGTTGCTGTTCCAGATACAGGAGCGCGAACTGACGGCCGATGACGTGCGTCTGTTCCTGCAAGCGCCAGAAACATCGCTCATTCGCACAAACTCCAGCGCGGAAATCAGCGCGGGCCAGATGTTCCTGGAATATGTGCGCCAGCGCTTTGGCGAACCGGCCATGCGTGATCTGCTCGCCCAGCCCGGAGCAGGGATTTCCGCGCTCGACCGGGTGCTGCAAGCTCGCGGTCTCACTGATCTGGTGACCGGCAGCCCGATCACTGCCCGCGATGTTTTCGCCGATTTCGCGCTCGCCAACGTGCTGAACTTCTCGCTCGGCGACGGGCGCTATGCCTATACTGACCTAACAGCAGCGGATGGACTGAACGCAGCCGCTTCGCTGGTGCGCGACCAGTTCGACTTCCAGCTTCGCGACCTCGCCATCAACCAGTTCGGGACGGCCTATCTGGGCTTGGCGACGACCGAGGGAGTCGATTTCACGCTCGTGTTTCAGGGAGCGGAGACCACGCCGCGGATGCCAATCCCCGGCCCGGTAGACAACCACTTCTACTGGTCCGGCAGCGAGATCAACCAGAATACTGCGCTGTACCGAACCTTCGACCTGAGCAGCGTGACTTCAGCAACGCTGACCTTCGATGCTTGGCACATCCTGGTCGATGGCTGGAACTACGGTTACGTCAGCGCCTCAGCCGACGGAGGCCAGACCTGGACGCTGCTTTCCCCTACAATGGCTTCGGCCAATAATGTCTACGGGCTGGCCTATGGGCCAGGCCTCAGCGGAATCAGCTCCACCGAAGCGCCGCGTCCATTCCCATTCTTGGGCATCGGGCTGGGATTGGACGGGATCACCATCACCAGCATTCGTGAGGACAGCCCGCTCGTGGGCACAAAAGTGCAGGTGGGTGATACCATCGCCGGGTTTGACGAACAGGTCTGGCAGGGACAGCCTGATCTGATCGGTTTCCTTTCCAACTTTGAGCCGGGCGATACGGTCAACTTGTACATCCAGCGCGGCGAAGAGTTCTTCAGCGTTGAGGTGACGCTCGCTGCGCATCCAACCCGCCGCTTTATTCCTGATCCGGTGTGGGTCAAGCAGTCGATTGACTTGAGCAGTTTTGCTGGCAAGACGGTGATCGTGCGCTTCGACATGGTCAGTTCCTCGGATGTGACTGACCGGGGGCTGGCTGTCGATAACATCGCGATCCCCGAAATTGGCTACTTAGATGATGCCGAGGCGGGCGTACAGGGTTGGACGCTGAACGGCTGGCAGCAGATTACCAACCAGGTCACGCAGCGCTTCCTGCTCCAGTTTGTGGTGTTGAATACGACCACGATCAGCAGCAGTCGGGTAGGGCAGCTCATCAGCCCGGCTTCAGCGCTGACCAGTGGAGCCTGGGACTTCAGCCTCAAGCCGGGTGAAATTCTACTGCTGGCAATCTCCGGGCTGAACGACAACACCGACTATCCAGCGCGGTACGGGCTGGTGGCCTCCACAGGCGCCAGAACAGACCCAACCGCAGCGCCGGGGGAGTCGACCTGAGATGGCGAACCGGCCGCTGAACTTCTATGACTTGGTTGAGACACTGCCGCAGTCCGGCTGCGTGATCTGTACGCTGGTGGAGCGGGATACAGCCCACTTCCTGGATTCACAGCTTTACGAATACGTGAATGAGTCCGAAACGCACGCAGCGCTGCGGGCTTCGCGCGGGCTGTGCGCCGTCCACAGCGCCCAACTGGTGGATTACGGGGCACAGGTGTTGGGAATTGCCATCCTGCACGCGGCAATCTTGGATGAACTGCTCAAGCAGGCTGCAGCTCCCCGGATCATCAGCTCCCGGTTGGGCCTGCTGCGGGGGAATGAAGAGACAGTCGCCGGCCGCTTGGAGCCTTCCGGTCGGTGTATGGCCTGCGAGGCGATGGAGCGGGCGGAGCAGCGCCATATCCAAACGCTGGCCGGTTATATCCACGAGGCCAAGATGAAGGCGGCTTTCGAACAGTCAGAAGGGCTGTGTTTGCCCCATTTCCGGCTGGCGCTGGAAGCCGCGCCGGATGCTTCACGGCATGACCTGCTGCTCCAGATTCAGCTAGAGAAGTGGCGGTCGCTCAAGGCCGAACTAGAGATGTTCGTGGAGAAGTACGACATCAACCACGCTGACCGGTCAATGGGCGCCGAGGCGGATAGTTGGAGGCGGGCGCTGCGGCTGGTGAGTGGGGCGGCGCGCATCTTCGGCGTGCGCCGAGGGAGGTAGTTCGCTCAGTCAGATAAAATAGGTTGCGCAGAAAATGGTTTGTATGTAGGCCGCGCTTCTCCTCCTTATCTCCGTGTAGCCCATGAAAACTGCCATCAGGCTGCCCGGACAAGGGCAAGGAGCTGGCGGCACTGGGCGAGGATGCGCCTCTGCTGGGCGGCGAGGTCAGCATCCAGCCCCAAGCACGGCGTCACCTCGTCCAGGCGGCCTTCTTCGAGCGCCTGCTCCATCATCATCATGCGCAGGTAGCGGAGCGCTCCATCAACGGCGCCGCGCTGGGCCGCGGGCAGCGCTTCGTTGTAGACATCACTGTGAAGTTCCTCGCGCAGGTCATCCGGAAGCCCGGCAAAGCCGCGCATGAATTCGTCCAGAGCCGCCTGGCCGTCCAGCGCGAAGATGTCGCAGTAGAGGCGCTGAATCTCCGGCGCGGCAGCGAGGCGTTCGGGGATGCGGATCGTGCTGGTCAGGAGTGACCCCCGGCGCATCCAGTAGGCAGCAATGGCGTAGTTAGTAGCAGCCTCGCGGGCATGCAGGATAGCCGAGATGGGCGGGGCGAAGTGGAGGGCATCCAGCGCGCCGGCAGCATAGCTGAGGAAGCGGTCGGCACGGCGGCGCATCCAGGTAGGATCGGCTAAGCGCGACTGAATAGCGGCAGTGATGCGTGCCAACTGGCCCGTAGGATCGTGGATGATCTCGCATCCGCTCAGGGCTTCCAGCAGGCTGATGCTGTCGCCGTCATGGAAGGCGGGCGGGTTCAGCCAGGTCTCGTCGTCGATGGTGATCTCCAGCGCGGCGGCTGGGGCGATGTCGATCTCCCAGTAGATGCCGTCCTCGACGCCGTCGCGGAAGTCTTCTTCCCCGTCGGCTGAAAATCCCCAAAAATCCAGATCACTCCCTTCCCAGACAGTCCCGCGTGGCAGCGATCCAGTCAGGGCAAGGGCAATGAGCGACTTATCCTGGAGCAGGTCGCGCTGTTTGCGCTCGGCGAGGGTGCGTAGGGATTGTGCTGTGATGGGCGTCATGGCAGAGATTGTAACCGCAAAAGTGCAAAGGTAAAGCACCAAAATCACGCTCAGTGGGTAGGAATTGTTCAAAATAGAGCAGACAGCGAGACCTACAGGGTGGTCGATACTGGTAATTTATCGTAAGATTATGGGTGGGTATTCTCCGCTGTCGCAGACAGGTTGCCGCAGGGGATGCCTGCCCAGACCGTCCATCTGAATATGAATCCGCAGAAGAGAGGATTGAATCTATGGATCAGCAGCAGGTCTTGAACGCGATCAAGCAGAAGTACAACATTTCTGACCAGGAAGCGCAGCAGGTGATGGCGGCGCTGGTCGAGATCGAGAAGCGGCGCCAGTCAGCCGCCAGCGACAGCGGTCCTGTACCGGGGATGCGCGGTGCTGCGCCCCAGGGGGACGAATCGCGTGGGTTGGTTGGTGATCTGGTAGGTGGACTCCTAGGTGGCGCATTCGGCGGCGGTAGCCAGGGAGGCAATCAACCGGGCCTGGACGCCGGCGATCTGATGGGGTTGGTCGGCAGTCTCATGGGCGGCGGATCGGGCGGCCAGGGCGGCGGTGATCTTCTCGGTAGCCTTCTGGGGGGCATGCTCGGCGGCGGGTCGGGCAGTGGTCAGGGCGCTCAAGGGGGTGCGAGCGGCTTGATGAACATCGTGATGGATATGCTCGGCAGCGCCTCAGGGCCGAACAAGCCGGGGCAGGGCGGTGGTCTGCCTGATCTGAGCAGCGTGCTGGGCGGACTGCTGGGCGGTGCTGCGGGCGGCTCTGCCGGCGGTATGGGTATGGACGACCTGATGAACCTGTTTGGCGGTCTTCTAGGCGGTGCGCCAGGAACTCAACCGCAGCAGCCGCAGCCTCAACAGCCGCAGAAGCCGAACCAGGGCAGCATCGGCCAGGCGCTGGCTGGAATGGTCGGGCAGAAAGAGGGGCGTGACAAAGACGATGATGACCGCGGGAGCGCCAACGACAAGCTCCAGGATGCGTTGAGCCAGTTAGGGGCGGACAAGAAGAAGAAAAAAGACAGCCCGCTGGATAAGCTGAGCGCCAGCCAGCAGAAGAAAAAGAAGAAGTAGGGACGGGCTTCTGCCCGTCTATCCTCACACCCCCGCCGGAGTAGGGACGGGCTTCTGCCCGTCCGTCCTCACACCCCCGCGTCCTTTGCGACTGCGCGCAGCCTCCCCGTTAGGGGATTGCGGTTCAAATCGCATTGGGTTTCATCTGGGGATGTAGTGCTTTTCTTTGTGTCCTTTGCGGTTAAATCTTCCCGGTTCAATCTTCTTCCCTCCGATTTTATGGCGCAAAAGTAGACAAAATGTCACCCTAAACACCCCATTTTGTGCTACGCTGGGATGGCACAGATGTTCAACCTGGGCTTGCATCGCCGGTCAGAGGGCCGATATGAGAATTACATCCCTGTTCTCATTCTTATCATTCTTATCATATGCGCCCGTTCCGGCCTTACATGCAAGGCTGCTGCGGTCAAATAAACCGAGTTGCTGTTGCAACTTTTGCAAAAGTTGCAGCATATCGTGCGGTTTGTGGCATCTCTGGCAGATTGCCTTTTTGCCGTCGCCGCCTTTAGAATGGAGCCATGTCCGTTCTCTCTAATCGCCAGATCGTCCGTGCTGCCCTCGTTGTCCTGCTGGGATTCCTTGCCAGCGGAGTTTTAGGACTCGTCCGCACCGCGCTGATCTCACAGACCTTCGGTGCCGGCAGCGCCCTGGATGCTTTCTTCGCCGCCCAGCGCATCCCCGAACTGATCTTCGTGCTGGTCGCCGGTGGGGCGCTGGGGTCGTCCTTCATTCCAGTCTTTGCCCGGAGCTTGCGCGCAGAAGACCATGCCGGGGCCTGGCGGCTCGCTAGCGCCACCATCACGCTTTCGGCGCTGGCTGCGGTTGCCCTCTCCCTGCTGGTCGTCCTGGTTGCCCCGTGGATCGTCCCCGCTTTGCTCGTGCCAGGTCGCCCGCCGGAGGTGCAGGCGCTCACCGTTTCCCTCACCCAGATCATGATGCTCACCCCGCTCATCTTCAGTATCAGCGGGTTGGTGATGGGTATCCTGCAAAGCTTCAATAACTTTCTGCTGCCTGCGCTCGCCATCAGCATGAACAGCATCGGGCTGATTATCGGGACTCTGCTGCTGGCTTACTGGGTTCCGCCGCAGCCGGGCAGTCCGGCCCAGGTCGGCGCGGCCAATGTCTATGGGCTGGCCTGGGGCGCGGTGTTGAGCGCTGTGCTGCATCTGGGTGTCCAGCTTCCGGGGTTGCTGCGCCTCCGCCGCGAATCGCCCGGTGCGGGCTGGCTGCCTATTCGCTTCCTGCCGGACTTCCATGTGCCCGGTGTGCGCGATGTGCTGGTGATGATGGGGCCGCGTGTCTTGGGGCTGGGCGTGGCTCAGTTGAACTTCATCGCCAACACCATCTTCGCCTCGCAGATGCTCACCGGCAGTCAGGCTGTACTGACCATCGCCTGGACGCTCATGTTCACTGTTCTGGGTATCGTCGGCCAGAGTGTCGGCACAGCCCTGTTCCCGACCCTTTCTGGCCTGGCAGCCGCTCAAAACTTTGAGGGCTACAAAGACCGCTTGACGACCGCGCTCCGGGGGGTGCTGTTCCTGGCGCTGCCGGCGACCGTGGGTGCGATCTTGCTCGGCGAGCCGCTGATCGCTCTCCTCTTCCAGCGGGGTGAATGGACGCCGCAAGATACCACTGCGACGGCCTGGGCGTTGGCCTTCTTCGCGCTGGGCATCGCCGGACATGCCGGCTTGGAGGTGCTCTCGCGCGCCTTCTACGCGCTGGAGGACACCCGCACGCCGGTCATAGTCGGTGTGATCTCGCTGGTCTCGAACATCGCCCTGAGTGCGGTCTTCATCCGGCTCATCGGTGATCCAACCAGCCTAACTCGCGGGCCGTTCGCCGGGTTGGCGCTGGCAAATTCGCTGACGACCCTGCTGGAAGCATTGGCGCTCTGGACGCTGCTGCGGCGGCGCATCGGCAGTCTGAATGACGCCTACATGCTGGAGGGCTTGCTGCGGACAGGAGCCGCCGCCCTGTTGATGGGCACGGTCTTGTGGCTGTTCATGCAAATCGCGGCTGGCTTGCCCATAGCAGTGACGGCCATGCTCGGCATAGGAATCGGCGGGGTGGTTTTCTTCGGGGCAGCGTTGGCGCTGCGGCTGGATGAAGTTCGTGCCGTGTTGGGGATGCTCCTGCGGCGCTTAAAACCTCAGGCCAATTGACCCGAAAACGCCAGTTCGCCTGGAATATGTAAGCTCACATATCCCAAGTTTATCGCAATTTTGGGATATGTGGGTTATTGCGGATTAGAGCGGCTCGACCCGGCCGTCACCGGTTAGCTGGCTGACGCGCAGCTCAGCCTGATCCAGTGCGGCCTGGCAGCGCTCCGCTAACTGGCGGCCGCGTTCATAGAGGGTTACAGACTCCTCCAGCGGGAGTTCGCCGGACTCCAACTGGGCGATGATCTGCTCTAGTTCGGCATAGGCCGCTTCAAAAGAGAGTTCGCTGGTAGCGTTCATGGCTGTCCTTATCTTCTACGCGGGCTTTCAATTCACCGTCGTGGAACTGGACGGTGAGCGCTGTGCCGGGCGTGGTTCCAGCGGCGCGGGTGAGGCGTTTGCCATCGGCGCTGCGGCTGACGATAGCATAGCCGCGCTTGAGGATGGCGCGGGGATCGGCGCTGTTCAGCGCAGCCAGCCGGCCGTGCAGCCGCTCTTTGAGCAGGTTGATCCGGCGCAGTGGCGCTGCGTCCAGCCGGGCAGTACGTTCATCGACGCGCTGGCGCAGATCGCGGATGCGGCCGGCTGGGGAGACAAAGCGCAGCGTGCGTTGAGCCGCAGTCAATTGGGCGCGGCTGTCGCTTAACCGCTGCTCGATTAGGCTGGTCAGCCCGCTGCTTAGCCGCAGCACATCGGCACGGAGATCGTCGCAGTTGGGGGTAGCAATCTCGGCGGCAGCAGAAGGCGTCGGCGCGCGGAGATCGGAGACGTAATCGACGATGGTGAAGTCAGTTTCATGCCCAACTCCGGTGATGATGGGGATGCGGCTGGCTGCGACGGCCCGCGCCACCCGTTCATCGTTGAAGGCCCACAGGTCTTCCAGGCTGCCCCCGCCCCGGCAGAGCAGGATCACATCGACTTCAGTGAAGCGGTTGAGCCGTTCGATGGCGGCAGCGATCTGCGGCGGCGCATCGGCCCCTTGCACCAATGTCGGGCTGAGGATCACTTCCGCCAGCGGGAAGCGCCGCCGCAGCACGTTCTGGATGTCCTGGAAAGCTGCGGCTTCTGCCGAGGTCACAACGCCGATCTGGTGTGGGAACAGCGGAATGGGCCGCTTGCGGCCAGGATCAAACAATCCCTCAGCCTGGAGTTTGGCCTTGAGCATCTCGAACTGGGCGTAGAGATCGCCCATGCCAACCGGGCGCACCGCGTCCGCATAGAGCTGGTAGACGCCCTGCGGCTCGTAGACGCCGACGGATCCGTGGACAAGGATCGCGTCACCATCCTGTGGTTGGAGTCCCTGGCGTTCGGCGCTGGAACGCCACATCACGCATTTAAGCTGGGCAGTGCTGTCCTTGAGCGTGAAGTACCAGTGGCCAGAAGAAGCCCGCTTCATGTTGGAGACCTCGCCTTGCACCCATAGGTCTTGCAGGAACGCCTGTGTCTCCAGCAGTTCGCGAATGCTGGTCGTCAGTTCACTGACGGTGTAGCTGTTCGGCATCGATTTCCCTTTGGCTAGATGCGTAGGAGATTATACAATAGGGGACGTTTGATCGGAACACGTCGAGGAGTAATCATCGGATGGGGTATCTGAACGCACAGCAGCGCGAAAATCTGCTTAAGGAACTCAGCAAACTCAACTTCAACAAGGCCAAAGACAAGGTGCGCAGACTCGATCCCAACAGCCGCCTGGTGGTCTACCGCAACGCTCAGGGAACCGGTCGTTGGATTACGCGCTATGACCTGCCTGCGCTGGGTACGCGGGTCACGCTGGTGGAAAAAAACCAAAATGCGCTGCATGGTGAGAAGTTCAAATCCGAATTTGAACTGGTAGAAGTCATTGTGGAAGCTCTGCCGGGCAGCACGAACTGAGAACGGCTGTCGATGGGTGACAATCGGCGCTGAAAAATGCGTCGATTGCCCTATCCTAAGCCAAATGGTTCACCGGTATGCTATGACCTGTACGCGATGTCGCTGCGGGAATCAGTAGAATGACGAGCAGCGACCCGAAAGGATCGAGTTCAAGCTGCCACCTTGGCAGCGGTAGAACGTGTTCAGTGATAAGGAGATCGAGTCATGCTTCGTACCCTTTCCCGCACGCGCGATTTGAGTCTGAGCTACCGGCTGGCGGTGATCGCGGTCTTCACACTTCTAACCATTGTTTCGGCACGGATCACCATCGAAATTGGCCCGGTTCCGTTTACTTTGCAGCCGTTGGCAGTCCTGCTGGCTGGTTTGGTGTTGGGAGCGCGTGACGGGTTTGCGAGCCAGGCAGTCTATGTGGCGTTGATTGCAGCAGGTGCGCCGTTGGATGCGCGTGGACTAGGTGCGGCCGCCTTTGCCGGCCCGACGGCAGGTTATCTAGTCGGATTCGTCTTTGCAGCGGGCGCGGCGGGTTTCCTAGTCGAGCATGGAGCCAAGCGCGTCTGGCAGCGCTGGCTAGCGGGAGTTGTGGGCGTCGGCATCATTTATCTATTCGGTGTATTGGGGCTGCACTTCGTAGTAGGTCTAGATTGGGACAAGGTGTGGGCTGCTGGTGTAGCTCCGTTCATCGTACCTGACCTGCTCAAGGCACTGATTGCAGCGGCGCTGGCCGAAGGCGGTCGCTCGCTGCTGCTCCGCTCATCGCTGCAATGAAGCAAAGGAGTCTGCGGTCATGGACAATCCCGTAACAATTACCTTCGTGCCAGAACAGATCATCACCTGGCTGATTATCGGGCTGGCAGCAGGTTTTGCCGCGAACCTCCTGGTCCGTGGACGCCGCTTGGGAGCGACTGGCAGCATCGTTGTTGGGCTGGTCGGCGCGTTAGTCGGTGGATTCCTATTCAGCGTCCTGGGAATCCAGGTTCCCGGCGCGCTGGCTGGTGGGATCACACTGCGCTATATCGACATCATCGTATCGTTCGTTGGGGCGCTGTTGGTGCTGGTCGTGGTGGGATGGTTCTGGCGGCGGTCATGAACTGCAGACAAATTGAACGCGAAAGACCCAAGCTTGCTCGCAGATCGAGATCGGTTCTGGCGGCGGTCATGAACTGCAGACAAATTGAACCCGAGCAAAGATCAAGGCGTAGAGCGCTCATCTCAGCGCCCTACGCCTAGGGGTTAAAGTTCGGCCAATTCCTCTTCGGTGGCGGTGAGACCGAGGATGTGGTAGCCCGCGTCTACGTAGATGATCTCGCCAGTGACATTCCGGCTGAGATCAGAAGCTAGATATAGGGCAGTATCGCCCACATCGTCCTGGGAGACTAGGCGGCGGAGTGGCGAGGTCTTTTCTGAATACTTTAGCATGGCGCGGATGCCCGGGACACCGGCAGCCGCTAGCGTCTTGATCGGGCCGGCACTGATGGCGTTGACGCGAATGCCCTTTGGGCCGACATCGTTAGCGAGGTACTTGGTGATGGTTTCTAGCGCGGACTTTGCCACGGCCATGACGTGGTAGCGGGGCATAACCTTTTCGGCAGCGTAGTAGGTCATGCTCATGATGCTGCCGCCGTCGGTCATCAGTGGTTCGGCGCGTTTGGTCATGGCAATCAAGCTGTAGGCGCTGATATCGAGAGCAAGTTTGAATCCGTCGCGGGAAATATCGACGAAGCGTCCTCCCAGGTCGTCGCGGTTGGCGAAAGCCACCGAATGCACTAGCGTGTCCAGCCGGCCGTAGCGGTCGCGAACTTTGGCGAAGATGGCGTCCAGGTCTTCATCACGGGTGACATCGCAGGGTTCCACAAAGTCGCAGCCAATCTCCTGCGCCAGCGGGAAAACACGCTTTTCCATGATTTCGCCTGCGTAGCTGAGCAGGATAGTTGCGCCTTCCTGATGCAGCTTCTTGACGATCCCCCAAGCAATCGAGTTCTTGTTCGCTAGCCCGAAAATCAGGGAAATTTTGCCGTCCATTAAACCCATACTGGTTTTCTCCGAGTCTGGCGGGCAGCCGGTCAAAGCTGCCCCTAAAAGATGAACATTCGTTATAACACGCCCACCCCGACGGCGCTACGACGTTGTCGGGTTGTTGCGTGTAGGATGCAGCCGCCTTATCATCTCTGGGTAGCTAAACGGAGGGACCGAGTGCATGACTCAGGACACCATCAACGTTGTTGTGGCGATGGACTTTTCGGACGCGATTCTCGACGGCCTGAGGGCGATTTCGCCGCGGCTGAACATTGAGCGGTATCACCCGAATGTGCCAGATTCGGCCTGGGAAAATGCGGAAGTAGTCTACACAGCACACCGCTTTCCTGATCCGGCACAGGCTCCCCGGCTGCGCTGGATTCAACTGCATACAGCAGGGATTGATCATGCCGTGCGGCAGCCGATCTTACGGGCGGAGGATGTGGACATAACGACAGCCAGCGGTATCCACGTCACGCAGATGTCTGAGTATGTGCTGGCGATGATGTTGGCATTTGCCTATCGCATCCCCAAGATGCTGGAGCTTCAATCCAAGGCGGAATGGCCGGAGAAAGCTGCAAAGATTTTTGCTCCTCGAGAACTGCGCGGGCAGACACTCGGCCTGGTAGGATACGGGAGTATCAACCGAGAGATTGCCCGTTTGGCAAATGCGCTGGGGATGAAAGTGCTAGCCTGCAAACGCGACCTCAAACACCTAGAAGACCGGGACAGCTATGTCGAGCCGGGGACGGGTGATCCTGAAGCGGTGATCCCGGAGCGCATCTACCCGGCAGAGGCAGTGTCTTCGATGGTAGCCGAGTGTGACTTTGTAGTCGTGACGGTACCGCTGGTCGATGGCGCGCCGCCTGTCATCACCGAAGCAGTGCTGGAAGCAATGAAGAAGACGGCTGTCCTCATTAACATTGCTCGCGGGGCAGTGGTGGATGAGGCCGCGCTGATTACGGCGCTCTCGTCAGGGAAGATCGGTGGCGCAGCTTTGGATGTATTTGTAGAGGAACCGCTGCCTTCGACCAGTCCGCTGTGGAATCTGGAGAACGTAATCATCAGCCCGCACGTAGCGGGTAACAGCCTGCACTACCACGAGAAAGCTGCCGCCCTGTTCGCGGAGAATCTACACCGTTACCTGGAGAAGAAACCGCTGCTGAATGTGGTGGATCGGAAGCGAGGATATTAAGAGACATTCACCTCTGAGCCGATTCAGCGTGGCGTGCGTATAAGGCTATAACGACCGTGCTTGTGTGTAGAGAGGATGTCTATGCCTCGAAAAGCGGTTTACCGCCAGTTCGCTTCAACCCGGCTGTACTATACCGTTGTTGCCTATTCACCCGATGGCAAACACATTGCCCATATCCATAACGCAACCGGCCAGTTCAACGCTTGGACAGTTCCCTCTGGGGGTGGGTATCCGCTCCAACTGACCAGCTATACCGATAACACCGTTCATCAGCTTTCATGGTCGCCGGACGGGAAGTCGCTGCTGCTCCAGGTGGATCAGAATGCCGACGAGCAGCACCAGGTGTATCTGGTGGGCGCGAGTGGCGGTTGGCCGGAAGCGCTCACCCAGAAGATGGACTCGCAGCACAACATCGCACCCGATGCGTGGTCACCGGATGGCCGCTGGATCGCTTACTGTGCCAATGATGTTAATCCGGCCAATATGGACGTTGTCCTGCGGGATATGCAGAGCGGTGAACTGCGCCGACCGGTTCCCTCCGCTGGGCTGTTTTTCCCGAATGCGTGGTCACCGGATGGGCGTTACCTTCAAATTGTGAACTACAAGTCCAATACCGATCAGGATGTGATGCTGGTGGAGTTAGCGAGCGGCGAGGTGATCAATGCCACGCCGCACGAGGGCGAGATCATCTTCCTGCCCGGCCCGTGGTCGCCGAACAGTCGTGGGTTCTACCTGGTGACAAATCAGGGGCGTGAGTTCAGCGGGTTGGCGTTCTACGAGATCGCTTCCCGGAGCTGGCAGTGGGTGGAAACACCAGATCATGACATCGAGCAGTTGGCACTTTCCCGCAATGGGCGGACGCTGATCTGGGGCGTCAACGAGGATGGTACTTCAAAGCTCTACGGACGCGATCTGCAAACAGGGGCGGCGCTGAAGCTGCCCGATCTGCCGCTGGGAGTAATCAGCGCGATGGATGTCTCGCCAGATGGCAAGCGAATTAGTTTGATCTTGGGGCGGCCAACGGCAGCAGGTTGCCTGTATGAACTCGACCTGGAGACAGGACAATTGCAGATGCTTGGCCAGAGCATGTTGGGTGGCATTGATCCGGCAGAGATGGTCGAGCCGGAACTGATCCACTACCCGACCTTTGATGGCCGGATGATTCCGGCATGGCTGTACCGGCCACGCGGAGCGCAGGGGCGTGCCCCGGTCATGGTGTCGATCCACGGTGGGCCGGAAGCCCAGGAACGCCCAACATATGCCTACAACGGGCTGTACCAGTATTTACTGAGCCGGCGTTTTGGTATATTGGCGCCGAATATCCGCGGCTCAACTGGCTACGGGATCAGCTATCAGAAGCTTATCCACCGGGATTGGGGCGGCGCAGAATTAAAGGACATCGAATATGCGGCGAAGTATCTGCGCGGTCTGGATTGGGTGGACAGCAGTCGATTGGCGGTGTTCGGTGGGAGCTTTGGCGGGTTCGCCACGCTGAGCGCGGTCAGCCGCCTTCCTGAATATTGGGCGGTTGGGGTAGATATCGTCGGGCCATCGAACCTGCTGACGTTCGTCAATTCAGTTCCGCCCTTCTGGAGGCGGATCATGAAACAGTGGGTCGGTGACGCTGAGGAAGACCGCGAGATGTTAATCGAACGTTCGCCGATTACCTATGTTGACCAGATTCGTGTGCCAATGCTGGTCATCCAAGGGGCAAATGATCCACGAGTGATACAGGCCGAAAGTGACCAAATGGTCGAGCGCATCCGGGCGCGCGGCGGCCAAGTGACCTACTATGTTGATCCACAGGAAGGTCATGGAGCAACACGGCGTGAAAACAGCATCAAGTGGATGAACATGGTCAGCGACTTTCTGGAAGAACACCTGCTGGATGAGCCAGCGTAAGGTAGAGAAAGATTTCGCAACTTCTGCTGTGGATTGAACGTATAGTAGAAGTAAGCAGACCTAGTGAGGAGTTCATTGTAATGCCGAAGAAAACCGTCGAAACCGAACCTGTAAACGAGAATCCGGTCGAAACACCGGCTCCCGAACCTGTTACCGACGAATCACCGAAGACACCGCTGGAAGCATTCATCTACCACCAGCGTCGCGCCCTGGAAGAAACGGGCAAGGCGTTGGAAGCACTGCTGCCGGAGGGTTTCAAGGAACACGGCTCGACGGCCGGTCGCGAGTTCATCAAGAGTTTTCAGGTGTTGGTGGATGCAGCGATCAACGAGATTGAAAAGGCTACTGCTGCTGCTGAAACTATTGAGCCTGATGATGACCAAGACCGGCCTTCGACCACTGGCCGGACGAAGGTCAAGGTACAGGTTGACTAAGGTTTGAGAAGTGCCTATCAAGAGCGGGCTGTACGGCCCGCTTTTGATTCAGAGGTTGAAAATTGGAGATCAGGGGTTTGGGAAGCTAGATATTCCACCACGGGCGTTGTAGGGGAAGAACGGAGACGAGTCCTGTCTATTCGATCAGCTTGACAGCAGGCTACCCCCCACTTTTGGGGAGTTCTGCAGGTGGCAGCGTAACTCAACGGCGAGTCGAGCGTACAGAGATTCAGTGCAAGCGCGCAAAGGAGAAAAGCAATGGTTCGCACAGGTTGGCACAATCACGGTTGGCATCATCGCGGCATGGGGATGCATCATTGGGGTGGACGGCGCGGGTTCTACGGACCTCGACCGTTCTTCTTCCTGCCAATGCTGGTCATCGGGTTCTTCTTGTTTTTCGGCTTGTTGAAGTTCTTGTGGCCGCTCCTGCTGATTGGGTTGGGGATCGCGGTGTTCCGTATGATTTCCAAAGGCGGCCCACACCACTGGGAATCGGAGCAGTGGGGTGAAAAGCCAAAGCGCGACTGGGACGATAAACCTAAGCGCGATGCCGGTGAGAGCCGCTTTGTCCGCACGGCGGATGGCGAGGAAGTCGAGATTATCTAGGGGCCACGAGTCAGACCTGCGGACAGTTTGATTAACGGGCGTTGGGCAGGACGATGGCACGGACAACGCCATCGGCATATTCGGCAGCGGTCAGAAAGGCGTGAGGCGTCTGATCTAAGTTGAACTGGTGGGTCGCGAGCCGGTCGAGATCAACCTGACCGCTGATCGCCAGTTCGATAGCCGCTGGGTAGACATGCTTCATGCGCCGCGAGTAGCGGATGGTGAGTTCCTTATGCCGAGGAACCGACGGGCGCAAATGCAGTTCGTCCTCGGCAGGGATGCCCACCAGCACAACTCGACCACCGCGGCGAGTCACATCCAGGCATTGTTGGGCGGTCTGGTCGATCCAGGCCGCCTCAAAAGCTACGTCGACGCCGCGCCTGTTGGTGGCGCGCAGCACCTCTTCTACCACGTTTTCATCACGCACATCGATAATGTGATCAGCACCATAGGCCGCGGCGAGATTTAGCCGCCAGGAGTGACGGTCGGCAGCGAAGATGTGCCGCGCCCCGGCCAACCGCGCCAAACGGATCAGCAGCAGGCCAATCGCGCCTGTGCCTAACACGGCTACATCATCACCAATCTGAATTTCGGCGAGGCGGCTGGCGTGGAGGGTGACACCGAGCGGTTCGAGCAGCGCCGCGCTGATGTCACTGATGCGATCTGGCATAGGAACGCACAGGCGGGCAGGATAGATCATACGCTCCCGCATGGCTCCGTGGAACGGAAACAGCCCGATAAACTCAATGCGCTCGCAGAGATGCGGCTCGCCGGCTTGACAGCGCTCGCACTGCCCACAGGGGTTGGCAGGATCGATGGCGACGCGCTGACCGATGTGCAGCCCTTCGACACCAGGACCAAGCGCGAGGATGCGCCCGGCAGCTTCATGGCCGAGGGTAATCGGCTCGGTAGCAGCCGTCCCGCCGACATTGCCGAGCATGAAAGTGTGCAGATCGCTGCCACAGATGCCGACGGCAGTCACTTCCAACAGCACCTGACCGAGGCCGGGTTCAGCATCCGAAATTTCCTGGACACGGACATCGCGAGGGCCGTAGACGAATGAGGCTTTCATGGTGCGCTTTTCTGTTCGTGGGTCAGTTCAGTTCAGAGCCGCCATCGACGTTATAGGTCTGGCCGGTGATGTAGTCGCCATCTTCGGAAGCGAGGAAGGCGCACATGGCAGCGATCTGCTCGGCTGTGCCGGGGCGCTTGAGAGGTATGCGCTCAACGCGGCGGCGATACCATTCGCCGGGTGGGAGACCCTGCGGCGGCCCCATAGCTGCGTCCAGCTCGATCCACATCCGGGTGGGCACAACGCTGGGGCAGATGGCATTGACATTGATGCCATAAGGCGCTAAGGCCATGGCCGCGCCCTGGGTGATGGTGATGACGGCTGCTTTGGAGACCGAATAGTGCAGTGCATCAGCACGACCACGGCGTCCAGCAATAGACGAGATGTTGATGATCTTGCCGTAGCTGGTCTCCGACCGGCCGGCCTGTTTGACCGAGTCGGGAATCTGGGCGACCATCTGCCGGGCGACGGCCTGAGAACAGAAGAACAACCCGCGCTGGTTGACGCGCTGGACTTCATCCCAACGCTCTGGGGTCATTTCCAGGAAGGAGGCTTTGTTCGATATGCCGGCGTTGTTCACCAGAATGTCGATGCGGCCAAAGTGGGCGACAACATCTCTAACCATCTGGTTGATCTGATCGAGGTCGCCAACGTCCATTGGGTACGGGTATGCTTCCGTACCGAGCGAGGAGAAGTGCTCGGCGGCAGGAGCCACAGTAGGACGGTCGATTTCGGCGACGACAACGTGCGCGCCTTCACGAGCAAAGCGCTCGCCAATGGCGTAGCCGATGCCGCGTCCGGAACCCGTAACGATGGCGACACGCCCTTTGAGCCGCTGTGATTCCGTGGTACTCATGACTGCGCAGCAGTGGTTGGCTCCGGTTTGGCCTCAGGTTTGACCGGTTTGGGCGGGATAATGCACAGGAACGTGAAGGGTTCGTCGGCACTAAGGTTGACAAACTGGTGGCGCTCCCAACTGTCGATGTAGACAACATCACCGGCTTGGATTTCTTCAAAGGATTCGCCGAGCATGACACGGGCGCGGCCATGCATGACCATCACGCCGTGGTCATGGGCATGGTGATCCAAGCTAGAAGAGCCTCCGGGCGGGATGGTGAAGAAGCGCACCTCGAAGTTGGGCGCGCCGTCTTCGCGGCCGATCACGACCTGCTTGGTGGCATTGTTGCTGTTGTACTGGTAGACATCGACGCCTTCCCAGCGCCAATCCGGGCCTTGACCCGTACGGTGGTGGATTTTGCCCATTGTGCTGCTCCATAAATGACTGTGGATTTGCTGTCCTGAGTCTACCATTGGCTGGGAGACTGCACAATTGTGATGGTTATGCACGGCTGAGCAGATGCGGGCTATAATCCGCGGATGCGTTTAGGGAACGTGAGTAGAGTGAGGCTGATGAATGGAAGCGTTGATGAAGGCGGCGATTTATGCAGGGCCGGGCGATATTCGGACGGAAGAGGTTCCGATGCCGGGTGAGCCGGAACCGGGCGAACTGCTGGTGAAGGTGCGGCTGTGCGGGGTGTGTGGCAGCGATGTGACCGAGTGGTACATGAATCCGCGGGCGCCGGTGGTGCTGGGGCATGAGCCGGCGGGCGATGTGGTGGCAGTGGGCGACGGGGTGACAGCCTTCAAAGTGGGCGACCGGGTAGCGATTCACCACCATGTGCCGTGTATGGTCTGCGACGTGTGCATGCGGGGCAACCACAGCAACTGCCCGACCTTCAAACGGACGCGGCTGTATCCGGCGGGGATGGCCGAGTACGTGCGCATCCCAGCGGAGATCGTTGAACGGGATATCTTGAAGATTCCCGACCATCTGCCATATGAGGTTGGGGCGCTGATTGAGCCGGTGGCGTGCTGCGTGCGGGCGCTCGACCGGGCGAACGTGCGGCAGGGAGACCACGTGCTGGTGATCGGGGCGGGCTTTAACGGGATCGTGATGGCGATGCTGGCGCCGCACTGGGGGGCGAACAAGGTGGCGATCCTCGACCGGCTACCAGTGCGGATCGAGCGAGCACGAGGGTTGGGCATGACCGTGCTGAACGTGGACGATGCTGATCTGAAGGAACAGGTGAACGACTGGGCGGAGGGGCGCGGGCCGCATGCTGTGCTGGTGACTCCATCCAACGAAGCAGCGATGAATTTGGGGTTCGATCTGTGTGGGCCGGGCGGGACGGTGCTGCTGTACGCGCCGACCAAGCCGGAGTTCCGCTGGGGGTTGGGGACGAACCGGCTGCTGTTCCAAGAGATCACGGTGACGGGCACGTATTCGGCCAGCCCGTTCGACACACGGCGGACGATGGCACTGTTCCAGGATGGGCTGCTTGACCCGAACAAGCTGATTACGCACCGTTTCCCGATCCAGGAAGCGGATAAGGCATGGCATCTGACGAAGGCAGCAGGCGATTCATTGAAAGTGATGGTGGAAGTGTCATGACGGGGACGATGCGCGGCGTTTACTTTCTGGAACCGGGCAAGCTGGAACTGCGGGAGGTTCCGATTCCTGAGCCGGGGCCGGGCGAGGTGGTCATTCAGGTACAGTCGGCGACGACCTGCGGGACGGACCTGAAAGCGTACCGGCGCGGGCACAAGCTGTTCAAGCCGCCGATGCCGTTCGGCCACGAGTACGCGGGGTATATCGCGGCGGTGGGCGCGGGCGTGACTCAATTCAAGGCGGGCGATGCGGTGATGGGGAGCAATACTGCCCCGTGCAATGCGTGCTTCTACTGCAAGCGGGGACGACCGCAGCTCTGCGTTCACTTGGAGGAGCGGTTCAACTTCGGGACGTATGCAGAGTACGTGCGCGTGCCGGAGTACATCGTCTCCCAGAACCTGCACCACAAGCCGGAGCATCTGGCGTTCACCGAGGCGTCGTTCATTGAGCCGCTGGCCTGCGCGGTGCTGGGGGTGCTGTACGCCGAGGTTCGCCTGGGGGACACGGTGGCGATCATTGGGGCGGGGGCGCAGAGCCTGATGCAGATTCAACTGGCGAAGGCGATGGGCGCGGGCAAAGTGATCGTGATCGGACGGGCGAAGGGACGGCTGGAACGGGCGAAGCAGGTGGGCGCGGACGTGATCTTCAGCAGTTTGGACGGGGATGCGCTGGCGTTCGTCAAGGAAGAGACGGGCGGACACGGGGCGGACGCGGTAATCGAAGCGGCAGGGACCCCGGAAACCTGGTCGCAGGCGCTGCTGATGGCACGGAAAGGCGGGATGGTGATCCAGTTCAGCGGGCTGGCGGGGGGGACGCAAGTTTCCTTTGACGCGACGCACCTGCACTACGGGGAGATCACCATGAAGGGGATTTTCCACGCGACGCCGCGGACGGTGGAGCTGGCGGCGCAGATGCTCAGCAGCGGGACGGTGAACGTGAAGCCGATCCTGGACGGGGTGATTCCGCTCTCGCAGGTGGAGGACGGGCTGCTGAGGATGCAGCGGAGCGAGGTCATCAAGCTGGCGGTGGTTCCAGGGATGGCGGAAGGGTAAGGCAGGCATTTCACTCCCAGACCCCTAACGGGGTGGACCGGAACACGCACATGGTGTATTAAATTTTATATTACTTTAAGGTTATTCGTGCAAAAAGTTGAGAATGCTGCAAGTGCATCTGGTGTTTTGCGCTGCACTTTGCGGCTAGAAGCCTTACATGCAAGGACAGAAATGGGCGCATGTGATAAGAATGATAAGAATGAGAACGGGGATATGAGAATTATACGGCCTTTCCCCGGGTGAAGGTGTAAATGTTGCACTGCAATAGGATGCGATGTTGACACGTTATTCGGTTGGGAAGGTGCGGTGGGGGGCGGACGGGCAGAAGCCTGTCCCTACCGACCCGTATGCCTACAATAGCACAAAATGAGGCGATTAGGGTGACATTTTGTCTACTCTTTAGCATAAAATTGTATAAAATAATATTTTAGCTGCAAAGGACACAAAGAAAGGCATCACATCCCCAGATGAAACCCAATGCGATTTGAACCGTAATTCCCCAGTGGGGAAGCTTTGCACGGACGCAAAGGGATGGCCCAGCCATGAAATGGCTGGACTATTTGAAGATCACCCCCTGCAGGAGTTCTAGAGCGGAGGGGTGCGGCGGCGGCGACGGCTTGAGGTCATGAACTGGTCGAAAGGCGGAGCGGAGCTAGGCCGAGGGAATGGTGGTACGAAAGGGGTAATTCGACTATAGTTAAGTTAGACGATAATGGGATTCTCGACTATCTGACCAGCAGTGGGGCCTCCGTGACGACATTTGCACTTGATCACTTTTATTACGGTCAGACGGCTGGACAGCCAGACAGCGGCATGAGCCTGCTGGCAGCATCCTACGGGGTGTCGCCAGAAGTGGCGGCAGAAGCGACCCGGTACGGCGGGATTCCGCCGATGCCGGATAACCCGACAGGATCGTGGGCGCTGGTGCGCGGCCGCCAACATGTGCCGTTCGTGCTGGTGCAGGCGCAGACGTATCCGGCAGGCGGGACGGTACTGCACTATATTCTGACGGCTTCGGATGTGCTGCGGGCGGTGGGGGGCAACCTGAAGGCGCTGGCGGCACTGGTCGAGACAGAGATGCCGGTTTTTGAGAAGACTCCGGCCAAGCTGAACCAACTGACGTTCGACCAACCGGAACCGGTTTCGGTTCACCAGCAGGTGGATGACATTCTGGATTTGATGGGGTTTGCCCACAACCAGATCGATCTGATCGAGGCGCTGCTGGCGGCGATTGTTCAGGGCGTGCCGCTGGTGGTGCAGGGCGCGCCGAGCGATTTGGAGACGCGGGTGAAGTTCATCCAGGGTTTGCTGGCACTGCTGCCGCCTTCGGCGCGGTTTGGGGTGACGTTCTCGACACACACACTCGAAGCGACGGACGCGGATACACAGATCCGGTTCTTCGGCGGCGAGCGGGTCTCGCGGCAGACGCTGGTTTACAACTGGCCGAAGGGACGGGTTGGCGGCAACCAAGTGCAGGACACGTACAGCCACTTCATCACCAGCCAACTGCGGCTGGATGCAGAGTTGGTTACCCAACGGACGCGGGAACTGACGGCGGTGGCGGCCTGGCGTATCCGGCGAGGGGAAGGGCTGGCAGAAGCGCTGGGATATGCTGCAAAGCGGTTCAAGATCGATGAGGCGCTGCTCAACAATCAACCGGTTGAGGCGGCGGATGTCTCCAAAGTGCTGGCGGACGATCCGACGCTGACGGATGAGTTGAAGCGGCGCTACGTGGACCATCTGCTGGCGTTCGCGCTGGCCCTGGAGGATATGCGGCATGCCGATCCTATCGCGGTGATGCTGCGGCAACGGCCTGATCTGGAAGCGGCTATTCAGAGGCAGTTCGACGAAGCGATCCAGCAGGGTAAAGCGGGGTTGGTGTTTGACGCGCTGGCGCGGTGGATGAGCAACCCGCTGGGGCCGGAAGGGGTGAAATGGGTTGAGCTGACGCACCGGGCGACGGTGGCGCACATCGAGGGGCTGGTGCAGCGCCGCGATGTGGCGGGGATAAATGCTTTTCTGGAGCAGCTCCACCGGGCTAATCCAGGGCTGGAACTGAGCCGGATTGTGCCACGGGTGATTGAGAAAGCGCTGCCGCTGGCCGTACGCGACCGGGATTTATCGCTGACGGTGTTCCTGCTGGGGGTGAATTACCTGGAATTGGACACGCTGCGGCGTTTGCTGAGCGCCCAGCAGTTCACGGCCAATCTGCCGCCGAGTCTGGGGCGACTGGCTCCGTTCATCACGGGGCAGGACGCGGGGCTGGCTCCATCGGGGCTGCTGGTGGGGACGGCGGGGGACTTCGGGCCGGATTGGAATGCGCCGGTGCTGATCCGGCTGGCGGAGGCGGCGATTCGTGCCGGACGGCCGGACATTGTAGATACGCAGGCGCTCGGCGGGCTGGTCGGACTGATTGGATCGACGTGGGCGACGCAGTACCAGGAGCCGCTGCGGTGGATCGCGGCGAATGTGTCTACGGACGAAGTTCTGACGCGGCTGGAGCCGCCAGGGCCGACGTATGTGCTGCAACTGCTGCTGGCATCCGGCGGGTATGACGATCTGGCGGCGGAGATGCTGCACCAGGCGCGGGTGCTATACGCGGGCGAACGGCAACCGGAGTATGTCCAGGTGATCCAGCAGGTGTTTGCCAGCACGCCTGTCCCGATGGGGAATGTGCCGGCGCTGATCGAGGCGCTGAAAGCGGCGGGCATTCGCGCGCTGCCGCTGATGATGGCTTGCGTGGGGGTGCTGGAAGGGAATGCCTGGGCGTCGGCGCTGGATGACGTGGCGACAGAGGCGACGAAGATTCTGCTGGAGACACCAGGGATCATCGATGTTGTGCCATCGGCGGCGATGATCGCACTGTTGAAGTTCCATATCAAGCGGCGGGATGTGGAGGACACGATTCGCATTGCGGCGCACACAGCGCGGGTGGCAGCGCGTGACGGGCAAAAGGGCATTGCGCTGATCGGGCGGATGTACAAGCTGATGGATTGGGACGAGCGGGTGCGGATCGCCGGGCTGGAATTGATGCGGCGGTTTGTGCGCCAGGCTCCTGATGCGGAGGCACGCCGGGCCATCGGCGTGTACGGGCGGGAATTTGGGACGGCGGTACAGCAAGCACTGGAGGCAACGTACCTGGTGCGGCGGATGCTGGATAATGTCGATCTGTTGGAGTATGCCGAGTTTCTGCATGTTGCGGCGGGAATCCTGTATGACACGGCGGCGGCTTATGCGGACAAGAACCGCATCCCCAGCTTGGGGGCGCTGCTGAACAACCTGGAGAGCTTGGGCGGGGGGATGGGGCCGGATGACCGGCTGTCGCTGGCGGAGGACATCGTTGAGCTAGGGCGGACGATCCTGGAATTGGGCAAGTATTGGACGGCGGTGCGGCTGCGGGATGATGCGCGGTACATCGACGAACTGCTGCAAAACCGGCGTTCCCCGGCGTGCGCGGTGGACATGTTCTGGATCATCGGGGGGTATCTGACGCGGGGGAAACGGCAGCCGGTGGAGATGAAGCGCATCCTGAGCCAGAATGTGTTTGGGGAACGCTCGGCGATGACGGTGGTGGAAGAGGTCAAGATTACGACGGCGGTGCTGCAAAGCGCGTTGAAGGCTATCCCCGGCATTCGCAAGACGCCGCTGACGATGGAAGCGATTCAGGGCGAGCTGGACAGCCGCTGGGGAGACATCCCGCTGGAGAAGCAGCGGATGGTGGTGCGCGACCTGGCGACGGATTTCCAGAAGGTGGCCGAGCTGGTGGCGATGATCGCGGCGGGGGGCAATCCGAAGGCGATGGAAGACAGCGGGGTTGCGCGGAAGCTGGAAGAGGGGAGCCAGCAGCCGAAGAACACCATCGAGCTGTATCGGTTTATCTCCGGGTATTTCCGGTCGCGGGCGTAGGGGGATGGTCTAAGTGGCGCATCCGATCGGTTTAGGCAGTGTCTCAGAACCTCACCCCCCAACCCCCTCTCCATTGCGATGGCTGAGGGGGAGCTAAGCGAAGCGCAGCGGGGTGAGGTCAAACAACGCGGCGCTGACTTACCGGATGAACCCCTAAGCACAACGTCTCTATGAAGCGGGATCACACCCAACGACGAAAATTCCGATGCAGATTCTAAGCGTGAAGACGCAAAGGACGCAGAGAAATGCGGAGGGTGTGAAGCCTAGAATGCCTTCACAGGATGGTTTTGATCACCAGCGTTCCCAAGTCATTTCCCCCTGGCGGCGCTCGGCGGCGCGAGGATATTGGCGCTGGTGAGCGCCGGCGGCCACGTCGGCGGTATGGTGGTCACTTTCCTCATAACTGACATTGCGAGAGATGACCCGGCGCTGGGGTGAAGCGAAGAGGATGACATCCGATTCGATCATGCGGCCGGGAAAGATGATGAGGCCGGAACCGATGCGGCAGTTGTGACCGATGGCGCTGCCCAGCACGGTTTGGCCGACTTCTTCGACCGCGCCGGTGACGTTGGAGGCCTTGATGGAGCGGGGGACGACGCGGCCACCGGGTTCTTTTTCGCCGATGAGGTTGAAATCGGTAAAGGTGTTGCCCGCGCCGACGAAGCTGTTGCGGCCGATGACGCACATCTGCAAGCAGGTGTTTTGGGCGACGATGGAGTTTTCCATCATGGTGGTCATGAAGAGGGCGGCGCGGAAGGGAAGGAAGCAGTTGTTGGCGACCGTGCTGAGCATCAACTGGCAGCCCTGGGAGATGTTGACGTTATCGCCGATGGCGCAGTTGTCGATGACGACGCCGGGGCCGATGGTGCAGTTATCGCCGATGGTGGTGGGGCCGTTGATGATGGCGGACGGGTCGATGGTGGTGTTTTTGCCGACGCGGACGACGGCGGAGGTATTTAAGACCTGGCGCTGCTCGATGATGCCGCGCCAGAGGAGCTTGAGAGCGACGAAGTTATGCGTTTTGATCTTTTCCTCGAAGCGGCTGCCACGGGAGAAGACGCCGAAGATGACGCTGGCATAGTAGATGTGCACCCAGCTTTCGATGGAGAGGACGGCGCGTTCGGCGAGGTAGTGGGTGAGATCGCCGCGATCCTGGGCCATGAAGTCGGGGACGCTGTAGAAGCCCTTCTCTTTATAGCCGCTGGGGACGGTGATGGGGATGATGTCCTCGGTATAGCCGTTGGGGAAGTACCAGAGGTCGATGAGGTAGATGGGCCTGCCCTGGGGGTCGAAGGATTCTTCAAAGCAGGTGGTCAGGGGGAGCGCGTAGGTGCGGAAGGCTTTATCATCGGCGGAGAAGGCCGCCCGGCAGGCGCGGCCGGTGCGACGGGCGTGATCCATGAAATATTCAAAGAACTCGGTATCGAACCAGAGGTTGTCGCGATAGACGATGGCCTCGCCAGGGCCGATGAACTTGACCTCTTGGTCGTTCTGGAAGGTGTTGCCGAGTTCGAGCTGGCCTTTGAAGTAGCGGGCGAGGATTTCTTCCTGCTGGAAGGTCAATTGGGATGTGCCCACGGTCAATTTGCTGGCCGGTTCGTTGAAGGGCGGCACATCGCGAGTATCTTCGATGACGTAGCGGTACATGCTTTTCCCCCCCGGCTGGGTTCAAGACGAGACAGTGCGGATTGAACCGCAAAGACGCAACGAACACAGAGATGATCTGGAGGTGCTGGGATGTTGGACACGCTCCAATGAGGAGTATAGCATGATGCGGGATGACAGGCTGGGAAATGCCGAGAAGTTAGGGGTCAGCCGTTGTGGAGGAAATCGCGGAGGCTCTGGTGGAAGCGTTCGGGTTCATCGAGCATGGGGAAGTGACCGGAGTTTTCGAACCAGGCGATTTGGCTCTGGGGGGCGTACTCTTTGAGGACCTGCGACTGGTTGGGATGGACGATGAGGTCATTTTTGCCGTAGATGCCGAGGATGGGGAGCTTGACCTCACGCATGCGGGGGCGGAGGTCGGTCTGGCGGAGGGTGGCGATGCTTTCGAAGAAGGGGCCGACGGTGAGTTTGGAGAGGTCGTTCTGGAACATCTGGCTGAGGGTTTTGCCGTCTTTGGAGAGCAGGTAGGAATAGCCGCGCAGAGAGACTTTGAGGCCGCTCATGAAGGTATCGAAGAGGAAGGGTGCGCTTTCGGCCAGGCCGATCCAGCCACGCTTGCCGGCGATTTTCAGGAGAGGGCTGAGAGATGAGCCGTGGATGGGGGAGCCGATGACGATGACTTTGACGACTTTTTCGGGCTGGCGGATGGCGGAGGCGAGGGAGACCGTCCCGCCCATGGAATGGCCGACAAGGGGGGCCTTGACGATGCCGAGGCGATCCATGAACTGGCTGACGAGGCTGACGAAGTTATCGACGGAGAAATCCGCGCCCTGGTCACCGGAATCACCAAAACCCCAGAAATCCAGGGCATAGGTGCGGAACTCTTTGCCGAGTTCCTCAATGGTGCGCCGCCAGAGTGTCCAGGAGCCGAGCCACCCATGCAGCAGGAGGACGGGACGACCGCGACCGTAGGTCTGGTAATGAATCGTCCCTTGATCGGTGACGAGAACTGGCACAGTGATGCCTCTGATGCACGACGCTTGGAGAAGCGGCGAACTACTGCTGGGTGTCCATCTCCTCCAAGATCGAGTAGAGGAGTTCCAGCAGGACGTTCTTGACGCTTTCCTTGTCTTTAGCTACGCAGGGAAGGAGCTTGACGCCATCTTCGATGCGGAGCGCGATACGCAAATCCTCAGTTGTCCAGGCATCCGGGTGATCCTGCTTATTGGCAGCCACGACATACGGGGTGGGCGCGTAGGCGCGGAAAGTTTCCAGGATGCTTTTGGCTTCGCGGAAGGTTTCCGGCTTGGAGCTATCGACCATGACGACGAAGCCAAGCATGCCTTCGGCGAGGATTTCCCACATGAAGTCGAAGCGGCGCTGGCCGGGCGTACCGAAGAGGTAGAGGACGAGGTCGTCATCAACTGTGATGCGGCCAAAGTCCATGGCGACGGTCGTTGCATCTTTGACGCGGCGCTCAGCGTCGGTGGTGATTTCCTTTTCGGTGGAGACCACTTCGATTTCGCTGATCGACCGGATGAATTCGGTCTTGCCGGCGCTGAACGGGCCAGTAATCACCATTTTGACAGTTTGCATAGGCTGTGTTCACTCTTTCCGCGGAGTCGCCCCTCAGGGACTAGATAGACCGAATCTTGTCGATGAGCCGGTTGACGACGGCAGCCTGCACCTGCGGCTTCTGGGTTGGACGGCGGCGCTGCATGGCATTGACGGCCTGATCCATGCCTGGCGGTTTGACTAGTTCTACCAAACCGGCCTGTTCCAATCCATACACCACTCGGCGGATTTCCACTTCCGACATATTGTTGGCTTTGGCAATTTGCCGGATGGAGTTCTTGCCGTTGACAAAGGATACCACACGCCATTCTTCGACGCTGAGGTGGATGCCTTTGAATTTCTCTTTGGGGTTTTCGGGGAACTTGAGCGCCATATCCAAGTTGGGGAGGTGCTGGGTGAGTTCCTCGATTTCTTTGATGCGGCGTGCGCCCTGGATGATGACGTTTTCGAGGTCGATGGGGACCTGGATACGGTCATTGGGGGGGAGGAGGTTATCCTCGAAGCGGAAGGGTTCCAGGTTCCAGGTCATCAAGTTATAGACGACATCGAGGATGTGCTGCTGGATGCAGTTGATGACGTCGGCCTGGGTGACATAATTGGCGTTGATCAAGAGCAGGGCCAGGGCTTTGTCGCTGGTATTGCGGGCGCGTTCGCGGATGATGCGGGCCTGGTCATCGGTGAGTTTGCCGGCCTTGTTGAGGACGGAGACAAGGCTACCTTCCTGCCCCTGCATGGTGGCGAAGATGAGCTTGCCGTTTTTGAAAGAGACCCGCGCGCGTTCCTGACCGCTCTCGATGCGTTCGCGCTTTTTGCCGTTGACCTCTTCCATCTGGCCGGTACGGTTGGCCTGAAAAATGGAAAGCGTGCCGGTTTTGCCAGCCAGGTTGATCAGATTCAGCAGTTGGGTCGTGCTGAAATCTCGTAATTCGCCTTTCAGCGGCATCTAAACCCCCTGCACAAGCGCCAATGCTCGGCCACAGTTAACGACAAATTCTCGAAGAGATAAGATGGGCAGACCGATACCGTAAGGGTCATTATAGCCCTCGCCTATAACCGCGTCAACCAAAGTGCATTCTACACAGATTTGCCAATGAAGACAATTCAGGCCGACTATAATGGGCGTGACACCGGTTTTGATGATCCGAGGAGATGCCCATGGCGGCCCGCGTTCACCCTTTGCTGGCCTTGGCTGCGCTCGCAGCGGCGGCGCTGGCGTGCGTCGCGCCGGCAGCACCGACGGCGGTCGTACCCCCGACTGCTGATTCTGATGGTACAGCGGAAGTTGGTGCAGCAACCGTTGAGAATCCAATGGCAGCGGGGATCAATCCGCTGACGGGGCAGCCTGCGGCGAACCCGGCTGATCTGGAACGGCGTCCGATGGTGGTGAAAATCTCGAATGCGCCGCCGCTGGTGCGACCACAGGCCGGGTTGGGCAGCGCGGATATGGTGTTCGAGCATCTGGTGGAGGGGGGATTGACGCGCTTTTCGGCAGTGTTCTACGGGCAGGTTCCGACGCGGGTGGGATCGATCCGGAGCGCGAGGTTGATTGACCTGGAACTGACGCCGATGTTCCAGGGCGTGCTGGTATTTTCCGGGGCGAGCACTGGTGTAGAGGAACGGCTGAACGCGGCCGATTTCGCCGGGCGGCTGTATAAAGCGGTGGGGTACGGTTTGCCGTATGCGTGGCGGGATGAGGCTGTTGAAGCGCCGCACAATCTATTTGTGAATCTGGCGGCAATCTGGGAATTGGCGGCGCGGGAGGGGAACGGCGGGCGTCCCGCGCTGAGCGGGCTGACATTCAGCAGCGTGCCGACCGCGGGCGGGAGCGCGGATGGGCAGCGGATCGATGTGCGGTATCCAGCGACGCGGGCTGTGTGGGAGTATGAGGTGGGGCTGGGGGTGTACCGACGGACGGCGGACGGGATGGCGCACTTAGACGGGAATACGCTGCTGCCGATCAGAGCGGCGAATGTGGTGGTGGTATACGCCGAGCATCAGGATACGGATATTGTGGAAAGCCAATGGCAGGGTGTGACGAGCTACAGCACCGACATCCGACTGACCGGGGAGGGCGAGGCGGTGCTGTTCCGCGATGGGCGGCGGTACAGCGGGCGGTGGGCCCGTCCGGCGCGGGATGGGCTGATCGTACTGCGGACGGTGGATGGGCAGGCACTTGATCTGAAGCCCGGTGTGACTTGGGTTCAGGTCGTGCGGCTGCCGGGGCAGCAGAATCCGAGCGCGGAATGGGTGCGGTGGGAATGAGGGTGGCTTGGACACTGTACGGGTATTGAGATTAGGCTTTCTCTTCTACACTAGGTGTCCATGTGCCACAACATGTCTTTTTGCGGCAGTTGGTGCATTACCAGGTTGGAATGCGGATTACAATAGGTTCCAGGCCTGAACTCCTAATACAATTTGGGCATGCCCCTACTAAAGCACCTGCAGCAGCCCAACCTATTTTTCCTAGAGTAGTGCTTCCAGCACTTGCACCGGCATTTATACCGGCTTCTCTAGCACACCGCTCACACACAACAACATTACAACTACTGCACTTCTTGTAGCCAATATTTGTAGCAGTTGCGCCACAGAAATCACAGTTCCAACCTACACTGAATCCCATTATTGAGTCTCCATGTCGTCGTTATCTGAAGATAGACACTTTGGTAAAGTTATAGTATTTAAATCACGTTATCTCGTCAAGAAAATTAACAAATAACTTTTAAATCGCTGATTATTTAATATTTTACAGTTGATTTTTTAAGCGATGTGGCGCGGGTGTTTATCTGGATTCTATGAAAGTTATGCAGTGAGATATGGGGGCGATTGACGTTTAACTTGCTTGTCTATGTATCCTGGTCATAGATTGGTTCAATCTCTATGCCAAGTTCCATAAGGTGTTTCGAGTATAATTATCGTAGATTGGCCTCAAAGTGGGTGGCGGCTGGATGTCCTTACAATCCGTCGAAAAGGGAATCGAGGCGCTCAAGGCGGGGCGGCGCGATGAGGGCGTCCGGCTGCTGCGGATTGCGCTGCGGGACACGCAGGTCACAGGGGCACTGCGGGCAGCGGCGCTGCTGTGGCTGGCGCAGGTGACCGATGAGCCGACGGAGAAGCGCAGTTACTACAACGAGGCGATAGCGGCTGATCCGAACAATCCACAGGTGCGGCAGATTTACGAGGCGTACCTGGCGTCCCAGTTCATGCCACCCGCGCCACCGGCTGATTCGACGGGAACGCATCCGGTCGTGCCGCCGGTAAGTCCGCCAACGACCCTGCCGGGCGCGGTGCCGCCGACCAGCGTGTCAAGCAGCCCATTCGCGCCGAAGCAACCGACACGTCCAGGGGGAACTGGGCCGCTGACGCCGCCTGTGCCGCAGAGCGGGATCAGCCTGCATCATGTGGCGACAGTGATCGGCGGGCTGAATGGGCCGGGGACGGCCTTCTTCGTGGCGCGAGAGGGTTTGCTGGCGACAACGCGGTATGTGGTCAACGGACAGGAGCGGGTGGTGATTGAGCTGGCGACGGGACGGCAGATGGACGCCTACGTGGTGCGTTCGTTCCCAGAATATGATCTGGCGTTCATTTACGTCGAACAGCAGGTAACCGACCTGATGCCGATCTCCTCGATGCCGAATGCAGCCGAGGAGATGTTCGTGACGGTGATTGGATCGAAAGGGGCGGTTATGCGCGGACGCCGCCGCGGAACTAAGAAAGTCATGGCGGCGGGGTGGTTCGCGACGGATTTTACGGACCTGCCGGATGCGGGTGGTTCTCCTGTGCTGGACGACCGCCAGCAGTTGATGGGCATGATGACACGTAATACGTCGTGGAATTCTGATCACCTGTATGGGCTGCATATCAGCGTGATTCGCTCTCAGGTTGAGTTATTCCGGCAGGAGGCGCTGGAAGGTGACCGGGTGTACTGCATCCACTGCGGGCATTCCAGCCGGGCGTTTGGCGCCGGAGGATATTACTGCGAATACTGCGGTGGGCTGCACTCGAATGCCGAGCGTGTGGTGCGGGTTCAGATGGATTGGATGAAGGTGTTTTACGTGGAAACGAACCGGATGGCATGCCCGCACTGCAACGCCACAGTTGGGTTCCACCAGGGAATGTGCTTGCGCTGCGGACGCCCAGCAACGGGGCGATGAGCCGAGCGGGATTTTATGGAAGTGGGGGCGAGGCGATGTTGAATTTCCGAGGACGGAACCGGCCATCGAGTCCGACACTAGAGGTGTATGCCGGGACGGTGGAGCAAATCCTAGCGAGCATTGGCAAGGACCCGGTGCGAAACCGGATGCAGACGGATTCCGGTTATGGCTGGAGTTTCCCGCAGGGGTCGGCAGTGATCGAGGTGTTCGTAGCGCAGAAGGACGGGATCGGCTACCTGCAGGTGCTGTCACCGATTATGCATCTGCCGATCAGCGGACTGCTGCCGCTATACCGGCGGCTGCTGGAGCTGAACTTGCAACTGACGAACGCAGCTTTGGGGGTGTATCTGGACGTGGTCTATGTGTTCAGCGAGCGGCCACTAGAAGGGCTGGACGGCAACGAGGCCAACCAGATCATCAATTTGGTGATGAACTATGCTGACGAACTGGATGACAAGCTGGTAGCAGAGTTTGGGGGTCGGCTGTATTCAAAAGTGTGAGGATCACGGCGGAAATACAGGGGAGTGTAAGCGCAATCCCCTGACGGGGAGGCTGCGCGCAGGTGCAAAGGACGCAGTGGCACGAAATCGGACAGGCAGAGGATGGTCGCGTGCCAAAGTTTAGTGGACGGGCAGAAGCCCGTCCCTACTATTTAAGCGGGCAGGCGTTCATGGGAATGCCAGGTTCAGGCGGGTTTGGCGCGGGAGGCGCGCCAGAGATTCCAGAGCGTTAGGATGTCCTTCCAGAAGTTCTGGGCATGGCCGCCAAGGGCGATGAGCAGGACGACCGGCAGCGCGACGGTGAAGACCTGTTCTTCCAGATCAAAGTACATGATGGCGACGGGATTGGCGCGCACCTCGGCGGAGATCGGCAGCGGGAGCGGCAGTTCCCCCGTCCAGTAGAAGCGGAAGAGGATGAGGATTGGCAGGTAGGTGGTGAGGGCGGTCAGCAGGACTGCCACCCAACCACGCAGATTGAACATGGCAGTGAGGACAAAGCCGAGCATGGTTCCTAGGCCGGCATAGAACATGACCTCCCAGTTGGGGGGGTAGTTCAGGAAGAACCAGGTGAAGGCTCCCCAGGTGAAGGTTCCCCACAACAGGCCGATGATCCCACTGACGAGCAGGCGCGCCCATCCGGGCCAGAAGCCGCGCAGTCGGGCGGGAAGCTCGCCGGCGAGGATCGCCAGAATGGCGATGAACATGCCGAAGGTCAAGCCGATGGAGATGGTACGGCCCCAACGTTCAGCGTTGAAGATCAACTCGCTGCGGAAGGTGACGAAGACGTAGCCGCCCATCGCCAGCGCTGCGCCGATGAGGGCGTAGACGAAACGGCGGACGTTGCGGAGGGGGTTATCGGTGAGCCGCCGCCAGGTGTTATCCAGCCAAGCGTAAAGGCGGGCGCGTGGGCTGACGATGGAGGGGAGCGAAGGGGCTTCATCGCGGACGAGGGCCAGCGCACGCAAGGCTTTGGCGGAACCCCGGCGCTGCGCTTCGGCAATTTTACGGACGGCGGCTAGTGAGCGGATGCGGCCGACGGTGCGGGCGGCCAGTTCAGCGGCGGCAGGGGATGGATCGCCGAGGGCGATATCGGCGAGCAGACCGTCGATGTCTTCGGAATAGACGGAGTCGCGCCAGTCCGAGGGCAGAAGGAGCTGGATGTCTTCGCGGGTGCGGACGGTAAGCAGGCGTCCCGTCAAACCCTGTGCTTGGAAGGCCGGAAAGCTGCCACTGCCGGGCATGGGCAGGCCGCGCTTGGCGCGGGTGCCGAGGACCTGGAGGGCGGCGCGTTTGGCCTCGTCGTTGGTTTCGGCAGAGAGGGCTTGAGCGACGAGGGTGGGAATGCGCGGCGGATCGCTATCGGGGATGGTTTCCAAGCGGTAGAGGGCGCGGGTACGGGCCGGGGCACTCTCAGAGCGGATGGCGTGGAGGGCGACCCAACGGCGGTTATCATTGTCAAGCCTGTTCCACCAGTAATCGACTTCGACATCGTACTCCAGCGCCCCACGCAGGAGCATTTGGAGGCCGGCTTCGTCTACCTGGAGGCCGTGCTGTTCGGCATGCATGTAGACATCGTTCATGACCATGAAATGGGTGACGCCGAGCAGGAAGCGTCCCTGACCGTGCGCCCAGGCACGGCGGGCGCGTTCGTAGATGTCGATGGCTTCGCGGCGGGCGATGGCGGACTGGTCGGCCATGGTGGCGACGCCGCTGAGGTCGATGGTGATGGAACCAACGTAATCATCAGGGAGGCCACCGGATGCGGCAGCCAGCGTTCCCCGCGCCTGGCCGAGGGTGGTTTCGAGTTCAGTGACGAGTTCCGTCAAGGTCGAGGGGCGTTCGTTGGGGTCGAGGGCGGTTCCCCGGCGCAGTACAGGGGTAAGCATTTCAGCGAGGTCATCGTCGATGCGGGTGATTTCCGGCATTTCTTCCTGCCACTGGAGCTGCTTGAGGGCGAGGGAGGTGGTGGCATCGAAGGGGAGTTCACCGCTGAGCATCTGGAAGAGCAGAATGGCGAAGCTGTAAATATCGGCACGGTGGTCGATCTCGCCGGCGGTCAACTGCTCAGGGGCCATGTAGAGGAGCGTGCCGTAGCCGGGGTTGGCGGCGCGGCCTTCCGGCCCCAAAACGGCGGCCAGACCGAAATCGGCCAGATAAGGCGATTGGTTGCTATCCAGAAGGATGTTGGAGGGTTTGAGGTCGAGGTGAATGACCTGGTTGGCGTGGGCGTAGTCGAGCGCTGCGGCGATGGCGCGGGCATGACGAACGACCTGATCGGTGGGCAGTGGGCCGCTGGAGAGCAGGTCTTCCAGCGAGCCGCCGGTGACGAAACGCATGACGATGTAAAGGCGGCCTTCGTAGTCACCGTAGTCATAGATGGGGAGGATGTGCGGGTGTTCGAGGCGGGCGATGGTCTGGGCTTCCTGCTCGAAGAGGCGGAAGGGATCGGTATCGGGAGAGAGGTCGCGCAGGATGGTTTTGATGGCGACGGTGCGGTTCAGGCGTTTATCGCGCGCGGACCAGACATCGGCCATGCCGCCGCGCCCGATGTGTTCGATGACTCGATAGTGGCTGAATTCGGCTCCGACATCCATGCGAATTGTTCCCTCAGATGCACGCTGGGCTGCTACACAGCATTATAGAGACGGAAGTGATAATGCGCCAAAAAGAGAAGGCCCAACTGAACCGCAAAGATGCAAAGATCAAGGCGGATCAGACCGGGAGGCGAGGAGCTGGTCGAGGGTGATGCCGTGGCGCTGGGCGATATCGCGGGCGTAGCTGCGGCCAAGCGGCAGGCCGCGCTCGACGCGGTAGGTGGGGATGGCCTGGCCGGAGCTATCCAGGTGGACGCCGGCGACGAGGTTGAAGAGGTGGGAGTCACTTTTGACAGCGGATTCGATGGCGGGAAGGTGTTCGGCTAGTTCGACAAGGTGAGTGGCGAAGATGGCGCGGAGGCCGACGGCGCGGAGGGCACAGAGGATGTCATAAGCGAGGTAGACGGCTTCGCCGGAGGCGGTGCTGGAAAAAGTTTCGTTGAGGAGGACGAGACTGCGGCGGGTGGCGCGCTGGAAGATGTCGCGGAGGCGTTGGGCTTCTTCGGCAAGGCGGCCCTGCTGGCGAGTTTCCAGAGCGGGAAAGTGGGTGAGGATGGAATCGACGGGGCTGAGGCGGGCGCGAGCGGCCGTGATGAACAGGCCGGCCTGGGCCATGACGAGGGCGAGTCCGACAGCGCGGAGGTAGGTGGTCTTGCCGCCGCTGTTGGGGCCGGTGAGGACGGCGATGCGGCCGCTGGGGCCGAAATCGACGGCGCTAGGCACGGGCCGCGCGGCTGGCTGGAGCGCAAGGGCGAGGTTATAGAGGTCGTCGATCTGGATGAGGCGGTCATCTGGCGGCGTGATCTCCGGCTGACAGATGGGCAGGCCGCGCGCACGCAGCGACACGGCGAGCCGGGCGGCAGAAGTGAAGAAGGCTAACTCGAATTCCAGGTGAGCAAAGGAGGCGCTGCCGCTGCGGGCACAGCGGGTCAAGGCTTTGGAGACGGGCTGGGCGACCTGCGTCAGGAGCTTATCGAGGTCCTGGTAAAGGGGGTAGAGAGGGCGCTGGGTGGGGTCTTCGGGCATGGGGTGGAGCGGGGCGATGCCGGTTTCATCCTGGCTATCCCGGCTGCCGCCGATGGCGCGGACGAGCCAGGACTGCGGCTCGACCAGTTTGTGGTCGTTGATGGAGAGCAGCAGAGCGGAGATAGGGCGGAGTTCGAGATCGAGGTTGATGCCGATGGTGAGGCTACGGATGCGCTCCAGCGGAGCGCGGAGTCCAGGCAGGTCGTCGCGGAGGGATTGGAAATCCGGGTTGGCGATGAGGGCGGCGAGGTCATCGCGGAGACGGGTGAGAGCGGGCGATTGGAGGCGAGCGCTGGTCAGGGCGGTGTGGAGCGTTTCGGCGACCTGAACGAAAGAGTCGAGTTCGGCGAGGTGGTCGGCGACTTCGAGGAGGAGAGGGCGCTGGCGTTTGCCGAGAAGGGCACTGTCCTGCTGGAGGGCTGCCAGCCGCGGCAGCAGCGCCGCGGCTTGATCGACGAGTATGGGGTTGGCGAGGAAGTCGGCGAGGACGGCTTGACGCCAGGCGATGATGGCCGGGTCGGTGGTGAGGGCGGTGAGGGTGTGACGGACGTAGGCGGTGTAGCGCCCGTTGGGAGCGAGGGCGGCGACCAGATCGGCGAGGCCGAGGTCGGCTTCCCAGGGGGCGCTGATGGGTTTCGACGGTGAGACGGAAGCATTGGGACTCATCAAGCTGGTGAGAGGGATTTCCAGGGTGACACGCTGACGGGCGCGGCGGGATGGGTTCATGGTGACCGGTGAGTGGCTGATTGAGCAGGATGGGGTGAATTGAACCGCAAAGCTGTGCGGAAAGCAAAACGAAAATACTTTAACTGCAAAGACGCAAAGAGCGCGAAGAAGAGAATGAGGTGGGGCAGAGGGAATGGCCTCTGCCCTTTGGAGGAGATTATTCGAACTGCCAGTCTTTAAGCATGGCGGCGAGGAGAGCGGGATGAGTTCCCGAATCTCTCAAAGGGGGCTGTTCACATGCTAGAGTCGCTTGTTATGCTGATTTCATGCCGACTACGACATATTCCATGCCGTTGGGATTGCTCATGTGCTTGGAAGCATCCAGGATTTCCATCCCAACCAGACTTCCGTCCTCCGCGTAGTCGAGGATTACGCCTGGCTTGTCTTCATCGCTTTCCGCGATTGGCGCGTCGCTGAGCAGAATACGTAACACATCGACGCTTGCGTCGTAAGTTACCTTCATGATTCATCGCTCCAATATTTCTCAACCTTACTGGTACGGTAGACGGTGATGACCGTGAGTGAATCGCTGACTTCGACAATTGCACGCACAACATACAGCTTGTTGTCGATCTCAATCTTCGATTGATATACCTTACGTTCACTGTGCGTTTCAAGAACCTGACCCGGATGTTCAATGACCTCCTGGAGTATGTCGAGCGATATGCCGCGCCGTTCGGCCTCTGAGCGAGCGTGGCCAGTGATGCGAAAGGCGGGTTTGCTCATTCTACCTCCACATTAACCCGGAAGCCCTTGTTCAATCGGCAGCAGAAGTCATGAAACCGATGTTCTTCGGCCAGGCGCAGCTTACTTATGGGCGTTCCTCGAACTGCCAGTCTTTAAGCATGGCGGCGAGGAGAGTGGCACGGCGCGGCAGGCTCGCTAGCACGACGTGCTCGTGCAGGGCGTGGAGGCCGTCGCCCTGTGGGCCGAGGCCGTCCAGGGTGGCGATGCCCATGTGGGCGGTGAAGTTGCCATCGGAGCCGCCGCCGCTGCCATCTTCGCGGACGGTCAGGCCGTAACGCTCACCGATGGCTTTGCACTGGGCGAAGGAGCGCTTCATCTGGTCGTTGTGTTCCATCGGGCCGCGCGAGTGGCCGGGCGTGACAGTGATCTTGGCGCCAGGGATGAAGGGCGTCAGGCTGGTGATCTGTTCTTGGATTTCTGCCCAAGCGCGGCTGGTGAGGGTGCGCACATCGACCTCAGCGGTGGCTTTGGCAGGGATGACGTTGGTGGCGCTGCCGCCGTGGAAGACGGTCACCGAGACGGATGTGCCGTTCTTGAGGTCGTTGAGGGCATTGAGCTTGAGGGCCTGCTGAGCCAGCTCGATGACGGCGTTGATGCCCTGTTCGGGAGCGTTGCCGGCGTGGGAGGGACGGCCTTCAACGGTGATGGTATAGGTTCCAACGCCCTTGCGCCAGGTTTTGAGGGCCTCCTCTTTGGTGGCGGGTTCCATGACTAGAACAAGTCCAGCGCCGGCGGCGACTTGGCGGATGACGGGTTCAGAGTAGACGCTGCCGACTTCTTCGTCGCTGGTCATCAGCACCCAGATGGGACGGTTGGGGAACTCGCCGCGCTCGATGAGACCGCGCAACGCCCAAAGCGTGACGGTGATGCCGCCCTTCATGTCAATTGCGCCGGGGCCGAAGAGCCTGCCCTCTTCATCGATGCGGATGGGGCGTTCGGCCAGCGTGCCCTGCGGCCAGACGGTATCGATGTGAATGAGGAACATGACTGGTTTGCCGGGCGCATCCGCGTTCCATTTTGCCAGCAAGAAATCCCCCACTTTTTCTTGGGGATAGCGGGTGATGGATGCGCCGAGGGAACGGAACTGCCCCTCCATGAACGCGCCGAGCTTGTCCACAAGACCTTTGTCCAGCGTGGGGGTCTCGTATTCGACCAGCGTGGTGAGTGTTTCGACCATCTGCGGCTGTTTGGATTGGAAATACTTGAGCAAATCGGACATGTCTCCCTCGGAATAGATGAAAAGATACCAAAACCGGCGGCCTCCCAGAAGCGGAGTACATTTGGAGAGGCGGGCGGCTCCGACTAAAAAGGACACAACTCCTGCGCGGCATAAACCGGGCTGCGGCTGCCATAGCGGTTGAGGAGTGAGACGGCTTCTGGCCTGGCGGCGATTATAGCTTGAACTTCCTGGCAGGCGCTATTGAGATTGTTCGTGACCTGGAGGGTATTCCAGAAGGTGTTGGTCATGGTGACGTAAACCGGGGCGTTATTCGGATCGGGATAGGCGGCGGTGGCGGCCTGGAAGGTGGGGAGGAGTCGTTGGTCCTCGGTGTAGGCGAAGGCCAATACGAGACGGTAGTTGACGTAGGCAGAGAGCCAGGTGGGTTCGTCATTGAGCCAGAAGCGCAGCGCGGGATCGGTCACGGCGCGTTCGTAGAGGGAGGCCGCTTGATTGAACTGCTGGCGGGCGAAGGCGCGGTCGGCTTCGTGGACATACTGGATGCGGAAGGCGGGCGGGTCGAGCTGGATAATAGAGAGGACGTAGAAACGGCCGTTCCAGTCGTAGATGTTGATGCCAGTGCGAAGCGGACCGGTGGCGGCTGTGCCCCTGTCGGTGAGGCGGACGACAATCTCCTGGACGCGGTCGTCATCGACATCGCGAATGGCAGGCGGTTCTAGACTGGTGAGGGTGCTGCTGAGCAGGCCGATGAAACGACCTTCGGACGGGCTAAAGGTGCGGAGGTCGGCGCGGTAGGTACAGTCGCGAGGCGCATCTGGACTGCATATCTGGGCAGTGAAGAGAACGTCCGGGCGGGCATCGGCATTCATGTCGCCGATGGCGATGATTTGGGGGGCGGTATCCGCAGCGGCAGCACCGAAGAGCGAAACGACCAAGCCGTTTTCACAGCCGAAGACGAGCATCTGGCCGCCATCTTCGGCTTGAAGGCTGATGACAGTATCGGGGACGCCTTCGCCTGTGAAATCGACATCCGTGCGGAAGGAGTCGCTACTCAGTCCCCAGGCGGAGGCCAGCAGGTTGGGCTGACCGCCGGCGTTGAGATACGCGAGGATGGCGGCGGCAGACTCCTGCGTGGTAGGGGGGCGCGGCGGCACATCCGGCGATGCTGGCGCGGGGCAGGCGGCATAGTCCGGCGCGGCGGTGGGCTGACTCATGATGGCGATGGCGGTGGCGGGGTTCGCCAGATTGGAGCCATCCAACGGAAGGCCGACGACGGTCGGGAGCAGGCCGCGCTCCAGGCGGCCCGGAGTGACGGTTGGGAAGGGGAAGGGCGTGGGGGAGAGGTTGGACGGTGGAGCGGGTTGGCAACCGAGGAGAGCGAGGAGAAGAAGTCCACTATAGAGACACAGAGGCCGGAAGAGAAGGCAAATTGAACTGCCATCCCCTGACGGGGAGGCTTCGCACAGACGCCAAGAGCGGAAGAAAATCGCATTACAGATAGATCGCAATGAACGAAACATCAGAGGGCCTCTTGCCCAATCCGGTTACAATAGACCGTATTCATCCCGTGTGAAGTATAGTCGCTGGAGGGGGAAACGCAATGTCCGACGTGACGATCCGGCGGGCGACGGCTGCTGACCAGAGGATCATCAAGCAGTTGGTGCGGGAAGAGAGCCTTGACCCGACCTCGCTGAACTGGCCGCAGTTCTTGATCGCCGAGCGGGGCAGTGAGGTGGTAGGGATTGGGCAAATCCGACCATATCCGGGCTGCCACGAGTTGGGGAGCTTGGTGGTCAAGCGGGGTTTCCGCAACAGCGGCGTGGGGGCACTGCTGGTGGAGGCGCTGCTGGCGCAGGAGCCAGGGGATGTCTATCTGGAGTGCGTCAGCCACAACGAGCCGTACTATGAACGCTTTGGGTTTCAGCGGATTCCGTGGTGGCAGGCTCCGATGCCGCTCAGGCTGAAGGCGGGCTTTGGACAGCTTGCCCGCCTATTTGGTAAGCGTGTGGTGACGATGAAGCGCGCGGCGCGGTGAGGTTCAGCCGCGCTGAAGCTGCTCGATGGTTTGCAGGTCGCTCTGCAAGCTGCGGTGACGCAGGACGAGGCTGGCGACGAAACCGAGCAGGATGATGGCCGAGACTAGCAGCCCCAAGAGCAGATAATCACCGGTGTTAGGGGTGACAAAGAAGCCCAGCAGCACGGTGAAGAAAGCGTCATCAACGGCCTGGAGACTCTCCGCCGGGCCGCGTTCCAGCACCACGTAGGTGAAATCGCCGCGCAGACTGCCCTGGGCGAGGAGCGCTTGGCCGCCGTCGAGGGTGTAGCGGTTTTCGACGATGGCTGTGCCCTGTGCGCTGGTGGTTGTGGTGGTTTCAGTTGGCTCGGCAGCGAAGGCTGGATCGATGAAGCGCTGGATGGCCTCGGTGATGCCGGCCTGAACGTCCGTCGATTCGACGATGACGGCTAGGGTATCGGTGTCTGGTTGGTTGTGCACGTAGGCCAGCACGAAGGTGCGGTTGTCGTAGACCTGGGCCAGGGCGCTGATGATGGCTCCGCCAGGTGGGGTGAAGATACCCTGCTGCCAGGTTCCGTTCAGCAGATTGACGGTGCTGGATTTGGCCGGATCGGTGACGAAGGCGGGATCGATGCGTTCTAGAGCGGCACGGATGCCCGCGTTCAGATCCGTGGTGTTGACCTGGAGGACGTAAATATCACCGATACCGTTGGTGAAATGGGTGAGGTCGCCTTCGGTCTGGTTCTGGTAACCGGCGGGTATAGGCATGCCGAAGCGGGCTTCAGGATTGTAATAGGCGGTCTGTGGGGCGGATTCCTGAGCCAGGGCAAGGCTGGGCAGAGCGATCCACAGAGCCAGCATGAAAATGGCGCAGCAACGGCGTAGGGCGTGGTGCAGCATGGGATTTCTATCCGTTCACGAGTTCGGCGCGGCGGCGGCTGACATGCTCGGCGAAGGCTGCCAGGCGGATGCGCCACCACATCAGGACGACAGGAACGAGGGTAGACCAGATCAGCAGGTTGATGCCAAGAGCGGCTCCGACACCCGGTGTGGCGTTAAGTTCGAAGCCACCGACAGCGTTCTGCGGGCTGGGGCCAATGACGACGGGGTGGATGGTGGAAGGGACGACGCGGATGATGAAGAGGGTGACCAGCACGGTGACGACTGCCAGGATGCTGTAGACCGAGGCGAAGCGCCGCCGCTGGTCAGGGTTTTCGATGCCGGCGCGGAGCATAAGGTAGGCCGAGTAGGTCAAGATCATGATGGCCTCGGAGACGAGGCGGGGGTCCCAGGTCCACCAGGTGTTCCAGATGGGACGCGCCCAGATCATGCCGGTGATGAGGTTGATGAGTGACAGGGCCAGGCCGACCTCGACGCCGGCGAGGGCCAGGATGTCCCAGCGGGACTGTTGAGTGCGGAGGTACTGGATGCCGCCGATGACGCCTGCGCCATAACCCACGAAGGCAGCGAAGAAGGACGGCATGTGAATGTAGAAGATGCGCTGAACATCGCCTTGATCGATGTCGGTTCCGGCGCGGACAAGCGCCATGTACAGGCCGAGCAGAACGGCCAGCGGGGTGACGACGGTGAGGATCAGCAGCAGGCGCGGCAGCGGCTGCGCGGGGGCTGCGGCGGGCTGATGGGGTAGGCTGTGGGCAGCAGTCATCACAGGACTCCTGAAACCAAAGAGGCTTACGATCATGCGGAGAAAATCTTAACGTATCTACAGAAAACTTCAAGAATCTGTAGATTTGCTAATCGAATAGATCAACCGGCCAGCGGACGCCACAGGCTTCGTACACCTCAAACTTGTCGATCTTGTCGCGACGGATGCTGCCGGGTGAGAAGACTTCGACGACCAACCGCGGCTCAGTGATCTGGCAGCGGGTGTCTGGCGCGAGATAGGCAACATCTGGCTGCAAGACCTGGCTATCACCCAGCACTACATCAATCGGAGCCATGTAGACGCGACCACCGAGGATACTGGCGCGGTTTCTGAGCAGGACATAGGCGTTCCCGGCGATTCCTTGATGACGCGGCGTGAGAGAAGGACTCACGATGACAATCCCATTGATGAGTTCCATCGGTTGGGTGGTTTCCGGCAGGGCGAGATATTCGGCGGCGGTCATGCGGGTGCGCTCAACTATCGGTCATTCCCTCCTGGCTCATGTCGATTATGCCATAAGTGCCTATGTTCAGTCTTCGATGACGTACTCGAACATGAAGAAGCACAGCAGCAGGTAGACGATATCGACAGCCAGGAGGATCTGCGGCCAGATCATCCAGTCGGCAGGTGGGAGGTCGTTGAGGATGGCGGTGGTGCCACGCACCGCGCCGAGCAGCACGGGCAGGGCGATGGGCATCATGACGATGGGCAGCAGGCTTTCGCGGGCGCGGGTCTGTGCGGTCATGGTCGCCAGCAGCGTACCGACGATGCAGAAGCCGAATGTGCCGAGCAGGAGGATGGCAATGACCCAGGGGAGGAGCAGGCTGCGGTTGTACAGCACGGTCATGAGCGGGAGGAGAACCGCCCCCACAGCCAGCGTAAAAACCAGGTTGCCGACGAGTTTGCCGAGGAAGACGGCAGCACGGGGAACCGGGGCGATCAGCATGCCGTCCAGGTTACCGTTTTCGCGCTCGGAGGCCATGCTGCGGTTGAGGCCGATGACGCTGGCGAAGACAATCGTGACCCAGAGGACGCCGCTGATGGCTTCTTGGCGAGCGGCGCGGTCGAGTTCCAGCGCGAAGCTGAAAATTAGGATAGCGAGGAGCGCGAACAAGCCCATCGAACTGACCAGTTCGCGGCTGCGGAGTTCGGCGCGGAGGTCTTTGCGGACAATGGTGAGGACTGTTTTGAGCAGGGAGGTGTTCATCGGGCCGTCGTCATGGAGGTGATATCGGTATAGAGCGCAGCTAAGGCAAGCGCGTCGGTTTGGCCGGCGGGGGCATCGTAGCCGATGACTCCGCGTGAGAGGATGACGATGCGCGTCGGCAGGATGGCGGCGCGGCTGAGGTCGTGCGTGGTCATCAGGATGGTGCGGCCGTCCGCATGGGCGGCGCGGAGCAGGTCGTCCAACACGCGGGAAGCGTCTTGGTCGAGGCCTGTGTAGGGTTCGTCCAGCAGGAGGATATCAGGATTGTGCAGCAGAGCGCGGGCGATACTCAAGCGCTGGAGCATCCCGCGCGAGAAGGTTCGGACGAGATCATGAGCGCGGCGGGCAAGACCGACCTGGGTGAGCATCTCGGTGATGCGGGTGTCGATGCTGGCGGCGGGGAGGTTATACAGCCGGGCGAAGAAGCGCAGGTTTTCCTGAGCCGTGAGGGTGTCGTAGAGGATGGCTTTGTGGCTGACTAAGCCCAACTGAGCACGGACGGCGGCGGCTTCCTTGGGCAAGTCCCAGCCGCCGATGCGGATGGTTCCGGCGGTGGGGCGGCTGAGTCCACAGAGGAGCCGGAGCAGGGTCGATTTGCCGCTGCCATTGGGGCCGAGCAGGGCGACGAACTCGCCGCGCTGGATTTGCAGGCTCAGCTTGCGGAGGACGGGCAGCAGGTCATAAGTTTTGACGAGCGCCTGGACATCGATGATCGGCTGTGATGTGGACATGATCCCTTTCCGGTCAGGCCGGTATGCAGCAGCAGAGCGTCAAGCTGCCTTGAGTGTCTCTTCTAAGAAGGCCAGGATTTGATCCCAGGCTTCGCGCGGCGCTCCGCCCGCGGCGATCCCGGCCGGGTTGACGAAGGCGTGCGGCATTTCCGGGTAGATGGTGACGGTGCTGACGATCCCGGCAGCTTCCAGCGCCTGATCAAAGGCCTGGACTTCGCTGAGCGGAATCTGAGCGTCGCGTTCGCCAAAGATGCCGAGCACCGGTCCGGCTCCTGGTTGCAGCAGCGCTCCGAAAGCCGCTGGATCGACGATGATATCGCCGTACAGGTTGATAGTGGCGCGGATGGCGGGGTTCTGGACGCCGTGCCGCAGGGCGACTCCGCCGCCGTAGCAGAAGCCCATCACGCCGATGCGGGCGGCATCCACGCCTGGTTGGGCAGCCAGGAAGGCATAAGCGGCCTGCATGTCGCTATCTACGCGGTCTTCCGGCGTAGTGATCCGCAGGAAGACTGCGCGGGGGACAAGGCTGGTGACACTGCCCCGGTAGGTATCCGGAGCGAGGACGACATAGCCCTGGGCAGCCAACTTCTCGGCCATCTCGACGATTTCGGCATTCAAGCCCCACCATTCGTGAACCATGAGCACGGCCGGAAACGGGCCAGTGCCTTCGGGCTGGGCCAGATAGCCGACCAGTTCTGCGCCGTCAGCGGCAGGATAGCGGACGTTGGCGACCTCGACGGCCTTCGCGCCGAAGGCGCTATCATAGCCGATGAGGGCAGCAATGCCTACGACCAGCACGATCAGGACGGCGAGCAGTCCAACCAGCAGGCGGCGAATCCATTTCCACATAGGGCGGGTCTCCTCACTCCTCGTCTGTGTCTGGGCCGAGAATTTGGTCGAGGCGGGCTTGGAGCGGCGCGCGCTGGCGATGCCAGAGGTCATGGGGCAGTTGGCCGGCAGCGTGCTGCTGGTCGAGCGCGTGAAGCTGGCGGACAAGCCGCTCGATTTCTTGTTCGGGGGTGAGCGGCGCGGTGCGGCGTCCGCGGAGGTAGAGGACGATGGCGGCTAGGATCAGGCCGATGCCGAGCAAGGCGATGACGGTCAACAAGATGTCACTGGCATTGAGGGCGCTGCTGGCTGCCGAGGGTTCCGGGGCAGCCTGCCCACTGACTTCGTAGCGCAGCACGTCTCCGGGCTGAAGGCTGATGTTGGAGCCATATGCGCGGTATTTCTGCGTGCCGAGCGTCTCTTCACCGAGAGCGGGGAACTGATCGCCAGTTACGGTCATGGTATCGGGCGAGATCAAGACGCGGGCTTGACCATCGAAGGCATAGTTGAGGGGCTGTTCGATCAGGGCGGGCTGGCCGGTATAGGGCAGGATGTAGACGACAATGACCAGGTTGTCGTCTCCAGGCAGCACCGGGACGGTATCGACTACAGCGAAGTTCTCCTGGGAGACGACGTAGCGGGCGGCGTTGTCGAAGCTGATCACCTGCGCTCCCGGCGGCAGCGAGATCACGAGGGAGACAAAGCGCAGGCTGCCGAGGTCCTGGCTGGTGGTATAGATGCGGTCGGAACTGTTGCGGATGCGGAAGACCTGACGCACTTCCAGGGTGGAGCCAACGGCTTTGATTTGCGCGACCGTGCCGATAATGGTCAGGACAGCGGGGTCTTCGGTCGGTTCGTAGATTGTGATGGGGAGGTTGTATTCATCGACAGCGGTCGTGCCAACGGCGAAGGCACTGCTGAAGACCCGGTCGCGGTAGGCAGTGACGGCGACATAGCGGTAAGCATCAACAATCGGCACGATGGGGAAGGTGAATTGGCCGCTGGCGTCCAGGGTGGTGGTGGAGCGCTGGACGGTCTGGCCGTTCTCATCGCTGATGATGAGGGTGATTTCCAGCCCGGCGGGGACGGTCGAAGCGGCCGTGCCGTTGGTGACTTTGCCCTGAATTGATCCTTTGGGGGCATCCTGAAGAGCCGTGAAGGATGGATCTGGTGTGGAGACCGGTTCCTGAGCCGCAGCGAGGCTCATGCTGGCAGTCAGGGCGATCAGGGCAGCGAACAGCACAAAAGCGCGACGCATTGAATGCTTGCCTTTGGTTAAGCGGGTAGGCAGGTTCATGACCTGGCCTGCAGAACCGCATCCAGCCCGGCGGCGAGGTGAGCTTCGGTGAGTGGGATCATGAGGAAGCGGATGACCTCGCCGTTTCTGTTGATGATGAATATTTCCGGGACGCCGGTGATGTTATACATCAAGGTTTTGAGCGGATCTGCGTAGAAGGGATGCATGCGGCCATTCCTTTCTGCGCCGCGCTGATGCCTGGCTCGTCAGGCACTTGGATTGACGATGGACTGGCCGGGTTGAGCTTCTTGGAAGCGCGTTGGGCATTTTAACAGGAGTTCTGTGGCATGGAAAACGCCGCTGGCATCCAGCTTGCCGCTGAGGATGGCTTGGGCCTCGTGCTGGAGCAGATCAGGCTTGACCTGACCGACGACACGGATGGGCATGCGGGGCGAATCGGGCGTGTTGACGGCCTGGTTCAGCGCCACGGCTAAGTTTTCATAATCGGAGGGGAGATGAGCGATGGTGAAATCGATGATGAGGTTGCGGGAGTCGTAGCGGATCGAATCACCCAGCACTGCGCCAGTGATCTGTACAGTCTTGCCGACATACTGCGGATTGGTCAGGAGCTGTTCGACGGTGAGATAGGGTTGGGCCGCGCCAGTGGTTCCAGCGATGATTAGATAGGCGACAGCCGCCAGCATAAGCGCCGCGCCGATCAGGAACTTCCAACGGTTCAGGCGAACCGCATTGGGTGCTGCTGCGGGGGCATTCAGGGGTTTTTCCCAGGTTGTTTGTGCCATGTCGAGTCCTTCAAAATTCCAGTAAAGCCGGTGATTCCTGAGTGGGTTGACGGTTTCAACCCGTTCATTATAACTAACAGACTGGCGCATGACGATAGAGGCTGCGCACTGTCCAGTGTCGATTGTCATGGTTGTCTTGTGAAAAAGTGTACAAAAAAGCCTGGGTGTTGGCAACATTCCCAGGCTGTATTCTCAGGGGAGACTCAGTTGTTCGCGAACTGTTCAGCCCCGCTAATCAACCTCATGGTCGCCGCGTTCGCGCATGATGACCACGGCTCCGACAACCAACACGGCTCCGATGCCCATCAGCAGCAGGAGCGTGGTCGGGAAGTAGACCTGTGAGGCCGACTCGGCAGCTTGAGATGAGGCTTCCTGCGCCAGCGTAGGCAGGGCAGCAGCCAGGATCAGCACGGTGAGGACAAAGAGACGCAGCAGCTTCATGGGTTTTCTCCGAAACAAACCGACAGCAAATTCATGTCGATCATTCTAGCGCAAAATAGGCTGTACGTCGCCTGATTCATTCTGGTGACGGGCCATCCTGACTTTCCAGAAAGGCCAGGACATCGGCCAACTGCTGCAAGCTGAGCCGGTCGCCAAAATTGCTGACCATGATGTTGGTATAGCCGGGCACGATGTACTGGGCTGGATGGATGATGCTCTCGACGAGGTATTGGGTGGCTGTGTAGGCGCTGAGGGCCGGATCGAGCAGGCGTTCATCCAGCACGCGGGTGTAGGTTCCTTCGGTTGGCGGGGCAACTTTGGCTTCAGCAAGGTGACAGCCAGCGCAGGCCAGTTCGCCGTTGTAGAGGAGCTGGCCGTTGATGGGATCACCGTAGACCGTGTCGAGCGCGGCCAGGATGCGCTCGACATCGGAACCGACCGGGCGCTCGGCGGCGTCGGCGGGGATATAGCCGCAGTCCAGGGCGAGCTGCTGGTAGGCTTCACCGACTTTGAAGAGCTGGTCGAGGCCAATTTCGGGAGAAGCGCCGGTCATATCCTGGGGGAGCGTTTGCAACCGGGCGCTGAGTTCGGCCTGCTGGCGGAGGAGTTCGACCGGATCGCACAGTAGTGTCACTGGGATGGGGGTCGGCTCTGGCGTAGGAATAGGGGTGGGAGTCTCCTGGGCAGCGATCCAACCTGTGATGACCAACAGCAGGCCGAGGGCGACCAAGATGATGGTGGAACTGCGGCGCAGCATGAATGCACCTCCTCATTCAACAAAGAGGGCGGTTTGCTGACCGCCCCCCAGATTGCTCTCGAATTGTCCGAACTGCATGAACCTGATTATTGGTTCTGCGTCTCCAGATAAGCGACGAGGTCGGCCAAGTCTTGGAGCGTCAGGCGGTCGCCGAAGTTTGCGAGCATGACGTTGTTGAAGTTCGGCACGATGTAATTGCCGGGCATGAGGATGCTTTCGACGATGTACTGGTCGGGGGTATAGCCGGCCAGCGCTGGGTCCTGCAAGCGTTCACCCGATGCACGGGTAAAGGTGCCGGCGGTCATCGGCCCCGTGCCATTGGCATCCTGGAGATGGCAACCAGAGCAGCCCAGCACACCGCCGCCGCGCTGCGGGTTGGCTGTGCCGTGATAGAGCTTATCACCGCGCGCCGGATCTCCCTGGACAGTAGCGAGACCGGCCAGCGCCTTGGCGACATCGGAACCAACGGCGTCTGGGACATCGGCCATGACGACGCCGGACGGGTCAATCGGTTCGATGGCGAACTGGTTGACGGCATACAAGTCTTCGACCGTCCAAGCACTGCCCTTGTCCCAATTGAGGATGTAGGCGGCGAGGTCTTCGATCTGATCCATGCGGAGCGGGCCACCAGCGGTCTGCGCCCAGGCGACCATACCACCCTGGGGCCAGTAGCTGACACTAGCGGGGCGACCGTGGACCAGAGTTGTGATGATGAAGGCTTCGCGCGTGCCGACCCACCCCACATTGCTGAGGCGGTCGTAACGATCTGGATCATAGCCGCGCTCGACAGCGGCCTGCACGCTGTTCCTGCGCTGGAGGTTGAGTTCTTCGATCCGGGCATCGATCTCGGTGATGCGGGTGTCGATCTCAGCCTTGCGGGCGTCGGTCGTCTGGCTTTCGCCGCGTTCGAGGTTCAAACGAGTCTTTTCCTGGCGCAGGCTGGTGATTTCGGCGGTGATTTCCGGGAAGAAATCATGGCCGAAGAACTGCGGGTTATTGAGGGCAGGGGCACGACCCGCGCCGCCGCGTCCGTCTGGCCCGTGGCAGGTCGAACAGTTGGCGGCGTAGGTATACGCGCCCTGTTCGATGGAACGGGCAACTTCCATCTGCTGGAAGGCCGCCATGCGCCCGCCTTCGTTGATGGCTGCCCAACCGAGCAGAATCATCATACCGACGAAGGCCAGGATTCCGACGGTGATGCGGTTTTCAATACTGCCGATCAGCATCCGTTCAAACATGTTTTCTCGTCCTGAGTAACACCCAAACTATCGGGTTCAAGCACCGCCAGGGCAGTGTCACACGTGCCCTGGCAGTGGGGCTGGTTCGCTCTAGTGGGCGAAGTACAGCGCGTCTTTGTGAATGAAAGTGTGATAGACGTTGATCCGGCGGATGGGGTTGCCATTCGCATCCAGCACTGGGATGGGGCTACCGTTGGCATCCAGGACCGGACGGCCGCCTTCCACCTGTACTTCATCCCAGGTGATCACCAGGTCGATCCGCTTCAGGTTTTCCTGGTTCTGGGTGATGATAATTGCGCCCCAACCATTGTAGAGATAGTTACCGTTTTCTTCGATACGTTTGGCGAAGAAATCCAACTGCTTCAGGAATTCCGGGGCGTCCGCCGCGACGGGCCGGAAGTTCAGGTCGCCTGACAGGGCCAAGTAGGTCGCTGAGAGCGCGTTCTTGACCTGATCCTGAATGGTGATCTGCATGGTTTCGCCCGGTTTGGAACCGGGGACCCAGACCCGCGTTTGCTGGACTTCCTGGTTGAAGGCGCCGACTACGTTGGCTTCATCGCCGGGTTCGGCCTGAATCTGCCGAGTGGTATACATGCCGGGGATGAGCTGGTCGTAGGGAACGGGCAGCAGCTTACCGACGTGGCTGTGCGCCGGCGGGAAAGTGAGTTCGTGGAAGATTTCGCTGTCCGGCGACGTAGCTACCGCAAATTCGGGCAGCCCCATGTAGCTCAAGATGGTGATGAAGGAGATGAACGCCAGGAACAGGGTGATGGCGACGCGGCGGTGGGCGAACCGGCGGCTTGGGGTCACATCGAGGTAGGGATAGACGGCTAGCACACCCAGCACCAGGCCGGGGAAGATGATGCCCCAGAAGACCTTATCCCCCAGTTTGAGCGCACCCTGAATCCAGAGGAAGTACCAAGGCGCAGTTGTACCGAGCGGCGTCACCTGCGGATCGGCATGATGTTCTAAGGGGGCGTCGTAGAACCAGATACACAGCACGACCAGGATGAGCGTCGTGACAGCGATCCACATGATCTCGCTGGTGAGGACATCCGGGATGAAGTAGACGCGCTTGTCGAGGGGGACACGCTTGGCGGTATCTTCGCCGATGTTCTCTTTGCGCGGGGGTAGGCTGTGACCGTGGACGATCACTTTGTAGTAGTGAACGCCAGTGAAAGCGAACAACAACGCCGGGAGCAAGAGGACATGCAGCAGATAGAAGCGGAGCAAACCATTGGCAGCGATTTCTGGGCCACCGCGGATCAGTAGGTTGAGGTTATCGCCGACGATCTGCGGTGGGGTGGCTTCGATCATGGATGCGCCGATGGTGACGGCCCAAAGCGCCAACTGATCCCAGGGGAGGAGGTAGCCGCTGAAGCTGAGGAAGCCGGTGATCGCCAGCAAGATCAGGCCGGTGAACCAGGTGAACTGTCTGGGCTTTTTATACGAGCCCGTGAAGAAAGTTCGGACCATATGTAAGCTGACGATCAAGACCATCGCCTCGGCACCGAGACGGTGCAGGTCGCGCACCAATTGGCCCATGGGCACATTGCCAATGATGCTGAGCATGTTGGCGTAGGCGACATCGGGGGAGGGGGTGTACCAGACCATCAGCAGAATGCCGGTTATGGTCTCGAAGAACACGAGATAAGTCGACAGCCACCCCAGCCGGAAGGTGGGATAGAGACCCGTCATATCGGCATGGAAGTAGCTGGGCCGCATGTGGAGCCAGAAGCCATCGGCATGGGGCTGGAGACGAGGGTTCGGTTTCCGGCTGGCAGGTTCTCCGCGCAGGGCTTCGCGGATGTCCTGAACGTTCATACCAGCCGTCAGCCGCTCCACCGACTCATCGACGAGTTCGAAGACAGCCCGTTTGAGGCCTTTCTCCTTCACATCGTCCAGGAAGGATGGAAACGGAAGTACGGACATTTGGAGCGCTCCTCGATCACAAAACTGTTATCGAACCTCAGAAGCTTTCACAGTAAATGCTACACCTTGCCAGCGCGGCGAATGCGCGCACCGGTGTTGACATCGATCTTGATGATGGCTTTGCCATTCAATGGGATGGGATCACCATCATCGTTGGTGGTAGCCGTCGTGCCATCATCAAAGGTGATGGTGGTTTTGAAGCGATCCAAGCTGCGGGGAGCCGGGCCTTCAATATACTTACCATCGAGTTCGTACTTGGAACCGTGACAGGGGCATTCAAACCGCTGATTGGTGGGGACCCACTTGGGCAGGCAGCCGAGGTGAGTGCAGACACCATAGAGGGCAACAAAGCCTTGGCCAGCGGGGTTCGACAGCCAGAAGCGGCCTGACGGAATGTTGGTGGGGGCTGCACCGGGTTCCGGCACATCTGCACCGCTGAAGGTGAAGACGCCTCCGAACTCACCCGCTTTGAAGCGCGGCAGCGCGAACCAGATCAACCCGGCAGTAGCCTGGCCGAGGAGGAGGACGATGGACGCGCCCCAAATGTAATATAAGAATTCACGACGACTCGGTGGAGCAATTTCGACCGCGGCTTGCGGTTTAGCGGGTTTTTCAACCTGAGCCTTGGTCACACTGGTTGCAGCCATTCCTGCATCTCCCTGAACAACCTGACAGACAGAAAACGGCGATAGTTTAGCGCACATTCACGAAAAAGCACGTACTTTCTCATGAATACGACAAACACATTGGGCACGGGACGCAAAAAGGTTCGGTGCGGGGCTTCACCATCTGTACAATATATCACAATCGCAAGGGGGTGTCAAAACGAGATCGGGGCTTTTTGAGGGGCTTTTAATGGAGTGTAAACCCGGTATTGAGCTGATTAAAAAGTGACCAAGCTTGTTGCCTGCGAAATTGACCTGAGGGGATAATCGAAAGCGCGAAACGCGGGCATAATGCCTGCACACCAGGAGATCGTATTATGGCCGTATTTGAACTCCAATGCAGCCGGTTTGTTTGGACGAATATTGTGCAACCGACTGCTTCTGATGTGCAGGCATTGGGGGCAAAGTACCCGCAGATTCATCCGCTGAACTTGGAAGACCTACTCAGCCAGATCGAGCGTCCTAAGGTGGATGAAACGGACGACTACTTGTTTGTAGTTCTTCAATTCCCGGTTTGGGATGCGGCTCACCGCCTGTCGAGAGCGTCGGAGGTAGAGTTCATTGTTGGCCGGAATTACCTGGTGACGGTGCATGATGGTTCGCTGAAGCCGCTGGTGCGGACGTATGCCCGGTGTGAGTTGTATGCGGACGAGCGGCAGAAGCTGGTCGGGAAAGGGGCGAATGATGCTTTCTACAGCCTGCTCGACCAACTGGTGGACTACATTTTTCCGATGCTGCGCAAGGTTGATATCAATATCCACCGCATCGAAGACAACCTGTTTGAGGGTAATCCCCGGTTGATCATCCGTGAGATCGCCCTGGTACGGCGGGATATTATCGCGCTGCGCCGGATCATCCGGCATCTGGTGCCGGTGGTGGAGCAGGTTTCTACCACGGAACACCCCGTCATTCGCGAAGACCTGGAAGACTACTTCGGCGATACTATCGACCACCTGAACGCAGCACGGAACATCATCGATGAGGATTATGAGGTGATTGCTGGGCTGGCGGAGACGGCGGACACGCTGGTCAGCCACCGTATCAACGAGGTGATCCGGGTGCTGACGGTGATTTCGGTGATTATGCTGCCGCTGACGCTGGTTTCTGGAATCTATGGAATGAACATTAACTTGCCCTTGAGCGAACATCCTGATGCTTTTATAGTTGTCATTGCTTTGATGGTGACTATTGCGGTCTCAATGCTGTTGTATTTCCGTAAGCGAAAGTGGCTGTGATGCGTTCGTCGCTGCCTCCTGCCCAATACATCGACCATGATCGTGATCTCCGGCGGTTAGTCGACCACCTCTCCTCCGAACCCCAAATTGCTTTTGACACTGAGTCCAACAGTCTGTATGCCTACCGCGAACGAGTCTGCCTGGTGCAGGTGTCTACGCGAGAGCAAGATTACATCCTCGATCCGCTACGGATCAGTGACATGTCTCCGCTGGGTGAGCTGCTAGCGGATGGGCGCATCGAGAAGGTGTTCCATGCGGCGGAATACGATCTGATGTGCCTGAAGCGTGATTATGGTTTCACGCTGAACAACCTGTTCGATACGATGGTAGCGGCGCGGATTTGCGGGTTGAAGCAGGTCGGGTTGGGGCGGCTGCTGGCCGACTTCCTCGGTGTGGAGATGGATAAAAGCCACCAACGTGATGATTGGGGACAACGCCCGCTGACCGAAGAAGGGCTGCGTTACGCGCAGATGGACACCCATTACCTGCTGCCGCTACGTGACTGTTTGGCGAAAGAACTCGAACGCGATGGGCGCACAGCAGAGGCGCAAGAAACTTTTGCTGAAGCGAGTCAGGTTCCAGCGGCGGAACACAGCTTCGATCCGGATGGTTACTGGAAGATTGGCATCCCTGCTGATCTGACACGGCGGCAGATGGCGATCCTACGGGAGCTGTATCTGCTGCGGGAGCGGTTGGCCGAGGAACGGGACTGCCCGCCTTTCAAGGTGTTCACGGACAAGGTGATGATTGCTATTGCCGAGATGAACATCGTGACGGTCGATCATCTGGGCGACCTGAAAGGGTTTGGGCCATCGAATGCACGCCGCTACGGGCGGCAAATTCTGGCGGCTGTCGAGCGAGGACGCAGCGCACCTCTGCCGCGTCCACCGAGCCGCCCACCGGACATCGATCCGCTGGTGGCGGAGCGATTTACGGCGCTCCGGGATTGGCGGCGAATGCGTGCCGAACAGCGCGGAGTCGAATCGGACGTGATTGTCTCTAAGGACACGCTGTGGGGGGTGGCCTATAAGGCGCCGCGAACGCTGGATGATCTGCGCGGCATCCAAGGACTCGGCCCGTGGCGGCTGCAAACCTACGGTCTAGAACTGCTTGATGTGATTCAGAAAACTAACCCGCAGCCCTAAACAGGCAGCGGTGAGCGTGACCAACGTTAAGATAACGTGATGGAGTGAATGACAGACGGGGGGTACAATCGATCCGCAGCGTAACTCATGACAATGGCATCAAGGATTTTCTTTTATGCGACTGACGTTTTATGGCGCAGCCCAGACGGTTACTGGTTCGCAGCATCTCGTCGAAGTGAACGGCCAGCGCATCCTGTTGGACTGCGGGCTGTACCAGGGGAAACGCAGCGAATCGAACGAGCGCAACCGCCATCTCCCCTTTGAGGCCAGCAAGATCGATGTGCTGGTTCTCTCCCACGCCCACATTGATCATTCTGGCAATATCCCCAACTTGGTTAAGAGCGGCTTTCGCGGTGACATTGTGTGTACCCATGCCACCCGCGATTTGTGTGCGGTGATGCTGATGGACAGCGCGCACATCCAGGAGAAGGATGTCGAGTTCGTGAATAAGAAGAATGCGAAACGCGGCTTGCCGCCAGTCGAGCCGATCTACACACAGGAGGATGCTGCGGCCAGCTTGGATTACTTCACCTCGCAGGGGTACAGCCGTCCACGCCAGATCGCGCCGGGCATCTCGGTGACGTTCATCGACGCGGGGCATATGTTGGGCAGCGCCAGCGTCATCCTGGATATTGAAGACCGCGACTCCCATAAGGATGTGCGGCTGGTCTTCAGCGGAGACATTGGCCGTAAGGGGATTCCGATTATCCGCGACCCGCAGACTCCCGAATCGGCGGATGTTCTCATCATGGAAAGCACCTACGGCAACCGAACACATGATCCTGTGGCAGACATGAGCAAAGAGATCGAGCGGGTTGTCAACACGACCTACCGGCGCGGCGGCAAGATTATTGTGCCGGCGTTTGCCGTTGGGCGAACGCAGCAGTTGGTGTTCATGCTCAACGAGATGGCTGCCAAAGGGGATATTCCTAAGGTGCCGATCTATGTCGACAGCCCGCTGGCGGTGAACTCGACCGATGTGTTCCGCTCGCACCCTGAATGCTTCGATGCCGAGACACGCCAGTTCATCAACGAGAGCGGCGGTAAGCGTGATCCTTTCGGCTTTGCCAATCTGCATTACATCCGCGCGGTGGAAGACAGCAAGCAGCTCAATTTCATGCGCGAACCGGCGATCATCATCAGCGCCAGCGGCATGGCTGAGACCGGACGCATCCTGCATCACCTCAAGAACAACATCGAGGATTCGCGCACTACGGTGTTGATTGTCGGCTGGCAGGCGCCGGATACGTTGGGGCGGCGGCTGGTGGATGGTGAGAAGGTGGTCAGCATCTTCGGCGAGAAGTATCATAACAATGCCCAGGTGGTGGTGTTGAATGGGCTGTCTGGTCATGCTGACCAGAACGAACTTTCGGCCTGGGTTGAAGGGATGCAGCGCAAGCCGCGCCGAGTCTTCCTGGTGCATGGCGAGCTAGAGGCGGCGAATGCTTTGGCCGGACGGCTGCGAGATCGCTTCAATCTTCAGGTAGATATTCCGGCTTGGAAGCAGTCTTATGATGTGCGGGGTACGGGCTATGAGCAGCCCGGTTTGATGTGAGAAGGGAGCAGAGGCCATGTCCGAAAATATCTTTGGAGACGATTGGCGTGAATGCCTTCAGGCACACTATGTCCACGTAATCCGCAGCCGGGATTACGTCACCCGGCCGACGCTGCGGGTGGTGATGGAGCAGGCAGGTTTCGACGAGTCGCAGATGGCTGAGTTAGAAGTCCGCGCGACTATGCACGTCGATGATGTGGGGACGGACTTTGTGCCGGATGCCGAGGTTATGCGGTCGTTCGCTGTCGTTACACCCGATGCTGCACCCGCCGAAGCGATAGTAGATGATGAGCCGGAGATGGACGTATCTTTTGACGAGGATGAAAGTTTGTTCATCGAGGAAGATCTGCGCGCTAGCCAAGATGATGGTGATGCGCCGCAGCAGTTAAGCCTTTTTTGAGCTAGGTTCTTTCAAAAATCCAACCCATTCGAGAGCAGATCTCCAGGATTTGAAAGGGGATGTGTCGAATGTTCTTGTGAGGAATAATAATGGGAACTGTTTATCATTTATCTCCTGCGATAGTGCTACTCGCCATTTTGGGTTTAGGGAGTCTACCTGCGGTTGGCTACACCCAATCTGATGTGATGGACTGCCTGAGGTCGCGGGCTGGCATCACTGTTGAGGAAGCTATGCAGACCATGACGGCTGAAGAAATTCTCCGGCAGCGTCCCTTCGTGCCGACCAATATCGAGCTTTTTAATCAGGTAGTCTATCCTGACGGGGCCGAAATGCGGCCTGCCAGCGGTGAAGAACCTCCTGAAGCCGAAGTTTTTGCTATGTTGGTGGATTATTTGGAGCGCGAGTTTCCACAGGATACCCAGGCTCAGCAAGAAGCTATCGCGTTATTTAATGACCCGGATGCTATCGCCAAAGTGCCGAGTCCCTCGCTGCGTGCGGCAACTGTGGCACTACTTGGGACACTGGCCGAACCCGCGATTGACGTGATTCTTTACGGGAATATGGCGAGTGGTGATCCGATGGTCTACAGCATCCGGTTTAATAATGAACTCCCCGCAAATGTTTATGGGACCGTGTCTTATATCAACCCAATGACAATCGAGATGAATGGACTCAACCGAGCCGACAATCCGTTTATGTTTACTCGGACATTGGCACATGAACCCCTGCATAGTGATTCATTTAATGGCGTATATGAGGAGGGGATATTGGCTACTCTAGATACATTGGTGTATCTAGAACAATTATCCCGTCACCCTGAGCTGGCTGGGCTAGGAACTCAGTTTGCACGTTTTCACAACGCTAATGCGCTTGCGCGGCTCAATTCAGGTACGGGATCAGACTTGGGATTGTATGAGACGAACGGGGGAGAGCAAATATTTCCGTGCAGCCCTACGATTACGTTCACGTCCTTCTGGGAGCGGTATCGTGACAATCCAGTATTCGAGGAGTCGCCTGGTAACGAGCTGCTGGGGAAATATCTGGAACGGCTGCAGGAACCGGGCAAACAGAAGTGTTCCACAGACAAGTTCGACCAGGCACTGGTAGATTGCATTGACCAGAATCAGAATGCTCTTACGGATGAAGAGTTAGTTGCAGCGGCTGCGGCACTTCAGTTGGCTCTGCCGGCTCAATGACAACTTGGAATGATGTGTATTTAGCCCGTGAATGATGACGTGCATTACATGCGGATGGCGCTGGGTGAAGCACTGGCCGCGCTGGAACACAATGATGTCCCGATTGGCGCGGTGGCGGTGCGCGAGGGCGTTGTCGTTGGGCGGGGCCATAACTGCCGGGAACTTGACCAGGATCCCACGGCTCACGCAGAGATGATCGCGCTGCGGCAGGCGGCCAAGGCTGTCGGCTATTGGCGTTTAGAAGGAGTAACGCTGTACTGCACGTTAGAACCGTGCGCGATGTGCGCCGGAGCGATGGTGCTGGCGCGGCTGCCCCGGCTGGTCTACGCGACGGTTGATCCTAAGGCCGGGGCGGGGGGGAGCGTCATGAATATTCTCCAGCACCCGCAGTTGAACCACAAGGTGGAGGTCGCCGCTGGAGTGTTGGCTGAGGAAGCGGCGCAGCTCATCCGCGCGTTTTTCGCACAGCTCCGCGCGGATGGTCAGCGCCACTGAGCAGATATCAACTCAGCGGCGGGCGCTGCGTCCCAGCATTCGTCCCAGGTAGATGATGATGACTGCGCCGATCACGGCGATGATCAAGTTGATGACAACGCGCTCGATGCCGCTGTCCGGCCGGCCGAAACCGAAGAGGTTGGCGACCAGCCCACCGACTGCTGACCCCAACAATCCCAGCACCAGATCATTGATGAAGGGCTGGTCTTTTGAGCCAGTGATCTGCCGGGCGACACCACCGGCGATGGCCCCGACAATGATCCAGCCGATGCAGATGAGCGGATTCAACGTAATGAACTCAAACATGGCCGACTCCTCCTTATTTGCATGACCTACGAATATCGATTGTATCGTGAAGGGGTAGGTGCGGCAAACAAAAAAGGCATTCTCAAAGCGGGGAGATGTTGCTATACTTCCGCCCGTCGGGAGAGGTGCCGGAGTGGTTGAACGGGCTCGTCTCGAAAATGAGTATAGCCGCAAGGCTATCGAGGGTTCGAATCCCTCCCTCTCCGCTATCACACCACAAGACCCCGGCCGTGCGGCTGGGGTCTTGTGCTGCAAAGGGGGAAGCAGGGGAGTTTACGGTTTTACGAGGCTCCAGACGTTGTTGACACCATCGCCGGTGGTATCGCCGGGCGCGGTATCCTTGACCCACAGGTACAGCGGCATCCCGTTATAGGTGATTTGCATACGGCCATCAGCGCGTTCAATTGTGCCGATTTCCCCGGTGACGCCCGCGCCGGCTGTCAGCGTATCTTTAGGCAGTGCCAGCAGCGGCGGCCAGTTTTCAGCGCACTGATCAACGCAGTTGCTCACCCCCACTTCGTCATTGGCGAAGGTGTAAACGGTGAAGCCGCTGGCCGCAACTAGATAATCACCCTTCTCGGCGCTGCTGCGGACGGCCAGCGTCTCCGGCGGGATTACAAACCAGACCTCACGGACGTTCTGTCCGGTGGCATCACCGCGCTTCTCATCCTTGGCCCAGTAGTAGAGCGGCATGTCGTTGTAGGTCACCTGGAGCGTGCCGTCGGTACGTTCGGTTGTGCCGAGCGTGCCCAAAAGGTTCGGTCCGGCCACGATGTCATCCGCGCTGGCGACGGTCAGCGGCGGCCAGTTCTGGGCGCACTGATCGTAGCAGTTACTCTTGCCGGGTTCATCATTGGTGAACATGTATAGGGTCATGCCGGTCGGGCCAACCAGGAATGTTCCCAGATCGGCATTGCCGCCGACGTAGACTGTGGCCGGGGGTACGATGAACCATACCTGGCCGACATTGTGACCGGTAGTATCGCCAACAGCTTCATCCATGAACCAATAGTACAGCGGCATATCGTTGTAAGTTACTTGGAGCGTGCCGTCTGAACGAGTGATGACGCCGACATCACCGGGGATAGCTTCATCTTTGGTGACCGCATCAGCACTCTCCACTGTCAGCGGGGGCCAGGCTTCCAAGCAGCGACCTTCGCAGTTGCTCACGCCCAGCGTATCACGCTTGAAGGTGTACAGGGTCATGCCGTTCGGGCCGACCATGAACGGGCCGAGGGCTTCACTGCTAGACAGGTTGAGAGTGTAAGGGGGGCTGTCCTGGGCATGAGCGGGGATGAGGGCTACCGAAAGCAGCAGAACTAGGACACTCACGAGCATCACACGCAGTCGCATAGGTTTTTCCTTTCTCTGTACGGATCCATCTTCGTCTTGTCTCTGCCGGACAACTAAGCTATCGTTGAAATCAAATCACTGGTTTCATTTTGGAAGTAAAAGGCCTCATGCAAGCTGATGTTCAGGCACTGCTGCGGCGCATTCAACGCGGCGATGAAGCGGCACTGGCGGTGTTGTATGCGGGTTATGGCCGAGCGGTCTACAGCTTGGCGCTGCATGTCCTGCGGCATGACGGGTTAGCACAGGAAGCGACTCAAGATACGTTTATGAAACTGTGGAACAACCCGCTGGCGTATGATTCCAGCAAGGGCGAGTTCAGCAGTTGGCTGCTGACCTTGGCACGCTACACGGCTATCGATCACCTGCGCCGGGAGATGCGCCGCACGGGGCGCAATGTTGAGCTGCCGGAAACGCTGGCCGTGGAAGAAGAGGAGCGCCTGTCTGAGTCGGAGGCCAGCCAGCTTCATGCGCTGCTGGGCGAACTCCCCAGGGATCAGCGAGTCTTGGTGGAACTGGCTTTCTTCCAGGGTTTGACACACAGTCAGTTGGCCGAGCGGATGGATTTGCCGATTGGAACTGTCAAGACCCGGCTGCGGCTAGGACTGCAGAAACTGCGCGGATTGCTGATCCGTAAATCTTAATGCGGTGTTTTGACGATAGATTCTATATGATGAAGTGCAAGTACGGTTGAAGATGATGGCGAATGAGATGAACTGTGACCGCCTGCGTGAATTGATCCCGGCCTACAGTCTCGGCGCGACCGATCCTGAAGAGACGCGCCAGGTTGAGGCTGGACTGAGAGACTGCCCTGGACTGGCCGAAGAGTTGGCCGAGTTTCGAGCCTCGCTGATTGGGCTGGCGGGAGCCGTCCCCCAAGTTGACCCTCCGGCAGCCGTGCTGGACGGGTTGATGCAGCGCGTGGCTCCACGCCGAACCAGCCGCAGCGGTTGGTGGGTGGCCGCTGCGGCCGTTCTGGCGCTGGTCTTCGTGGTGAACAACCTGTACTGGATTGGCCGCCTCAACCAGGCTGAGCAGAAAAATGTCCGCGCCCTCTCGCTCCCGACTGCCGCTAATGGACAGGCTACTGGTGCGACCGCTGCCGTTCTCTGGATGCCCAACGACGGCCGTGCGGTGCTGACCGTAAGCCAGTTCCCGGTGATCGAAGCAGACCGTGTCTTCCAGGGTTGGGTGACGCGCGGCACGACTATCCAGAGCATTGGCACGTTCCAGGTGAATGCGGATGGCAGCGGCGTGTTGGTCTTCGACGCGGCGCTGCTGGAGGGCGCATTCGATGCCCTGGGGGTTACTATCGAGCCGGAAGGTGGCAGCGACAGCCCGACCTCACCTCCGGTGGTGCGCTGGAGCGGCAAAGCCTAGTTGTTCTTAAAACTATCCCGACACCATAACCTGTTTACTGGTCTGCTGGATCGCATCCAGCAGGCGGTCGAGATCGGCCTCAGTGGTGCGGAAGTTGACGATACAGGCCCGCAGCACCACCTTGCCATCGAGTTCAGTCGAGGTTAGGAAGGCTTCACCGCCGCGCTGGACAATCCCCACGGCGGTTTTGTTGAGTGCGCTGCGTTTCGCCTCGCTCATCCCGGCAGGGGCCAACCGGAAACAGGTGATGCTCAACGGCCCGGCCGCGACCAACTCGAATTCCGGCCTGGCCTGGATTTTCTGCTGGAGCGACCGCGCCAGGGCGATGTCCCGGCTGATGAGTTCCCGGTAGCCATCGATCCCGATTTGCTGCATGACCATCCACAGCTTGAGCGCCTTAAAGCCGCGCGTCTGCTGAATGGTGTACTCGCTGAACCAGGGCAGCGCCGTATCATCGCGCAGATAAGGCGGCATGACGCTGAAGCTGTCGCGCATTGCTTGGGCATCGCGCACCAGCGTACAGCCGCATTCGACGGGGACGTAGAGCCACTTGTGTGGGTCCACTGCGAGCGAGTCGGCGCGTTCGATTCCGGCGTAGAGCGCACTGGTCTGCTCCGAGAGGATGCCGAAGCCGCCATACGCTCCGTCCACGTGGAACCACAGCTTTTCGGCCTCGCAGAGTTCCGCCAATTCTGCCAAGGGATCGATGGCCCCCGTGTTGACCGTTCCGGCACTGGCTGCCACGCAGGCCGGTTCGAGTCCCAGTGCGCGATCAGCGGCAATCTGCTGGCGCAGTGCGTCGATGTTCATCCGGTAGTCCGCATCGACCGGGATTTTCCGGAGATGATCGTGGCCGATGCCGAGCAGTTCAACCGCTTTTTGCAAGCAGCTATGCCCCTGGGTTGAGGTGTAGACCACCATCGGCCGGGCTTGATCCTGAAAACCTCGCGACCGGATCGCTCCAGCAGTACGGACGTGGCGCATCACCGCCAGCGCGACCAGATTGGCGACACTCCCACCGCTGACCAGCACGCCGGCTGCCTCGCTCGGACAGCGCATAATTGCCTTTAGCCAGTTCAGCACTGCATGTTCAACGTACACCGCCGCGTGGTCGCCGCCAGCTACACTTGGATCAAAGCCGGCTGCCCGCAGATCGGCGATCACCGCCAGCGGCGCAGGTGGCGAGTTCACCCAGGCGAAAAAGCGCGGGCTGGCATTGCCCATTGGATAGGGTAGGATATCCTGCCGGAAGCGCTCCAGCAGGATTTCGGGATCGCTGGGTGTTTCCGGCAGCGGTTGGCGCAGCAGCCGCTCGCGATGCTCAGCGGGCACAGGTTGGCGCGCTGGCAGATCGCGAATCTGCGCCATCTGTTCAGCCAGCAGATCGATGGCGCGGTAGCCCAGGCGGCGGAATTCATCCGGCGAAAGCTCAATCATCATGCGCTCCTCACCCAATGGCAGAATCTTTCTATTTATAGGTTCCCGCGACTCGTCCGTATACAGTCCATTCAGGCCACTCGCTTCGTAAGATTGGTCAAGCTGGCCGCATCCCAGAGCAAATGACCTGTTGTAGAGGATGACCATGCTGCTCCGCTTCGTAACCTTTCTTGCACCCAATGTGCTACCGGTGTACCAGTTCATCACTGCATGGATCGGCCAGTGCCTCGGCATCGAGACTGAACTGCTGAGCGCTGATACTCACGACCAGTACGATTCGCTGCGTCCTGATGTCGCTTTCATGTGTGGTCTCCCCTACGTTTTGATGCGCCGCCAGGCCAGACCTGTTGAGGCACTGGCAGCTCCTGTGCTGGCCGGTGAGCGTTACAGCGGCCGTCCGATCTACTTCTCCGACGTTATCGTGCGGTTGGATACACCTTTCCGCGATTTTGCTGATCTGCGTGGGTGTTCCTGGGCCTACAATGAACGGGTGTCACAGTCAGGCTATGGCATCACACGCCACCGCTTGATCCAGATGGGCGCGACTGACGGCTTCTTCAGCCGGGTGGTTTGTGCGAGCTGGCACCAGCAGGCCATCCGCTGGGTGGCCGAGGGGGAGATTGATGCGGCTGCCATCGACTCGCAGGTGCTTGCCATTGAACTCCGCGATCATCCGGAATTGGCCGCTTCCATACGGGTGATTGACATCTTTGGCCCATCCACTATCCAGCCGGTCGTGGCGCGGACGGACTTGCCCGACTCACTCAAGGCGGATGTGCAGGCGGCTTTCTGCATGCTGGCCGACGATCCGGCTGCGCGGGCGATTCTGTCTCACGGGTTGTTCGAGCGCTTCGTCAAGGTACAGGATGCTGATTATGATGACATCCGCGCCATGCTCGACGCAGCAGAAGCGGCGAATTACTGGATCATTCAATAACACAGAAATGAGGATTACCCCATGGAAAACCCCCGACTGACACTTGAACGCCGCCAAAAGGATGAATTCTTCAAGAGGCATCCACAATCGCCGCTTACGCCGGAGCAGCAGGAACATTTCACCGGACTGCGCTACTATGACTACAACCCCGCGCTGGACCTCGCCGATGTGCAGGTCGAAGCTTTCAACGACGGCCAGTTCATCACCATCCAGACGACTACCGGCGATATCCGCCAATACAAACGTTACGGCCAGTTCAGTTTTACTGTTGAGGGCGAGACGGTTCGCCTGACCATCTACGAAGCTGACTATGGCTTTTTCCTGCCCTTTGTCGATGCTGGGGCCGGAACTGAAACCTATCCGGCAGGGCGCTATCTGGAACCGGAGTATATTGGCGACAACCGATTCCATATCGATTTCAACTTAGCTTATAACCCTTACTGCGCCTATGGCCCGGATTGGTCGTGCCCGGTGACGCCTGCCGAGAACCGTCTCCATGTTCCTATCCGTGCCGGGGAAATGCTGCCTCAGGGCATTTGGGTCGAGAAGGGGTAGGAGGATGCCATAATGAACGGTAAAGCAGGATTGGAGTAAAACCGATGACGCGGATGTCCGCGGATGTCATCGAAAGCCGCTTGTTCACCGAAACCGATAGCCTCGATGGTGGGATGGTGCTACCCGGCTTCACGCTGCCTATACGCGAGATTTTTCCGGCCTAGGTACGGCTCGACATAGTAGGGAATCCTTAAGGTCTGGCTGCTCCAGTTGCGGTTATGATTCGGTTAGGATACCATGAAAACTATTGACGCAATGGGACTTTTGGTCTAGAATTCTTGTTCTACACAGGCAATTCTAACGCAAACTGGCTGTAAGTTTGGTCAAGGTTGATTGATTGTTTGCACTGTTTGTGTGTATGCTGAGGAATACGTTCGTGTTTGCCCTGAAGTAAGTGGGGATCAGCTTATGTCCAGTTCAACTGAGTCTCAACCTAATCCGCTGCCTCGGCTGTTTGCAGCGGCGTTAGGACTGCTGCTCATGGCCATCATCATCGCGATTTCTCTGTTTGGACGTTTCGCATACTCCCCCCCACTTCGACAGACCTAGAAATACAACTGACCAGCCAGAGCAACCCTACAACTGAATTGATGCGCCAGCGGGCCGTGATCGTCATGGTCTCTGTGGCTGTCATGGCTGGGCTGGTGATGATCGGCGGCTTAGCAGTCACACTCCTGCTGAACCGCCGCTTGAACCAATGCTATACGACAGCAGAAATTTGGAAAAATGCCCACCAAGCTGAACTCATTCGGGCTACTGTGGACAGCCAGACTATGAGCCGTGTTCACCAGGTCTCCAGGACTCCGCGCTACGCTGGCCATATTTCTCAGGGCCGCCGCCGCTGACCGCTTCTCAAGACGATTCACGAAAAGAGGCAGCCTTGCATTGAGGACTGCCTCTTTAATTTTTACTGGCTTTGCCGCGCTGGTTAGCCCTCATCCGCTGGAGGTGGCTGCATCATCTGTGCTTCATGTTCTTCAGCAATTTTGCGGCGAAAAAGTTGGGTCATACGTTTGCGATGATCCAAATAGACCCATACCAGGACGAGCAAAATCACAGTAAAGGCCATAATTACCACCAGTCCAGTGATCCCTATGATCGCAGCGCGATCCTCCGCGGCCTTGTCTTGATAGTCAATTGCTACCAAAGCGGGCTGGCTGGTGGCCCAGGCTTGTGTGAGCTGCGTCGATTGTCCAGCCCGTGCCGCTGCCAGATGAACGGCCGAGCGCGTGGCCGTCCGCACGGCAGCGCTATAAGTTTCCTGCGGGTACAGCACTTCGCTGGAGCAGGCTGCGGCCAACAGCAGGCTGAACAGCGCGATCCAGTCTAGGCGTAGGGGCAAGCGGATCATTTGGGCACCCGATGGCGCTGCGAGAACGGCGATGGACGGCGGGAACTGCCCACAACCGGGCGAGTTGGAGGCTGCGGAACTGATGTGCTGCGGTAAATCGCCGCCTGGTTAAATTCGCGCACGGCCTGCTCATACTCTGCATTTACCTGACGTATATACCCGTGCAGGATACGGTAAAGGATTGCACCGATGAGCAGTGCGGCGCCGCAGAGTGAGCCGAACAGCATCACCCAAAGGGTGTTCTGGTATTCGGCTGATGCCCGCTGCCGCGCGGTGATGATTTCATTCACGATGCTGTCCACATTGCCAGTAGCGATGGCTGCGGCAAGAGCATTGTTGTCTGCCGATTGGACAGCCAGTTTCTGCGCTTCTTTGGTGTAGTAACCGTTGGTGCTAGTTCACAGAGCGAACTGGGCGAGATGATACAGGCGATCCTGGGGATCAGCCTCTGGCTGTAAGATGCGATTGAGT
>DAOUCY010000011.1:0-5829 GCA_034431625.1 Anaerolineae bacterium | reverse complement strand
GCGGTGAAGAAAATTATGAACATAATGGCGCGACTAAACTTTTCAAAATTTCTATTTTCCGTTCATCTGCCTGTACTGCTGATTGTTGCATCCTTCAGCCTGCAATTCCCCGTAATCTATGTTCAATTTCAATCCCCCCAACAGGATTATACCGAGACAGCAACCCTGGGGCGAGGTATCATCTCTGAAGCGAGTTGGAGACCAGATGGACAAGCTATCCTGGTCAACACCAATCGAGGTGCCTGGATTTATACCGCTGACTTTGAAGTTTTAACCCACCTTGATGGTGTCCGTTTGGCAGTCTTTAGCCCTAGTGGAAGTTTCCTAGCGGCAGCAAGAGCTGACCAACCCCAAGTGCTTGTGTGGGATGCTGAGAGTTATGCCTTGATCCAGACCATCGAAATTTCGTCGGAGTTGTACGGCATCGACGCGATTGCTTGGTCTGCTGATGATTCTCAAATAGCCATCGGTATCTATGACCGCGTGGAGATTTTCGATGTCGAGTCGCAGCAAAGCGTCCTTTCCTTATCGCTGGCAACGCCGGTTGCCAGTCTCACCTGGAAACTCGATGGACAGAGGTTGGCAATCGGGCGGGTAGGCTACTTGGATATTGTAGACCTTCCCCAAGGTCAGATCCACGCCACCCTTGAGATTGACAGCGGCAAACCTATTGCCCTTTGGAGTCCCGATCAGCAAACCTTGGCGACATTAGCAGCCTACTTTGACGGTGCGGGAGTAAGTGTCAATGGTCTCAAGCTCTGGGAGGATGATCGCAATCTGCAATTGGTGATACAAGTGCCGCTTGTCCGAACTTTTGCCTGGAGTCCCGATGGCACATTTTTAGCAGGTCAATACTATGGGGGCAACGCCTATCCGATATACTCCTTATATTTCTGGGATTCCCGAACCGGCGAGATCCAAGCTCTCGCGTATTTTGATAACGCTTATCGGCAGCCGATTCTTTCGATTGCTTGGAGTCCCGATGGCGCCCAGCTTATGATCGCCTGGCGGGATAACACGATGCGGCTGTACGATTGGCCTTTGGTGGACAATCAAGTGCCGCGTACCCTGCTAGGACATTCGGGCGCGGTAACGGCTCTCACCTGGAGTCCCGATGGTCAGCAGTTAGCCAGCGCCAGCGAGGATGGAGGAATGCGGATTTGGGAGGTCGCCTCTCAGGAACAGGTGGCGCATTTCCAACCGTCCGCCTCAGAAGCTCTGGCAGTCATGTGGTCGCCGGATGGGGAGCAACTTGCCGTCGGCACCAACTTGAGCACCACCTCCATTTTCGATGTGGCATCAGGTGCGGAGCGGACTTCTTTTATAGGACATGGGACACAACTTTGGGATTCTGGGGTTATTAGTTTAGCGTGGAGTCCCGATGGGCGTTTCCTCGCCAGTGGGGGAAATGACGCCACTGTGCTTATCAGGGATGCTCAGACCTTCGAGGTGGTGAACACCTTTGAGGAAGATGGAGAGTTCATAACCTCACTTGACTGGAATTCGGATAGCAGCCGACTCGCATATACGACTGGTCAAGCAGGTAAGGTCTGGATGATAAACCAAGACACTTTCTCGTTTTTATGTCGAGAAAGTGGAAACATCTCCGCCATTGCCATTAGTCCAGATGGACAATTTGTGGTTGGCTCGGATATGAATTATGGTGTGTGTATCTGGAATATCGACGATAACCGTTTCGTAACTGAGGCAACAGCTCACGCATTCAGACTGGATTGGAGTCCCGATGGAACAAAAATAGCTGCAATTGTCGTTAATATCGAGACCAATGAAAGAACACTTGAAATATGGGATGCGGGATCACTGGAGCCGCTGGCAGTGATTCACCCTGGCACCGAACTTGAGGCGATTGCGTGGAGTCCTGACAGTAGGTACATCGCTGCTGGTGATCGTGAAGGGATTATTCACGTTTGGGAACAGGACTGACCTCTACTTAAATCGTCTCCTTCAAGTCGTTATAACGCTGCGAGTACCCCCTTTTACTACAAGTTATGGTGCCAAGAGTGGCTTTGACCCTGCGCTATGTAACGGTTTCTCTTTCACAAACAAGGGTTGCCATCTGCTTTGTTCCCCCCACATCGGAGCGGAGTTGGACTACGATTCCCCACCTGACGACGGATGGAACAGAAGTTGTGGGGGGCGGTACAACTGATTTCGTGTCCGGGATTGGGGAGTCCAACAGCGAAATCTGCAACGAACACCTCTACAATGCCGCAATGTTTGACTACACCGGGAACTGGCAATTAGAAATTACAGAACTGGTCGGTTTCGGCAGCAGTGGCGGTGACCAGCAGCGTATCGCAGGCTCTTGGATGTTTGAATTTGTTGTACCCTGATAATCGTATAGGCATTGTGGTTTTGGTCGCTGCTATAAACGGCCAACTGCAAAATCGTATGGCGACGCTGTTTCACCTGTAGCACCGAATAGCGTAGTGGCAATTTCCGTGTTCATAGCGCGTATGCGTTCCAGTCCCAGATGAACCCATAGTATAATGGGTTCAATTGCTAAACAGCCGAAGGAAAATGGGATGATTGCATTACCCGAAACCGTTGCCTTACCGCTGAAGATGGATGAACACGGCACGATCCGTGTGAGCGGCACACGGGTAACGCTGGATACGGTGATTGCTTGCTATCATCAGGGAGACAGCCCGGAGGCGATTCACGAAGGCTTTGATGTTCTGCCTCTGAACGACATTTATGCGGTCATTGCTTACTATCTGGCGCATCGGGATGAACTCGATGCTTATTTAAAGCGTGGGCAGGAGGAAGCTGAACGGCTGCGTCAGGAGTGGGAAGCGAGTTATACACCGGAGCAAAAGGCGTTCAATGAGCGTATTCGTAAACTGGCTGAAGAAAAACGCCACGAACGGAATGGATAAATGCGCTTTGCTGCCGATGAAAATTTTGATGGACGCATTCTCGATGGTCTTCGCGCCCGGATGCCAGACCTGAACATTGTGCGTGTTCAGGATACCGAAATGTACAAATCGCCGGATGATAAGCTGCTCGTATGGCTGGCGGATGAAAGGCGCATTTTGCTTACGCATGATGTCCGAACGATGCCGCGCTTTGTCTTCGAGCGTGTGCGCGCCGGGCTGCCTGTCCCTGGTGTGATTGAGGTGCATAAAGAGGATACCTCGATTGGCGCGGTGATCGATGATCTCGAAGTGGCTATCGGCGCAGGTACGCCGGAGGATTTCGAGAATCAGGTGAAATACATCCCGATCCGCTAACCGGACACCTTACTTTCCCCTCAATTTTCAATCGTTAGAAAACTCTAACCGAAAATTGTAATCTTTCATTGCCCAACTGTAGGATTACACAGGTTTGGCAGGGGTGGTGTGATAAGCTGTGATTGATGGATCGCGTACCGAGAGGAGGGATACCCTATGGTCACAGCAATCATCATCGTCCTTGTATCAGGTTAGAGGAAGCTGGCTTGAAGTCTGATTCGCCGAACCGTGTGAAAACGCTACAACCGAATACTGGGCAGAGCGTAAATCTGGAAATGGTTTACCGTTCCCTGCTCAGGATTATTGCACGACTGGATGAAAAGCAGTACACTGAGGGGATGTTGTGCCAGACCACCGAGCGGGAACTCGATGATCTGGCTGACCCGGCGAGTGCTGTGAACACATCGCAGGGCTGAGGAGATTGTACACGATTACGCCTCATTCCTGTTGAGAGTCAATACTCGCAGGGATGGGGCGTTTCTGATTTCAGGGAAAGGAACACCAGCTTATGCCGCGCTATAAGCGCCCCCGACAACAGATTGACCCGTACAAATCGCAACCGCTTCCTTTAGGTCGCCCGGTGGCGGTGTACTATCGCCAGTCGTCCGAAGGACAGATTGGCAACATCTCGACCACCCTGCAAACAGTGGATATGGTCGAACATTTGCAGCGCCAGGGCTGGCAGCGCGACCAGATCCTCATGATCGACATGGACGCAGGCATCAGCGGCACCAAGAAGATTGTCGAGCGTCCGGGCATGTCGTATCTCTACCGCCTGATTGAGAATGGCGAGATCGGCTTGTGCGCGGCGCAGGATGTTGACCGTTTCTTCCGCGACCTGACACAGATCGAAACCAACATCTTCATTGATGCCTGCAAGCGCAGCAACGTGCAGGTGCTCACCCCCAGCTTTGTGTACGACTTTGCCCACCCGATGCAGGGGCGCTACCACATGCAGATGTTCCGCGATCAGGCGCAGCGGGCAGCGGATTATCTCGAATTTCACATCAATGGCAGGCTGTTGAAAAGCCGTCAGTTCATGATGCAGGGCGGACAATGGGCAGGCAGCAAGACGCTGCTGGGTTACATGGTGGACAAACGCACGCACCTGCCCAGTGGCGAGCGCAACCCGGATCGCCACCGCTACGTGCGCTGCGAGCCGCACGCGGATGTTGTCGTGAAGTGTTTCGAGTTGTTCAAACAGCATCAGGGAAATCTGAAACGCACTTGGGAACACATCGAGCAGCATGGCCCGTTTATCCCGGAGTTCAATCAGATCACCGTTCCTGATGGATTTGCCCTGTATACCAACATCCGCAAGCGTTCCCGCTTCACGGGCGGACTGATGCTGTCGATGGCATCGCTGGGCGAACTGCTGCGGAACGCCGCTTACGTCGGTCACTGGGCGCATCAGGGCGTGATCGTCAGACGGCATAATCACGAGGCGCTTGTGCCGCTGGATGTGTTTATGTACGCTTTCAACAAGCTCTCACCAGTGGACTTCAACGGCGACCCGAACCCGGATTACCAGCCCTACCGCTCCCTGACACGGCACGATAAGGCAGACCGCCCGATAGAGCCGCCGACTTACACAGGTGTTGTGTTCTCGCCCGATATTCCCGATGTGCCGCTGCGCCGTATGACGACCAACTATGATGCCGAAGGCCCGGCATACTACTACTACCTGACGGATGGCTACAAGCGCACCTATATGACAATTGCCAGCGAACTGGTAGACAATGCTGTTGATCGGGTGCTGCTAGAGCGCTTGGAAGCCACGACGTTGGATGAAGAAATCTGGCAAAGAGCCTTAGAAAGCACCCATCAGAGCGCTCATGTGGATGTCCGACGTATTGAGAACGCTATCCGAACCGCCGAACGCGCCCAGAACGGGATTGTCGAGAACCTTAAAGTAGTGGCACTGCCGGAACTGGTGAGACAGCTTGAAGCCAGCTATGCCGCCCACGAGCAGGATATTACCCGCTTACGGCGGGAGCTGGCTGAATTGCAGCAGGACAACCGCCATCAGCAGGTGCTGCTGGAAGCGCGTCCGGTACTAGAGACGGTGATTGCCCGCTGGCGCGACGTGCCGCGCGCAGCGCGCCGGGAATTGTTTGACGCTTTCGCGCAGCGCGTGATTGTGTCCAAAATCGACATGATCCACCGCCGCGTGACGGTGTGCTGGCGGGATGGCAGTGAGTCGTCGGAAGTGGTGAAGCCGCCGCGTCGCAACTTCTCCTGGTCGCCGGATGAGTTAGAGCGTCTGCGGCAGATGGTCGAGGACAGCACCGACCAGGTGGATTTACTGAAAGCGTTCGACGGTGTGACGTGGCGCAATCTTCAGGAGCGCTACGCCTATCACTTCGGAGATGGACGCTGGTTCGCGGGTTACACCGGAAAGCGCAAATACGGTAAGCATACCCGCTGGCAGGATACCCAGGAATTCAAGCAGGAGGCGCAAATTCCGGTGACTGCTGCATGTGCTTGACGATATGGATATGAGTGTGCGCTGGCTGCTGCACGGGCGCGGGTATCATGGCGAACCTCCTAAGAACACCGTTTTCGCTTCCAGGTA
>DAOUCY010000010.1:0-7603 GCA_034431625.1 Anaerolineae bacterium | reverse complement strand
CTTTGAACGTCTGCCCGGTTTAGCCAAATGGTTTGTTCGTATCACGCCCGTGATTGCATAGCTATGCAGAATTATCTTTCTGGAAAAGCCTTAATGAAATGAACCCCATACTCAGGTGTTCCGCTCCGGCAGCAGCCGCAGCGTGACCACCTCCCCCGCTTTGACTTGTACCGGCAGGCCGCCGACCGGCAGAGTGGGCAGCGCCTCGATCACCGTCTCATCCAGGCGCACTCGCTCCGCCTGGACCAGCGTCAGCCCGAAAGTGACTGTTCCCTGGATCGTTTCGCCCGTTGGGTTGTAACAGCGGATGATGAGCGCTTCGCCGCTGCGGTAGGCCGCGCTGAGGATGAGTGCCGGCGGCTGGACATCGATGATGCTCAGGCTGGCCGGGAGCGGCCCGCCGCGCGGCCAGGGAATCTTTTTGACCCGCGCCGGGTCATCCCGCGTGATGTTCATTTCTTTGAGTTCCAGGCCGGGATGCGTATCGGCGCGGCGAGCCAGCGCCGGGGCGTTATAGTTGTAGGCCGCCTGGTAGACCTGCTGCCAATCGCCGGCATGCGGCAGCACCGCGTATTCATAGGTGTATTCGCCGAGACACTGCGCTCCCGGCGTAGGAACCAGCGGCCCGGCAGCGATGCGCCGCACCCAGAGATCATCCCGCGACAGCCAGCCCACGCTCCGCAGCAGAGTCAGCGCAATCGTGCCATCCTCAAAGACTTCCACCGAGGGCAGGCCGCGGTTCAGCACGGCCAGGCCGCGCGTCCCGTCGCTCAGGTCGGTGAAGGCGCGCTGGTGCATCAGCGGGGTCGGGTCTTCAACCCAGCCAGTCGAGTCCGGCAGCTTGAGGTCACGGGCAGCGACCATGAAGGACTCGTCCACATGCGCCTGGGCTGCCTGGATGCCGCTGGGGAAGCTGGCCGTCAGCTTGTGGTCATGCGCCCGGTTGGCGATATGCGTGGTGATGAACACGCCCGGCTGTCCGGCATACAGGCATACGTCCGAAGTGACTGGCAGCTCGACCATCTCGGCGCTGCGGCTCTGTCGGTCATCGTTCAGCCGCGCCGGGATGCGCAGCCAGTGGCGAATGCGGAAGCGGGCGCGGCACGGGCCGGACTCCAGCCGTTCAATATCAGCGGCGCTGCCGGCGGTCGTCACGGGCTGGTCGCCCTTGAGGGGGCAGAAGGTGTATTCGTCTCCAGCGTCGGCCACATCGACGAGATGGCCGAGGCCGCGGATGGTCTGTCCGGTTGTCTTGTCGATGACCGTCAGGCCGCCGTCATCAGCGATCTCGAACGACATGAAGGCATTCTCTGCCCCGCGCTCGGAGACAGCCAGATCAGCCGCGCCTGCCTGAGTCTCCCGCGGCTGGATGAAGAAGGCCGCATAGCCGCATGAGGGCAGGCTGGCCGGGAACAGCACTTTGACGCGCCGCTTGCGGTTCGGCTTCAGCACCTCCATCCAGAAAAGCGGCTCGTCGCTCACCACTTGGTGTGGGACGACCTCACCGGCTGTATTGACCACCTGGAAATCGTCCGCCGTGGGATCATCGAACTCGAAGTCGATTTCAGCCTCGATGATTTCGCGCCGTGCCCAGCCGAGCGGGTTGAAGGCGATGACCGGCAGTCCCGACTGTCCGCTGAAGTCTACCTGCCGCGCCAAGCGCCGCAAGCTGTCCCGCACCAGGGCGTCGCCGATCTGCTTCGACTGGCTGAAGCGGAAGGCCATCTCGTGGTGCACTTCATCGATGCCGCTGCCGTAGATGTCGTCGTGCGGGTGGTTGAGCAGGAGCCAATGCCAGGCCACATCGACCAGATCAGGCACGCCGGGTGGGACCTCGTTCCCCGCCAGCCACGAGAAGGCCGTCAGCGGCTCGACATAGCGTTCGAGCAGCGTCTCGCCGGCGTGGTTGGCCTGCTTGAGGTGAATGCGCGTCGAGTAGACGCCCTGCAAAATCTCCGAGTAGCGGCCCCAGCGGAACTCGCCGCTGAACGTGGGCAGCGTCTTGCCGGAGTTCCGCACCCGCGCCAGATGGTCGGCCAGCGTCCCCTGAACCAGTTCAACGCCGGTGATGCGCTGGTTGGCCTGGGCAAGGATGGCTGGAATGCGTGGTTCCGGTTCGGCATGGTCGATGCCGTTCATCAACAGCAGCGCATCGGTATTCGCCATCGGAGTCAGCTTGTGGATCGCCCGCTGAATTTTCTCCAGCGCCAGCTCTAGATCGAATTCCATCTGGGAGACATCCCCCCAGTGAATGCCGTAACCCAGGTTAGTCACGTTGTGGTAGCCCCAGGGCATCAGGATGGTCGTCACGGCTGAACCATCCGGCGCTTCCCAGGTGAACTCCGTGCCCAGCCGGTCGCCCTCCGCGCCCATCCCGCGCCAGAAGAAGGCGTTATCGATGCCGAAGCCGCGCAGGATTTGCGGCAGTTGGGCGATGTGGCCGAATCCGTCCGGCACGTAGCCGATCTTGGTCACGCCGCCGAAGGCGTTCCCCATGCGGCGTCCCAGCCGCAGATTGCGGATGAGCGCCTCCGGGCTGACCAAGAATTCGTCAGCCAGCACGAACCACGGCCCCACCTGAATCCGCCCGGACTGGCAGTGCCTGCGCAGCGCCTCCGCCTGGCTGGGGCGGACTTCCAGGTAGTCTTCCAGGACGCTCATCTGGCCGTCGAGCATGAAGCAGCGGAAGCTCGGATCCGCCTCCAGGATGTCCAACAGCTTATCAACTAACTGAACCAATCGGATGCGAAATTCCTGAAAGGTACAGTACCATGCGCGATCCCAGTGGGTGTGGCTGACCACGGTGGCATGAAATTGAGCCATATAGAAAACCTTTTGTTGTTTGACAAAGTCGCACGTTGACTATATATTTGATTTTGACTTGTTTAGACAAATTAATCATAGCACGCATCGCGCAAAATTGCTCAACCATTTTCAGATAAAAGGGGAACACTAATGGCTAAAGACAAACAGACTCCAGTTGTTCATCATGGGATGACGCGCCGGACGTTCCTCAAGGGGACGGCTGGCAGCATCGCGGCCGCGCTGGCCGCGACCGGCCCTGGCAAGTTCCTGACGCAGGGAATCTACGCGCCGGTTCGCATCCGCCAGAATAATACCGTTGTTTTCGCTATTCAGGAATTCACCCACCCCGTCATTCGGTCGGTGTTGGGCAAATTCGAGGCGGATACCGGCCTCAAAGTGCAGTTGGAAGGCGGCCCGGTCAGCGGCAACGACATGCTGACCAAGTACAGCCCGGCCTTTGCCTCTGGAAGCAGTCCCGTCGATCTGCTCAGCGATGCCGATGACAGTTCGCCAACCTTCATGCGGGCGGGCTGGGTCAAGCCGCTGAACGAGATCATTCCCCAGGAAACTTGGGATGACTTCCCGCCCAGCATGCAGGATCACATCCGCGGCTTCCTGAGCATTGATGATGTCCCCTACCGCATCCCGCACGAATTCGCTGTGGGCTACTTCTTCAACCGCAAAGACCTGCTGGATGAAAAAGGCCTGCCGATTCCGACCACCTGGGAAGAAATGGTCGAGGTCGGCAAGCAGGTTGCCGATCCGGCCAAAGAAATTTGGGCGACCACCGATGGGCTGATCAAGCCGGCGCTGCTCTACGTCTATGTCGCTTACCTGACGGCGCAGGCGGGCGGCAAGGTCTTCGAGTTCGACGATGCCACCGGCGAGGCGCTCCAGTTCCTCTACGACATGATCCACACCCACAAAATCTTCCCGGAGACGGCCCTCAACCAGGACTACAGCGCCCAGAACGAACTCTACATGGGCGACAAAGTCTACTTCATGCGCCAGTGGCCGTTCTTCCAGGGGGTCGCCGAGGGCAACACCGATTGGTACGCGCCGGAGAAGATGGTCATCTCCCTGCCGCCGGCTGGCCCGGCGGGCAGCAAGAGCTGGATTGGCGGTTGGGGCTATTCGATCCCGACCTATGCGCCCAACCCCGATGGCGCCGCTGCGCTCATCCAGTACCTGACTTCGAAGGAAGTCGCGCCGGAGCTGGCGAGACAGCAGGGCTTCCTGCTGACCCCGCGCTACTCGATTCTGGAAGCGCTCAAGGACAGCGGCGACGAACTTATCGCCGCGATGGGTCTGTATGCGGAAAACGACGTGTTCGCGCCGCGCGCCTTCCACCCGCGGGTGGCCGAAGCGCAGACCGTCGTGGACGACATGGCCTCGCTGTTCCTGACCAAACAGGCGACTCTTTCCGAAGTGCTCAAGCAGGGCAAGGAACTCATCGCAGCCCTGGATGAATAAGCAGCTCGACTGGGGGCGGGCCAACCGCCCCCACTTTCTCCGTTCAACCAGCGAGTGGACACCCAGAACATGACCTCCCACAGCCTGCCCAGACCGCGCCTCGGCAGCCGTTTCGCCGGATTGACGCTCCGGCAGCGGTTCTATGTGGTGGCGGTGTTCCTGCTGCTGCCGGCCGTCGCGCTGCGGGTGTTCACCTCGTTCTACCCCTTCATCCAAACCCTCTACCTCAGCACCCAGCGCTACAACCCAGCTTATCCGCCGCAGAAGTTCGTCGGCTTCGGCAACTTCGAGCGGCTGGCGAACGATCCCGTCGTCCAGGCCAGCATCGGTTTTACGCTGCTGTTCGTCGTGGTTTCGACCTTTTTCCAGATCGTGCTGGGGCTGGCGCTGGCGCACCTGCTGGATGCACCCTTCCGCCTGCGGAATGTGGCGCGCACGCTCAGCCTGATCCCCTGGGCCATCCCGATGGTCATCGCCGCCCTCGGCTTCCGCTGGATGTTCGACGACCAGTTCGGCATGATCCCAGATGTGCTGCGGCGCGTGCTGGGGTTGCAGACGCGCTGGCTGATCGACCCCAATAACGCCAAAGTCGCCATCATCGCCGTCAATATCTGGAAGAGCACGCCTTTCGTCGGGCTGGTGCTGCTGGCAGGCTTGCAGGGCATCTCCCGCGATCTCTACGAAGCCGCCAAAGTGGACGGCGCCAACTGGTTAACCTCGCTGCGCTACCTGACCATCCCGATGCTGATGCCCATCATCATCACCATCGGCATGTTCATGCTGGTCTGGCAGTTGGCCGTCTTCGATCTGCCCTTCTTGATGACCGGCGGCGGCCCCGGTTTCTCGACCACCGTCATGGCCCAGAAAATCTACCTGGAAAGCAATTCGCTCAATTACGGTTATGCTGCCTCGATTGGCGTGGTGATGGTGGTGATTGTCGCCTTCATTGGCGCGGCGGGACTGTTCTTGTTCCGTCGTTACGATGTGTCTGAGTGAAAGGGCTGTCCAGATGCCCGCCAGTATCGCCACCCAACCCCAGCCGCTCGTTGCCGACCACCCTGCCCGCGCCAGCATGTTCCAGCGCTATGCCACAACGGTCTTCACCTATCTCAGCTTCGCCATCTTCGTTTTCATCGTCTGTGCGCCGTTTTACTTCATCCTGATCTCGTCGGTCATGCCCAAGAATGAACTCTTCAACGTGCCGCCCAACTACTGGCCGAGCGTCATCACCTTCGACAGCTACGGCCAGATGGCCGAGTCGGTTCCCTTCTTCACCTACTTCCGCAATTCGCTGATTTTCGCCACCGGTTCCAGCGCCCTCTCGGTGATTGCTGCCGGCATGGCCGCCTATGCCCTGGCACGGATTCGGTTTCCCGGCAGCAGTGTCATCTACATTGCGCTGATCCTCTCGGTCGCGCTGCCGCAGATCGCCGTGCTGGTTCCCATGTTCCAGACTCTTCAGGCGGCGCGGTTGGTCAATACCCACCACGGCCTCATCATCATGATGAGCAGCCTCATGCTGCCCTTTACCATCATGACGCTGGTCTCGTTCATCAAGCAGGTCCCGGCAGAGATCGAAGAGGCCGCCTATATCGACGGCGCCAACACCGTCCAGATCATCCTGCGCGTCGTGCTGCCGCTGATCCGGCCAGCGCTCTTCACCATGTTCCTCATCAACTTCATCATCAGTTGGAACGAACTGCTCTACCCGCTGGTCTTCGCCCATAATGTCGATGTCAAAACCTTGAGCGTCGGGCTGACCGAACTGACTGACCCTGGCTCGACCTACACCAAACCCTGGGATATGATGAGCGCCATGAGCGTCACCATGATTATCCCGGTGCTGCTCATCATCCTGTTCGGCCAGCGGATGATTATCGCGGGGCTGGCCCGCGGCGCGGTCAAATAGGGACGCGCCGCGGCGCGTCCATCAATCGAAGGAACCGGTAAGGGATACGGCCCGGCCGTGTCCACGTGTTGGAGGGAAAACGATGGCTGCTGAAAAAACACACATTACGATTGAACAGAATACCGAATATCTGAAGCGCTACGCCTTCCTGGAACGCGCCTGTATGCGGACGCTGGCTGGCTGGCTGCCCGGCGTCCCCGAATGGGAGGCCAAGAACGAGATCGGCCTCCACGTCTGGGAGAGCGCCGATTCAGTCGATTTGACCTACTCGCGCCTGCGCGAGCTGCGCACCTACCAGCCCGAACGCAGTCTCAGCCCGCGTTTCAAGCGGATCATGCAGGAGCTGGATCACGCCGCCAATTCCGCTGAAGTGCTCGCCACCGTCTATCTGGTCATCAAGAAGGCGCTGCTGGAAGCCTATCGCCAGCACCCCGAAGTCACCTGGACCGACTTCGACCGCCCCACTGTCAAGATCACCGAGAAAGTCCTTCCTGCCGTCGAGCGGCAGGTTGCTTGGGCGGAGGCGTTCTTTCCCACCATCCAGCAGAATTACCCCGGCTGGGAAGCCTGGCGCGACTATATCGCTGGGCTGCTGGCCGCTGATGGCGGCGTCACTGGCGCAGAAACCCCCGGTCCCGAACCCGTCCGCCCGGACAATCACCCACTGCTGCTGCCCTGGAAGGAATGCCAGCGCATGAAGCACTGGCCGATCTTCGACCCGTCGGTTGACGTTGAACCCGACCGCAAGGCCGAGCCGGAAGCGCACCGCCTGTGGCGCTTCAAACATTACGTCAACGAGATGACCGCCGCCGAAACGCTCGGCTCGATCCTGTGGATGACGCCGGAGATGCCCTGGGAATACCAGCACAACGTCGCCCGTCACCTCTGGGATGAAATTCGCCACAGCCAGTTGGGGCAGGTGCGCGTCCAGCAGTTGGGGCTGAAGGTCGAGGACATCCCCCAGGTCGTCCAGATTTACAATGTGATGATGACCCTGCCCGCCGTTGACCAATATGCGCTGCTCACCACCGTCATCGAGCCGAATGGCATGCCGGAGAAATCCGCCAACCGCGAACACTGGGAAGAGATCGACGACGAGATTTCCGCCGCAGCCGTCAGTTACGACTGGAGTGACGAGAACTTCCATATCCGCTGGGGCAAGAAGTGGACTCCGGTGCTGCTGGAAACCTACGGTTACAAAGAAACACCGGAGGAAATCGCCGCCCGCACCGAAGCCTGGCTCATGGAAAACACGCCGGTGCGGATGCAGCAGAAGATGGCGATTGAAGCCCATCAAGGCGGACGTCCGGCGGATCCTCCACAGCCCTACTAACTGTTGGTGCTAGTTGAAAAAAGGTCACGGACGGCATACAACCGATAGTCGTCAAACTGTTGGAGGTATGCGCCGTGACTACG
>DAOUCY010000009.1:0-1751 GCA_034431625.1 Anaerolineae bacterium | reverse complement strand
GTAGCGTAACCACATAGCGCAATTTCTTCTCATCGATATCATGACGATCTGCTAACTCCATCGCTTCGTCCGAAAGACGCAAGAGGTTCTTGTATTGATGGAAGCGTCTTTTATCGATACTGCCCATTGCGCTTAGGATTGCCTCGGTGTATTCGCGTTTGCCGCGCAGGTCAAGTTCGAGTGCCTGGCGGTAGAAGTCATTGGGAACAGCAGTGTCCGGGATTTGATAGCCGTGTATTGTGAGCAGGAGCAGCGCCGCTTGTCGCGCCATCGCAATCGCTGACAGCCCGCTGCGGGCAGTATTCTCTTTTGCCTGTCGAAACACGGACGAGCGTTCTGCCGGGATAATGATGCAGGGTATCATGCCATCACTGTTCGATCCCGGAACGAAGTCGCGCAGCAGCCATGTCGCCCAGTAGCGGCGTTCACCCGTTTCAATGCGAAACTGCTGCGTTACTCCCTGCGAGACATCCACGACTGTCAGCGGATTGACCTGTCCATCATCGCGGATGGTGATGGCAAGGTTGACCAGATCATGCAGCAGTTGTTCTTCTGGGGAGAGATGAACTGTCTGCTCTTCATCACTCTCGTCGTCTGGGTTGGGCAGCAGTTCCAATACATTGTTGAAGGGGCGACCTCGTTGACGGGCAGCGACCTGCACGAGTTGAACCAGCTCTTTCAATGCCTGTGTGGGCGTGAGCCGATTGCTGTGGAACGCGAAGTGCAACTGTTCCGGCAGCACCCGGCGTGGCTGCACGGGATCAGGGCGAACCATCTCCAGCAGCAGGCGTTCCACACGGATGCTGTTGTCCTCAAACTGCTGCGGGTTGCCCAACAGCAGTTCCTCAGTGACACCGCCAAGCAGATCATCAATGCGCTGCGTTTGATTTTTCGGTGGCATTTTAAGCACCACCTTTCGCAATGCGCTGCACCAGCTTGCCCACAAACTGCGCGTAAGCCTTGCTCGCTGGCGCTTTTGGATCATAATTGAAACTGCTCTGGTGGTTTTGATGCGCGTAGGACACGGCTTCATTCGCTGGAATAACGCCGACCAGCAGTTTGCTCAGGACGTTATGCGCTTTGAGTTCATCCAGCAGGTGGTTATGTCCCCGGATGCGGGTGTTCATCTTCGTCACCAGGATACCGCTCACCCGCAGGTTCGGCTGCCGCCAGCCCTCGCGGATGTCGTTGATCTTCCCGATGACACTCATCAAGCCAACCGTTTCCAGATAGCGCGGTTCAACCGGCACAATCGCGTCGGTTGCCGCAATCAACCCCATCTCCGTCATCAGGGAGAATGACGGGCGAGTATCAATCACAATGGCAGCATAGCGATTGGCGATGCGGCTCAGTGGGTCAGCGAGGCGATACGGTGCGCCGGCAATTCCCATTAACTCCCGCTCTGCGCCTTCCAGCATGGGGGAGGCAGGTAGAACGTGCAAGTCAGCATCCCAATTGGATTGGACGATGCAGTTGAGGAGTGTCTGTGCCGCATTCTGACGATCTGCCATCAGCACGGTGTACAGACTGTCATCTGTGCCATAGTCCTTCGTTCCTGTTGTGACCAGGGTGGCATGTGCCTGACTGTCGGTATCAATGAGCAGCACACGAGCATTGGGAGCGCCAGCGCGTCGCAGCATCCCTGCGATGCCCAACGCGCTATTGGTGGCGGATGTCGATTTGCCGACACCCCCTTTATGGTTGGTGAATACAAAAACGTGAGTCATGATTGGGGTTTCCTCCGCAAAACT
>DAOUCY010000008.1:0-65539 GCA_034431625.1 Anaerolineae bacterium | reverse complement strand
TGTGTTGGCGTGCCCTGGCCGCCAGTCGCCCCAGGGGTACGCGCGCTCCTCCGCGCCAGCCTGCGCCGCCCACTGCCATTCCCATTCGGTCGGCAGGCGGATTTCGGCATTCTCACCCACCACAAACCCCGTAGGGACAAGGCCTGCCTTGTCCGTTTTCGCAACGGACGACGCCTGCGTCGTCCCTACATGCGACAATTCGAACCCACGCAGGCGGTGGTTTAGCCACCGCGCAAACGCCGCCGCCTGATACCACGAGATGTTGTCGCGCGGGTTGCTGGCGTTTTTGGTGCGCTGCTCTGCCAGCACCTGCCGTTTGTACTCGTCTGGCATCCCATCCCGCCAGCGGGCATCCTCGGCGTAGAAGCCATCCTCCGCCCGGACAAAGGCCTGATACTGAGCGTAGGTCACTTGGTATTGGGCGATGAAGAACGGCTTGACTTCGAATTCGCCGAACTCGAACCTAACCCGTCCGCCTGAGCCTTCCACCGGCAGCCAGACCATATCCGGCACGCCATCCTTGACCCCCACGCCTGCGCGCGGGTCGCCGATGACCGAGAGCCGGTCGCCAATCTCCAGCCGGCGCATCTCCACCTCGGCCTCATCCGACAGGCGCTTCAGCTCGCGCAGCAGGCGGTTCGCTTCAGGTTCGGTATAGGATTTGAGCGGTTCGGGCAGCCGCTTGCGCGTGTAGCCGAGGTTGGCGAGCGCACGCTCGAAGTAGACCAACGCTTCATGGGTGGGCTGCGGTGTGTCTCTGCCGCGCTCATCCCAGACTCGCGCATCGCGCTCGTACTGCCGGAACACCGCCAGGTCGCCTTTGACCGTGCTGATCCAGTCCGCCAGCCTGCGCCAGTGGAGCAGGATCGCCTCGTGGGATACCTCCACCTGCCCGCCTTGTGTAGGGACAAGGCTTGCCTTGTCCGTTTTCGCTGCAGACGACGCCAGTGTTGTCCCTACGGCATCGGTAGTCAACAGGCGCGCTTTCGCAAACGTCTCGATCAGGCGCGCCTCGTTCGAGTCCGCGCCGAATGCCGCCAGTGGCGCACGCCGGCGGGTCGGGATCAGGTTTCCATCTTCTTCCGTCAGCGTGATCAGTTCGCGGAAGACAGCTTGCAGCGCCGCCTGGCGAATGGTTTCATCAAACGGCAGCTTGGCATAGGCATCCTCCGCCAGTGTGTTGATCGCGCCGCGCGCGCCGTTCAGCTCAACCTCGTAGTCGTGGCGCGTCAGTCTCCGGTCGCCGCGCGCCTGCGCCCGCAGGTAAAGCGCCTCCAGGACGTAAGCCACCAGCGCCAGCGCGCCGCTCCTGTCCCCTGCATCGTCGACAATCTGCGCGGCCAGCCCGTCATCCAGCCTCAAGCCCGCCAGTTCCGCTGGCCGGACGATCATCTCGTACAGCGCAAATGCCGATGGCCGCTGCAAGCCGTAGGCGTGCTCCTTGAGTTCGTCGAAATGGGGCAAAGCCGCTCCGTAAAAATCGGCGCGCATCGTCAGCAGCGTCACCACCTGTGCCGAAGGCTGCCGGATAGCCTGGATGAACGCCGGGACGCTTCCAGGGGGAAGCTCCGCGTTTGGGGTCGCCAGCGTGAAAATCTCCTCAAACTGGTCGATGAACAGCAGCACGCGACTGCCCGCTGCGCGGCTTTCGAGACGGGCAGCGATGCTTTTCGGGTCAGCGCGCAGCGCATCCGCCAGCTCGCGGGCTTGACTTAAGTACTCGTTCAGTTTCGCGCCCATATCGGCAGGCGGCGGCAGCAGCGCCAGCGCCAGGTTGAAGAACGGGTCGTTACCGGGGACGCAGCGTACGATCTGCCAGCCGCGCTGGCGCAGTTTGGGCAGAACGCCCGCCGCTGCCAGCGAGGATTTGCCGCTGCCCGACGCGCCCAGCACGAACACCAGCCGCTGTTTCTCCACCCGGCTCAGCACTTCCAGTATTTCGGCATCGCGCCCGAAGAAGATCGCAGCGTCACCTTCATCCAGCGCGTTCAGCCCGCGATACGGGATCAGATTCGGGTCAGCACTGCGCCCGGTCCTCGGCGCGGTGATCGGGCGCGGGTTATCGCGCAGATGACGCAGATAGGTGAGCAGTTGTCCTTTGAACAGCGGCTTGAAGTCAGCGTGCGTCGGGTATTCGTTGACGCCGCCTGTATAGCGCCCTTCCGCATCCTGGAACTGCTTGAAGAACTGCTCAACAAGATCAAACTGACGCTTCTTCTCATCGTGTTTGGGGTCTTTCAGGCTGATCAGCAGCTCTTCCGCGCAGCGGTACAGCCATACCGTTGGCTTGCCGACCTGCCTGTACCCCTGCAAAGCCTCCGAGTACTCGTAGTGTGTGCCGCTCAGGTACTCACGCTCGTCCATCACCAGCGGCGACCCCATGCGCGACCAGAACAGCACGACCACCAGATCGCACTCCGACGGGCGCAGCATGTAGATATCGACCGAGCGCTGCGGGATATCCGTCACCGGCATCGGCAGAACAACCGCTTTGTCATCCCATCGATACAGCTTGAGGATGAAATGATGCGCGAATTCGCCGCTGACGTTGATCTCGTCGATCACGGCCTGTGCGTCGTCGCGCTCTCCCGGCACATCCCCCGGTGACGACAGGAAGATCTTGAACAATCTCGGATCTGTCATAGGCACTGTCCAGGCTGAGACTTACTTTTTCACGATTATAACGGCTCTTGCTAACGCCAAACTGCTGCTCTGCACCAGCCAGGGTCTATTCCATCGTTGAGTGCCGCGGGAGGACTGCCCACCCCGATACCTGCACACGCCCCATTTTCGTAGGGGAGGATGAGCCTGCCAGGGCGTATATCCTCCCGCCCGCAGACGAACCCGCCCCAGCTCTGAAAGGCGTCTTCCTGCTCCCCCTTACAGCAAGTTTATTATCCAAATTGATTTTATGCCAAAGAGTAGACAAAATGTCACCCTAATCACCCCATTTTGTGCTATCGTAGGCATACAGCTAGGGACGCCATTCTTGGCGTCCGCTTCCCCCTCTCCCAGTGAGCGCAGCGAGCGTTCGGGAGAGGGCCGGGGTGAGGGCTTCAAGATTCTCACATTCTCACATTCTCATTCTTATCATTCTTATCATGTCTCGCATCAATCACCGCATTTTTTTCTGAACGACCAGCAGCACTCTCCTGCCACATCCAGCCCTGCCGGCACTGACGCCAGTGCCGCCAATACCGCCAAATATCATGTTCGGCCAATAAATTTAATTCGTTAGCTAATAGCTTACCGCCAGCCGGAACCCCACATTGCTCGCCCGCGAACCCGGCAGGTACCGCCCCCGGTTCGCCGGAGCCGCTTCCCAGACCGGGTCGAACCACGACCCGCCCCGCATGATCCGGGCATGGCTCCCCTCTGGGTCCTCCCGGCCATCCCCCGGCTGGTACGGGTACGGGTATTCCAGCGTTTGCCAGTTCCGTCCCCACCGGCTGCTGCACCACTCCCACACATTCCCCAGCATGTCCTGCGCCCCGCACCAGCTCGTGTTCCCCGGCCTCGTCACCGCCCACGCGCAGCCCAGCCCCCGCTCGGCAGTGTTCCCCGTCCGTGCCTCCGGCGGCCGGTCCTCCGGCCCCCGCACCGCCGCTTCCCATTCCGCCTCGGTCGGCAGCCTCCACGCTTCTCCCGTCTCCCGGCTGACCCACCGCGCGAAGGCCTGCGCCTCGTACCAGCTCACCCCCACCACCGGCTGCTCTGGCCGGTTGAAGCTCGGATCGCCAGAGAATCCTGGCCGGGTTACGGGTTTGCTCTGGAGCCACCGCCGGCCCATCCCGCTCCACAGGTCTTCCTCACGGTACCCCTTCGCTGCCACGAACCCCAGAAAATCCGCGTTCGTCACCGCCCGCTGCATGATCGAGTACGCCCCCAGCTCAACTGCGTGTTCCGGTCGGCTGCTTGGCCGCTGGTTGTCCCCGATCCGGTAGCTTCCAGCCGGGACAGAGCAGAGTGGGAAATTCATGAGCTTGCGGCCTTTCTCCAGTGAAATTTGCCTGATCGCAGTGAACCACCAAAGCGCGTTTCCGGTCAAGTTTCGTGGACACAAGACCCGTGCTATACTCTCCACATGGGTCGTCATGAAGAGTCGTTCGAAGAAACAGCCTGGATCGAGCAGGTGCGCGCGCGCGGCCTCGTCGATGCCTTCCGCGTCGCCCTAGACGTGCTCGAACCGTTCGGCCCGCTGGGAGCCAACCTGGTCTGGACAGCGCAGCCCATCTTGAGCCGCTGGCTCCCGCGTGAAGCCATCGGCGCGCTGGCCGAACTGCTGGATGCTCCCGGTGGCATCGATCACCTTCGCCGCCAGCTAGACGACGACCCACGGTGAGGTCTTGTGGACAGCGTAACCCAGACATTGACCCTGCTCATCATCGTGTTGGCCCTCGTGGTCAGCATCATTTCCACCCAGTTCATCCGGCGCCGGCGCACCCTCGTCGCCCTCCGAGTCATCCCTGCCTACGCCAGCCTCCCCGACCGGATCGGCGAAGCCATTGAAGCCGACCAAGCTGTACATGTTTCCCTCGGCAGCGCCGGCCTCGGTGGAACCACCACCCTGCTCGCCCTGGCAAACGCCGAACTCCTCTACCAGACTGCCCGCCGCGCTGTGATCGGCAGCCAGCCCCCTGTCCTCACCGTCGGTGACCCAACTGCGCTCCCCCTCGGACAGGATACCCTCCGTCGCGCCTATGCCTCCCGCCGCCTTGTGGATCGCTACCAGCTCAGCAGCGTCCGCTGGTATCCCGCTGGTGGGCGTTCGCTGGCTTTCGCTGCCGCCCTCACTGGTGTGCTGGCCGATGACCGCATCGGAGTCAGCATCCTCGGCGGCAGTTTTGGCGCTGAATTAGCCCTTCCTGCCGAGTCCGCGCTGCGCCGGGATCAATCCCTGCTCGCCACCAGTGACCAGCCCGAAGGTCAAGCCGTCGCTTACGTGATGTCCGACCAGCCGCTCATCGGCGAGGAAGTCTTCACCGCCGGAGCCTATCTCGATGGCCGGGCTGCCCAACTTGGCACTCTGGTCACGCTCGACGTGCTCCGCTGGCTCCTCATCCTTGCCATCCTGATCCCGACGGTGCTGGCCGTCGCTGATACACTCATGCGCCAGGCTGGAGGACGCTAGACGATGATCCGCCTCGGTTCTGCCCTCACCACTGCCATCGTCATCGCCGTCGGATTCCTGACCCTGTTGGGGTTGGTTGCCGGCGATGGTCTCGGCCTTCTCTCTAGCCTCATTCAGGCTTCGCCAATCCCGCTGCTCACCGATCTCCTTCTTCAGGTGACAGTCATCACCCTGGCGTTGACCGTGCTGATCGGTATCCTCAACCTGCTTACCGTTCATCTCGGACGAGTCGGGAGCCGTAAGCGCGGCTGGCCCTACAGCCTCATCATCGTCTTGAGCGCCCTGGCCGTCATCCTCCTGGCCGTCCTTGAACGCACCGGGACAATTACCGGCCAGCCAGCTCCGACCACGGTCCTGCTCGAAACCATCCAGATTTCCATCGAGTCCGCCCTTGCCGGACTCGTGCTTTTCGCCCTGGTTTACGGAGCCTACCGGATGATGCGCCGCCGCGTCTCCGGCTCAGCCCTGCTGTTCACGCTGGTCTTGCTGTTCCTGCTGGTCGCGGCGCTGCCGCTGGCCGGCCTGGGGCAGCTTGCTGCCGTCCGCGATTGGCTGTTGAGCGTGCCCGTTAGCGCCGGGGCACGCGGTATCCTGCTCGGCATCGCCCTGGCGACGGTGGTCACAGGCGTCCGGGTTCTGATCGGCCAAGATCGCTCTTACCGTGAATGAGCGGCGGCGTGTGGGGGAAACAGGATGAGCGACGATTTCGACAATCGCAGGCCGCCAGCCGGTAACCCGGACGATGATCCGTTCGACTGGCTGCGTGGAGACCAGTCAGAGGAACCGCCGGAAGAACCACCGGCTGACCAGCTCGGCTTCACCGGTGAACTCAGTTGGCGTCAGGGCGATCAGCCGCAGGATGCACAGTCATCCTCGGACTCTGGCGAATCGGATGAGTTTGCTTGGCTGCGCGGTCTCGACTCGAACCCTGTCCCTTCCAGGAAAGATGAACCTGCGGGTGTCGTCAAACCATCTGAAGACCCACTCGGCTGGCTCAAAGACTACCAACCTGCCGAAGACCAGCAACATACTGAACCACCGCCGCAGACCCACATGTTTGAGGCCCCCGAAGAAGCTCCCGACTTCTTTTCTGGTCTCGATCTACCGGCGTCCACGCCTGAGCCGGAAGCCGACCCGCTCGCCTGGCTCAAGCCTTATTCATCCGGCAGTGAGATCATTTCCGGTGACGAGGAACCCATCGAAAGTGACATCGTTCCCCCGGCGGTTGATCTGCCGGAGTCGATGCAGTGGCTTCAGCAGTATGCCGCTCCAGAACCCGAACCTGAGCCGGAAGCGGTCGCGCCGGAACCTGTGGCAGCACCAACCGCCGCTGTCATCGAAGACGAAGAACCGCCGGACTGGCTGCGCGAGATGGAAGGGCTGGACACTGAAGCCCCCACCCTCGCCCAAGAAACCACCACTGGCAGCCTTCCAGACGACCTCTTCGGTGATATCGAGAACGAACTTGTCCAGACAGAGTCATCAGTCGAATTCGCTGCCTCAGACCAGGGCTGGTTCGATGAAGAACCTGCTGCCGAATTGCCTATGCCCGATGAGCAGGACTTCCTGCGAGGCCTGCCGGCTTCCGGCGAAGCGCAGCCTTCCAACTGGTTCGACGAAACCGAAGAAGAACCTTTCGCTGCAGCCGATGAAGTCCCTGACTGGCTGAAAGAACTTCAACCGGACGAATCCGTTTCCGTTCCGCCGCTGGATAATCCAATTAGCGGCTCCATCCCGCAGACGGATAACCTCGCTCCGGTGCTGGACAAACTGCTCGGCCCCACGCCTCCTGGGACTGGGACGGGCGATCTTCAGGACATCGATGCCCTGCTGGCTTCCTACGAAAGCATCCAGCCATCGGTTGCTGACCAAAGCGGCCAGTTGATGTCTGCCGACATCGATTTCGAGCAGCTCCTCTCCGATGACCAGATGCAGAAGCTGGAGCAGGCCCGCTCCCCACGCGCGGCTGGCGAAGAGCTTCAGCCAGAAGCGCCAGATTGGCTGGCCGAAGTCAGCGGTTCGGTCAGCGGAGTTTCCGCAGCGGCAATCCTCCGCAAGCAGGCACAGACCGAACGCCCGTTGGAAGAACTGCCCGAACGTCTCCAGACGCTTCACGATGCTGGCGTCGATCTCCCTGCCTCGGAAGAAACTACCCTCCCTGACATCGTCAAAGACCTGCTGCCCGCCGATGTCCCAGTCATCGCGCCCGCGCCGCTGCGCGTTGGTAAAGCCCTCATCCGCGATGATGTCGTCCTGACCGATGCCCAGCGCCAGAATATCGCCATCCTCCAATCACTCGTGGCTGCCGAAGACCGGCGTATCGGGACCAAAACATCCCGCATCATTGAAGATAGCGATGAACCCCCAGAACTGACTGACACCTTTGATCAAGAAGCTGGGCAGCCTGCTGCTGCCGTTGTTAGCCGCCCACGCTACAAAATCGACCGCCTGCTGGTGGTGCTCTTTATCGCCCTGGCCGTGATCGCACCCTTCTTGGTGCGCGAGCTTCGTATCGGGCAGCTTCCTCCCAGCCAGTTCCGGGCAGGCAGTCCGGGACAGGCCGCTTTCGATACCGTGCAGCAGATCGCGGCCGGGCAGCCCGTCTTGATCGCCGCCGAATATGGCCCCACCGGAGCCGCTGAACTAGACAGCACGCTGGAAGCCCTGCTGCGCCATCTCTTCGTGCGCGGCGCAGTTCCCATCATCGCCAGTGGCAATCCCATCGGACTGCTCCATGCTCAGAACGTGGTCGAACGTATCGCCGCGGATACCGCTTTCCTCAACGTGATTGGACGGGGTGACCGTCCGTTAACCCCCACTGTCGATTACGTCATCACGCGCTACCTCGCTGGTGAAGCCATCGGCCTGCGTGCTTTCAGTCAGAATATTCCTGCGCTGACTCAGACCGGCCTCGACGGTCAGCCCACTGGACTGCAAGTCCAGTCCCTCCGGGATTTCGCCCTCATCGTGGTGATTGCCGAACGGGCCGAGGATGTGCGCGGCTGGTCGGAACAGGTCGCGCCGCTGGCCTCACGTCCGCTCCTCTTCGGCGTCAGCTTCGCCGCCGCACCGCTGGCCGAACCCTATGCGCGGGCCAATACGGCCAGTGCCCTACCCGGTATCGGCGGCCTGCTGGTCGGCTACCGCGATGCCTACACCTACCAGGCAATGCTGGACGCGCTCCTGGCCGGTCAGGAACTTCCTGGCTCGCCGCTGGGGAGCATCCCACAGCCAAGCGTGCCGGAAACTGCTGAAACGGTCGAGCCAACCCCCGTTCCGCCGTCGGCCACACCTCCTCAAGAGACTCTGCTGCCGGCCGAGGTTCAGCCAACCACTGTGCCGACCATCGAGCCGCTAGTCCAGCCAACAATCCAGCCTACCCAGCCAACTATAACGCCTGTTCCACCGACACCTATTCCGCCAACGGCAGCTCCCACACAGACTCCCATCCCAACGGTCGCGTCGACCCAGACCGTGCCGCAGCCAACCCCCACCCAGGAGATCACTCTCCCGCCGCCGACAGCTACCCCCATTCCGGCCAGCCCTACTGCGCCGCCGGTAGTCGTAGTCGAAGCGGAAGTCATTGCGGGTGTAACCATCAATGTCCGCCAGGGACCGGGGCGTACCTTCCCACCGTTGGCAGCGCTGCCCCCTGGAACAGTGGTGCAGGTCATCGGCCGCAATGCTGATGGTCTCTGGCTGCAAGTCCGGCTGGCGGATGGGCGTGAAGGCTGGGTCCTCGGCGAACTGCTGCGCTTGCGGGAGCCTGTCATTGATCCCACACCGACCGCCCGCGCTGGCCTTGTCGATCCCAACGCGGTCGTAGGTCTGCTGTCGGACTCCAGTTTTGCCGGCAGTTCCATCCAGCAGGCCGCCGAGCCGACGGCCAATCCACCCGCACCGCAGCCGCCTCTACCCGCGTCTGCCCGCGGAACGGCACAGCCCTACCGCGACGAACGCTGGTATGGCATGACGTTGGGTCTAATAGCGATCATTGCGGTTATCACGGGCGGCGCGGTCATGAACATCTTGCGAGCGTTGATCACCAGGGGGCGCAAACGACGGTGAGCGGCGAACAAATCGGCCTCTGGGCCGGCTTCATCCTGACGCTGATGGTCTTCAGTTATCTTCTCGGAGATAACTTCCTTTACCGCCTGGCAGTTGCCATCTTCACCGGCCTGGCCGCGGGCTACATCACCCTGGTCACCGTCGAAAGCGTGCTGCTGCCCTGGCTGAATGGGACTCTGCTCTCGGCGGAAACCACGCTGGCTTCCCGCGCCATCGGCATTGTCCCGTTTATCTTAGGAGCGCTGCTGCTGCTCAAGACCTCACCGCGTCTGGGCCGGGTTGGCAACCTCGCAATTGCCTTCATCGTCGGCGTTGGGACGGCTGTGGCGCTGGTCGGCGCGATCTCCGGGACGCTTCTCCCCCTCACCAATGCCACCAGCAGCGGCGTCCAGTTCAATGTCCTGAACGGCTTCCTGATCTTCTTGGGTGTGGCCTGCACCCTGGTCTATTTCCAATACCTTGCCCGGCGCCGGCCGGATGGCCGCATCCGGCGCGGAGCGCTCGCTCAGGTGATGAGCGCCGTCGGCCAGATCGTCATCGTCATCACCCTCGGCGCGATCTATGCCGGGGCTATCCTGACCAGCCTGACCATTTTCAGCGAGCGCGTCGGCTTCATCTTGACGCGAATCACGGGAGGTTAGAGTGGCGGCAGAACCTTCAGGTTCGATCCTGGCGGTTGATTTCGGGAACGTGCTGACGCGCGCCATCCTGATCGATCTCGTCGATGGCGTGTATCGTCTCGTTGCGCGTGGCGAAACCCGCAGCACCATCGGATTCCCCTCCAATGATGCCCGCGTCGGACTGCGCCGAGTTGTCCAACAAATCTCTGAGGTGACCGGACGCAAGCTCCTCACCCCAGACGGCCGCGTGATTACGCCCGAATCATCGGATCGCTCTGGCGTCGATGACTTCGTCATGACAGCCAGTATCGGTCGCACGCTGCGGACGGTCATCATCGGCTTGGTTCCCGAAGTCAGCGTTGCCAGCAGTATCCGGGCAACCGGTGGGACTTACGTTCAAATCGTCGAGACCTTCAGCCTTGATGATAGCCGTTCCGAGCAGGATCAGTTGAATGCCCTGGTTGCGGCCCGCCCTGATCTGGTCTTCATCTCCGGGGGTACTGAAGGCGGGGCGCAAGAACCCGTCATCCAGTTGGCACGTGTCGTCAGGCAGGCCATTCGCCTAATGCAGGGTGGTCGCACCCCGACGCTGATTTACGCGGGCAACAGCGCCCTTGTGCCATCGATTCGTGCCCTGTTCGGCGAACTCACCCCATTGTTTATCGCGCCGAATGTGCGTCCATCAGCCGATGCCGAAGACCTGGATGGCGCTCAGCTTCAACTGGCACTCGCTTATAACCAGCAGCAGTCCAACCGCGGCGGCTTCGGTGAGCTGGGCCGGATGACCAGTCTCGGTGTGCTGCCTACGGCCCAAAGTTACCGGGTGATGGCCGAGTACCTCACCCAGGTGATCGGCGGCGGTGTGCTGCTGGTGGATATGGGTAGCGCGGTCAGCATTCTGGCTGCCGCTGCCGGTGAAAAAGTCACCTCCACCATCCGCACTGATATCGGCCTGGGGCACAGTGCCGACAGCCTGCTTCATGTCGTCGGGACTGAGGCCGTTGAAAACTGGCTGCCCTTCCGTCCTGCGCCGAACCAAATTCGTCATTACGCCCTCAACAAGACTCTCCGCCCGGGCACAATCCCAGAAACGCTTAAAGGACTTTACCTGGAACATGCCTTCTTGAAGGCAGGTATGGGCCATCTCGTCAAAGATACACTCGCTTCGTGGGAAACCGCGCAGCCAAGGCAGTTAGCCCTAACCCCACCCTTTAAGCGGATTATTGCCGCGGGTTCTGGCTTCACCGGTTCCGGTCATCCTGGATTGGACGCCCTCACCGTGCTGGACGCCGTTCAGCCAACTGGCGTTGCCCAGCTTCAGGCCGATGCCTATGGTCTCATTGCGGCGCTGGGTGGGTTGGCTGTCACCAATCCATCCGCAGTTGTCCAGGTAATGGACAGCAGCAGCTTCGAGCAGTATGGGATCGTGGTGAGCGTCAGCGGCCTGCCCCGTTCGAACCGTGCCGCGCTGACCGTGAAGATCACCACATCGGATGGTCAGACCGTCAAGCAGCAGGTTCAAGGCGGCAGTTTGTGGGTCTATCCGCTCCCCGTCGGTCTGACTGCAAAGATTGATGTCCGCGCCGGGCGCGGCTTGAATATCGGCGGAAAAGGGCGCATTCGCTTAGAAGTTGAAGGGGGTACAGTCGGCCTCATCTTCGATGCCCGCGGTCGGCCGCTGCCTATCGCCGAGACCGCTGCTGGCCGCGCTGACCAAATCCCTGCCTGGATCGCAGCCATGACCGGTGATCCGGTCAAACCCGTGGACCAGTCATGGCTGGAAGCGCCAGACCGTGATGCCGAAGTCGATGATCGTCCAGAAACCCACAGCCGGCGTCCAGCGCCGCGCGCCGCCGGACGGAGAGGATTGTTCGGGCGGCGGACTTCAGGCGTCAAAGAGGTAGAAAAGGCCGTTGCTGGCATGCAGCTCAGCGACGATACCAACCCCGAAGTCCTGAATCTCCAAAATCAACTCGATGACCTGCGGCGGAAGTAACCAGCCATGTCGAACTATTATCCTGCCCAGCGCCATACGCTGGAAATGACCACCATTCAGCGAGAACAACTCCTGCCGGAAGATGCCATCGGCCAGGTGGAAGCTCGCCAGGGACAGAGCGTCAATCTGCGCGACACCCTGGCGAAAGGCCGCCTGCCGTCGCGCTTCGTGATCGTAGAAGCAGCCCAGTTCTTCAAGCTCAAGAAGCCGGAAGAACTCACCGAACTGCTTCGTGTCGAAATCGGCAGCATGGTCGCCCCCAACGATGTGCTGGCTTTCCGCAAGAATCGCAAGCTCTATTCCCCCATCGTTGGCTTCGTGGCCGATATCGACGGTGGTCGCATCATCATTCAGGAATCCCCGGAAACAGTCGCACTTGAAGCTGGCTTGGATGGTCAGGTGGTGCAGGTGCGCCCCGGACGCGGTGTCGTGATCGAGACCTCAGCCAGCGTGGTTCAGGGAGCCTGGGGCAATAACCGCCGGGTGATCGGCACGCTCAAAATTGAGCCAGAAGACGGTCTAGAGAGCTTGTTTGGCGAAAACTTGGATATCCAGTATCGTGGCTCAATCCTGGTCACGCGCCGGTCATTGCGCGAAACAGGGCTGCAAGTCTTGGAAGATCAAGCCCTGGCTGGCTTGATCGCCCCCAGCATGGAAGCCAGTCTGATCGACCGAGTGATGAATCTGAAAAGCGCGGTGATGCTCACCGAAGGATTCGGCGCATTCCGGATGAATGTGGCGGCCTTCAATCTGCTCACACAGTACAATAGCCGCCAGGCTACGCTGGATACCTCTCAGCCAACTCGCTGGGAAGGTCACTATCCAGAAGTCATTATCAATCCGTCTGGACGTGGTACGGGTCGGACGCCCCGCCCGAACACCGATATGACGCTTGAGATCGGAACCAGCGTCCGTTTGACGCGGCTGCCGAACGCCGGAACGGTTGGCAAAGTGGTCAATTTGCCAAAATCACCGTTCCTGTTGGAGAATGGACTGCGGGTCTTATGCGCTGAAGTGGAAACCATTACCGGCGAAAGGTTAATGGTTCCACTGGCGAACTTAGAAGTATTCGGTAGATAATAGAGCGTCATACGATGACGACTCAGCACCGCCCAGGAGAAGATCATGACGTTTAACAGACGTGATCTGCAGGATGACGATGACGATTTCAAGTTCGATGACGATTTCGGTTTTGACGATGACCAGAAAAATGGCAACGACTTCAAGTTCGAGGACGAACCCGCCGACATCGGTCTAGACGACGATCAGGACAAAGGGTTCGGCTTCGAAGATGAAGATATGCCCGTCATCGATGACGGAGGGACAACCGAGCGACAAGGCCCGAACCGCACCTTCGTTATCCTGGCCGGCTTGATGATCCTTTTGTTCGTCGCAGGCCTGGCCGTGGTGCTGTTCTTGGCCCTCCGCCAGACTGGCCCAACGCCCATCGAGCAGACTCGCTCAGCCATCGAAACGCAGAATGCGGATACCCTGATCCTCCTCGGCCAAACTCAGACGGCTGCGGTCGAAATCGCCTTTGCCCAAACCCAGACGGCATCGGTCCCAACGGCGACGCCAACCGATACCCCCACCCCCCGTCCCCCAACGGTGACCCCCACGCCGCTTGAACCAACCCTGGACGCGACTCAGCAGTTCGCCAATGCGTTGCTGACCCAAACCGCGCGTGAGGCCACACAAACAGCCGAAGCAGCTTTGGTCGAGCCGACCCGCGAGCCGCAGGACGCCAACGCAGTCGCGCTGACGGCCACCCGCTTGGCCGAGATTTTGCTCGGCGCGGGAGGCGGTGCTACCGAAGTCTCTGGTCTACCGACCCCAACGCGCGAAGGTGGCGGATTCGCTACGCCGACTCAGCTCCCCGATACCGGCCTCTTTGACGACCTCGGATCAGGTGGAAACACCGGTTTGATCGCGCTGCTGGCACTCGGACTTGTTGGGCTGATTGTGCTGTCGCGTGTGGCGCGAGCAGTCAACAAATAAGCACTCATCCCGCATCGTGTGGATTGAACTCGCCAGGACAAAAGGGCGGCAATGTGCCGCCTTTTTGCGTGGTACGAGCGCGATCCAGGTTTTCGTAACTGTCATCCTGATGCTACGAAACATTAATGCTCGTAGTCTCCAAATCGTGATACGCTCATCGTAGTCGCATCCCGGAAAGCGCGAATCTACTTCGTCGATAATACTGGCGCGAATAGGATGAAAGACCTATAGCTGGAAAGACGGAGTAGGCCAGAATAATGAACCATGTTTGTAAGGTGGGTTCCGGGCGTGGTTTGGAAGGAGAAAGTGGCTGATGGACAACGAAAAGACCCCCCAATCGGCTGAAGTCATCCCCACAACTGCCCCGGCTGTTCCAGCATCAACCAGTGAGGCAGCGCCTGGGGTAACGCGCCGGCTCCAAGAAATCCCTGGCCTGGTCTCTGATACTCCCGACCAACCTGATACCAAAGAACTCCCTGGCATCACTAAAGTATCTCCTTCCGCTCCTGAAAAGACCAATCTCCTTCCACCCAATCCGGCAAAGTCCACCAGCGATTCCTACCGTACCCATGTCGTCTCACGCGCCATGGCGCTCCGGCGGATGCTGGCTGTCAAGCCCACCGATAAATCCAAAACCGACCTCCCCCCGCGCAAGATACGCCTTATTATCCGGGGCATCAGTGAATCCTATCGCCTCAGCGAAGGCGAAATTTTGCTGATCGGTCGGAATGATTTCCGCAGTGGTGGATTCAGCCCCGATGTGGATTTGGGGCCGTTGGGAGGACACGAGCGTGGAGTCTCACGCGCGCATGCGCGGCTGCATCTCGAAGATGGCAAACTCTACGTAACCGACCTGTACAGCTCTAACGGCACCTATCTCCGCAAAGAACAGCTCAAGCCGGAAAAACCCTATCCCCTCTTTCACGGCGATGAACTCCTCCTCGGAGCGATGAGCATCACCGTCGAATTCGAGTAGCACGCCGTCTCAAATTTGATCCACATGAGACCGGTCCCACCGGTCTTTTTGTTTTCTACGATCCTGGCAAATACAAGAGAGGCAGGCACTGAACGGCGCACGCTGCCTCCCTAGATCAAAGACGTTTGCACTGTAATCGAGCGAGCGCTAGACCGGAGCCGCCAGGCACGACGTGACCAGTTGAACCACTTCTTTAGGTTTGAAGGGTTTGCTCAGGGCAGCCGTCGCGCCGATCTGCCGGATGAAAGCCTGGTCACGGACGCGCGGCCCAGCGCTGTACAAAATCACCGGGATGAAGCTCACTTGGGGATCATTCTTCAACGTCATGCAAATGTCCGCGCCGCTGATTCCTGGCAGCATATCATCCAGCACCACCAGATCAGGGCGCTCCTGGTACACCAGGTCGAGGCCTTCACGTCCATTCGTTGTCACGATGGTTTTGAATCCGGCACGTTGCAAGACGATCTGAAGAATATCCAGAAAACTCGTTTCATCGTCTACGATAAGGATGGTTTGCATGACTATCCCGGTCTCCTCTTTCAGAACGCTCGCATAAAGGCAGGCCATAGTATTGAACCTGCGGACAACTCACCTGACTTTATGGTAACACCGAGTCACGCACTGAATCGTTAAAGAATTGAGGAAATCTCAATAGGAACTGCTTTCCTTAATATTCTAATAAAAACAATAAGAAAACGTCTTGTTTTATCGGGGAGGATCAGTGGTTCATCCGCTAAGTTAGTACCACTGTGTTCGACCTCACCCCGCTGTGCTTCGCTTAGCTCCCCCTCAGCCATTGCAATTGGAGAAGGGGCTGGGGGGTGAGGTTCTGAGACGTTGTCTGAACTTATCGAATGCGCCAATAAGGTGTTTGAATGTACGCTCTGTGGTGCGGATTGGCCTTAAACCAGATGCGCGCAAACCTGCGTGGTGAACTGCGCAGTCGATATCGCGTCCTGGGAGTAGATGTCGGCTGTGTAGTCACCTTCCGCCAGCGTTTGCCGCACCGCCCGCTCAATCTGGTCCGCTTCTTCAATCCTGCCCCAATAATGGCGCAGCAGCATGGCCGCGCTCAGAATTGCAGCCGTCGGATTAGCAATCCCTTTTCCAGCAATATCCGGGGCGCTGCCATGGACAGGTTCAGCGATGGCGATGCCATCTCCTAAACTCAGCGATGGCGCCAATCCCAAACCGCCTCCCCAGGCTGCCGCCATATCAGAGAGTATGTCACCATACAGGTTTGGCGTCAGGATAATGTCGAAACGAGATGGGTCTTTGACCATCCAGTAGGCGGCTGTATCGACGTAAAGTTCATCGGTGATGATCTCAGGATACATCGCGGCGACTTCCAAGGCCACCCGGCGAAACAGACCATCAGATTGGCTCAGCACATTGGCTTTATGCACAATCGTGACCTTCTTGCGTCCGATCCGCTGGGCCAGTGAATAAGTCAGTCGAGAAACTCGCTCCGTAGCATCCCGCGTGATGACCTTCTCCGCGATTCCCGTCTGACCATCATTTTCAGTATGCTCGTGGCCGATGTACAGGTCTTCCGTGTTTTCCCGAACCACCAGCATATCGACGCCCTCGCGGGAAGTTGGCACCGGCAGATGCTGCGCAGGACGCAGGTTAGCGTAGGCGCGCAGCGCACGCCGCAGCCGGACAATCGGCGAGAAATAGCCTTCTACCGGATACGCCGGAGACGAGACAGCCCCAAACAGTACCGCCTTGCATTCTCGTGCCGCCTGGATCGTTTCTTCAGGCAGCGATGTGCCGCGTTCTTGAAACACTGCCCAGCCTGCCGGCATTGAACGAATCTGGACATCCGGTGCAACTTTCAGCAGCACTTCGATGGCAGCGGGAATGACCTCGCGGCCAATTCCATCCCCTTCGATGACGCAGAGTTCAGGTGATGTCGCGATAGAATTCATTGCAGAATCGGAAAACATGGCACACCTTCATCATGGTCGCAAACAGCCGCAGCAGAACCGGTACCCACAGGGGTACAAGCCGCCAGGCTGAAACCCAATCAACGATACCCAGGATGAAGACCTATTTGGGGAAAAAGCGCACTATTACACGGACAGCCACGCGAAGCGATACCAGCCCTACAGTATTTTCGCTGTAATTCTGGCATGTCTGCGCCGTTTTGTCGAATACTTCATGGCATCGCATCAATCCCGGCGCTGTCTTGCATGAACGCAGCCTGGCAGTCCACAATCGGATCGCCCGGCCCCGGCTCAACCCGGCGATAGGAACCATCGGGCTGCATTTCCCACGCGCGTTGGTTGTCGCTCAAATAAGTTGCCAGGATGCGCAGCAGGCGTTTCTGGAGCTTGCTGTCCAACACCGGGAAGACCACCTCAACGCGGTTGAGCAGATTGCGCCGCATCAGATCAGCGCTGCCGAGGTAGAACCGCTTATCTGTCGGCGCATTAGCGAAATAGAAAATACGGCTGTGTTCAAGGTAGCGTCCGATATGGCTGATGAGGCGGATATTCTCGCTCATACCCGGAAGTCCCGGAACCAGGCAGGAGAATCCGCGCACGATCAAGTCGATGCGAACGCCTGACTGCGAAGCCTGGTAGAGTTTCTGGATAATCAGATCTTCTTCGATCTGGTTCATCTTCAAAATCATTCGCGCGGGTTTACCTGCGCGAGCCGCAGCAATCTCGTTGTCGATCAATGCGATCAAACCGCTGTGCAGGTGTTCAGGTGCAACCAAAAGGCGTTTGTAAGTGGTCGCCGGGGCATAACCGGTCAAGCGGTTGAACAGCCGCGAAACATCATCCGCCAATTCGGAGTTGCAGGTCAGCAGGCCAAGATCGGAGTACATCCGCGCCGTGCCCGCATTGTAATTGCCGGTCCCCAGGTGGATGTAGCGCCGCACACCATCCGCTTCGCGCCGGACAACCAGCGCGACTTTGGCATGAGTCTTGACCGGCAGTTCTTCCACGCCATACGTAACATGGACGCCTTTGCGTTCCAATTGGCGTGCCCACTCCAAATTGTTCTCTTCATCAAAGCGTGCCTTCAGTTCGACCAGCACAGCAACTTGCTTGTCATTATCGCGGGCTTCGAGCAGCGCCTCAACGATGGGCGAGTTCTTGCCAACACGGTAGAGCGTCGCCTTGATTGCCAGCACATCAGGGTCACGCGCCGCGGCGCGGAAAAACATCTCCACCGGACGGAACGAGTCATACGGGTGGTGGAGCAGAATATCCCCCTTGCGGATTTCCGGGAAGATATCCTTCTCGGTCAGGCTGTCAGCCAACCGCGGGAAATAGGGTGGGTACTTCAGCTCCGGGTGATCGATGCTGGACAGCTCGAACAAACTGCTGGCTCCCAGCGCGCCATCGATCATGTAGACATCCCGTTCGGGAGACACCCCCAATTGGTAAATCAACTGGTTGAGGGTGCGTTCACTGATGTTTTCAGGCACACTCAGCCGCACGACCGAACCGAAGCGCCGTTCACGCAGGCTCTCTTCGATTAAGGCGCTCATGCTGCCGACGGCCTCTTCTTCCTGTTCGTAATCGACATCCGCATCCCGGGTGACGCGGAAAGGATACTGCTCGACCACCCGCATCCCTGGAAAGAGCGCGTCCAGGTTATCAGCGATGATGTCTTCCAGCCACAGGAATACATCCCGGACGCTGCTGTCATTAGCATAGCGCCGCATGATCTTACCGAGATCAACCATGCGCGGCAGCGCTTCGGGCACTTTCAGGCGGACGAACTCTGTCTGGCGGTGGCTGCCGTTGCCGCGCTTCAACCATACAGCTAGATTCAGGCTCAGGTTGGAGATGAACGGGAACGGCCGGGCATGGTCAACTGCCAGCGGAGTCAGCACCGGGAAGATTTCATCGCTGAAGTAGCGCCGGGTCGCTTCCCGCTGAAGCGCATCCAGCTTGCTGGTCTCGGTAACGCGGATACCACGCTCGGCCAACTGGGCGAACACCTCGCGCATAGTCGCGCGTTGCGTCTTGATGAGTTCGATGACGCGGCTGCGAATGTCGAAGATCAACTGGTTAGGCTGAATCCCATCTGGGCGGTTGGTCGGCAGACCGGCCTTCATCTTGTCATGAACCGAAGCCACCCGCACCATGTAGAACTCATCCAAGTTGTTGCTGACGATTGCCAAGAACTTGACCCGTTCCAGCAGAGGAACCGTTTCGTCCTGGGCCATTGCCAGCACGCGCTGGTTGAACGCGATCCACGCCAGTTCACGGTTCACATAATTGGTCGCTGTGAGTTCAGGTAGAGGGACTTCGACTGCTGCGCTCATCCGATTTTTTCCGCATATAGTGGGGCCTGACCATGCTCGTGTTTACACTATAACGAAATTTCGTCCTGCCGCGCAATAGCCCCTGTTAAGGTTGTGTTACATTTTAGCGGTCGTAAGGTGAACAGCCTCTGGGACTTCACCCGCCCGTCAGTTCAGCAAGTTTGAAGACCTCTTCCCGGCTCATGGGCGGGCTGTGGCTGTCGATATACCAGTCGTAGGCATCACTAGCCAGACGGCGCAGCAGAGCAAAGTCCGGCGTGTCTTCTGGGCGGCGGAGGTGCGGCGGTGGTAGACAGTAGCAGTCTCCCAAGAACAGCACCCGCTGCTCTGGCAGCCGCACGACAATCGAGTCCGGTGCGTGCGCCCCGCCAACGTGTTCGAGTTCGAGCGTAACCCCTTCAAAATGGAGCGTCAGCGATTGGCTGAAGACAATCTCCGGCTGGACAATCCGGAAATTGCGCCAGTCCTCGACGGCCCGGCTCATGGCCCGCAGCGAGGCTTCCCGCGCCGGGGATCGCTGGATTTCTTCCTGTACGTAGCTGTGGCTCCAGGGTTTGGAACTCAGTTCAGCCAGGTGCTTGCGGCAGAGTTCATGGGCCACAGCCGGCGCGCCGAAGACCATCGCGCCGAAGACATGATCCCAATGGCTGTGGGTGTAAATGATCTGGCGCACAGGCGGAGCTTGGATATCGTCGAGCGCGATCATGATGCGCCGGGCATGGCGCGGGCTGTTCCCCGCGTCAATCAACACGGTTTGCCGTCCCGCAGTGATGATGCCAACGTTCGGCTGCACCCGTTCTGGGCTTTCATCCCGCGGGAAGATGTAGACATTCGGGACAATCTGAACCAGCGCTTCCGCCACAGCCCCTCCACACAGCCAGCCGCTCACCTCTAGCAGCAGTTTATTTTAGCGGATACTGCGATGCTCTCTCTAGCCTAGCGGCTTCGTCAAACAACAAGGATGAACGGAACGTTCAGCCCCTAATGATTCAACGCTCCCACGGCCATCATCAACAGCCGCGAGCAGCACGCATCCACATGGTAGCTCAGTTCCATCTGCTCGCTGTCCGTCTGGTACTGCGCTGTCACCGTCACCTTTGGCGCACCCCCATGCTCTGGGCAGTGCATCATCCCCAGCCGCGCCTGGACGTGCTGCCGCACCTGCTCCCCGGTGTGATCCAGCATCTCCGCCAAATATTCATCGTCAATCTCGCTCGGCGTCGTCGGGCGGTCATCCACCTCGAACTGTACAGTCACCTCGATCATGTAGCCTGACCCTCCTCGTCCGGCAGAGTGAGGGACTGCGCCGCCTCCAGCAGTTCTGTCCGCCGGTCGAGTGCGATTTCTTTGCTGGTGAAGTAGCGTTCCAGTAATTCCATCGGCCCTAATCCCTCTGGGCGAACTCCCAGCCGCAGCCGCGCCGGCTGTTCGATCTGCTTGCGGATGCTGGCGATCTGGTACACCCCCGCGTGCTTGAGTGCTTCCCGCAGCGTGGATTCGTTCAGCCGCGCGTCCGCCTCCGGCGAAAGTTCCAGGTTCAGCCGCACCACTGCCTCGCGCAGATCGTAACCTTTCATCAGCTTCAGCACCTGCTCGGTTGGGTTCGCGCTCGTCCGCAGATCCGCCTCCAGCGTGACGAACTCCCGCGCCTTCAGCGGCACGAACTCCCAGGCCGTCCCGCCCCGCGCCAGTTCAACCCAACAGAACCCCTTCGGGTCGCCCTCTTCGCCGAAGTCGATCCGCTCGATGCTCCCGCTGTAAACCACCGGTGGAGCCGCCTTCAGCGAGGCCGTCAAATTCTGGTGCTTGTGGATGTGCCCCATCGCCACATAATCCCAGCGTGGGTCAGCCACCGACGACAGCAGCGCCGCCACATCCCGCCCCAGCATAATCCCGCGCTCGCTGCCCAGCACTGCCCCGCTGATGGTGAAGTGCCCGGTCAGCACCCGCGGCATATCCAGCTCATCGGCCTTTGCCGCCAGGTCGTCCAGAATTCGTGCCAAGCTGTCTTGCAGCAGCGCGTCCGTCTCGGCGATAGTCAGCCCAGCTGTGCTCGCATCCTCCAGCAGCCGCGACCGGATCGGGTACGGCGCAGTTCCCACCGCCACCATCCCCCGCTTCGTCTCAATCGGGTAAACGTCATAGGCCGAAGCAACCTGAACGTTCGGCACGCGCAGCGTCTCGTAGATTTCGATGCTGGAAGCTTTGAGCTGCGTCGGCGGCAGGTCGTGATTGCCGACCAGCATCACCACCGGCGCCAGTTCGGAAAGGTCGCGGATGCGGTGCGCAAACTCGCGCTGGTACGTCGGATTCGGCGAGCGCGTCTTGAACGCATCCCCGGCGAAGATCGCCAGATCGATATCCCTCTCCCGCGCGATCTCGATCATCGCGTCCATTGCGTGCAAGAAATCCGTGACGCGGCTGCTCAATCCCGTCCGTGGATCCGTCCGCCCATAGTTCTCCATGCCGATATGCACATCGGCAAAGTGCAGCAACCGGATCGGCTCACTCATGGCTGCCTGCTTTCATGCTGACGTTCCGCTCTATCTTAAACCCTCTTTTCCGCATTCCTTTGCGTTCTTTGCGTCTGTGCGCAGCCTCTCCGTTAGGGGATTGCGGTTAGGATTTTTCCCCATCCCCAACTACCCTGGCCGCCGCTCCGCCGCCAGCCGGACGATCCCGCTCAGCAAATCCGAATAGTTCATCCCCACCGAACTCGCCGCACGCAGAAAGTTGCTCGAATCGCTGATGTCCGGATTCTGGTTCGGGTCAATCACATACGGCGTCTCATCCCGCACACGAATATCGATCCCGCCGAAATCCCGCATCCCCACCGCGCGGAACGCCTGCCGGGCTGTTGTCTCGATCCTCTCTCGCAGCGTATCGCTGATCTGCGCCGGGATTTCCAGCTCCAGCCCCCGCTCTTCCCACTTCGTATCGTAATCCTTGAAGCCGAACTCCCGCTCTGCTCCCGTCAAATATTTGAAGCGCACCAGCGGTAGCACTTCCAGCGTATAGTTGCCCCACACACTCACCCGGAACTCGTCCCCGTCGATGAAGTCCTCCACCAAAGCCGGCTGCCGCATCTCGTCTAGGATACGTTGAATCTGGCAGTGGAGTTCCTGCGGCGTCCGCACCACCGACTCCGGCACGATACCAATCGATCCGTGTGAATGCGCCGGCTTGACAATCGCCGGGAAGATGCGCCACCCATCCACATGATCGTTCTCGTAAATCTTGTAGGCTGGCGTAGACACACCGTGCGCTGTGAGCTGCTGCTTCGAAATCGCCTTGTCCACCGACCCCGCCAAGATCGCATCGTCCGCGCCTGTATACGCCAAGCGCAGTTCCTCAAACGTCCGCGTGATCGGATCATACCCGCACTGGTTCTCGTCAAACCCGTCGCAGTAATTGAAAATCACCGTCCGGTATGGGTCCAGCTTTCGCAGCAGTCCGTCCACATCGTCTCCCACCAGCCAGGTCTGCGTCTGGAACCCGGCTGCTCGCAGCGCTTTCTCAACTGCCTGCACCGATTCATCCGGCGCGCCCACATCAATGATCTGGGTCTCCGTCAGTAACGGAAATGGGCGATACAAAATGAGTACATCATAGTCGTAATCCGTCATTATCCACTTATCCTTCGGAGAGAACTTTTTGTACCGCAGCGATGATCGCCTCATGGATCCGCCCGTTGGTGACGATAATCCCTTGATTCGCCAGCGCTGACCCCTTCGAAAAATCCAACGGCGAGCCATCCACATCGCTGACTCGTCCGCCCGCTGCCTCGACCAGCGCCGTTCCGGCGCAGTGATCCCAAACCATGAATGGCCGCGCGCTCTTCAGCCGCGGCAGCCGCAGATACAGTTCCGCATCCCCAACCGCGATCCGCGCGTACTTTTCCATACTGTCCAGCCGGTACAGCGCCGCGCCCCCAAACCCAGCCGCTTCCCGCACCCGCGCCATCCGTTCGTGGTTGACATGGCTCTTCTCCACGCTCTCCAGCGCCCGGATATCATCCGCTCCCACGCGCTCGCTCACCCGGATGCGCTTGACCGGCCCGCCCGCCATCGACTGCATGAACGCCGCCCCGCCTTGCGCGTGGAACAGCATCCCGCTGTTATCCTTCGTCGGGTACGCCGGCGCGCCGATGATCCCGGCCACCGGTTTCCCGCCTTCCATCACCCCGACGGCGATCACATAGTTCCGCAGCGCCAAAAAGCCTTTCGTCCCGTCAATCGGGTCGATCACCCACGTGCGCTCTGCCTGCCGTCCCTGCCCTGTGTCGAGCCACTTGACGACATCCACCTGTGTGACTCGCGTCCCCAGAATCTCGCTTAGCAGCGCCACCACCTCACGGCGGCTTTCCTCCGGCACCAATTCCATGAACTGGCCGCCTTGTTCTTCTGCCAGCACTGCATCATCCGGGTACACCCGGCTGATGGCGCGGCCAATGATCGCCTGTGCACCGTAATCGGCAATCGTCACCGGTTCATGACCCACTTTTTCACTGCTGATGAGGTGTGTTTCCTGCACCCGCTGGCAAAGCTGCGCAGCCTGCCGCACGGCTTGGAAAAGCGGTTGGAAGTCAATCGGACTCATGCGTTTTTTGCGGTTCCGTTTCCTGCTTCCAGCCCAGTCTTTTTTAGCCGAAAAAACGGGCAGGTCAGGTTGTTGAAATCTGTTGGAAAAATCTATAACTATCGTACAGTTTATATGCCAAACCTACAACTGTTAATCTGCATGATGTACACTCTTTTTTATGCCCAAAAATCTCCTCTTTGTCTCCAGCTATATTGACCTCGGCGGTGGCGAAACTGCCCTGCTGAATCTCGTCGATCACCTCGCCCCTTCCGAGTGGCTTCCACACCTCCTTGTCCGCGCCGAAGGCCAGCTTGCTCAAGCCTGGCGCGAACGCGGTTGGCCCGTCGATGTCACCCCCTGGCGTGGAGCCACCACCTACTTCATTCCATCCCTTTGGTCACGCTTCCCCATCACCCGCCGCATCGAGCAGATCATCCACCGCCGCCGCATTGACCTCGTCCAGAGCGATTACCACACGCTCCCGATGGCACTGCCCGCGGCTGAACGCGCCGGGATTCCTGCCGTCTGGTGGTGCTGGGGCTGGTGGTTCCACCCCAAACCCTGGCAGCGGGCCTTTTTCCGCCGTCCCGCTGCAACCTTTGCCCTCTCCCGCGCCATCCGCGAGGGCTTTCTCGGCTCCCCCCCCTTCATGCCCCCGGAGCGCGTCGAACTCCTCTATCCTGGCATCGATGCCCACCGCTTCCACCCTGGCGTCGATGGCTCTGCTGTCCGCCGCGATGCCGCTGTCCCACCGGATGCGCCGCTCGTCGCCCTCATCGCCCGCTTCCAAGATGTCAAAGGCCACGACGTCTTTCAGGACATGGCCCGCCGCGTCATCCAGCAAATCCCCGATGCCCGCTTCATCGTCGCCGGCGAAAACACCCAGACCAGCGCCGACAATGCCTACAAAACCCGCATCCTAGAAACCGCCCGCACCGATCCGCTGCTCCGGGATCGCCTGATCTACCTCGGCTTCCGTACCGATGTTGAGCGCATCATGGCCGCCGCCGATGTCGTCGTCTGTAGTTCACACTTTGAAAGCTATGGCATGGTCAACGTCGAAGCCATGGCCTCTGCCCGCCCCGTCGTCAGCACCAACCAGGGCGGCCCTGCCGAAACCATCGTCGATGGCGAAACCGGTTGCCTCGTCCCCCCGGCACACCCCGAAGCCCTCGCCCGCCGCGTAGTCGAACTCCTGCGTGATCCTGCCCTCCGCCAGCGGATGGGGTCCGCTGGCCGCGCCCGTGTCGAGCGCCTCTTTTCCGCCCAGGCCATGGCCGACCAGTACACTCGCACCCTCACTCGTCTCCTGGCCCGCTGAGCACGACCCTCAAAAATCCCTCAGTCGTCCGCTATTATGTTCTTCTCAGTTGAGTTTACTTTGGGTTTGTGTTATCCTATAGACGTGAACGAAGTCGTCCTTGTAGCTGGTTGAATACACCATGTCTAACCCCAATTCACATCCTCACCGCCCGCGTCAATCCGTCGATAAATTGCTGCCCTGGGAAAACGTTGATCTGCCTCGGTTTGACGACGAAGAAACCCACCCCTTCAAAGAAACCGACTCTCAGTTGATGCGCAGTGTCGAAAACCTCATCCTCTTTTACAGCCACAGCAGCGCCGAACAACAAGCCCATCAGGCCCGTTTGCAGCAGCTCCACCGCTCATCCTTCGAGTAGCCCGCACCCCGGCCGGAATCCGCCTCTATGTCTTTGTACGGCTGCGCTCAGCTTGCCGTTCTCGTGTAAGCTGCTGGCCCTCGCCCCTTCCTCAACACTACAGAATAACCACGGTCACAGGGTCTGCTTCGAATTGCAGTACCCCAATCAATCAATTTGATGTATGCTTTTATAAACCTGAAACAAACAAAACTTGTTTCAATATCACCGCTCGGATTGAACAAAATGGTTCAGTTTTTAGACTTTGATGTCATGGTCAGCTACTCGCGCAATGACATCGATGCCGTCAAAAAACTAGTCAACCGGCTCCAAGAAAACGGCCTGCGTGTCTGGATCGATCAGGAAACCATCAGGAATGGCGATAAATGGCAGCGCCGTATTGAGGATGGGATTCGCCGTTCGGGCTGCATGCTCTATGTCGGTTCCGTCCACTGCAATGCTTCCGAGTACACCCGCAGCGAACTCCAATTTGCCCGCAACCATGACAAAAAGGTCTTCGTGGTCTTTTTGCATGGCGATCCTCACTTCGACCTTCCTTTTTTCCTGTCTGATACCCTCTATACCGACCTGCGCAGCGACTCCGACCTGAAAGCATTCGATGCCGTCATCCAGGATATTCGCTCGCACCTGCGTGAGCTGTACAAGGCTGCCGTTCCGTCACCCGCTGATGCGCCGGTTGGACAGGCCGCCAGTGCGCTGGCAGTTCAGCCCAGCGCCGCGCTCATCCCTCATCCCTCAGCATCCTACCAGTTCGTCGACTTCCAGACCATGCGGCTGATCTTGCATACGCTCGACGCAGCCAGGTCCGTCCTGCCCAGCAGCAAGCGCCGCAGCCGCGCCAGCCTGCTCCGCATCTACAAGAATAACCTGTATATTGCCGCCGCCACCGATGATTTCGTGGAAAAAGAGCTGCACGACACCTTCCACCCCGGCCAGGGTATCCCCGGTATGGCCTGGGCAGAAGGCCGGCACGATGTCCATCACGTCTACTCGCGGGACATCGACCCCGCCGTGATGCGTCGTTGGGAGTTCAGCGGAGAACGCCTGCATCGCACGCTGGAATTCAACACGGCCATTGTCGCGCCAATGGCTTCTAGCCCGTCCGGCCCATTTGCCGGCATGCTCCTCGTCGAGTCGCCCGACTATATTCAGCCGTCCGATCTCTACGACCCCCTCCGCCTCATTAGCGGCATGCGAGCGACGCTGGAGCGCATCATCGGCAGCGCTCACATGCTCACCTATCGCCAGTACCGCAACCTCACTACGCTCGTGAATGCCGCCCGCCTCAACCTACCTCCCGATGTGAGCGTTCGCTCCGCCATCCATGTCCCAGAACCATCTGGCAGCCATCTCTATATGCTCGTTGGCTCCGAACATTTCGTCCACGACCCCGCATCTATCCCCGAAGCCTCTTATCGTCATCCTTATGGCCGCGGTCTGATTGGCGAAGTATGGTCTACTGGGATCATCCTGCCTGATAACTTCGTCGACAAGCCGCCTCATTACCTGAAAAATCGATACCGCCTGTCCAAAGATGATGATTGGGGCCGCAGCATCGGTTCAATCATCGCCCTTCCAGTTCGTAATCGCCATCAGGACATCATCGGCGTCCTGGCGCTGGACAGCCCCAGCGCCATCCGATATTCCGGCTTCGGAATAGAAACCACGAAGATGTACCTCGATCTGTTGGCGGGTTCCATCGGACGTCATCTCAGCCTAGATGAATTCTGAGCCAGCCTCCCAGCTCTGCTTCACAAGTTCACCCCACCACCTTACAAAGAGTAGACAAAATGTCACCCTAAACGCCCCATTTTGTGCTATCGTAGAAGTAGGGACGCCATTCTTGGCATCCACTTAGACTCCCTCTCCCAGTGCCGCAGGCACGTTCGGAAGAGGGTCGGGGTGAGGGCTTCCCCCCCTCTCCCAGTGAGCGCAGCGAACGTTCGCGAGAGGAGCCAGGGGCTGAGGGCTTCCCAGCGCCGGGGTGAGGGCCTCACCTTCACAACTGTGCTTCTGTACGGGGAACTGTCACAAAATGGCGTATCTAACCCTGCCGGCACTGACGCCATTGCCGCCATTTCCGCCGCATCGACCATCATATTGTATAGATTTATACTAATAACTGCTAACGGCCAGCTTCTTTTCCTCTTCCCCTACCCGCGCCTTCTCCGGGATGTAACTCATCGCGTACTCGGCCAGCGCAGTGATCGTCAGGCTCGGATTCACCCCTGGATTAGCCGGGATGATCGATCCATCGATCACGTACAGCCCTGGATAGTTGAACACCTCGCAGCGCGTATTCACCACCCCGTCCGCGTCGCTCCTCCCAATCGGGCAGCCCCCGATTAGGTGCGCTGTGGCCGGAATGCCCAACATCGCCTCCGGGATAGTGTCCTGCGGGATGCCCTTCGTCCGCTTAGCAAACGCGTGTGTCAGCCCGTGCGAGAGCTTCTCATCCGGAGACAGCGAAACCCCCTTCGGCAGCTCCGAAACCATCCCGCGCCGGAACGCCGTGAACAAATTCCGCCCCAATCGCACCTGCATCGTGCTTTCCTCAGTCTGCATGATGAGCAGGATCGTTGAGCGCTCCGCCCAGCGCGAGAAGAACTTCGCGTAGAAGAACTCCAGCGGGTGCGTCACCCCGTGCCAGATCGTCTTCACGATCCGCTTGAAAGCCGTATCCGCCCCCTCAATCATCGGGATCGCTAGCAAACGCATAAACGACGAACCCCGCGGGTAGCGCACGGGCTCCACCTGCGTCACATCATCCAGCGCGAAGATCGACGTGATCGCCGGCCCAGTCGAGTAATCTACGCTCGTATCCCAACTCGTCGAGCCGACCAGCGCCTCACTGTTGGTGCGGACTTTCGTCCCCAATGTCTGCGATAGCTTCGGCAGCGAACCATTCACATCCCGGCAGCGGAACAGCAGCCGCATCGTCCCCATCGCGTGGGCGGAAACCACCACGTTCCGCGCCCGCACGCTGTACCGTCTCCAGTCGAACGGCCATGCTGTCGAACACCGGTAGATCACCTCATAACGCGCCCCGTCAGCCTGCCCCTCCGGCAGCGAGCGGATATCCACCACCTCGGACTCGGCGCGAATTTCCGCCCCCCACTTCTCAGCAAAGTACAGGTAGTTCTTCACCAGTGTATTCTTCGCCCCAACGCGGCAGCCCACCATGCAGCCCCCACATCCATTGCACCCGGTGCGCTCCGGCCCCTCCCCGCCAAAGTACGGGTCGGCCACCGTCTGGTCCGGCGTCCCAAAGAAGATGCCCACGTTGGCCTGCCGGTAAGTGTGTTCACGGCCTTTTTCAGCCGCGATCTCCTTCAGCACCCGGTCCGCCGGCGTGAAGAACGGATTCGGCACGACCCCCAGCATCCGCTTGGCCGTCTCGTAATGCGGCCGCAGCAGCGCCTTCCAATCCGCCAGATCACGCCAGCCAGGCGCTTCAAACAGCGCGTCGCTTGGCTCCATCAGCACATTCGCGTAGACCAGGCTCCCGCCTCCCACCCCGCTGCCATGCAGCACCATGATGTCGTTCATGAAACTGATTTCCTGGATTCCGAAGCAGCGTGCCACTGGGAACCACAAGTAGCGGAACACGTTCCAGTTCGTGCGCGGGAAATCATCATCGCGGAAGCGCTTGCCGCGCTCTAGCACCAGCACCGAGTAGCCTTTCTCCGCCAGCCGCATCGCCGATACGCTGCCGCCGAATCCAGAGCCAATCACCACGTAATCAAAAGCAGTTTTAGACATGATGGTTTCGCGGGTGTGAATTTCATCACATAGTTGATTTTGTCTTATTTTAACGCGGATTCAATTTCCCCGCGCAGCCCACTTCCGACTCAAACCGGGTAGCGACGCCATTCTTGGCGTCCGCCGCACCCCACAGCGATTACCGCATCAATTTATCAACGCTCAATAGTGTCTGGCAGCCCATCATCGGGTAGAATCACCCCATCTCAGGAGGTGATACCATGCCCCTGCTCTCCACTGCCAATGGCTCAATCTGGTACGCCGACCACCGCGACCCGACCCTGCACCGCCCCGTCACGCTCATCGTCCACGGCGCAGGCGGGACGCACCTAGATTGGCCCGCCGAAATCCGCCGCTTGCCAGAAGCCAACGCCGTCATCGTCGATCTGCCCGGCCACGGGCGCAGCCCCGGCCCCGGACGTGCCTCGGTCAGCGCCTACGCCGCTGATATGGTCGCCGTCCTCGACGCCCTCAAACTCCCCCATGCCATCATCGCCGGTCACAGCATGGGCGGAGCCATCGCCCTGACGATGGCTCTCTACTACCCCCAGCGCGTCCAGGGTCTTGTGCTCATCGGAACGGGTGCCAAGCTCGGCGTCCACCCCGACATCCTCAACGGCTTCATGACTGAACTCAGCCGCACCGCCACCCTGATTTCAACCCTTTTCTACGGCTCCCAAGGAACCGACTCGATGCGCCGCCGCACCTACCAGCGCCTCATGGAATTCGCCCCCATCACCCTCACCAACGACTACGCGGCCTGCAACGCCTTCGATGTCCGCGACCGCCTCGGCGAAATCCACGTCCCAACCTTGATCGTCGGCGGTTCCGAAGACCAGATGACTCCCTTCAAGTTCAGCGAATATCTGCATGACCATATTCCCGGTGCAAAACTGGTGCGCGTCGAAGGCGGCGGCCATATGATGATGCTGGAACAGCCCGCAGTCGTCGCCGAGGCCATCCGCACTTGGCTGTTGGAGGAATCATGGTCCGCCGCCTGACCAGCCTCTGGGGAGCCGTCCGCGCTGCTGCGGCCGTCGCCGATCTGGCCCGCCAGTCGCAGATCGACCGCTTCGGCGTCAGCGGTCCGGTGACCGTCTACTTGCAGGCCGAAGAGTCCGAAGTCACCCTGCGCCGCTGGACGGAACCGCTCGTCGAGGTGCGAACGCGGCTGGAAGCCCCCTTCGGCTGGCGCATCGCTGCCGAACAGGACGAGGCCGGCGTCTACGTAGTGGCAAAACGCCGGCCTCTCGTCGGCGGACTCTCCCGCGCCGAGTTCACCGTCTCCGCCCCGCCCGACGCCTACTTCATCCTCAAGCTCCTCAACTGCCGCCTGACGCTCGACGGCTGGGACGGCACACTCCACCTCCCCCCGCCCGATCCCTCCGGCCTCACCCGCCTCACTTCCCGCGAGTAATAACCTCCATATTCCTCCGCGCCCTTTGCGTTCTTTGCGGTTAAAGCCCTTTTCTCTTCTCCATATCCCACCGTGATGGAGTCGGGGAAACGTCAAGGATTCCCGCCCCAACCCTTGTACCATGATAAAGAGAACCCCCGCAGATCGGGGGTATGGGCGGTAGTCATCCACCTGTAAATACGGGAACTTTTCGGGGATCGCGGGAGTCTTCAGGTAGTGACACAGCGCAAACGATCTGTAGAGGAGTGCCATCATGGATCGACGCACGTTAGCAGCCTGGTCAGTTGCGGTCGGGCTGGGATTGGGGCTGTTCGGCAATCTGGTATTTTACGGCAAGCAGATCGGCCTCTCATTCCCCCTGTTCATCGCAGCCGTGCTGCTGACCCTGCTGGCCTTGAGCCGCGCAGCGCAGACCCCCATCCACCGCCGCAATCTCTGGCCGGTGCTCCCCATCATGTTCTTCGCCGGCATGGTCGCCGTCCGCGCCGACAGCCTCATCGTCACCCTGAATATCCTCGCCGTCCTCTCCCTCGGCGCCCTGCTGATCCACTATCTGCCGCTCAAATTCGCGCTCGATGAAGCCGGCTTCGAAGAGCAGTTCAGCGCAGTCGCCCAAGTCGGAATCGCCGTCATCCCCATGAGCATCATCCAGGGCGTAGATGCCTGGGGTTGGCTGCGCGAGCGCCGCCAGCAGCGCGGGGCGTTGGCCGCCTCCATCCTCCGTGGCTTGATCTTCGCCCTGCCCATACTGGCCGTCTTTGTCATCCTCCTCGGCTCAGCCGATGCCATCTTCGCCCACTATGTCACCGAAGCCGTCGATTCAGTGCGCCGGCTGCTCGGCCTGGAATATGTCGATGACGTCATCGCCCAGGCCATCTTCACTGGGACGCTGGCACTCATCGCCACTGGCGGCCTCGGTTACGCCTTGGCCCGCCGCCTCGATCTGGCCGGCACTTCGCCTGCGTCCAAACCGGTTGAGAGCGAAACCACTGGAGACGACTTCACCGCAGACCTCACCGTTGAGGAAAAGCGCAAACCCGCCTTCAAGCTCAGCATGGTCGAGAGCGGCATCGTCATGGGCGGAGTCGTGCTGCTCTTCGGAGCCTTCGTGCTCGTCCAGTTCGCCTATTTCTTCGGCGGCCGTGCCACCTTGGAACTCACCGGCCTCAGCTTCTCAGAATACGCTCGGCGCGGCTTCTTTGAACTCGTTGCCGTCTCCGTGTTGACTTTGGGCATGGGGCTGGTCTTGAAAGCCTTCACCGTCCGCCAGGGTAAAACCGAAGAAACTCTCTTCCGCGCCCTCATCCTCCTGATCGTCGGCCTGACCGGTGTGATGCTCATTTCCGCCGCTCAGCGCATGTGGCTCTATGAAGAAGCTTTCGGCTTCACCCAACTGCGCGTCTATACTCATGTCTCGATGGGTTGGCTTGGCGTACTGTTTGCCGTCTTTGTCGCAGGATTGTTCGTCACCCGCCGGAACCTGTTCTCATTAGGCATACTGCTCAGCATCATCGGCTATCTGGCAACCCTTAACGTCATGAACGTTGATTACTACATCGCCGAGCGCAATATCGCCCGCTACACACAAAATCCTGACCAAGAACTCGACATCGCCTTCCTCGACACCCTCTCGGTCGATGCCGCCCCCGTCATCGCCCGCCTTTACAGCGAAGCTGCACCGGAGAGCATCGCCCACCAGTGGGCCGGCCAGTGGCTCGCGCGTGGGCTGCTCAACCTTCAAAATGACAGTGCCGGTGTCAGCGCGACCATCTTCTCCTACAATGCCGCCCGCGCCAATGCACTGGCCGCCCTCAGCGCTCAGCAGGCTGCTCTGCCAGCCTATGATCCCACCTTCTACAAGGACTCGCCTTTCTTTTGGGGCAGTCGCTACTCCACCGAACTACAGGACTATGAGACCAACTACGGCTCCGGTTGGGATCAGGCCGGAACGCCCCTCCCACGCTGAATTTTTAATGGATGAGAAACTGGATAACGACCCTTGCAGGGGCGTCTAGTTGCGGTATTCTTTGCACTCGGTGTATTGGGCACTAAACCGTAATTGAGGAGGCCGCTGCAATGAATAAAAAATGGATTGTGCTGGTGGCGAGTCTGCTGATGTTGGTTGTCGGCATCCCCACCCTCGCACAGGATGGAGAAATCAAGACCACTTGGACCTGTCCGGCTGGCTTTGAAGGCCAGTCATTGAACGTCTACAACTGGTCCACCTATGTCGCCCCAGACACCATCTCGAACTTCGAGAAGCTCTGCGGCGTGCGCGTGACCTATGATGTCTACGGCGGCAATGATGAATTGCTCTCGCGCATGCGCCAGGGCAACCCTGGCTACGACATCATCGTCCCCTCGGACTTCACTCTGGAAATCATGATCGGCGAGGAACTTGTCCAGCCGCTCGATCACAGCCTCATCCCCAACATCGCCAACCTGAGTGCGCAGTTCGTCGACCCACCCTTCGATCCGGGTAACACCTACAGCGTCGTCTACCAGTGGGGCACGATGGGCCTCGGCTATAACTTCACCGCCGTTGGCGAAGAAATTACCTCGTGGAAACAGTTCTTCGATTATGCCGGCCCTGTGGCCTGGCTGGAAGCCAAGCGCGAAATGCTCGGCTTTGCCGCGCTCGTTATGGGCATCGACCCGAACACCACCGACCTCGATGAGATCAACCAGTTGAAGCAGTTCTTGATCGAGAAGGGCGGCAACGTCTCCTATATCGCCCCTGATGAAGGTCAGGAACTCCTTGCCCGCGGCGAAGTCCACATGGCCGTCGAATACATGGGCGACATCTTCCAAATCATTGCTGCCTGCGAGGAAGACCCCAACTGCAGCCAAGAATACCGCTATGTCGTCCCCGACGAAGGAAGCAACATCTGGGCGGATAACCTCGCCATTCCGGTCGGTGCGCTGAATGTCCCACTTGCCCACGCCTTCATCGACTACATCCTCGATCCGCAGGTCGGCGCCGACATCAGCAACTTCACTGCCTATGCTACACCCAACCAGGCCGCCATCGATCAGGGCTTGATCGACGAAGAGATGCTCAACAACCCTGGCATCTACCCCGATGAGGCCAAGCTGGAACGCCTCTTCTGGGTGGCTGAAAACGCTGATGTGGAACAGGCTTATGCTGATGCCTGGGATGAGGTCAAGATCCGTCTGGGCAACTAAACGGACCAGCCTGCTCAATTAAATCAGAAATCTGTTGGCAGCGGGTGATGAGCCTGCTGCCACTATTTTCAGCAGCAAATGATGGTTCTCTTGCACCATCAAAGACAAAGGAGCGGATTCGATGATGCGGATTTTGGCTGTGGTTCTGGTCCTGATGCTGCTAGCCTTGGGTGTGACGGCGGCTCAGGACGCCGATCCTGGTTGGGTCTGCCCAGAGGGATTCCAAGGTCAGCAGCTCAACGTCTTCAACTGGAGTACCTATATCGGCGAAAATACCATTTCGGATTTTGAGAAGCGCTGCGGAGTGACGGTCGTCTACGATGTCTATGACAGCGATGACATGCTCATCAATCGCCTGCGGCAGGGCAACCCCGGCTTCGACATTGTTGTCCCCAGCGATCTCGGCGTCCCAATCCTGATCCGTGAAGAACTCCTCGAACCGCTCGATTTCACCCAACTTCCCAACTTTGCCAACATCGGCGACGGTTATAAAAACAGTATTTTTGATCCTGATAATCAGTACATCATCCCCTACCTCTCTGGATCAATCGGCATCGGCTACAACGCAGCCGCGGTGGACGAACCCATCACCTCCTGGAACCAGTTCTTCAACTACCCTGGCCGCGTCGCCTGGGTTGACGACCCCCGTTCGATGATCGCTTTCGGTCTGCTCATGTCCGGCTTCGATCCAGCTTCTGCCAACCCCGACGAGATCGCCATCGCCCGCGACTACCTCATCGCCCACGGCGATAACGTCGCCGTGATCGCCACCGATGACGGCCAGGAACTCCTCGCCCGCGGCGAAGTCGATGCCGTCATCGAATACAACGGCGATATCTTCCAGTTGGGACTGGACTGCGAATGCCAAGATTTCGTCTATGTGCTGCCGGAAGAGGGTACAGCCTTCTCATCTGGCTTTGTAGCCATTCCCATTGATGCGCCGAACCCCATGCTCGCCCACGCCTTCATTGACTACCTAATGGATCCAGCCGTCGCGGCGGATATCGCCAACTACACCACTTACCCCTCGCCCAATCAAGCCGCCATCGACGCCGGCCTGATCGATCCCATCATGCTCGACAACCCAGGCATTTATCCAGATGATGCCGCACTTCAGCGGCTCTTCTATCTGGTTATACCGCCTGAAGCCGAACAGCTCTACAGCGACACCTGGGACGAGGTGAAGATCGCTCTCAGCCGCTGAAACCGCAAAGGACGCAGCCGCAGCAGCGTCCTTCCACAATCCGATTGGGGCTGTGTTTGGCTGGTTTGAACGATGCCGCCATCAGCCCAAAACACGGTACAATTTCCGAACCGGATTGACCTGTGACCTTCAGGGGTTGAATTGAGGAGAACGACAAAATGCATGCTGGATTTCGATGGCTCGTGATGATCTTGCTTCTGGCCGCCTTCAGCGCTCCAGCCCTCGCCCAGGACGCCACACCAGAACCACTGGCCCCCTGGGTTTGCCCCCCTGGCTTCGAAGGCCAGACGCTCAATGTCTTCAACTGGTCGATCTATATCGCCGAAGACACCGTCGCCAACTTCGAGGCCGCCTGCGGCATCAAAGTGACCTACGATGTCTACTTCACCAACGAAGAACTGGTCACCAAGCTGCGCCAGGGCAACCCTGGCTACGACATCATCGTCCCCAGCGACTACATGGTCGCCATCATGATCGAAGAGGGACTCCTCGAACCGCTCGACAAAAGCCTCATCCCCAACATCGCCAACCTCAGCCCCGATCTCACCGACCCCTGGTACGACGCGGGCAACACCTACACCGTCCCCTACCAGTGGGGCACGGTCGGGCTGGCCTACAACAAAACGGCCACCGGCCGTGAAATCACCAGTTATAAAGAGATGTTCGAGTACGAAGGCAGCGTCGCCTGGCTGGAGGACTTGCGCTCCATGCTGGCGATTGGCCTTGTCCAGTTGGGTTACAGCCCCAACAGCACCAACGCCGATGAAATCAACGCCGCCAAAGACTTCCTCATCGCCCATTCGGGCAACGTCCAGGCCATCGTCATGGGCAATTCCAAAGAACTCCTCGCTCGTGGTGAAGTCGATATCGCCGTAGATTACAACGGCAACGTCTTCGGTCTGATGGCCGACTGCGCCGCCGATCCCAACTGCACCACCGAATACGCCTACAGCATCCCTAGCGAGGGCACAGGCCTCTGGACCGACAACCTGGCGATCCCCGTCGGCGCGCAGAACATCCCGCTTGCCCATGCCTGGATCGACTACATCCTCCATCCGCAGGTCGGCGCTGACATCAGCAACTTCGTCGTTTATGGCACACCCAACCAGCAGGCGCTCGAACTCGGCCTGATCCTGCCGGAATACCTGAACAATCCGGCCTTGTATCCGCCCCCCGAGGTGCGTGCTCGTCTCTACCAAATCGAACCAGTCGCCCCCGATGTCGAAGCGGTCTACAACGACGCCTGGGACGAAATCAAAGTCAAATTCGGCGGCTGATATACCAAACCCTTTGAGATCACAGACCGGCATGGCCTGACCCTGCTCAGACCATGCCGGCAAAAATTCCTTGTCGGGCAGCACAATCTGTGTCACAATTCCCCGCGCGAGGGATCGGCCTGGGGTGTTCCTCATCTACCCCTTTGGGATGTTCCGGGTGAATAAAAGCCATGACCCAAAAAGATGTCGAACTGATACACGTCATCAAGGAATTCGCTGCACCGCGCAAAGACGGCCTAGTGCGCGCAGTCGATGATGTTTCGCTGGAAATCTACGATGGCGAATTCTTCGCCCTCTTAGGCCCCAGCGGCTGCGGCAAGACGACAACGCTGCGAATGATTGCCGGCTTCGAAGACACCTCCTCCGGCCAAATCCTCATCCGCGGCAAGGCCGTGCAGGATGTCCCGCCTTTCCATCGTCCGGTCAACACCGTCTTCCAGGATTACGCTCTCTTCCCCCATATGACCGCCTTGCAAAACGTCATGTTCGGTCTGGAAATGGAAGGCGTTGATCGCAAAGAAGCCCGCCGCCGCGCCATGGAAGCCCTCGAACTCGTCCAGCTTCCCCAGGCTGCCGACCGCAAACCTCGCCAGCTTTCCGGCGGAATGCAGCAGCGCGTCGCCCTGGCCCGCGCCCTCGTCAAACGTCCCGCCGTGCTCCTGCTGGATGAGCCGCTCTCCGCGCTCGATCTCAAGCTGCGCGAAGCCATGCGCTACGAACTCAAGGCCATGCAGAAGACCCTCGGCATCACCTTCATCTTCGTCACCCACGACCAGGAAGAAGCCATGACCATGGCCGACCGCATCGCCGTCATGGATCGTGGCAAGGTCCTGCAGGTCGGCACGCCGGAAGATATCTACGAGATGCCTGCCACCAAGTTCGTCGCGGACTTCATCGGCGAAACCAACTTCATTGAAGGTGCACTCATAGATCGTCAGGGGCAGTTCGGCGTCATCAAGCTCGACGAGTCCACCTCTATCCGCGCCGTGCTCCCCGAATCCAACGGCTCATCCGGCGGAAACTGTACCGTTGTCGTCCGCCCGGAAAAGCTCAACCTCTTCCCCATCAGCGGCCCCATGAAATACCCCGATGGCAGCAGCGACAGCGCTGAAAGCTATAAAGCCGCCCTCCTCAAAGACCCGGATATTACGTTGCTAACCGGCAAAATCCTCCAGGATATCTACATCGGAACGGACACCCGCTATCGTGTGGGCATCGGCCAGGATTACAACATCGAGGTCATCGTCCGCGTCCAGAACTACGGCCTGCGTTCCGATACCTACTTCGAGAAGGGCGACCTTGTCAATGTCTTCTGGGACAGCGAAAATGCCCGCCTGCTCTCGGTCTAACCGCTTTCCACACCACTTGCGTGGGACTCACGCCGGGTACCCTCTTGAGGCCGGCGTGACTCTCTCTGCGCAGCGGTGGGTGAGGATCACGCCGTTTCCATGTTCTAACCCGAATTTCATATTTTCTCGTGTACGCAGATGAAATGCGAAGCACTATACTGTAAGAAAGTGGATTACGCTTCGGGGGATAACATGAAGCTGAACACCTTCCTACAAGACCTCCGTGCCCCTGAACCGGTGACCCGTGCCCGTGCCGCTCGCATTCTCGGTATGCTCGATGAAGTTGATGCCCTTGACGCCCTCGCTGCTCAGTTCAAAACAGAATCGCACCCCGCCGTCAAGGCCGCCATTGCCTGGGCCGGCAAACGCCTCCAAGCCGCCAAACACAGCGGCCATACCACTCTGGAGGCCATCATCCGCCACTTCCACATCGACTACGAAATCGAAGCGCGCCGCGCCGAAAACCCGGACGAAGCCCACATCCTCCGCCAGATGCAGACCCGCATGGACTCGGACTTAATCCGCCAGCAGGGCGAGCGTCTCGGCAGCTTTGCCAAAGGAGTCGCCGTCAACGTCGCCCTATTCGGGATGCAGGGAGCTGTCACCAGTGCCATGACCGTCAGTCCCATGGCCGATGTTCTATCCTCCACCCTCGGCGAAGAACGCCCCGGCATCGGCAAGACCCGCATCCCCGCAGCCCGCCCATCCAGCACAGACATCAAAATGCTGGTGCGCCGGATGCAGTCTGATCCTGATGCCGAACGCCGTGCCAAAGCCGCCCTCGATCTGGCCGTCCTGGCGAACAACCCAGAAGCCTTGCCCTATCTCGCCCAAGCCCACTTTGAAGACCCCGCGCCTCAGGTCCAGGAAGCTGCCGCCCGCGCCGCCAAATGGATCTACTGGAACAGTGTCTACTGGGAGATGGAGCAGGATGGCCGCATGGCCGCAGAAATCCAGCGCCGTGCCGGCAAAACCCCAGCCGAAACAGCCAAATCCGCGCCCGTGCACAACCCGGACTCGCCCGCCGCGGAAGTGCTGGAGCCGGAAACGCCCAAATCCGTCGGCCCGGTCAAAATCGCCAATGTCCTCCGCAAAGTCGAAGCAGTGCGCCACAAGCACCAGCACGATTCCTGAACGGAGCCGCCCATCGCCGCTCACCTCGACTCGTTGAAGGCAGCCCTGTGCCACAGCTTTATGCTGCGCTGGCTCCTCGCCAATGTCCTCGGCTGGACATTGGGCCTCTATCTCGGCCTGCTCAATCCGGTCTGCTTCGCCGGCGCAGGCATCATCGCCGGCCTCACGCTTGGTGCAGCCCAGCTCTGGGCGCTCCATCCCCACACCCCATCTGGCCGCCGCTGGCTCACTCTCACCTTCGCTGGAACCGCACTCGGCTTGATCCCCGCCAGCCTCCTCGGCAGCATAGCCGCTCTGCTCGGTGGCTGGAACGCCGCTGCCCTGTTTGCCGGTATGGTCCTAGGTGGCGCGGTCGGAGCAGCCCAATCTCGCTTAATCAATGCCCCGCCTGAAGGTCGCCTCTGGTGGATCGCCGCCAACCTCATCGGCGGCGGCTTATGCGGCTTCCTGACCGCCCTGCCCATCATCCGCGGCCTGCCCATTGGCCTGCTCATCGGCTCCGCCCTCTTCGGTTATCTCACCGGTCGCCTCTGGCTGCGCCTCACCCCGCCTTAAATCCCACCGCCTCCATACCATCGTTGTGTCCTCTGCGACTGTGCGAAGTCTCCCCGTTAGGAGGTTTACGCCCGCACTGTCTCCCGCAGTCCCGTAATCATCTCACTCACCTCCCACAGCCGCCGCTGCGTCGCCTCGTCATACGACGCCGGCGCAGAGGCCGTGGCCTTCTTGCGCTCGAAGTACCGCCCGGTCACCCCCTCCACTTCCGGTGATGACGCCAGATAGATACTCGTCTCTGCCCCACGTTCCGGCGTCAGCATGAACGGTCCCAGCATTGCGAAAATCCGGTTGAACAGACCTCGGTTGTTGCGTCCAAACCCGGTTGCCACCGCACCCGGATGCAGCGCGTTAGCCGTCACGCCCGTATCTTTCAGCCGCCGTGCCAATTCGTAGGTGAACAGGATATTCATCAGCTTGGACTGCCCATAGGCCCGGAATCCGCCCATGCTGTAATTGTGCTTGTTCTGCAAATCGTTGAAGTCCAGCTTGCCTATCGCGTGCGCCCCCGACGACACATTCACCACCCGCGCCGGCGCGCTCGCCTTGAGCACATCGAGCAGCAGGTTCGTCAGCAAGAAATAGCTGATGTGGTTGAGCGCAAAGGTCATTTCCAAACCTTCCTCAGTTTCCTGCCGCCGGTCGTAGATCGCCCCAGCATTGTTGACCAGCACGTGCAGCCGCTCATGCCGTGCCTTGAACTCGTCAGCAGTCCGCCGCACCTCCCGCATCAGCGAAAGATCGCCCACCAGCGCTTCCACCCGCCTATTGCCCGTTTTGCCCTGAATCTCTTGGACGACCGCCGCGCATCGCTCGGCGCTGCGCCCCACGATCACCACCTCCGCCCCCATCCGCGCCAGTTCCAGCGCCGTCACCTTGCCAATCCCGTTCGTCGCGCCGGTGACCAGAACCGTTTTTCCCTGCATCATCCCCATAGTCATCTCATACCCCATGAATAGCTCACAATACCTTGTCCATACTTGCCTATCGAAAATCCACCCTCTGGCGGATCGTCATGCGTTCCAAAGTAAGGCATTATACTGGGAAGAAGATGAGCAGCGCGGTGAATCTCAGCGCTTTCTCAGATCGCCCGCAACCCGCCGCTGGTCTGCTGCGTAGTAATAGAATAACGTGACGAAAACAAGGTGATTGTGACGATGCGCAATGAACGAATGCGGTTGGCCGCAACCATGTTTGTCTGGTTGGCGTTTATCATAGCCACAGCGCTCACCGTCGCCAACGCGGTGTTTATTGACGATGGCCCGTTGGTCTTGATAATGCTGATCCTCGGATTTTCGGCGGTCATCGGAACCCGCGCCATCTGGCTTGAGAGTGCTCCCGCCGCTGCGCCGCAGGCCGAAAAAGCCAAGCACCGCTCCCGCCCAGAACGCCCGCTGGACGAAATGGGCACTGACGAACGAGAACAGCTTGGCCCTCGTCTGATGGCCGAAAACGATGGCGAGTCGGTCTCCATCGAGAACTTAATCCATCAAGCCCGCAAAGACCGCCAATAACTGAGTTGGATTCGAGGAGAGTGAATTATGCGTGATTGGGGCCGTTTCTTCGCTACAGCCGTTGTCTGGATCGCCGTGGCAGCCATGCTCAGCAACCTAGCAGGGGAACTCACTCGGGTCAGCCTGGATTTCACCGGCATCTGGCCCGCCGTCGACTACACCAGCCCGGAGCAGGTCATTCAGATAGCGCCGCAGGTCAATCAGGCCGTCACGAATATCATCAATCAGGCCACCACTGCGCTCAACAACCAGATGGCCTCCAACATGCCTGCCCTGATCGTCCTCGCAGCGCTGCTCGTCATGAGCGCGGCCCTGAGCACCTTCTTCATCTGGCGCACGGCCGGCCCTGTCGAAGCGGCTGCTCCTGTGCGGCATTCCGCCGCCGCAGAGGTCAAATCCAAGCGCAGCAGCCGCGTCAACCAGATGCTCGATTCGCTCACCGACACTGAACTCGACGAACTGCGCGCCCGCCTCGATGACGACGAAGCTGCCCTCGGCGATCTCATCGACCGCCGCATGCTCAACCGCTGAGCGTCCGGCGGTCTTCAATCACCCCGCCCGGAACACCACCAGCGTCTTCCCAAACGTGATGATGTCCCCATCCCGCAGTGCTCGCCCGTTATCCGAAACCACCACGTCATTCACCAGCGTCCCGTTGGAACTTCCCAAGTCATAGACCACCCAGGTGTCATTGACTCGTTCCAGCCGGGCATGTGGCCGCGACACCGAAGGATCAGGTAGCGCGATCTCCCAATCCGCTTTCGAAGTCGCCCGCCCTACCTTTAATTCCTTCTTGAGCAGCGGGATCACCTGCCCTTCCTGCGATCCGCTGCTGATGATGAGCTTGCCCTGCCCGGTGCTGATCGTCGCCGTGATGATGCGTCCGCTCAGCGTCGCGTTGCGCTCGTCTTCTTCGCTGACCGCCGCCGAAAACGTGATCGTCGGCACATACAGCCGGATCTGGTCGCCGGAGGCCAGCGGGAACGGCTGCGTGATCTGCATGTCGTTGACGAACGTCCCGTTAGCGCTCCCCAAATCCGTGATGATGAACACCCCGTCCCGGTAATTGATGACCGCGTGCTGCCGCGAGACATGCTGCTCTGGGATGCAGATGTCGTTACCCGCCTGCCGCCCAATCGTGGCCGTAGCCCCTTCGGTCAGCAGGAACTCTTGAACCTCTCCGCTGACCGGATGCGTCCAAGTGAGTTTAGCGAGTGCGAGGGGTGAATTGCTGCTCATAGGTTCGGCGCAGCCATCTTCAGGCTGGTGAATCAGATATTAGCCTTATGCTGTGAGTATAACACAGGATGCCATATGCCTGAATGAAAGTAGACCCACCAGGCCGCCGTTCGATAACGACGCGCAGCAGCGCCTGGAGATGTGACCTTCGTCAGTGGCGCTGAATCACCGCTGACCGTACCATCAAACTAGAACCACTGTCAGTGAAACCCCTCTACCAAAAGGAGGAGCTATGGCTAAGATCGTCACCATCGAACGCCACATTCTGGAACAGCAGCAGAAGCATCCTGGCGCGACTGGCATCTTCACCAACATGCTCTACGACATTGCCCTCGCCGCCAAAATGATCGCCCGTGAAATCCGCCGGGCCGGGCTGGCCGATATCCTCGGCAGTGCCGGTGATGAGAACGTCTATGGCGAGCAGCAGCAGAAGCTCGACATCTTCGCCGACCAAATGATCTTCAAGATGAACGACCACACTGGCCGGCTTTGCGCCATGGCCTCCGAAGAGCATGAAGACATTATCCACATCCCGCCGCACTTCGGCACTGGCAAATACGTCCTCCTCTACGACCCGCTCGATGGCTCCTCCAACATCGATGTCAATGTCTCCGTCGGTACCATTTTCGCCATTCACCGCAAAGTGACCACGGGCGAGCGCGGCACGCTGGAAGATCTGCTCCAGCTGGGCCGCCGCCTAGTCGCTGCCGGCTATGTCATCTACGGCTCCAGCACCATGATGGTCTACAGCGCCGGTCACGGTGTCCACGGCTTCACCCTCGATCCTACCCTAGGTGAATTCCTCCTCAGCCACGAGGACATCCGCATCCCTTCCACCGCCCTTTACTACAGCGCCAATGCCGGCTACGAGAAGTACTGGACCCCCGGCGTCCGCCGCTATGCCAAGTGGCTCCAGGGGATCGAAGGGGAAGGCGGCAAGCCCCTCGGCCAGCGCTATATCGGTTCCCTCGTCTCCGATTTTCATCGAAACCTCTTGCGCGGCGGTGTTTTCTTTTACCCAGGCGATCTGCAGAATCCCAAGAAACCCTACGGCAAGCTGCGCCTCATGTTCGAGGCCCAGGCCATCGCCTTCCTGGCCGAACAGGCCGGCGGCTATGCCTCTGATGGGCTGGGCAGCGTCCTCGATATCCAGCCCCACTCCCTCCACCAGCGCATTCCCATCTTTGTCGGCAACCGCGATCTCGTCGAAAAAGCCGAACAGTACATCCGCGACTTCGACCAGGAATGGATCAGCACCTATCTCCCCTACCGCGAGCAAACCCTCCAACCTACCGGCTGAATCAAAAGGGCGAGCTTTTCCGCTCGCCCCACAGCATCATCGTCCCAATTCCACTAATCCACGAACCGGTACTTGATCAATGTCCACAGCGCAATCGGCGCATCCGTCCACTTGATCTTCTTCCCCTCGTGCCATTCGCGCCCATTATACGAGATTGGCACTTCATAAATGCGGATTCCCTGCTTCAACACTTTTGCCGTGATCTCTGGCTCGAACTCGAACCGCCGCGCCCGGATCACCAAACCGCGTACCACCTCAGCCCGGAACACCTTGTAGCACGTCTCCATATCGCTCAGGATCGCGTTGTACAGAATATTCGTCACCAGCGTCAGCGACCGATTCGCCACCATATTCCAGAAGTTCATCGCCTTGCGCGGCCCACCCAAAAACCGCGAGCCGTATACTACCGTGGCAATCCCCTCTTCAATCGGCTTCAGCAGCGCCGGGTACTCGCGCGGATCGTATTCAAAGTCCGCATCCTGGATCAGCAGTACCTCGCTGCTCGCCGCCGAGAACCCCGTGATAACCGCCGCGCCTTTACCCTGGTTCCGCTCGTGGTACAAGATGCGCAGCTTGGGCCGGTTCTCAGCCTCGATCTGGCGCAGCACCTCGCGCGTCCCGTCCGTCGAGCCGTCGTCCACCACGATGATCTCATTGGCAAGTCCCACCGCTTCTACGCGGTGAATGACTTCCTTGATCGAGTTTCTTTCGTTATAGCAGGGGATGACCACCGATAACGTGAGCTGCTGACGGGTGAAATCATGAGCCTGTGAATACAACGATGTTTGCATCCGTCTGTGACCTTCTGAACTAACCGGCAGGAACCCGCGCTCTGGTGCGCTTGTTCCTTAAAAGAGGCACAAGCCTATCATACCCCTAGGGCTGGCGGAAAGGGTACACCACCCACCCTAGCGCATTTGTGCTACACTAGGGACATCCCTATCGCTGTTCCTTGATCGAGGATGAGCTATGCCATTTATCGAAGCCCCCACCACCTTCTATCTTGGCCGCCGCTATGATCCCGCCACCCGCAAGCTGGCCGACGATGTCGTCTACTACGACGCCCGTGATCTCGTCACCCATGCCATCGTCGTCGGCATGACCGGCAGCGGCAAAACCGGCCTCTGCATCACCATGCTCGAAGAAGCCATCCTCGACAACATCCCCGCCATCATCATCGATCCCAAAGGCGACATCACCAACCTGCTGCTGACCTTCCCCGACTTCAAGCCCGAGGACTTCCAGCCCTGGGTCAACATCGATGACGCCCGCCGCGCCGGCCTTGATGTCCCCACCTACGCCGCCGATGTCGCCAGCCGCTGGCGCGATGGCCTCCAAAGCTGGGGCATCGTCCCGGATCGCATCCGCTGGCTCAAGAGCATCGCCCGCTACAGCATCTATACCCCCGGCTCCGATGCCGGCCTGCCCGTCAGCATCTTGGCATCTCTGGCAGCCCCTCGTGAAGGCTGGGCCGGCAGTGAAGAAGCCAACCGCGAGAAGATCTCTGCCATCGTCACCGCCCTGCTCGCCCTCATCGGCAAGAATGCCCAGCCCGTCAAGGACAAAGAGCACGTCCTCATCTCCAACATCTTCGAATATAACTGGCAGCGCGGCATCAGCCTCACCCTCGAGGACATCATCAACCAAGTCCAGCGCCCCCCCTTCGCCAAGCTCGGCGTCCTCGATGTCGATGCCTATATGTCCGAAAAAGTCCGCTACAAGCTGGCAATGGAACTCAACAACATCGTCGCCGCCCCCTCCTTCCAATCCTGGATTCAGGGCGAACCCCTCGATATCCAAAGCCTCCTCTACCAGCCCAACGGACGCGCCCATGTCTCCATCTTTTACATCGCCCACCTCAACGAAGCCGAGCGCCAGTTCATCATCACCCTCCTGCTGGAGAACATGCTCGGCTGGATGCGACAGCAGAGCGGCACGACCAGCCTCCGCGCCCTGCTCTACATCGACGAAATGTTCGGCTATTTCCCCCCTTACCCCCTCAACCCACCCACCAAAGAGCCGATCCTCCGCCTCCTCAAGCAGGCCCGTGCCTTCGGTCTCGGCCTGATCTTGGCGACCCAAAACCCCGGCGATCTCGACTACAAAGGCCTCAGCAACGCTGGGACGTGGTTCATCGGCCGCCTCCAATCCGAAAACGACAAACAGCGCGTCATGGCCGGCCTCGAATCCCTGGCAACCGCTGACAACAACCTCAACATGGCCGATGTCAACCGCCTCATCAATGACCTGGAACCGCGCGTCTTCCTCATGCACAACGTCCACGATACCGGTGGTCCGCTCCTCGTTCATTCCCGTTGGTGCATGAGCTACCTCCGCGGCCCCCTCACCCGCCAGCAGGTCAGCCTCCTTATGGCCGACCAGCGCCGTGAACTCATCGCCCAGCTTGCCGCCCAGGGCTTGATGCACCCCTACGCCGGTGTTGGCGGCGGATCCGCTCCTGGCACTCCGCCGCCGCCTGCTTCCCTGCCGGGGATGCCCCCCGCACCCCCCGAATTCAACGCCCAGGCCGCCGCTGCCCCTACCGGATTCACTCAGCCCGTTGTTCCACCTGGCGCCTCCCAAACCATCGCCCGCGCCGCCCAGGTCGTGCCCGGATTCACCGCGGCCCAGCCCCCCGTACCTTCCTCCATTCAGCAGATGTTCCTGCCTGCCTCCGTCACGCCTGACCAGGCCATCGGTTACTACCAGCAGCAGATGCGCATCGCCATCACTGCCGTTGGCCGCCAGATGCTTGCCTACCGTCCCGTCCTCTTGGGGCAGGCCTCCGTCCGCTATCAGGATCGCAAGTCTCAGTTGTTCACCACCCGCACCTACGCCTTCCACGTCCCTGACGTAGAACGCACCGGCCTCGTCCGCTGGGAAGATCATCAGGTCTCCCCGGTCGATCCTCGTGCCGTATCCACAACCCCCTTCGGGCAGGCCATCTTCGGTGAACTCCCGCCCGGCCTCACCGACAGCAAGCGTATCACCGCCCTGCGCAGCGAACTCGTCGATATGCTCTACAACACCGCCCGCCTGCAAATCCCCTTCAACCCCACCCTCGGCCTTTACGGCAATCCCGATGCCCAGGAGAGCGAGTTCCGTGCCCAGCTTCAGCAGGCCGCCCGCGAACGCCGCGACGCCGAGGCCGATGCCATCGCCGCCAAATATGAAAAGCTCATGGACACCGTCGAAGAAAAACTCCGCCGCGAAGAGCGCGAACTCAGCGCTCAGCGTAAAGAAGTGGCCGATCTCAAGCGCGAGGAATTCTTCACCCGCGGCGAAGCCCTGCTCAGCCTCTTCAAAGGCCGCACCACCTACACCTTATCCCGCTCCAGCCGCGTCACTCGCTACCGCCGCCAAGCGGGCGAGCAGCTCAGCGAAAGCGAACAGCAGATCGCCGACCTAGAAGCGCAGCTTCAAGACTTGCAGCAGCGCTTCCAGCAGGACATCCAGGCCTCTACCGACAAGTGGGCCAAAGTCGCCGTTGAGGTCCAGCCCTACATCATCACCCCGCTCAAGAAAGACATTCAGCTCGAACTCTTCGGCATCGGCTGGATCCCCTACTACTACGTCGAACTCAACGGCCAGCCCCTCCTCCTCCACGCCTTCTATTAGATCAGGATACCGGCTGTCGATCATGGCAAAGAAACCCTCTCTCATCCCACAGCCCTACCCGCGCACGCCGGAGGGTCTCCTCGACGATCAGGCACTCGTCGGTCACAGCCGTTTGATCGACGAGGCCGACCTGAAGAAGAATTGGCGATCATAACTTTGGAGTCATTTGCAAGCCAATGCCATACATATTCTTGTCCTATCGCCGATCCGACAGTCAAGCTGCAACAGATCGCATCTATGAGCGGCTAAAAACCGCATTTGGCGAGAAGAACATTTTTCGAGACATTAACACTATTCCTCTTGGAGAAGATTTCAGGCAGGAAATCAAATCGGCCGTCGAAAAGTCAGATGTTGTGCTGGTCATCATTGGAAAGAGATGGCTGAACAAGCTGAACCATTCTCGTCTCATGGACGCTGACGATCAGTTGCGCATTGAGATTGAAACTGCGCTGCAGACTCCAGGAAAACTCGTTATTCCTGTTCTGGTTGATGGTGCTCGTATGCCATCGAAAACCAGACTGCCAGATAGTCTGAAGGACTTAACTTTTCGAAATGCGAGTACAGTTCAGAATGACCCTTACTTCGAGTTTGACATAGGCCGCTTGATTGAGTTCCTACGCGGCCCCAATGCTTCAAAGAGGTCAAAACAGCCCACAGAGCTTCAGCTTGATTGGTCAGGCGTATTTTTTCCAACGACTGATTTAACAGGGATCGGAATTCCCGTCTCAGGGATCAAACGGTTGGATTTCAATTGGGGCACTTCCGCACCTGTCGTGTCAGGCATACCAATTCCGGGCTTAAGTGCGTCAGAGTATTCAGCGCGATTCTCTACCCCTGCTTTACATCTAGCTGATGGAGAGTACGAATTCGTTGTGGCGCTGGCCGGAGAAATCAGGTTGTATCTCAATGGAGCGCTCCTGCTGGAGCAGGTGTCGCACGGCCACATGACTACGCGGACATTTCAACATGCCTTTCAAGAAGGGCGCCAGCAGCTTGTTGTAGAGTACGTTCACCGAGATCAGCAGTTATCTGTTGTTCAGGTTTTAGTTCGTCGGTTGTCCTAATTTCGACTTCCACTATCCGAATTCAATTCATTTCCCGCAGTAAATTTATCCCCCGTTTCGCTGCATTGGCCTACTACCCTTTGCGCCTCGCATCGCTGCTCCCTGTCATTTCCGCCCCGTTCCTCAACCCCGGTTCATTTCTTCCAACCCATTCCTAACCCCAAGAGTAGACAAAATGTCACCCTACTGATCCTTGCATATGAAACTAAACTGGTAGTCCCAAACGGGCTTGCTTGAAACAAGACAAAATAACATCGGTTTTGTGGCGCAGACGCATCATGGCTTTGCGCAACTCATACCGCAGGTCAGCCAACGTCTGGCAACACAGGTTTTTCATCTCGACATATTTCAAGTAGCGCCAGACCCCTTCATCGGGATTGAGGTCTGGGGCGTAAGCGGGCAATTGTTCCAAATGAATGCGTTTGGCAGCCCCTTGTGCCAGAAAATCTTTGACCGCTTGACTGCGATGAGCGGGCAAACCATCCCAGATGATAAGTAGTTTGCCTGGAATGTGACGCATCAAATGACGCAGAAATTTCACAATCGCTGGGCCTTTGAACGCCCCCTCTTGAACCATCATGTACAAGTTGCCGTTTGGGGTGATAGCACTGATGGCCGACAGGTGATCACGGGTCAATGGCACGCGCAAAATGGGCGTCTGACCACGCGGGGCATAGGTCCACACGCCAGCGGGCAGCAGATAGAACCCGGCTTCATCCACAAACACTATGGTGCGTCCTTCGCGCTCCGCTTTTTTTCTAACTCGTCCCATTTTTCGGTGCGCCACCGCTCAATGGCTGCTTCATTGCGCTGGCTCGCAGGGGTGATGGGTTTCTGGCGGCTCCATCCGAGCTGTTTCAGAATACGCCCCACATGGCTTGGATGGTATGACACGCCAAACTCACGCTTGATCAGTTCCGCCACACGCGGTTGGGTCCACACATCTGCCCGAAATCCAAAGTGCTCAGCGCCTTTGGCTAAATGCGCTGTCAACTTCGCCAACTGGTCATCGCTCAAACGGGGTTTGGGCCCGCCGCCACGCCGACCCCGCAGGGCTTCCGGTCCTTCTTCGCGACCCCGCTTGAGCCATTGGCTGACCGAACCCGATGTCACACCGAGTGCTTCCGCGATGTCTTTCTGTTGCCAGCCTTTTTGGTATAGTTCCCAGGCTCGCATTCGCCGTGCTTCTCGCCAATCTTTTGGCTGCTGTTTTGTTTTGTTGTTCATAGCACCAAGTGTACCTCACTTGGCCCCCTTGTTTTAAAAAAGTTATGCAAGGATCAGTAATCACCCTATTTTGTGCTATCGTAGGCGTACAGGTAGGGACGCCATTTTTGGCATCCGGTTAGACTCCCTCTCCCAGTGAGCGCAGCGAACGTTCGGGAGAGTGGTCTTGCCCCGATTCAGTGTACCTGTCTCTTATCCTTCCTCCACTGAGTCGGGGCAAGTTCACAGTTCCACCATGCGCACCAAGTTAAGGAAAAAAAGGGGAAAAGAGGGTAATCTGAAGCCTCTCACAGCTCAACAGAAAGCCCTCTTTTTCATGACAACCATATCACCAATTGAAACGGCAATACAAACCCTGCTGACGACGACAGCCAACGAAGTGGCAAAAAAACAGGCTTTATCGAGCGCGAACGGAAGCTGACGGGGGCGCAGTTCGTGCAGGCAGCGGTGCTGGGGTGGATGGAGAAACCGCAGGCGACGCGGCGAGACCTGTACAGCATGTTGGTGGGCGTGGGGGGCGAGATGAGCGCGGTGGGGTTCGAGGCGCGGTTCAATGAACGTGGAGCGGCGTTTCTGCGGGAGATGGTTCAGGTGGCAGCGCGGCAGGTGTTCGAGGCGGAGACACTGACCCCTGTGCTGGAGCGCTTCAACGGGGTGTATGTCACGGACAGCACGCGGCTGGAAGGCGGGGACGGAGGTGGGGTGAAGGTGGCAGCACGGCTGGAACTGCAACGCGGGCAACTCGACCTGTCGCTGGAAACGCTTGAGCGTCATGACAATGTCACAGACGTAGCGCAGTTGAAGCTGCCACGCGGGGCGCTGCATCTGGGCGACCTGGGCTTTTTCGACCTGAAACGCTTCGCGGCGTTCCGGCAAGACGGTGTGGAGTGGGTCACGCGCTACAAGTATGGCACCATCCTCTCCCTGCCGGATGGGCAACGCTTGCCCGGTCATGTGCTGCTCGCCACCCGCCAGCGGGAAGTGCGCCTGCCTGTGCTGGTTGGCGCGCAGCGCCTCCCTATGCTGCTGGTCGCTCAACGCACCGACCGTACCACCGCTACCCAGCGGCGCGACAAAGCCCGCCATCATGCCAAACGCAAGCACATCTCTGTCAGTCGCAGTGCCTTGCGTTTTGCAGGCTGGACGATTTACCTCACTTCCCTGACCGACCTCGACTTTGCCGCCATTCACACCCTCTACCGCGCCCGCTGGCAGATTGAACGCCTCTTTCGTCGCTTCAAGTCGCTCACCCGCCTGGAGTCCTCCCGCTCTCGTGACCCGCATCGTCAGGCGTGTGAGCGCTACGCCAAACTCCTTGCCGCCCTGCTCTTGCACTGGCTCACTCAGGCGCTTGCCTGGTCGTGTCCCCGCCTCAGCCTCGACAGGGTGTTCGCCTGGCTGCAAACCAAATTCCCCGACGCCTTTGTCTGGGCTGTCCCTTTCGAGAAGCTCCTCCACTCCTTACGCGCTCAGTTTCCCGCCCTCAACCTTTCCAGGCGACGGACACATCCCAACACCCTTGACCTCTTGCTCATTTTTCCTTAACTTGGTGCGCATGGGGCAAGTTCACAGTTCCACCTACTTCTCCGGCTTGCCTCCTGTTTAGCCCCGCTATGCTGTTTGCCAGCTATAATCAAAGTCATAGCCAGCGTATCTCACCCTTTTGAGGAGCCGCTCTCGTGAAAATCTTCGTCCCCGGCCGCATCTGCTTGCTTGGCGAACACTCCGATTGGGCCGGCGGTTACCGCCGCATCAACGCTGAAATCGAACGCGGCTATGCCATCATCGTCGGAACCAACCAGGGCATCTACGCTGATGTCCAGCCGCACCCTAACGCCCTCGTGCTATCTTCTACTACCCCCGATGGGCAGCGCCTCGGCCCGTATGAAATCCCGATGGAGCCAAAAGCGCTCCTGGCCGAGGCCGAAAAGGGCGGCTTCTGGAGCTATATTGCCGGCGTCGCCTACCAAATCCTGACCCACTACCGCGTCCGCGGCCTGGTCATCGACAACTTCAAGACTGATCTGCCCGTCAAGAAGGGGCTGTCTTCTAGCGCTGCCATCTGCGTCCTGACTGCCCGCGCCTTCAATCGCATCTACGACCTCAAGATGACCATCCGCGGCGAGATGGAAATGGCCTATCAGGGCGAAATCCTCACCCCTTCGCGCTGCGGCCGCATGGATCAAGGCTGCGCCTTCGGCAACCGTCCGATCCTCATGACCTTCGATGGCGATCGCATCGATACCACCGAGCTTCAAGTGCGGGACAACCTCTACTTCGTCATCGTCGATCTCATGGCGCAGAAGAACACTAAGAAGATCCTGGCTGACCTCAACAAATGTTTCCCCTTCGCCTCCAACGAAGTTGAGGCCGGAGTCCAGCAGCTCCTGGGGCCGGTCAACAAACGCATTACCCATCAAGCCCTAGAAGCTCTGGAAGCTGCCGACGCCGAACGCCTCGGCACTCTCATGATCGAAGCTCAAAGCTTCTTCAACCGTTACGCAGCCCCAGCCTGCCCAGAGGAACTCACCGCCCCTGTTCTCAATCGTGTTCTAAACTACGAGCCGCTCAAGCCGCACATCTTTGGCGGCAAGGGCGTCGGCTCCCAGGGCGATGGCACAGCCCAGTTCATCGCTCGCAGTGAGGCCGACCAGCAGGCTGTCGTCGAAATCATCGAACGTGACCTGAACATGCCCTGCCTCAAGCTGACTCTCTACGCCGGCGCCAAAGTCCGCAAGGCCGTCATCCCCGCTGCTGGCTTCGGCACGCGGCTCTTCCCGGCCAGCAAAGCCACCAAGAAAGAACTCTTCCCCATCATCGACCGCGATGGCATCGCTAAACCCGCCATCCTCCTTATCGTCGAGGAAGCTCTCAATGCCGGCATCGAGGAAGTCATCATCGTCGTCCAAGAAGGTGATCTCCCGGCCTTCCAGTCCTTCTTCAACGTCCAGGTGACGATTGAAAACTTCAACAAACTCTCCCCACCGTTCCAGGAGTACGCCCGCCGCTTGCTCGAAATCGGCCAGCGCGTCCGCTTCGTCGTCCAGCGGATGCAGGAAGGCCTCGGCCATGCCGTCTACGCCGCCCGCGAAGCCATTGGCGCCGAGCCGTTCCTGCTCATGCTTGGTGACCATATCTACCGTTCTGAAAGCGACCGCTCGTGTGCCCAGCAGCTCGTCGACGCCTTCAATAAGCACGGCATCAGCATCGTTGGGATGCGCCAGACGCCGGAAAACCAGTTAGCCCACTTTGGTACGCTCACCGGCCATTGGGTCGAGGATCAGCGCCTCCTCAACATCACCGAGTTTGCCGAAAAGCCTACCGTCGAGTACGCGCGCGCCAGCCTCCGCATCCCCGAACTGCCCGAAGACCAATACATGACCGTCTTTGGCCAGTACATCATCAAACCACAGATTTTTGATTACCTAGAAGAACACATTGAAAACAATGTCCGCGAGCGGGGCGAATTTCAGTTGACCTCAGCCCTGGACCGCCTGCGGCAGGAGGACGGCTTCCTCGGCCTCCTCATGGACGGCCGCCGCTACGACATCGGCCAGCCCGAATACTACCTAGAAACCCTGCAAACCTACCGCCAGACGTAATCCCAGGAGGCTGCTGTGAATCCTATCAACGTGCTCTATGTCGGCGACTCCGAAGTCGTCCTCAACCGCTACCTCGTCGGCGCAGATGTCATCGAACAGTCCTATTTCAACGACAACGGCCGTTACTTCCGCGAGGCCATGGCCGCCGTGCCGGATGTCCGCGTCCGCCACGTCACCCCGCATGGCATACCCCATGAATTCCCGGCCTCGCTAGACACGCTGCGCCAGTACGACGTGGTCATCTTCAGCGATGTTGGCTACAACTCAATGATCTTTTATCCCGGCCTCACGCCGCCCTACGTCTACCCGTTGGGACCGGATCGCGTCAGCATGGTGCGCCAATTCGTGGAGAACGGCGGTGGCTTCCTCATGGTCGGCGGCTATCTCTCCTTCGCCGGACTGAACGGCATTGCCCGTTGGGCAGATACCGCTGTCGCCGCCATCTTACCCGTCGAGATCAGCCACCACGATGATCGGGTCGAGGTCGTCCAGGGCTTTCGTTTCGAGGTCACCCAGCCCGACCATCCCATCGTCGCTGGGCTGCCCTGGGCCGAGTCGACCTGGACGCTCTGCGGTTACAACCGCGTCCAGCTCAAACCCGACGCGTCGCTTATCGCCCGCTACCAAGACGACCCTTTTATCGCCGCCTGGGATGTTGGCCGTGGACGAACGGCCATCTTTGCCTCTGACTTCGCACCGCACTGGGGTGGGGATTTCGTCTACTGGCCTCACTACAGCACCTTCTGGGGACAGATGGTGCGCTGGCTGGCAAAACGCTAACCCAGTTCGCGCAGGCTTGCGCCCACTGCCAGCATGTCTTTCACTCGATCAGCGTCACACCGGCCCAATTGCCCTGTTTGCTGGCGGCCTTCTCGATATCCTGAATAGTTTTGAGATCGGCATCAGCCTCCGGCGTCTCAAAGACCTTCAGCACGTCGTAGTTGGTGTTGCGCTGTGCCGGAATGAAGCCCGCCTCGCGAATCTGGCGGTGAATCTCGTGCGGCAGCATTGCCGGGCTGACGCGCGTCGGCGCGCCTGCCGCGCTGACCACGTTTTCCTCGATCATCGTGCTGCCGAAGTCATCGCAGCCGAAATGCAGCGCCATCTGACCGATCTTGACCCCCTGCGTCGGCCAGCTCGCGCTAATGTGCGGGATGTTGTCCAGGAAGATGCGGCTGATGGCCGTGTGCCGCAGGTATTCGGTCGCACTTGCGCCGTACTCATCGGCGAAACGGCTCCGTGCCAGCGGCGTATTTTCGATCTGCACCGTCCAAGAGATGAAGGCGTTGAATCCGTTCCCAAAGCGCTTCAGGCTGTCATCCTGCTCATCCCGCAGACGCTGCAAGTGATTCATGCGGTGGCGCAGGCTTTCGCGGAAGCCGATCACCATCGTCGTCGTCGTGATGAAGCCGAGTTCATGAGCTACCTTCATCACGCCAAACCAGTCGTCAGTCATGATCTTCTTCGGGCTGACCCGCTTACGAACCTCGTCATCCAGGATTTCGCCACCGCCGCCCGGTAAACCGGTCATACCGGCGGCCTTCAGGTCGGTCAGCGTCTCTTTCCAAGTGCGCCCGCCGATCTCGCTCATATACTGGATTTCGCTTGGTGAGAAAGCATTGATCTCAATGGCTGGGAATGTGCGGTGAATCCAGCTCACCAGATCGATGTAATAGTCATACGGCAGGTCAGGATTATGCCCGCCTTGCATCAGGATGCGAGTCGCCCCCAGTTCCAGTGCCTCTTTGATCTTCCCACCCAGAATCAGCTTGCTGTTGACGTAACCTTTCTCGGTATCGCCTGGCAGCGCATAGAAGTTGCAGAACTGGCAGTCCGTCACGCAGACGTTCGTATAATTGATGTTCCGGTCGATCAAGTACGTGACCCGATTGCCCGGTACAAGCTGCTGGCGGCGAGCATTGGCCGCCTCGGCTAGATCGAGTAGGTCGGCATGCTCGTAGAGCAGCAGCCCTTCGTCGTAGCTGATCCGCCCGCCGTCATGCACGCGGGCGAGAATTTGATCGATCTGCGCCTGAATCGCGGTGTTGTTCGTCATAACTTTGCTCCACTCTCTCCTGTGTGCATGGCAGCGCCGCGCTGCCGCCTCTTCTGTTTTCGGTTCAATGTCATCCCTTGGCAGCCAGGGGACGTACCGCTAGAGCCTGATCCTCTTGCAGCGGCGGAATGGCCGACAGCAGAGCGGTCACAATCTGCAGCGATGTTTTTACACCAGGGCTACCTCGCCCTGCCAGAAAGCCAACTGCGACCAGTCGAAGCCATCCAGGGCCAGCTCCAAATACAGCTTCAAACCGGCGCGATCCTCCTCGGTCAGGTGGTAGCGCAGGTCGCGCAGGTAGCGCCGGCACACTCCGGCAGGCAGACCCAACCGCGCCGCATACGCCGCAGCTAGTTGGTCGCGGGCACTTTCCGTTAGCCCAGCCTCGGTCGAAGCATACAGCGCCTCGAACACGCCAGCAGCCTCTAGCTCGGCAGCTCGATCCCGCCGCGCAGCCCACACCGCGAAGGTGAACGGCAAACCGGTCATCTTCAGCCACTCATCACCCAAGTCGTAGATGTACGGCAGATCCCATCCGGCCGGGTGGCTCAGCGCCCGGTGCGCAGTGCCTTCCACCAGCGCGTCATCACCGATGATGAGCGCTCCCTGGTGTTCCGCCAGCATACTCGGCAGATGTTGGCGCGCCGTCTCGAAGCGCGGTTGGATGTGGTAGCGTTCCCGGCACAGCACCTCCAGCAGTGCGATGCTCGTCGCCGAGTGGTCGGTCAGGGCGATGGACTGCCCGTCCAGGTCGCGGATATCCGCTGCCCACGAGAACAGCAGCACCGTTCGCACCGCCCCCAAGCTGGCGATGCTCAGTCCCGGCAGGATCACCAGATCATCGGCGTGGCGAGCAGCTTCGATGGCCGAGATTGGCGCCAGGTCGATCTCGCCGCTAACAACCCCGCGGTTCATCTGTGATGGCACGCCGCGCTCGAAGCGCACGCCGGCATCTTGCAACCGTTCTGCCAGATCATAATGGAACGGCATCGTATTCAGGTAATCGATCAATCCAATCGTGAGCATGGTCGGTACAGCTTTCAGCCACTCTTAAATCACGATGTGGGTAACAAGTTCTATTCGCTGAACCCCGTTTTAAACGGTGATCTCGGTCCCGTCCAAAACCGCCTGGAAGCTGTTATAGTTATCTGCAGCCCCGTCGACAAAGCGCACACTGTCCCCAGGGCGTCGGCGAACTCTAGGGTGTGGATTTACGACAATCTCTCTGTCGACCAGTTCGACGATTAGGTTCATCTCCGGCAGCGCCTGGTAATCGGCGAAGATGCTGCGCGTTTTCTCTCGAATCGCCACACCGGAACTCTTTCCACTCACCCAACAACGGCGATAACGATCACCACCGCCAGCAGTAGCGGAACCATTCCACCCAACATCAGAAAGATCATTTGCAGCGGCCGCACGAACAGATTGCGCCAGTTCATGCTGTCCACCGATTCTAGATTGATCTGCCAGATGCTTTGTTCGCCCAAATGAATCTCTGCCCCTAAGATACGCCCCAACAGCTTCCGTGCCACCGGATCGATCACCTGCCAGTACAGCCACATCCATAGGCCGGCGATGGGGAACAGCAGAATCAGGAAGAGGGCAATCAGGAAAACATTTGGATCACCTGATTCGCTGTTCACATCAGCCCCCGAACCACGACCGGTAGTCCATAGTCGCGCTGTTCAACACAGCCGAGACAAGTGCCTGCACCGGCTTGAAGACCCTCACTACTACCTCCCCACGGCTCATCAGGCGGACTCAGGCGAAGACCTCAAGCTCGTTGTATATCGTATCGCGTTCCACCGGAACGTATCCCGCTGATCGGATGAACTCCTTCAGCTCCTCCACCGTCATTGCTTCCCGCTTCGCTCCAGCGTCTTTGTAGATATGTTCCTCGATGATCGTTCCATCCATGTCATTCGCGCCGAAGTTGAGAGCCACCTGCGCGAGCGCCGGAGTCAGCATCACCCAGTACGCCTTGATATTTGGAATGTTATCCAGCATCAACCGGCTGATCGCCAGCGTCTTGATGTCGTCCACGCCCGTCGTCCACTGACGGTTGAGCCTGCGCCCCAGATTGTTGTCTTCAGGGTGAAAAGCCAGCGCGATGAAAGTTTGGAACCCTCCGGATTTGTCCTGCTGTTCCCGCAGCGCCACCATGTGATGCACTCGGTGTTCCGGTTTCTCGATGTGCCCATAGAGCATCGTGCAGTTCGTCTTCAATCCCAACCGGTGTGCCGCATCATGCACTGCCAACCAGACCTCCTGGTTGGCCTTCTCCGGGCAGATCTTCTTGCGGATGTCCCAATGGAAAATCTCTGCGCCGCCGCCCGGCATGCTGTCCAGCCCAGCTTCTTTGAGCTGCTGGAGGACTTCTGTGTGGCTCAGGCCAGTCAGTTCGCGAAAAAAATCAATCTCCACCGCCGTGAACGCCTTCAGATGGATATGCGGGAATTCCCGCTTGAGCGTCCGCAGCACGTCCAGATAGTAATCGAACCCCAATTCAGGATGCAGCCCGCCGACGATGTGGAACTCGCGCACCCCTTGGTTGACTGCCCCGCGCACCCGGTCGGGAATCTGCTCCGGCATGTAGGTATACGCACCATCCTCTTTGTCACTGGTGCGGGCAAACGAGCAGAAATTGCAGTGAAAGGCGCACACATTCGTCGGGTTGATATGCCGGTTCTTGTTGAAGTAAACCTTATTCCCGTGTAGGCGCCGCCGGATCACCTGCGCCAGCTTGCCGATCTTGATGACATCGGGCTGCTCGAACAGCCATAGGCCTTCTTCATAGCTCAGCCGTTCGCCCGCGTGGACTTTCTCGCTGATGCCGCTCCAGTTCGTCATGGTGGAGACTCCGTTCCAGACTTTACGTTCACTTTGTATTGAACGTTCCAAATTTCACAAAACATTCTACACAGATTTGGGGAGACTGTAAAGCAGCATTGTACGCCTAAAAGCGCTTCCTTAGCTATCTCTGATCTTCGCTCTGTGATGGTCTGTTGACGGCCATCGGTGACCGGGTTAGTCTCAGCGTAGACTCATCTCATCCCGCGAGGTGCTGATGACCACCGTCTCCCCATCCATCCCCTGGCAGGACGCTGCCCGCCGTGCAGCCCAAGGCATCCGCCGCCGTGTCCTAGAGCATACCATCAACGCCAATGGCGGCTATCTCAGCCAAGCCTGCTCCAGCGCGGAAATCCTGGCTGTTCTCTATACCCATCTGATGCGCCTTGGCCCCAGCCAGGGGGCGCTCATCCCACTTCCATTCAGCGGCGTGCCCGCTGCGAACAATCCGAACCATGTCAGCGGCGGGGTCTACAACGGCCCCAAAGCACCCGATCTCGACCGCTTCATCCTCTCGCCGACGCACTACGCACTGGCGCTCTACGCTGTGCTGGTCGAAGTCGGACGCCTTGCCCCAGAGGGGCTGGCACAGTTCAACCAAGATGGCAGCTCGGTCGAGATGATCGGCGGCGAACACTCCCCCGGTCTCGAAGTCACTGGCGGTTCCTTCGGGCAGGCTATCAGCCAGGCGGCAGGGATAGCCGTCGCTCGCAAGCGCCGGGGCGATACTGGTCGTGTCTGGGTTTTCATGTCTGATGGCGAATTCCAGGAAGGCCAGGTCTGGGAAGCTTTCATGGCGATGGCCTTTCACCGGGTCAACACCCTGACTGTCTTCGTGGATGTGAACGGCCAGCAGGTTGATGGGCGTATGGAACAGGTCATGAACCTGGAGCCGTTTCAGCAGAAGCTGGAAGCCTTCGGCGCGCGCATCTTCCAGGTGGATGGACATGATGTCGAAGCGCTGGCGGCGGCTGGGCAGATAACCTCGCCAGACGGCCCGGTCGTGGTCATGGGCTGCACCATCCCCTACCATGGTATGCCCATCCTCCAAGAACGCTACCCACATCTGCACTATGTCCGCTTCAAGAACGAGACCGAGCGCGAGCGATACCGCGCTGTGCTGGCCTCAATGTGAGGGAGGGGCTATCATGGAGATGCTGACCCGCGTCCATGCGCGGAACCTGGTAGCTTGGGCAAAGGAGCGTCCAGAGGTTGTTGTCCTCTCTGGTGACCTGACAAGTTCCTGCGAGGTCGATTCCTTCCGGGATGCCTACCCGGATCGCTTCTTTTCGATGGGCCTGGCTGAACAGAACATGCTGAGCTTTGCCGGCGGACTAGCCCGCGAGGGGCTGACCCCATTCGTGCACACCTTCGCCGTGTTCATCTACCGCCGTGCCCTCGACCAGATCGAGATGTCCATCGCCTATCCCAACCTGCGCGTGCGGCTGTTCGGATTCCTGCCCGGTGTCACTACCCCCGGCGGTGCGACCCACCAGGCCATCGATGACCTGGGGGTCCTCCGCGCGCTGCCCAACATGACCATCCTCGAAACCGGTGACGCTACTGATGTCGAGTCAGTGCTGGATGTAGCTCAGGCGGTGGATGGACCGGTGTATATCCGCATGGTGCGCGGCGAGATTCCCCGGTTGTTCCATCCTGCCGACCGTATGGCGCTGGGCCAGGCACGGGTTCTCAGCACTGGCAGCGACCTGGCACTGCTCTCTACAGGCATCTGCACCGAAGAAGCCATGCGGGCGACGGGGGCGCTGCGAGCGCGGGGAGTCTCCATCCAGCACCTCCATGTGACTACCCTTAAGCCCTTTGGCGATCCCGCTGTGATCGAGGCTATTGCCGGAGCGCGGGCCGGCGTCATCACCATGGAGAATCACAGCATCATAGGTGGGCTGGGAACAGCCGTGGCTGAAGTCATCGCCGAGCACGGGCTGGGCAAGAAGCTGACGCGCATCGGCCTGCCGGACACCTACATCCACGGCGCCAGCAAGCATTACCTCATGCGGGAATATGGCTTGGATGCGGCTGCCCTCGTGCAGACAGTGGAGCAGGTCCTCGGCGAGCCGCTGCACATTACCGAAGCGGATCTGGCCGCTGTGCGCTTCTCCGACTTCTTCAGCGAGACCCAGCAGGAAGCGTTGTAGGACAACCCGAACGGGCTATCCCTGCGCAGCGCGGCGGCGCGAGCGTCCGTTGGTGGCAGCCGGCACAACCCGCGGTAGTTCAAAGCCGAACGTGCTGCCCTGACCATAGGTGCTCTGGAAGCGGATGTGTCCGCCGTGCTGCTCGATGATGGTCTTGACCAGGTGCAACCCCAAGCCCGTCCCCTTGATGGCGCGGGTTTCTTTGAGCTGCACCCGGTAAAACGGCTGAAACAGGCCTGCCTGGCGGTCCTCAGGGATGCCAATCCCGTTATCTTCCACCGTGAAGATCACCTGGTCATTCTCAGTCTTCAACCGCACAATGATCCGTCCGCCATCCGGCGTGTACTTGATGGCATTGCTGATCAGGTTGACGGCCGTTTCGGGCAGCATGAACCGGTCGCCACGCACATACGCAGCTTTCGGGGGCACTTCAACCTGCAAGTCCTGGGATTTGTGGGACGCCTGGGCACGGCTGGCCTGCACCGCATCGAGCACCAGTTTTGTCATGTCGATATCTTCATCCATCGACGTGCGCCCCGCCGAAACCCGTTCCAACGTGAGGATGTCGCGGGTAATCTTGTCGATCCGTGCGACCGATTCCTTCATCACATCTACATATTCAAGCAAACGCGGGTCAGAGGTGGACTCCTGTTCCCCCCGGATCAACTGCAAATAGCCGTTGATGACTCCCAGTGGATTGCGCAGATCATGAGCCGCGATGCGGATCATCTGCGTCTTGAGCTGTTCCAGGTGGCTCACCTGCTGGTAAAGCGATTGCAGCTCAGCCAACTGCGACTCGGTCGTGCGGTACAGCCGCGCGTTATCCAGCGCTGAAGCGATCCGCGATGCCAGCAGCTTCAGGAAATCGAACATCTGCGGTGTGAAGCGGCCCGGTTCCCGCGTTTGTACGTTAATCGTCCCAATCAAGCGATCCTGCGCCATGAGCGGCATTGTCATCTGCGCCTGGATATCTGCCACGTTCGGCATGTAATCCGGGTCTCTCATCACATCGAAGACCAGTTCGGCTTCTTTACGCCGTGCTGCCCGACCGATCAAACCGCTGGTCAACGGAATGGAGGTCCCGACCAGCCCATCAGGATAGTCGCCGATGACGCGGGCTACGCGTAGTTGGTCATTTTCCAGCAGGTGAATCGCGCCGGCGTCAGCGCGACTGATGCTGACGGCTGCGGCGAGGGCAATCTCTAGCACATAATCGATGTCCAGGCTGCGTGTCAGTTCCATGTCCACTTGCTGGATGACTTCCAGCCGCTTGATATAGTCGCTGCGGTCAAGTTCTGCCAACCGGCGGCGGGTGACATCGCGACCAGAGGACTGGAACTCGACGAAGTTCCCCTGGGCATCGAAGATCGGCACATCCGTCCATTCCTGCCACTGGATTTCGCCATCAGGGGTGATTACCGGGTGTTCGTAATGGATTGGCGTACGGCTGCGAATGGATTCGTCGATCTGCCGCTGTATCTGGGTATGCAGTTCAGCTGGAATCAAATCGAGGTAGCTGCTTCCGATCAGTTGGTCACGGGACCGGCCAAAAGCGCGGCAGTAGGCATCATTCACGAACGTCAGCCGTGTATCCGCTGTCCAGCGGCTGATCAACTCTTTTTGGTTTTCGACGATAATCCGGTAGCGTTCTTCTGACTGCCGCAGTGCATCCTCGGCCTGTTTGCGCGCGCTGATGTCCCGCATAATCGTCACCACACCGGTGATGTAGCCGGCTGGGGAACGCATCGGGTGCTTGATGATGGTGAAGCTGCGGGGCATGTCCTTGCACTCAATATCCTCTTCGACGATGCTCATCGCGCCGCTGGTTATCACCTGCATCGTCATCGCATGGAAACGCGGCAGATCAGGAATGCCCAGTTCCAGGTCTGACTTCCCCAGAATGTCCTGGAGCGAACAGCCCAACCAATCCAGATAATCGCTGTTCGCAAAAATATAGCGGCCTTCGGTGTCTGTTACGGCGATCAGGTTGCCGCTCTGCTCGATCAGCGACCACGCAAGATGGTTGATCACATCCAGCCGTTCGCTGGCCTGGTGCCGACGTGTGATATCCCGCACGATCCCTTCAAAAGGTGCTGCCGGCTCTTCCAGATTCAGATGCACAATCTGCTCGACCCAGCGATATTGGCCGCTGGCCGTCAGGATCGGAAACTCGAATGTCGTTTCAGGAATGTTTTCTTCAAACTGGTTGCGGTAAAAAATATGGACGCGTGACTGCCAATCTGGGTGAACCAACTCGCATAAAGGCCGGCCCACTAGTTCATCGTGAGACCAACCAAACAAGTGGGCAGCCGCCGGGTCGATATCAGCCAGTTGTCCGTCATGGGCGGCGCGGAACCAAATATATCCAGCCGACTCAAGCAGTCGCTGGTAATGCGGTTGTTCCCGCACGGAAGCTGTGTACGTCGTATCGCCATCATGCTGTCGTTTACGGCCCACTGGAAGCACCTATCTCCCCTCGACCGTCCGTGTGACACGTCAGCACAGACACCACTGAAAACGCTTCCAATCCATTATAACATTTCAGGAGGTGTTACGGCCATTAAGATTCTCTCCGTGAACCCATTCTATGGAAGTCTTGGGTAGGGGTGTATTGTCTCGCGTCAGGGATTTATAATGATGTTTGACACCGCTCAAACCTTATTTTTAGGAATGGCAACATGACTACTGATCCCAAAGCAGCGATTCAGACTGGTGGGCGGATTGAGGCGATGCGCGCCAAGATCGCCCAGTTTGGCGCGATGCTCTTCGAGCGCCATCTCACTGACGCCGCCGGGGGCAACATCAGTGCCCGAGTGGGGGACTACGTGTTGATTACGCCCCGTTACAGCGGCAGCAGGTACCAGTGGAAGATCAAGCCCGAACAGGTGCTTGTCGCTGACCTAGACATGAACATTTTGGATGGCAGCGGCGAGATTTCCCGCGAGTCCAAAGTGCATTTCCGGCTGTACCGCGATTTTGGCGAGTACGGCTCTTCCGTAATCCATGCCCATGCTCGTAATATCCTGGTCTTCGCCGCCATGAACCGCCCCATGCCGCCCGTCCTGGAGGCCACCCAAAAGTTTGGAACCGTGCCCGTCGTCGAGTACGCTCCGGCCCACACCGGCGATCTGGCCGAGCATGTCTCTGGGGGCATCCGCCAAAACCTCGGCAGCATCAAAAAGCAGGCCGCCGCCGTCATCGCGCCCTGGCATGGGCTGTTCGTCATGGGCAAAGACCTTGACGCCGCCTTCGACGCTGTCGAGCGCATGGATACCAACGCTTACTGCATCCTGATGGCGCAGATGTTCCGCTTGGGCGATATGCTGGATGCTGAGCGCCAGGCGTTGGCCACGGCCATGGCGAAGTACAAAGAGTAGAGACCGGCCATGATCCTGACCGTCACGCCCAACACTACCCTTGATCTGACCGTCATCATTCCGAGATACACCCCCAACAAAACCATCCGCTCGCTGGAAGCTGTCTACAGCACTGGCGGCAAACCCACCGACGCCTCGCTCATCCTCGGCGAGATCGGCATCCCCAGTACCGCTATCGGTCTGGCCGCCGGCGCACCGGCCACGAAGGTCGAGGCGCTCCTGCGGGCACGGGGCGTCCAGGTCGAGTTCTTCCCGGCGGGCGGCGAAACCCGCATCAACGTCGTCATCGTCGCCAAAGACGACTACAGCCACACCACCATCACCACCTCGACCCTCGAAGTCGAACCAGCGCATCTGGAAGCGCTCAACCGCCGCTATGCCGAACTGCTGCCGCAGGCCGCCGTCGTGGTCATCGGTGGAGCCCTGCCGCGCGGAATGCAGCCCAGCTACTACGCCGAGGCTATTTCCCAGGCGCGTGCCTTGAACATCCCGGTTATCTTCGACGCCGCCGAGCCGAACCTGAGCGCCGGCTTGGCTGCCCGCCCAACCTACATCAAGCCCAACCAAGACGAACTTTCAGCATTGGTAGGCCGTTCCATCACCTCGGTGGACGACGCCTACCGCGCTGGCCGCGAACTCTACGAAAGCACCGGTGTCTGCCCCATTATCACGCTGGGCAGCGCTGGCGGCCTGGCGATCCTCCCTGACCGCGCCTACCGGATTCCGCCGCTCAAGATCGAGGTTGCCAGCGCGGGCGGCGCGGGTGATGCCGTCCTAGCCGGACTGGCTGCGGCCATCTACCAGCGCCAGCCTATTGAAGAGGGGCTGCGGTTGGGATTCGCTGCTGCCGCCGCCGTCTGCCTGCTGCCGGGCACAGCCGACTGCCGCCGGGAAGATGTCGAGCGGCTGCTGCCCCAGGTCGAACTGATTCCCTACGTTCCCGACGGCAGCAGCCGTTAGGTTGGCTCAAGGTTGCGTATCTATAGTCGAATTACTGTCCTTCACACGAGATGAGGTTTATCCATGAAAGTCCTATGTCTGGTCGACGGTAAAGTAGTTCCTCCTGACCGGTGGATCTGGAACTATCTTCCAGAAGAGACTCAGGGCGATACCGTAGACTTCATGAATGTGAGTTCAGTCCAGGATAAATTCCCTAAATGGGGAAAGCTGCTGACGTACTATCCGGGCTACTTCACCTTGGCCTGGCAGGTGCTCCAACGCGCCCGCAGCGGGAATTACGATGTTATCGTCGGCTGGGAGAGCAAGCACGGCTTCCCGTTGCTGTGCTGCGGACTCTGCTGCGTATCAAATCCCCGCCGCTGGTGATCCTGGCGTTTTCATACAAGGGAATTGCCACACATTTCACCTGGCTGAGTCGTCAGGTAATGCGTCGGGTTGATCGAATCACTGTCCTTTCTCCTGCTGAGCCAGCCTACTACAGCAAGATGCTTGACTATCCTGTTGAGAGAATCTCTCTGGATCCGCTGGGATGGTATGACATGTTCCCTGATCTCGATCCGGCACGAATAGAATTGGGGGATTTCATTTTTTCCTCGGGGCGATCATATCGTGATTACGCTACCCTGTGCGAGGCTATCAAGGGGGTTGATTACCCACTTGTCGTGAATGCTCGCCAATTCAGCATACAAGGTTTGGAGTGGTCGACCAATGTCAAGATCAATGATTTTATGCCCACCAAAGAATTCAACGCACTCATGCTGAAGTCACGATTTGTCGTTGTGCCGCTCCAGTATACCCAGCATGCCGCAGGGGAAGGGCACATCATCCAGGCGATGTCGGCAGGAAAGGCGCTTGTAGCAACGCGCACTCCAAGCTCGGAATCCTATATTGAAGATGGCAAAACAGGCATCCTAGTCGAGCCGTATAATCCGGAGGCGATGCGAAACGCCATTCACTACCTGCTTCAACACCCAGAGGAAGTCCGTGCGATGGGCGAACGTGCACGTCATCGCTTCACCGAACAGTATACATTTACCGCTTTTGCCGAGCGTACCTACCGCACGCTCCAAAATGTCATTGCCCGCAGCAAGGCGTAAAGGCCTGCAGGGCTTCCTTCTCATGCGGCATGGTCGGTTATTGACTGGGAAGGCTACTCCGCTTATCGTAAGTTCCATCAATTTATGATGAAATTCCAACGGGCTGACTGAGAGCTGAGGGGGTTGGCCCTCGCTTTGTTTTCCTATAAGGCCGCCTCATGCACTACTGAACTTGCCCCGATTCAGTGGAGGAAGGATAAGAGACAGGTACACTGAATCGAGGAGCAGAGGACAATGGCAACAGATCGAAGAAGTTCC
>DAOUCY010000007.1:0-3967 GCA_034431625.1 Anaerolineae bacterium | reverse complement strand
CCATTTCAGGAGACCTCGGCTCGGTTTTGGATTTCAGACACCCAAATCCTACCGAAGTCTCCCCTGTTTAGAAAAACCTGCACATCGGGTTTGCTAAAGAGAAATACCGCACAAAAGTATCCGGTGCGTTCGCGTTCGAGATACTGCGTCGTTCCGGTGAACCGCAGTCCGGCGGCAGTGCCTGGGAGCGCGGCGGAGTCTCTGTCATCGAGACGCTGATCGGCATGCGCGATGCGATGCGCGATGGACACATCGCGCGCGGGCTCGCATCCGACATCCCGGAACTTTTGTACAGCGTCGTCAATACTAACGATCCGGAGTACGCTCGCCAGCTTGAGCGCGAAGATCGCCTCACTGTACGCGACACCGTGATCAACATTTCAGATGCGTTACGCGAGACGAATTTCAAGCGCTTGTTTGAACGCCGCTGCGCTGATATGTATAAACCCGCTGAAGGTTTGTTCGATCATCTGGTGAAAATCGGCGGATCGCTACCGAATGGTCAGGGATGGTTTGACGTGCAGGCGCTGCTGTATCTGGCGCGGTTTCTCTCACAGCAAGGGGGCGCATGATGTGGTTAATGATCGAAGCCCTCGATGTCTGGATGGTGCGCGATGGCAAACCTTTCGACAGTGGCGCAGGGCACGTCGCCAGCAGCTTGTTTCCGCCAACTGCGTTCACGCTGCAAGGGATGCTGCGGTCGTTGGCGATCAATCGTTCCAGCCTCAACTGGGACGATTACGCCAGAGGTGCTGACTCAGCATTGAAGGTCCAGATCGGTGATCCACTGGCGGAAGAGCCGGCCGATCAGCTCGGCGCGTTCTGGATGCGCGGCCCCTATTTGGCGCGGCGAGAAGACAGCGGCATCGTGCGCTATTTTCCACTCCCAGCCGATGTCGTACAGCGCGGAAACCAGCTTCACGTCCTGCGCAACAGAGATGATCTGGCGCTCAAAGATGAGCTTCCCGACCCACCACTGTGGCTGGCAGAGGATAAATTCGCGACGCTTTACCGGAGTGGAGGGCAGTTTTCACCCAGCCAGTGTGTACAGGAAGCAGATCTTTTCGTGCGGGAGGAGCGCTTCGGCAACGCGATTGATGCTGCCACACGTACTGTGCGCGCCGATGAAGGGATGCTTTACAGCGCCAGTTTCATTCGCCCATGCAGCGAGACAGGATTGCTCGTCCAGATACCGGATGCCGCGCCGTGGGAGACGATCTTTCCCCAGATCGGCGCAGTTGAATATGCCAAGCTGGGTGGAGAAGGACGAGCAGCGCGCATCGAACGGATCGATTTCTCTGCAAATGCGGAAATGAGAAGTGCGCAAGATGCATCAAAGCTCATCCTGATCACACCTGCTTATTTCGTTCAGGGAGTGCCCACTTTTACGGGGATCACCGCGCGTGCACTCGGGCGAGCATCTCCGTTCGGCGGCTGGGATCTGGCGAAGCGCCGCCCGCGTCCCATCCGCCGCTATGCGCCGCCCGGCAGCGTGTTTATCGCAGAGGCTGGCAGCGAACTGCCCGACTCCCTCACGGAACAGCCTGTGGGCGAACTTCCGCTGGCGGCGCTCGGTTTTGGCGAATATCTGCGTCTTTCCATCAAGAGTTGAAGGAAATTGCACATATGGCGATTGGAACCTTGTTCATCTACACCGAATCAGCAACCCATGCGGGGACGGGAACTGGGTTGGGCGCCATTGATCTGCCCATTCAACGGGAAAAGACAACAGGGTATCCCATCGTCCAGGGCAGCGGTATCAAGGGCGCACTGCGCCAGCAGTATCCGGGGGGAAAGGACGATATCAACAAAGCGGTGGTCTTCGGCCCTGATGATCAACCCGACCACGGCGGCGCGATCGCCGTCGGGGATGCGCGCATCCTCGCATTCCCTGTGCGTTCGCTCAAAGGGGTCATGGCGTGGGTGACCTGTCGCGATGTGCTGGCGCGTTTTGTGCGTGATGCAGCACAACTGCAACCCCCGCTGCTGCCCGGCGTCGCTCCACAGCCCCAGGCTGATCACACGCAGGCTTATGCTAGCAGCGAAGATGTCATCCTCAATGACGGCTCGATCGTCCTGGAGGATTATCTGTACCGTCAAGTACCGTACACATTTGCTATCGGGGTACTTAATGGAGAACTGCGCGAGGATTTGCCGTATCCCGATGATCAGACCGGGCAGCCTCGACTGATCACAGAAGTTTGGGCAGACTGGCTGGCGCTCAACGCACTTCCCCAAAGCAGCAGTTATCAGAATTACTATCACAGTGCCTTTGCCCGCCGCTTCGTCATCCTACCGGACGATGATTTTCGTGACTTCGTGCTGTACTCGACTGAAGTCACCACGCGCATCAAATTGAACCGGGATACGAAAACGGTTGAGGGAACGGCGTTGTTCACGATGGAAGCGCTGCCTGCCGACAGCCTGCTCTATGTTCCCATCATCACGCATAAACCGCGCATTCAACGGGATAAGCTGACGGGTTCGGAGTTTCATGCAGGATCGACCGATGAAGATGTCTTGCGCTGGCTGCGAAGCAACAATCCATCGCGCATTCAAATCGGGGGTGATGAGACAGTTGGCTACGGTCAAGTGGCGCTGCGCTGGGGAGGGATAGCATGACACAAAAAACAGGACAATCACAGCGGCAGACGACGGAACAGATCCGAGCGGTACAGGCGTGGGATGCGATCACTGAGATCGAACGAGAATATCCCAGCGTTACTGGGAAGTACGGCACTCTAGCGCGTGGGTTGCCCGCCATGATCCAGACGAACGGTCTGGCGGTGACGGCAGCGTTCCTGGCATCAAAACCACTGGGTGAGAAGGAAAAAAACCGTGAACATGAGCGTGTACTAACTCACTTGGGCGCGCGCTTGCATTTCGTGTTGGGCAGCGGTAGCGATCTGATGGCGTTTATTCGCACCGCGTCAACGGATCAATACCGCCGTGCGACGGCTGAGTTGATCACCTACGCCACATGGCTCAAGCGCTACGCCGAGGCAAAGGGCTGGAAGAGCAGCGAGGGTGAGTGAGATGAGGAGATGGACATGGCAGCGCTCTCATGCCCTCAATGCGGCTCTTGATAGCCATTCAGCAAACTGCGGCTGTCCTGGCTTACTGCTGGATCGCTTCGTGCCCAAAGAAGCATTCGGTACCGACAAACGGGACTGGCTTGCTTGGGTTGCGCAAAACGGACTGAACCCGGCCCTGCTTGAGGCGCAGAGGAAGCGCTGGCTTGAGACGGTTGAGGCATCTCGTTTCAATAGCGTTCGCACTTTACAACTGCAAACCGCCTCGCGCGTCATCGTCGGTCTGGGCGCGGAACATGCCCTCGAAACTGCCATTACTTTAGATCGGAACAGCGGCGCGCCCATCATCCCCGGTTCAGCATTGAAAGGGGTGGCGCGCACCTTCGCCTTGATCAGGATCGCACAGCGGCTTCAGTTCAGTGATGAACAGATCGAAAGTGCACTGAACACGCTCGATAACTGGTTGAACGCTGAGAGACTGAAGCGCGCTGACTTGAACGACTATGGCCTGCGTGAATTAGATGCCGAACGGCGTGAAAAGCTTTTGGACTCGATTAGGCTCTTCCGCCTGATATTTGGATATGTGGGTGCTGCTGGATGCGTCATCTTCTTCCACGCGATTTATGAGGGAAATGGTAACCCATTTGAAGTCGATGTCATGACTCCCCACTTCAGTAGCTACTATACAAAAGCGGCAGATCGCCCTGCCCCGTCGGATGATCAGAATCCTGTACCAGTTCCCTATTTAGTCGTGAGACCACGACAGAAATTCTGGTTCGCGGTTGGGGCACGTCGAGCAGAGGATGTTGATTTGGCTAGAATTGCGCTTGATTATCTTGAGCGCGGACTAGGGTGTGTCCGCAAACTCGGTTAAAATGGGTGGATGACCAAACGACATGAATTAACCGACGCGCAGTGGGAGAAAATAAAACCGC
>DAOUCY010000006.1:0-30943 GCA_034431625.1 Anaerolineae bacterium | reverse complement strand
TTGGTTGTCTGGTAAAGAACATGCCCCTACTCGCGTTTCTGCCTTTGCTCGCTTAGCTGCGGCTTGATTTCGATTCGCCAGCAGCATCTGTAACACAAGACCATCCAAATCGAAACGTGACCCCATCACCCGACGATACGCAGCCCCGTTCACCCTTCAAAGTCCCGCCGCAGCCTGAACTGCTCGATCCAGAGCCGCCCAGCCGGAGCGGATGCTTCCTGTACGGATTCATCACTGCTGCGCTGACTGGCCTATCGCTGCTGATTATTGTGCTGTCGGGTTTTGCGGGCTGGACTTCCGGGCAGCGTACCGCTCAGGCCAATGCCACGGCTACCCAGGGTGCGGCTATCGCCGACCAGTTGAACCGCATTCCCGGTGACATCGCCAGCGGGAACACCGTGCTGCTCCAGGCACGACTGCAATATCTGGCAACGCTGACGCCCGCTGTGGAAGGTCTGCAGCCCATCATGGTGACCGCGACCGCACTGGCGATCCTCAGTCAACCGACGGCGACTCCTACGCCAACTCCACCGCCAGCCGTTCAGCCGGCGGAGACCCCCACGTTAGCTGCGCCTGCAGCTACTATCAGCGGCAGCGGTCTGACGCTTGACCTCCCGGCGCTGCTGCAAGAAGCGCAGACTGCGCTGGCTGTCGCCGATTGGGATACTGCTATCGAAACGCTGGATGTGATCCTGGCAGCGGACAATACCTACGAGTCCAGCACCGTGCGGTCGATGATGCTCAAAGCCCTCACCTCGAAGGCGCTGGCGCTTTACCGAGGTGGGAGCGCAGGCGATCTAGCCGAAGCCAGCCGCCTGACTGACCGTGCTCGGCAGTTCGGCGACGTCGGCGAACTGTCCTACGAAAGCTACATCGCCGGGCTGTATTTGGACGCTGTAAACGCTATCGGCATCGACTACGTCCGCGCTATTCAACGTCTGCTGGAACTGTATTCGCAGGTTCCCGGCTACCGCGACGTGATGCAGCTTCTCAACAGCCAATATATCGCCTACGGAGATGCGCTGGTGGCCCAGGCTCAGCCATGCGCAGCAGTTGTACAGTATCAGAATGCTCTAGGACTGTTCAGCAATCTTAGCATCAGCGCCAAACGCGATGGCGCCCAGGCCGCCTGCGACCAGCAGGCAACGCTGACCTTCCTGGCGACGCCGCTGCCAGGGACGATCCAGCCCATCGGCGTTGCGCCCGTAGGGGTTCCACCAGGCCAATAAGCCGCGTATGGTGGGGGAGACCATCCGGTTCTCTCCCTCATCTGCCTTCTCATCAGCCGTTTATCTTGAACTCACCCCACCCTTACATCTTCGCCATAATTTAGAGGTCAAACCGGGTCTGGTTTTGGGTTGTGTTCATTCCTCCGAAGTGGTGCGAGTTGTGTAACCAGACCTGCGGGCAAGTCGGGATTTGGAGATTGGCGTCACCGGTCCCACGGCAAGCCCTTCCCTCTGCAAACCGTCCGGTGGTGTCCCCCTCACTCCGGACGGTTTGTTATTTTCCGGTCACAAACGCTATACTTCACTTCAAGTCGATCAGCCAACAAGGAGCAGTCCGATCATGCCGTCCGATATCGTCCCGGCCTCAGTCATCCGAGCCATCGACAGCCTGACCGCCAATGAGTTTGCCGTCGAACTCGACGGCGAGCGTCTCAGTGGTATCTTCCGTGTCACCGGCCTGATTCCCTTCAAGCTAGATGCGCGTACCTCGTCCGCGCCCAAACCAGTGCGTGAGCCGTTCAAGATTTCGAAGATGGTGCAGCGCGATCCTAACAACCCGTTCAACCGCTGGCTGAGAGAAACCACTGCCGCCAAAGCGGATATCGCCCGCCCGACGCGCACCCTTGCCATCATCGCCGTGGATGGCGGCGTCGAAATCCGCCGCTGGACGATTAAGGACGCCTGGATCAGCGAAGTCACCTATTCGGATTTCGACACCGGTTCCGGTGAACTGGTACAGGAAATCGTCACCATCCAATGGGCTGAAGCAGAAGAAACCTGGATCGGCGGATAAGCCTGGAACGCGGACTGTATGGGGTGACATGCCGTTCCTGCGGCTGACCTCGTGCAGTTGTGAACCTATCCCAGCTCCAACGAATGCCATGTCAGGCAAGAAAGCCTTCAGGATCGGTCTCGTTGCAGCTACGACGGGACGCTCTTGGTTTTGGCCTCAGATTGGGACTGGGGCATATCTTCCAGGAAATAAATATACATCCGCATCTGGCCCAGGCGAATTTCGTCGGCGTTCTGCAGGGCAACTTTTTCGTGCGGCTGGATAGGATCGCCATTGACATAGGTTCCGTTAACGCTGTCCTGATCTTCCACCCAGAAGCGGCCATCTTCATATTGGAGAGCCATGTGTACGCGCGAAACGCCCCAGTTAGCTGCGTCGTAGCGCGTCAAATCGACATGAGATTTGAGCGTGCCGGTGCTGATAGCACGACCGAACGAGACGGGCTGCTGAACAGTCAAGACAATCGGCGCGTCGCTGTGACCAGCCACAAACAACACACAGGTATTCTTGCGCGTCTCCGGCTGAACGGCTTTGAGCGGAGCCGTGCCGACAAGGTGCTTGGTATACATCCCGGATTGGCCGCTCTCGCTCTGCTCGATGAGTGATGAGATCACATGGCGCAGTTCACGGGCGCTGATAGGGCGATCCAGAAACACATCCGCGCCGGCCTGCATCGCTTCAACACTTTCAACCGAACGCAAGGTCGTCTTAACGATGACAATGGGCGTGGTGTTCATATGCACGTCGCGGCGGATATAACGGCAGAATTCTAAGCCACTCATGTCCGGCAGGATCGGGTCAATGATGATGGCGCTGGGGCGGCGCTGGTTATAGACGCGGATGGCGCCGACGACCTCGTGAGAGACGCGAGTCGTATACCCAGACTCACCAAGGATTTCGGCAAGCGTCCCGGCCAATTCAGGGTCCTGTGCAACGATCAGGATGAGCTGCCCCTTACCAGGCTTGACCAGATCGCGAAGCTGCAAACTTGGCTGTTTATGCACTGGTCCACCGTAAGTGGGTGTCACCACGAAGTTCAGATCGAGCGAGAGCAGCCCAGCAGTAATCTGGTCGCCAGAGGAAAGGCGGTAGCCTTCTTCTGGTTTGAGGCGGTTGCCATTCAGGAATGTGCCGTTCCCGCTGACCAGATCTGTGATAATGAGGCGATCAGTTTCTGGCTGGATGGTGAAATGCAGCCGCGAGACTCCCAGCGACTCCGCATTATAGGGCGTGAGGTCCAAATCGGGTGCTCTGCTGTCCCCAGCCACGACCCGGCCGAAGATAACCGGCTCGGTGATTTTCAAGCGGATAGGTGTCTTAATTTGAGCGTTGGTGAGTTCGATGATCCAGGGGCTAATGCCGTTATCGATCATCTCGCTGCGCTTTCTGCCCCCAACACGGGCCGTCAGTATCTTTTCAGATCAGTCTTTATTGTACCCGAAACGACACAATTGGATAATTGACGCCCGAACAATCGAATGGGGGTTTTGTGGGCAAGTAGAAGTGGGGTATCAGGAGCACGCCTGGTCGCATGCCCCTGATGAGAATTTAGCGGATGGTGATTTCCGTTATGTCGGCATCGATGAACTTCTGGCCGAGGGCGCGAGCAGCAGAAACCCGGTGGTGTCCATCAACCACATAGTAGCGCCCACTCATCAACACCAGCTCAATGGCCGGCAGCGGGATACCCCGGTACATCGCTTTGGCGATGCTCAGCCAGCGGTGTTGGGTGAACTCCTGGCTCGGCGCAAAGCTGCGGTCGAAGTCTTCCGTGCGAGCCATCGAGCCAACGATATGCTCAATCGAAACTGTGCAGACACCCAAGCTGTGCTGGTTGATGATTTCAGCGTCGTTCAACAGGGCGCTGAGAGACAGCAGGCGATTATTGCGCCGGAAGACGAAGGCCAACAGGCCGCGGAGCGATGCACGGAAGCGGGCGCGGGCGTAGTCGGCACGGGTGATCTGGTTGAGTATACCGGAGTTATACATCGCGGTCATGGCAGTCGCCCTCCTTTCATGGGGTTGTCTCTATTAAAGCATCCCGCAATGTTTTTCTCCTCGGCAGTCCGGCCAGTTTTGATTTCCGACTTTAGATGGAGGGTATACCAGGCAGTAGAACTGGCAGCGATCCTTTTCGCTCGCTGGCGGCGCGCCCATACTCAGGGAGCGGACATACGCAGCAGCCAATGGATGTTGTAATATTATTCATGGAACAAATTGCCCAGGATATTCTTCGCATGAGCGCTATCGATTATCAGAGCCAGATCCCCTATTATGTTCAGGTCAAACAGGTGATCCGCGACCGCATCCAAAACGGCATCTGGCAGCCGAATGACCAGCTTCCCAGTGAGGCCGAGTTGTGCGAAAGCTTCAACGTCAGCCGGACAGTGATCCGACAGGCGCTGCAGGATTTAATCCACGAAGGCCTCATTACCCGGCGCAAAGGCAAGGGCAGCTTCGTGGCTCCGGTCAAAATCAGCGAGCGGCTCGTCCAGCGGCTCACTGGCTTCTATCATGACATGGTGGAACAGGGCTACCAGCCAGTCACGAAGGTGCTGAAGCAGGAAGTCATCCCGGCCAGCCGGACGGTAGCTGAACGACTGCAAATCCTGACTGGCGACCCGGTGACCGAAATTGTGCGGCTGCGGCTGGTGGATGAGACGCCGATAGTCTACGTGACCACCTATCTGCCATATCACCTATGTCCGAGCCTAGTGAATGATGAACTTTCTAACCAATCGCTCTATGATCTGTTGGAGCAGCGTTACGGGATCACCATCGCGCGGGGACGGCGTTCGATCCAGGCAGTTCCCGCGCCGGAACGCGAAGCTGAGCTGCTGGAGATCAACCGGGGCGTGCCGTTGTTCCTACTGGAGAGCGTCAGCTACACCAGTGACGGGACGCCCGTAGAATACTATCTAGCCTATCATCGTGGTGATCGCTCGAAGTTCGAGGTGGAACTGATCCGTTTCCGCGAGCCGCAGGGAACGCTGGCGACGGCTGATCTACCGCCGAGCAATCGTTTTGCTGTACCCAGAGACTGGTGATTCTCAGCGGAGCGGTTTGCGCCCGATGACCATCGTGCTGAAGTTAAAGGCCCAGGGCAGTACCACAGAGAAGACACTGCCGAGCGCGTCAGCTAGCGGGCTGGTCTGGTAGTAGCCTGGGCCGCGGAAGAGTCCTCCCAAGCCCCACAGGGTATAGGCGTGGCTGGTCGGCTGTGCCGTGAGCACCTCGAAGCCTACGCCGGTCACATTTTCCACCAACTGCTGCCGCGTATAGGTGCTTTCGTAGAACGAGTCATCAGTGAGCAGGCTCTTCCCTTGGCGTTTGCGTCGCCATTCGACCAACCGGTACACCACGTTGGGATATGGGATGGTCAGCAGCAGGATACCGCCGGGTCGCAGAACACGGAAAGCTTCCTTCAGGGCAGGCAACATGCCATGTTCAAAGTGCTCCAGCACGCCAAAGGACAGATAGGCACTGAGACTGTTTTCCGCATACGGCAGCGCGTGGACATCACCGACAGCCAACGGCAGCGACGGATCGTAGCGTCGTGAGGTATGCAGGGCGTTTTCGGCGTAATCCAGGCCGATGAGCGGGTAGCCCAAGCGGCGCAGCAGGATCATCGTCGCGCTGAGACCACAGCCCGCCTCCAGCAAAATGCCATCCTTGGGCAGGTACCGCTGCCAGACTTTGAGCGCTTGCTGTGCCCGCTTCGAGTTAAGCAGTTCAAGCTCGCGCTCGACATCCGCGCTGTTCCAGATCGACTCCCAGGCTTGGCGGGTGCTGTTATAGCGGGGAGAGTCTTGGTAGCTCATCGGTTCTTTCCTTCCAGGTCAGGATCCATCTGCTTGATGATCCGTGCCGGATTGCCTGCAACAACGCTCCACGGGGGCACATCCTCGACGACCACCGATCCTGCTGCAACCAGACTGCACTGCCCGACTCGAACTCCGGCTAGGATGATCGCTCCCGCGCCGATGAACGCACCGCGCTCAATCACGACACCCGCGACCATGGTCGGGTAGGCACGGTGACGCAGCGGCGAATAGCCGACATCATGGTGGGTGAGAATCTGGGCGTTCAGCGCGATAGTGCATTCATCTTCCAGGCGCACTGGACCAGTCAAATCCAGCGTGACTTGTGGCCCAATGTGGCAGCGAGCACCGATGACGAGCTTATCGCGCATGACGTAGCAGCCATGCAGTTGAAGCCGCCCGTGAAAGTCGATCTCCGGACCGATGACCGCGCCATAAGCCCGCAGCAGACGCAGCGTTAGCCAGGGCGGGCAGTGGGCGACGGCATGTTCAAAGGCACTCATTCCCCAAACAGCTACCCGCAGTCGAAGCCAGACGATGTACACGCGAGACCACAGTTCGCGCAGCCCAACACGAACTGCACCGGTCAGCCAATGGGTCAGCGGGGGATAGTCACCTGGATGGGCCATCATGTTAGAGCGATTTCCGTTCGCCGCGCAGACGTTGGGCCAGGTCCATGGCTTGGCGAGTCGGCCAGATCAGAGCACGTAGAAGCAGCGTCCGCGCCACGCCGTAGTATTTGGTCGAAAAACACAGCAGATCCTGGAAGTAAATCTGCGAAGCCAGCCGGCGCACTTGGTTCACGCTGGCACTTTCTTCGTGGATGAGCAGCGCTTCGGCGACGAAATGCACTTCTCGGCCCGCGTCCAGGATGCGGCAGCAGATATCGTCCTCGGTGAAGTACAGCTTGAAAGTCTCGTCGAACCCCCCAAGCTGGCGGATGAGCGGCATCGGGGACATCAGATTAGAATCGGGAATAACCTCGACCGGGCGGGTGCTGTCCCGGTGCCAACCCTCGAACCACATTTCAGCCCGACGTCGATCCCGCCAGGGTTTGAACAGCACGCCCAAGAATGTATAACCGAGCAGCAGGTCGAGGTAGGCCGGCACGCGTGACCCAGTGTACTGGACGCGGCCGTCGGGAAAACGCATCTGACAGGTAATCGCGCCGACTTGGGGATGCGCCTTGAGGTAATCCAGCATAGTCTGGAGCGTGCCGGGCTGAAAAACCGTATCTGGGTTGAGAATCAGGACGTAGTCTCCCGTTGCCCGCTGGATACCCAGGTTATTGCCTCCCGTGAACCAGGTATTGCGCCCTGGTTCAATCAAGATCGCTTCGGGCATGACTTGGCGCACCATAGCGGCGCTGTCATCTTTAGAGGCGTTATCGACGACGATAACTTCCAGGTCAAGCGTCCCGCGCTGAGCGCGGACAGACTCCAGGCAGCGGCGTAGGGGTTCACGGGTATTGTAGTTGACGATGACGATGGACAGTTCAGGCATGATAGCGCCGGATCACATCGATGATGTAGTGGACTTCGCTGTCGGTTAGTGCCGGGTAGAGCGGCAGGGTGAGCAGCCGCGTCCATTCGCGCTCGGTAACAGGCAGCGGAGTGGCGTAGGGCTTATACATCGCGTGCAGATGGTTGGGAATGTAGTGCACACCAGTGGCGATGCGGTGTGCCCGCAGCCATTCAGCCAATTGGTCGCGCTGGTCGAGGCGAATGACATAGTTGTGCTGGGCGGAGACGACACCTTCGCGCCGCGCTGGGCGCTGAATCCAATCTAGATCGCGCAGGCCAGCATCGTACATGGCGGCAATTTCGCGGCGGCGAGCGTTCATTTGCGGAAGACGCTGAAGCTGGACCAGGCCGATGGCGGAGTTGATGTCATTGGTGTGGCACTTGAAACCGAGTTCATCGACATCATACTGCCAGGCATACTGAGCCGCATCTTTGTCGCGGCTGCGAATCCAAGTGTCTTTGTTGATCCCGACCCAACGCAGCCGCCGCAGCCTTGCATCCCATTCGGGATTCGCCAGCGTGATCATGCCGCCATCACCGGTCGCCAGATTCTTCACTGGGTGGAAGCTGAAGCAGGTCAGCGGCGCAATGCTGCCAACAAGCTGGCCCTGATAACTGGAACCGCAAGCGTGGGCCGCATCCTCAACTACGATCAAGTTGTGCTGCCGGGCGATAGCATTAATACGTTCCATATCCGCCGGATGCCCGCCGTAGTGGACGACCACAATGGCGCGAGTACGGGGCGTGATCTTCCGCTCAATGTCATCCGGATCGATGTTGAGGGTGTCGGCCTCAATATCGGCAAAAACGGGCGTAGCGCTGTTGTAGAGGATAGCGTGGTTGGTCGAGACAAACGTCATCGCCGTACTGATAACCTCGCCGCCTTCGACTCCGGCCACGGCCAGCGCCAGATGCAGAGCCGCTGTCGCCGAATTGACCGAAACGGCATACTTCGCGCCGACAAACTCGGCAAAGCGCTGCTCAAATTCAACCGTCTTCGGTCCCTGACCCCACCAGCCGGAGCGCAGCACCTCGGCGACAGCCTGGACTTCGGTTTCATCGCTGTAAGGGCGGAATACAGGTATGGAATGGTCAATCACCTGGAATGGTGTGGGGTTAGCGGTCACGGTGTCTTGTCCTGCTGGTTCCAGCATCTGGCGTGGTTCATTCATGGGGGTAAGCATACCATCCTGCCCGCGTGGTTGCCCATAGCCAGTTGGTGGCGCTGAACTCCGCTGGAAGTTTGGGCAGCGTCTGCTATCATCATGCCATGCGTGACACGCCAGATTCCGCCCTACCCGATTCGCTTCTCAGCGCCCAGGCTGTGCGCCAGGCGTGGGATATGCCCTGGAAAGCCGTCAACGAACTCGAACGGCTGATGCTCCTGCCGCTTGCGCGGCTCCAGTTTGCGCTGGCCGGGGTGAAGTGGGGCGCGGGTTGGAAGCTCTATGGCCTGCCAATCCTACAGAAGCACCGCCGCAGCACGCTGGTGCTTGGCAACGGGCTGGAATTGCGCTCAACAGCGCGGAGCAATCCGCTAGGGCCGCACCGACCGGTGATCCTCAGCACGCGGCGACCGGGCGCTGTTTTGCAAATTGGGCGTCACTTCGGCATGACAGGCGGGAGCATCGTGACCGAGGAGCGCGTCACCATCGGCGACCGGGTGACAGTCGGCGCAAACACGATCATCGCTGATACCGACTTCCACCCGCTCGATCCAATCCAGCGCCGGTATGATCCATTGGGTGGTGCGACAGCTCCGGTCACCATCGAGGATGATGTCTTCATCGGGATGCAGTGCCTCATCCTCAAGGGCGTCACGATCGGACGCGGCAGCGTGATCGGCGCGGGCAGCGTGGTGACGCGCAGCCTACCCGCTGGGGTGATCGCTGCCGGCAATCCCGCGCGGGTCATCCGCCCGCTGGAGTCAATCTGAGTGGACACAATCTCAGCGCCATAACCTGCATCTTATTTATCGATTGGATTACTGACATGCCTGACAGCCCTCGACGCCCGCCAGACACTCCGCTCATTCTCTCGTGGATTGCCCGCTTCATTTTGTGGATATTCGGCTGGCGTATCGAGAGTACGGCCGTCCCCAACTACCCCAAAATGGTTGTGATAGGTGCGCCGCACACCTCCAACCTGGATGGATTCATTTATATCCTTGTGGTGCTGACCGAGCGAGTGCGAGCCAACTTCATGGGCAAGCATACCCTGTTCCATCCGCCGTTCGGTTGGCTGATCCGGCTGGCAGGAGGCATCCCCATCAACCGCGCGACCACGGTCAATGCTGTCGAGCAGGCAGTGCAGGCCTTTCGTGAGCGCGAACGGATGGTGTTGGTATTGGCTCCCGAAGGTACCCGCAAGAATGTCCCGTATTGGAAAACTGGCTTCTACTACATCGCGCTGGGAGCAGGTGTGCCGATTCTGCTGGGCTACGCGGATTATTCCCGGCGGCGAGCGGGATTCGGCCCACTGCTGACACCTACCGGAGACATCGACAAAGACTTCGAAGCGATTCGCACCTTCTACGCCGATAAGGTCGGCCAGCACCCAGAGCGTCAAGGCCCTATCGCTCTCCCGCCGAAGGAATGATATGCTGAGAAACAGGCATCCATTGGCCTGAATATTCGAAAACGAACACCTTCGCGAAATGTTCGGAAAGGCAGCCATCAGATGAATGATTTGTTTGCCCATCTGGAGACGCTGCGCCACGACTGCGAAGCAAAAATGCTCGCGCAGGTGGGGGAGGCAAGTATCTGCCAACTGCACAAGGATGGGCGTGTCACGGGAGGACTCAAGTATCTTGAAGGACGGTTGGTCGCACTGAGTGAACTCACCCGAATCCTCAAGCAGTCAAGCGGAGACGATCTGCTCTCTGCTTTGCCCGCTCTCTTAGACTCTTTTCATGACAAATGGCAGCGGCAGCTTACGCAGCACCAATCTACCCGTCCATCATCGATGCCGTGGGTTGCGTACTGTCAGGGAGGGTTGGACGCGATCTGTGAAATCCAAACGTGGCTGGAAACAGCCAACGATCCATAACCGCTCTAGAGCATCCCGTATTAAGCTTACTCTCAGCAGCCTTCGGGCAAGCCTATCCGGCTATCCCCCCTCTTCTTCGGAATCCTCCTGTGTGCCGCCCCAGTAGCCCGCCAGCCACTTCATAGCATCGACGGCACTGTGCGGCGTCTCCTCGCCCGTCATCAACTCTCGGTCGAGATCATCCCCTCGCCGGATGAGGTTGGCACGGGTGCGGTTGTCACCCATTGTAGCAATGACCTGCGCCAACTGCTTGAGATGATTCGCTAGGATTTGGTGTTCCTGCGGTGACAGCTCTCCGGCGCGGGCATCCAGTTCGGCGCGGGCAGTAGCCGGATCGAAGTGGATCGTCCGGCGCGAGTCCGGGTCGAAGGACTCCGCGAAGGCTTCCAGCACCGTGAAAGCCGCACGGATTTCAGCAGCGAAGGTACGCAGGTCGCGTCCGTTCAACATTCGCCGGATGGCGATGAGCGTATCTAAGATATGGCGTTCTTCTTCCAGCACGCGCTTGCCTTCCAGCGCTTTCGAAAGTTTGGAGAGGCGTGACAGTGGCTGCTCACGGATAAAGTGACGCCACCAATCGTTGATGAACTCGTGGGTGGCCTCGCTCCAGTGAGTCTCGCTGAGCAGCTTCTTGAGCTGCTCAACCACTTCAGCTTCGTCTTCCAGGGGTTCTAGGTCGCTGGTCAGGCGGCGGGCAATCACCTTTGCGCAGAACTCATCCTTCACCTCACCAGCCATTTCCAGCAGATGCCAGTAGGTTTCGGTAGGCAGCACAACAGATGGGTATTTCTGCAAGGTGCGAGCCAACTGCTGGGCAAGCGGTTGAGCCTCTTGCTGCCACTCCAGCCCTTCCAACATGTACAGATAAGCGTCAGCGGCCTGCTGTGGCAGCATATCACCGGCGGTGACAATTCGTCCGATCAGGTTAAGTGCATCATTGATGGTGCGGTGGCTGCGTTCTAGAATCGGCACCAAACGGGGAAGCAGCATCTTGGAACCGTTAGGCTGGTGAATCAACTGTAAGAACAGGTCATCGCGGCGGTGGGTGAGCATCAGGGTCGCCAACATTTCGAGCGCATCTGGGTTTAGGCAGCGGACACCACCTTCCAGCCAGGTTTGGACGATGCCATCCGGCTGGTAATGGTGCGGCAGTGACCCGACGGTCTGCCCAGTGACATACAGTTCCCACAGGCTGGCGACGCTGGCTGGAGTGAACATGGCTGGGGCGCAGGCCCGTGCCGCCCGTGCCATTCCTACCATGAACAGTTCAATACCCTTCTTTTGGAGCAGCGCCAGCGGGTCGCCGTCGAAATCACGCAGTACATGACCGACGTTGTTGGGCAGCGCTTCCATCAGCGCCGCATCCTCCAGCAGCCTGTCGAGGCTGGCTGGATCACGCTTAGCTGCTAATGAGACCAACAGATACGCCAGTTCCGGCGACTCGGTGGCACGGGGTTGGGCATCCTGTATGGCCTGATGCAGCACATCGCCCAGGTTGTAATTGGCCGGTTCACGGGCGATCAGCGTGAGCCACTGCCCGATAGTGGCAGCATCGCCATCGCGGATGGCGACTCGCAGTGAGGCGGTAGCTGCCAGCTTCAGACGCGACAGCCAGCACTCGTCACAGGGTTCCGCCAGATGGTTCCGGATGAGCACATAGACCGCATCCGGTTGCTCTGGCAGCACTGCGTTAAGCCGCTCGTTCAAGGCGGAATCGAGCGCATCGTCGTCATCCATTAGTCGGGCGATCAGCCGTCCAGCTTCCGGATCCCGGGTCAGCAGTGCGTGGTCGAGCAGCCGCTCGGCATACTGCTGGCGCTGCTCCGGCGGCAGTGGGTCACCGCTGGTCAGTGCGGCTTCCATCACTTCCAGGGACGGTTCAGCGGTTGAGTCGAGTTCGTTCGGTTTCACCACGTTTGCCATTATTGACCTATTTCAATACTGCCCGATTCTATACTGCTTCATCCACTATTTTCTACTGGCTTGCCTCATCTTAGGTCTGCCGCAGCCGGCGGATGAAATCCACACTCTGCAGGCGCCGTTCCAGCAGGAAAGTAATATATCCGACGAGAATGCGCTCGACCTCATCGTGGATCTTCAGCGCGACCCTCAATGCCTTGACCTGGGCGAAAGGGCTGCGCTGCATGAAACGCAGCAGTTTCAGGGCTGGCATCGATATCGGCACAACGCCTTCGCCTGCATGGGCATAGCTTGGACGCACCACACCGCCCAGCCCGTAACTAAAAAACTGGTCTTCTGCCTCAATTTCCTCATGGCTGACCACGCATTCAGTCAGTTCCGGACGGAAACCAACCGCTTCCAGCAGATGGATTTCGTAATAGCGCACCACCAGACGCGGATCGTCTTCAGTACATAGGCGGTCAAGCGTGGCATCCACCAGCACGAAAAGTTCGTCGTAATCCGCGTCGCCCGCCCCAGTGAAGCGATCTGCCAATTCAGCGGTATAGCTGGCATACGCCCCGCGCGTCAAATCTTCGCGCACCGCCAGGTACGGCGCGGACATTTCCGCTTGTACAACAATGTCCAGTTCACGACCTTTGTGGATCAGCAGATCGGAGCGGGTGAAGAGTTCAACGTGCCCAGTGCGGGTGCTGGTCGGCTTGCGCGCGCCTTTGGCAATCACATCCAGTTTTCCGTGATTGGGAGTGAGCACCGTCAGCAGCCGGTCAGCTTCGCCAAAATCGCGGCGCTTCAGAATGATAGCGGGAGTGCGGAAAGCGCGTTCAGCGCGAGACATACTGGGGATTCCGTGTGAGATTTCCAGGTGGGCGAGCGTTCGTCAATGCGGCAGATCGTCCGGGCCGAAACTGCCCGGCAGCAGAACATCGAGGCGAGTGTCCATCTTGACATGCCCTTCCAGATCGGCCAGGACCACGCGCAGATGCGGCGCAAATTCATTCAACGCCTGCCGGCACATGCCGCAGGGCGCGGCTCCCACTGGGCTGACAATCACCACCACGTCGAAGCTGCGGCGACCCTCGCTCACTGCCTTGAACAGAGCCGTGCGCTCTCCACAAATCGTGACCGGGAACGAAGCATTTTCAATGTTACAGCCAGTATAAACTGTTCCGTCAGTCGCCCGGATAGCCGCCCCAACTGCAAAGTGGGAGTAGGGGATATAGGCGTGCTGGGCAGCAGCAATCGCTCGGTCGAGCAGGGCATGGATATCGGGTTCGAGCATCAAACTAGCAGCCACGGAAACACCCTTCATCCAGCGGACAGTTGCGAGACACCTCTCTTAAAACAGAAAATCGAGTCTAGCGCAAACGCTGAGGCGATGCAATGCTGAGCGAAAGCGGGCAGCAGCTCCTGAATGGTCGTCCATCACCTTGTATGCCCCAATTCACTGGTACGTCGTCAGTTTTTGTGAGACACTTTAGCTGTCCCTGTCAGATTTTGGATGGTTTCATAGATAATCCAATCCTGCTAAACAGGAAATTTCAAATGCCCTTCTTTGTTCGAATAACCACGTTTTTCTACCAACGATAAACCATGACTGACGAACTCTCTACCCTCCGCGACCGCCTCGTCCCCCTTCGCATTCAGGCTGAAGTTCGCAATCGCTGGCTCAGTGAGCGCCTAGATAACATCCTTCCCGAACTGATGAGCCGTGAAAGCTTCGATCTCTGGATCGTCGCCGCCCGCGAATATAACGAAGACCCAGTTATCATGACCTTCCTGCCAGAGCCAGCCATGGCTGCCCGCCGCCGCACTATCTTGGTCTTTTCCCGCCGCGCCGATGGATCTATCGAGCGCCTCACCCTCGACCGCTATGGCTATGGTGACCTCTACCAGCGCGTTTGGGACCCCGACCGCGAGTCCCAATGGAGCTGTCTCGCCCGCATCGTCCGCGAGCGCGATCCGAAGCGCATCGGCCTGAACGTCTCTCGCGAGTTCGCTTTCGGGGATGGCCTCACCCTGGCCGAGTTCTACGCCCTCAAATCTGCCCTTGGCCCAGACTTAATGAGCCGGACAGCCAGCGCCGAACGCCTTTGCATCGGCTGGCTGGAGCACCGCATCGAGCCAGAACTCCTTGCCTACCCCAATTTGGTCGAAATCGGCCATGCCCTCATCGCCGAAGCCTTCTCCACGCGTGTGATCCAGCCGGGCGAAACCACCACTCAGGATGTTGTCTGGTGGTTCCGCCAAACCCTGCATGATCTTGGACTGCGAGCCTGGTTCCAGCCCACAGTGGAAATCCAATCTCCCGGCCAATCCTTCGAGGCTGCCTCGCGGGAGATCATCCAGCCAGGCGATTTACTTCACTGTGATATGGGCTTCATCGAGATGGGACTGGCAACGGATCATCAACAGCATGCCTATGTTCTCCGCCCAGGTGAAGACTCCGCCCCGCCTGGACTCATCGCGGCGCTGGCCGACGGCAATCGCCTGCAGGACATTCTCCTAGCCGAGATGCGTGTCGGTCGTACTGGCAACGAAGTCCTACGCGCCGCACTAGATCGTGCCCGCGCAGAAGGTCTTGATCCTCAGATTTACACCCACCCCCTCGGCTACCATGGCCATGCCGCCGGTCCAACCATCGGCCTATGGGATCAGCAGGACAGCGTCCCCGGCAAGGGTGACTACCCACTCTATGATGAGACTGTCTATGCCATTGAGCTGAACGTCAAAAAACCTGTTCCCGAATGGAACGGGCAGGTCGTTCGCATCGCCCTAGAAGAGGATGCCGCCCTCACCAACGGCCAGATGCGCTGGCTCTCTGGCCGCCAGACCGCTTTCCATCTCATCGGCTAGACGTGCGCTTTGCACTATCTCCGTTTGCGCCCGGCCAGATAGCCCAACACCCAGGCGGCCAGTGCCGCGCCTGCAGCTGCCAGCCCCCACATCCGTGTCCGTGGATCGACCGGAGCCATCCGCACACCCCACTGCCCGCGCACCCCCTGCCGGTACAGCGGAATAACCAAATGTGCCGCCACCACGTCGATCAGGAAATGCCCCAGCACGGGCAGACGCATCTTCGGCTGTGGATCGGCTGGCTGCGGCGGTGCATCGGCCAGCGTGACCTCCGCCAGCGCATAGCCATCTCCTTCACACTCCACCCGCGCGATCCGTCGCCCCTGGGAATCGATGATCTTGGCGAACCGTCCATAGCCCGTCTCCAGGATTGCGTCCTGCGCCTGCGAAAGCAGCTTTTGTATATCTGGACGTGGCCCTAGCAGGCTCGCCAGCGAAAGCTCTGGCATTGGAATAGCCGAGCGGAACTGGCCCGCGCCTGAACTGGCAATCACTGGCACGCCCATCCAGCCAGCCTGATCTTCCACATCCTTATTCTGGAAGTGAGCATCCTCCGGGATAGGCAGCCCCATCATCGTGCTGGGCAGCCGTGTCCCATCCGGGAAGACGATTTCAGCCCGCTCCATCGACGGCGGGCAGCTCGTGATAACCATCGCGTTCACCCGCCCGGCGTAGCGCCGCCACAGATCGGCGTGGCCGCTGTCCCAGCAGATCAGCATCCCCAGATTGCCCAGGTCAGTCTCCGCCACGGTAATGCCGCGCCCCTCACGGAAGTAGGCCCGTTCCCAACTGTACGGGTAGATTTTGTCGTAGCGCCAGCGCCGCCCATCCGGCGCGACGATGAAAGCACTGTTGTAAACCTCTTCGCCATCCAGCAGCAGGAACGACCCCGCTAGATGTACACCATGCCGTGCCGCCTGCTCGATCATCCAGGTCAGAGTCGGCCCGCTGGTCGCCTCGGCCAGAGCATAGTTGCGCCGGTGGTACTCGTAGCCGGTATTGAACAGTTCCGGCAGCACGATCAGTGACGCACCCTCGGCGGCCGCTCCCGTGACCAACCGGGCGGCGCGTTCCAGCCGCTCGGCCACCGGCGCGGCATCCATCTGTACGGCAGCTACCCTCAGCTTGCGCGGCATGGCCGTGTCCTTTCGCTATTGGCTCCATTTGGTCGGTGTACGATCCCAACGGTGCTTTTTCAGTTCGGCCAGCAGACTCGCAGGCAGCGGATTACCGTCACTCGCCGCGATGTTGGCTCGAACGTGGCTTTCCTTCCGCATCCCCGGAATGATCGTACTCACCGTTGGATTCGCTAGGATAAAACGCAGCGCCAGTTCTGGCATTGTCATCCCCGACGGGATCAACGGCCGCAGCGCCTCTGCCCGGTCTACCGAGGCATTCAGATTCTCCGGCACGAAATAGGTATTGCGCCAATCGCCTTCTGGCCACTTCGAGTCCTTAGTTAGCGTCCCAGTCAGTGTCCCCTCATCGAACGGCACGCGGGCAATGATGGCGATCTTGAGTTCATCCGCCAGCGGGAACAAGTTGTCCTCCGGCGCTTGGTCGAAGATGTTGTAGATCACCTGCACCGCATCGATCAGTCCGGTTCGCAGCGTCTCTAGGCAGTTGTCCGGCTCCCAGCGGTTGACGCTCACACCCCAGGCCCGCACCTTCCCCTGTTGAGTGAGGTCCTGCACCGCCCGCTGCCAGCGTTCATCGCGCGCCCAATCGTCTTCCCACACATGGAACTGCATCAGATTGATGTGATCTGAGTCCAGGTTGGTCAAGCTTTTTTCGACCTGCTCGCGGATGTAGTCCGCTGGGAATACATCATCCAGGCTCGACCCCCGGCGTGACGGCCAGATGCGGTTCTTTGGAGGAATCTTGGTCGCCGTGTAGAGCGTCTTGCCGGGATTGGCCTTCAGCAGTTTACCCAGCAGCCGCTCACTGTGCCCTTCACCGTAAGCGTAAGCCGTATCGAAGAAGTTACAACCGAGATCGACTGCAAGCTGAAGCGAGGACATCGACTCGCTGTCATCCGATCCGGTCCAGCCGCCCATGCCCCACATGCCATACCCCATCTCGGCCACCTGCCAGCCGGTGCGTCCAAACGTGCGGTACTGCATTGCCGCCCTCCTTAATGCGTCTTCAATGAACTACCCTGAGTCTACGGTCTCCACCCACCCCGCGCAATATATCCGGTAACGTTCGCTTAATGGTCACTTGGTGGTTTGGGCATCCTCATGCGATAATGCACACAAAACCGCCCATCAACCCAAAACAGGATGCTCCCCTTCATGACCACTGCAGCGCCCAAACGAACCGATTATCTCGTCGTCGGCCTGGCCTACCTCGCCTTCATCGTGCTAGGAATGGCCGCAGCCATCCTCGGCGTCGCCTGGTCACCGTATATCCGCGAGACCTTCGGGCTGGGCTTGGACGCCGTCGGCGCGCTCTTGGTCGCTTCGACAATTGGCTATTCAGTCGCCAGTTTTCTCAGCGGTCGTCTTGTCGCCCGCTACGGCATGACCCGCCTGCTGATCGGCAGCGCTCTACTCCTCGCCGCCGGATTCGTGGGCTACGCCATTTCGCCCGCCTGGATCATCATGGTCGGGTTGGGGCTGGTGTCCGGCTTCGGCTCTGGCGTTCTGGATGCTGGCCTGAACATCTACTTCGCCGCCGTCTTTAACGCTCGTCTGATGAACTGGCTGCATGCCTGCTTCGGCATCGGTTCGACCCTTGCCCCCGGCCTGATGGTGCTGGTGCTGCAAAATGGTGGGACCTGGCGCGTCAGCTATACCGTCATCGCCGCGGCCTATCTGACTGTCGCTGTGCTGATCGTGCTGACGCGAGCGCGTTGGAACGCCGCCGGGGGAAAAGCCGCTGCTGAGGGGCATAAAGGCGCCTCCGCCCGCGCCACACTGCGCATCCCCATCGTCTGGCTTGGCGTCGTTATCTTCGCAGTCTATGCAGGTCTGGAGGCCGGCGCGGGGCAGTGGCTGTTCCCGCTCTTCAATGAATCGCGCGGTACGGGCGAAACCACCGCCGCCCAATGGGTCAGCCTCTTCTGGGCCAGCTTCACCCTCAGCCGCATCCTCTTCGGCTTTATCGCTGACCGTTACAGCGCCCGCACTCTCATCCGCATCTGCCTCGGCGGGCTGCTTGTAGGAGTCGTGCTGCTAGCCCTCAACCCGGTGCCGCAGGCCGGATTCCTCTGGCCGATGCTCTACAGTTTCTCCCTCGCCCCCATCTTCGCGCTGCTCGTTACCGAAACCCAGGAACGCCTCGGCCAGGTGCACGGCCCTAACGCCATCGGCTTCCAGGTCGCTGCTGCCGGAGCTGGCTTCGGCATTCTGCCGGGCATTGCTGGGCTGCTGGCGAACCGTGCCGGCCTGGAAATCGTGCCGCCGTTTCTGCTGGCGCTGGCAGTGATCATGACTGTCTCCTACGAGCTGATGATGAGCCGGCGGATGGCGAAAACCGTTCCAGCCGTCGAGCCAGCCGGGTAGTCCACTCGGGATGAGCGCGGTGCTGCGACTCCGCCTGCTGCTGGCGGCACTGCTGTTGTTTGGCTCGGAGGTCGTCTTCTGGACGGATCCGCTCAGCCGTCCACTGACTGAGCATCTGCTGACTCTGGCCGGCTTCCTGGCGCTGGCCGCTGTCCTCCTGGATCTCGCCGACCGCGCGCGCATTGCTGACTTTCCCGGTCTAATGACTCTGGCCGGACTCTACAGCCTGATCGCGGCGCTGGTGATCTGGCCGGTTGCCGCTTTCTCCGACGTGCCGCGCACGCTGGTCACGCGCGTGATGGGAGCCCATTCTCTGCTGGCGACGCTCATGCTGCTGGCCTTCCTGGGGCTGACGCGCCGCCGCCGCCAGAGCCAGTCGCTGACGATAGCCGGCTGCGGGCTGATCGGGCTGTTCTGGGGCGGGTGGATGCAGGAATGGCCGGTGCTGGCCGGATACCCACCAAGTCCTTTCTCACTGGCTTGGCTGCTGGCCGCCGGCGTCCTCCTTGTCATCATCCTGCTGGCCGTGCTGCCCCTCCGCCGCCCTGATTTACCCTCTGGCGCGGACGAACCGCTGCGCCTGCGTCTGTCCCTGGCCGGATGGCTGCTGGCCGGGCCGGTGTTGGCAGTGCTGGCTGCTTTCCGCTATCTGCGCGGTGAGTTCCGCACGGATGATCTGCCGCTGGTCATGCTGCTGGCACTCATCTGCGCAGCGCTGCTCTATTTCCGCCGCCGCACGACTGGCCGCACGCTGCTCGTCCACCTGGCACGACCGGAACAGCCACCCACCCCCACCCTGCTGCTCGGAGCCGGGCTGCTGCTGTTCTCCGCGCTGCTGACCGCCGCGCTGCCACCTCCACGCTTCGGATCGACCACTTTCGTCACGCTGGTCGGATTATGCTTCACCGCTTACGGCCTATCTTGGCTGCCGCTGGTCTCGCTGATTGTCGGACTGCGCGGAGCGCTCCGCCAGCTTGAAGGCCGCCTGTGACTTTCGCCCCTATACTTTCTTTATTCTTCCTCACCACTATCCCGCTTTAGAATGATGTCAGAGGGCGCATGGTCGTGCGCCTGTTCCGCGTCAGAACACATCAGGATCGAGGTTGAGCGTATGTCATTTCTCCAGCGCCGGATCAATGAGCAGAACCGCCGGGATAGTGAACAGCGATCCGCCGAAGCGGTCGCACAGAATGGAAGTGGGGCCGCAGTTGCGGCTGTCGCCGAAACCTATGAACCACCTGTGCCGCTCAAGGCCGAGGTGCGGCCTGAACCCGTCGCCGAACCCGCCGGGATTCCAGAAAAGCAGCAGCTTTCCCCGCGTCTGACCCAGCTTCGTAAACAGCTTCGTCCCAAACTGCTGGCAACCCCGGATGAGGCTGACCTGTGGTCGCGCGGCGATGCCGAAAAAGAGGCGCTGCTCACCAGCCGGCTGAAGACGATCCTGCAAAAAGCTGGACTGAATCTAAGCAGCGAGGAATTTGACAGTCTTCAGCAGGCGCTTCTCGATGACTTGATGGGCTTCGGCGCCATCGAGCCGCTGGTGCAGAACCGGAGCTGCTCCGAAATCATGGTCACGGGCGCGGACATGGTCTTTGCCGAGTTCAAAGGCAAGATGCAGGAGACCCCATACATTTTCGACGATGAAGACCATGTCCAGTGGACGGCGCAGCGCATCGTCCGCCCGCTGGGGCGTGTCTTCAACCGCGCCAACCCCATGGTCGATGCCCGCCTGCCGGATGGCTCGCGCGTGCATCTGGTGATGCCGCCCTCGGCGCTCAAGGGAACCACCATCACCATCCGCAAATTTCCCTCCAAACCGCTGACTGTCGAAGACCTGATCCGCTTCGGCTCTTTCACTCGTGAAGTCGCCCAATTCTTGGAAGCCTGCATCGTCTCGCGGCTGAATATCGTTGTCTCTGGTGGGACTGGTTCAGGCAAGACCACGCTGCTCAACGTCCTCAGTTCTTTCATCCCGGAAGATGAGCGCATCATCACCATCGAAGACGCCGCAGAGATTCAGCTCACCCAGCGCCATGTCGTCAGTCTGGAGACGGCACCGCCTATTCCCGGCGGTGATGGCGAAACGGGCCGTCTGACGATCCGCGATCTGGTCAAAGGTTCGCTGCGAATGCGCCCCGACCGCATTGTCGTGGGGGAATGCCGCGGCGGCGAAGCGCTGGACATGCTCCAGGCTATGAATACTGGTCATGATGGATCGCTGACCACCGTCCACGCGAACAGCCCACGCGACGCCATCGCCCGCTTGGAGACACTGTGCTTGATGGCCGGCATGGATTTGCCCGTGGTCGTCATCCGGCGGCAGATCGCGGCAGCGGTCGATATGATCGTGCAGCAGGCCCGCCTCAAGGATGGCACGCGCAAGATCGTCCAAATCAGCGAGGTGCAGGGCATGGAGGGGGATAACATTACCATCCAGGACATCTTCGCCTATCGGACGCCCGGCTTTGTCGGCTCCGGCTATTCGCAGGTCGGCGGCGGCCTGTTGGAACCGACCGGCTTCCGGCCCAACTTCGAGGACCGGCTGAAGGAACATGGTTTCAAGCTGGGCGGGTCGATCTTCGGCGCAGGCAACAAGTTCTCCAAATAACCTCCCTATCGACAGCCCTTGAAACCGGCAGGTAGAATGAAAAACCCGCACATCTGGCTGCGGGTTTTTCAATGCCATACCGTGAGCCAAGAAGGACTAGCCTTCGGCGTATTTGGCCTTTTCCCAGTCCTTCTGGCTGACGAACTTGGTCAAGAAACGGCCATCCGCCGTCTTACCACGCAGGCCGTAGCGGACCGCGCCGGTCTTGGTGGTGAACTTGACCTTGGTCACCTGCTTGTCATCGATCTTGACCTTCTTGCGGGTCTTGACATCGTAAAACTCAACACTCGCCATTGCATTTGCCTCCTTAAGCTTTGCGTGTGGATCCGACTGTTAAGGATATTTTTCGATCCCCGCGTTCCCATATTAACATGGCTTAATAGAAAACGCGCGAATCTTCACCTTCATTTTGCACGGTTTTCAAAATTAGCACAAGTCAAAACCCGTAAATTTGAGGGAAAACTGACCGAAAACTAACCAGAGAGCATCAAGGGAAGAGACAAGCTGCATGAAAACCCGTTATCCCGACTGGCAAGAGTACCTCGAATGGACGGGCGGCCGCCCCGGAACTGTCGTTGGCGACGTGCGCGTGCTGCCTCATCTTTACAGTCCGCAGCTCCACAATCACCGGGATGTGCTGGTGCTGCTGCCCCCGTCCTATGCAGACGCACCTGACCGCCGCTACCCGGTCGTTTACATGCACGATGGGCAGAATCTCTTCGACCGGCAGACCGGCTTTGCCGGGCAGGAATGGGAAGTCGACGAAACCATGCAGCGTCTGGCTGCCGAGGGGATGGAAGCCATCATCGTCGGGCTGACCAACACGCCGCAGCGCTTCCAGGAATACAATCCTTTCCCTGGAGTCTGGAAAGGCCGCGGCAGGGATTACCTGCGCTTCATCACCGAGACAGTCAAGCCGCTGGTTGATGGCGCTTTCCGCAGCCTGCTGGACCGAGATCATACGCTGCTCTTCGGCTCATCGATGGGCGGACTCATCAGCCTGTACGGCTTCTTTGCATATCCCGAAATCTTTGGGCGGATTGGGGTCATGAGTCCCTCGCTCTGGGTTGGTTCGGGCGCGATCTACCATGAAATTGAGGCGCGGCCTTTCGTCCCTGGGCGGATTTACCTGGACAACGGCACGCGGGAACCCAGCGCCCGGCGGCTGAAAACGCTCTTGGTCCAGAAGGGCTACATGCTGGAACGAGACTTGCGCTACGTCGTGGAGACCGACGGAGAGCATCACGAACCAGCTTGGGCGCGGCGGCTCCCGGATGCCCTGCGCTTCCTGCTGGCAGATTGAGGCGGAGTGTCGCGCAGTTCGACGGCATCGACGATGCCGACGATGACTGCCCGCGCTGGGCCGGTCCCGCGCTTGCCGATCACCTGGCGGGCGCTGCTGCCTTCATCCAGGACGACGACGACATCGCCGACTCCAGCCTGCACATCGTCGAGGCAGATGTCGTAGGCATCCGCTTCGCTGCCGTCGAGGTTGAGCCGGGCGACGAGCATGAGCTTGCGGCCTTCATAAAGCGAGTGCTTGATCGTGCTGACTACATTTCCTTTGACACGGCCGATGTACATGGGCAGTGGCTCCAAAGCGTCTGGCGGACCATTCTATGAGAGATGATAAGAGTGATAAGAATGAGAATATGAGAATATGAGAATCTTGAAGCCCTCACCCCGACCCTCTCCCGACCGTTCGCTGCGCTCACTGGGACTGGGAGAGGGAGTCTAAGCGGACGCCAAGAATGGCGTCCCTACCCGTATGCCTACGATAGCACAAAATAGGTGGTTTGGGGTGACATTTTGGAAAACCATTTGGTCACTCTTGAATATGAGGGGTCAGGGGTTGGGGCTTAGCGGAAGACGGGGAGATGCAGCGAACTGCTGCTGCGATGATTTTCAGCGGCAGGGTGATGGGGCGCGGTTCCAAGTCCTTTTATCACTGAACTGCTACCGGCTGTTCACGCGGTCTTAAAACTTGACGCATCACAATTTACAGAACCTGTGCTAGAGTGTACGGCATGATTGCATCTACTTGGCGCACCTACCTGCATTCGACTTGGCGTTCGACCGAGCGCGGCATCGTCCATGTCTCGTCGCATATGAGCCGGCGTTGGGCGCGGCTTGTTTCCGATGTCCTCAGCCCGCCGCTGGTGTGGGCGGTGATGGTTTTCACCATCGCATTCCACGTGACAGACAACGGAACGCTGGCGCTGGCATATGCGCTGATCTACGGCGTGATGGTCTGCCTGCTGCCGATACTGTACATTGCCTGGATGGTACGGCGCGGGAAGATCAGCGACATCCACATGAAAGAGCGCCGCGAGCGAATCATCCCGTTTCTCATCTCGGTGCTGTGCAGCAGCCTGGCCTGGGTCGCGCTGCGGCTGATGAATGCGCCGGATATTCTGCCGCTGATCGCGGCGGTGACGCTCATTCAGTTGAGCATCATGGCGGTCATCACGCTGTTCTGGCAGATCAGTATGCACGCGATGGGCATCACGGTGGCGGTTGTGGCGATGGGGGTCGTCTTTGGCGGCGGCGCGGCGCTGGCGACCTCGCCGCTGGTTCCGATTGTGGCGGCGGCGCGGCTCAGCCTACGGCGGCATACGCTGGCCCAGGTCATCGCCGGTGCACTGATTGGCGTGCTGATTCCGCTGCTGGTCGTCAGCCAGAGCTGAGCGTCCAAAACCCTCTGCTCCTCCATCGGTGTTCCTGTATAGCTCTTCACCACACTCTCTTCTCTTGAATCAAGAAGAGGATCATTGAAAGTCTGGCGGTTATGCCCAGGTCTTTTTGTTCGCATTGAACATATGCGTTTCAGAGAATTGCCTTTATAATGGAAATTGTAAGGTTTCCCCATCACTGTGTCGCCGCTGCCCATCGCCAGAAGTTCAAGTGAGGAGGAGCGGGAATGTACGCACAGATTACCCATATCGAAGCGCCAGTCGACCAGATGTCCCGTCTGCGGGAGATCATCCGAACGAAGTACCTGCCGGTTGTCCGGGCACGTCCGGGGTTCCAGGCAGGCTACTTGCTGGAACAGGACGACGATCCGGACTGCGCCCAACTGGTCTTGTTCTGGGAAGATCAGGTCGCGGTAGAGAATTTCAACCGCACCGGAGCGCTCCAGGCATCGATCCACGGGCTAGCATCCGAAGTCCCAGGACTGCGGGTGCAGCGCCAGGGGTATGTGGTGCGGATGGTCGCCGGGCCGAAGCAGGAAGCGCAGGTTTAGGCGTCAGGTGCTGCCGGGGTCTGAGAGCCACCCCGCTCGGCAGTTCCGGCGGGAAACCACCTGCAGGAGACTGTGACCCGCCGGGGATCGCCTCCGGCAGCAGATCAGCGCTGCCGGTGAGCAGTTCCCTGGTTTAGACGACAGGCAAGGTAAAAGCGATAGTCGCTCCGGGCAGTGGGCCGACCGGCTCGACCCAGATGTTTTCGCCGTGTGCTTCGAGGACACGTTTACAGAAGGCCAGGCCGATGCCGCTGCCTTTGGAACCACGCAGCGGTTTGTAATCTTTGCTTTGCCAATACTGCTCGAAGACGCGGCTGCGGTCTTTTTGAGGGATGCCGGGGCCGCTGTCGGCCACACGGACGCGGAGTTTGCCTTGTTCGGCGATGTGCTGAACGGACACCTGGATGGAGGCTCCAGAGGGGGTGAAGCGCAGGGCGTTATCCAGCAGATTCACCAGGACGCGGCGCAGTTTATCCTGATCGATATTCACCAACGGCAGATTGGGCGGGATGACGACATCGATAGTGATGTTGGCTTTTTCGGCATTGAGGATGACCGCCAGGCGCGCCAGCTCGATCAGGTCGTCGATGGCGGTGGGGACGCGCTCGAGGCTCATCTCGCGGCCTTTGCGGATGTCAAGCATGGTATTGACCAGGTCCATCATCTTGTCGGCATTGGCGCGGCTGATGTTCAAGGCGCGTTTGACTCGATCCGTGCCGCCGGGCTGATCCATATGTTCCTGCGCTAACTTGAGGGCATTGATGATCCCGGCCAGGGGGGCACGGAGGTCATGGACGGCCATGCCGGTGATTTCGTTGCGGTACTCTTCAAGCTTTTTCTCTTCGGTGATATCGCGCAGGACGAGCAGGCGGCCGACGGACTGGCTGCGTTCATCGCGGACGGGCGACCCGATTTCCTCGACGTAGAGAATCTGATTACTACTGAGCTTGCGGGAGAACTCGCGGCGGGTGATGCCTTGAGGCTTGAGGCGCTCGATGCGAGCGAGCTTGATGAGTTCGTCATGGGAATAGCCGGCCTGGCCTTCATCGCCTTCGGATCGCTGGAGCAGCACCTGGGTGAGGGCTTCGCCGAGGTATTCACGCAGATCGAAGCCCATCAACCGCTGGGCTGAGGGGTTGACTTCGACGATGCGGCCGTATTCATCCAAAAGGATGATACCATCCTTGGTCGAATCGAGGATGGTTCGCAAGCGGTTATTGACATCGTGAAGCTGCTGGTGGAGGGCAGCATTTTCCAGATGGCCGCTGGCCTGGATCGCCAGCAGGCTGAGGGTATTCTGGTCACGATCTTCTAAGTGTTTGTGGGTTTTATAGCCGAGGCAGAGCGCTCGATCCACCTGATCGCCGCGCTGTACCGGGACGACGATCAGGCTTTCGTAGTAGGCAGCGCCGGTGGCAGCCGCCTGAGGCGGCGGAGACGAATCGAGGCGGCGCATCTCCCCGGTATCGGTGACCTGCCGGATCATTTCGGTGATTTCAGCAAGCTGCGAGAAGCTGAGCGAGTCGCCTCCGCGCAAGTTCTGGTCGAGGAGAAGCGCCGGGCCGTTCGGCTTCTTGTATTCAAACAGGCTGGCGTAATCGGATTCCAGCAAGTCGATGGCGGTCTTGACGATGCGGCGGGCGATGCTGCGGGTTTCGACTTCGCTGGCAAGGGCGAGGGACAGCTCCCGCAGGCTGCTGAGGACATCGACCTGATATTCGAGTTCGTCGAGCAGGCGCGCGTTCTCGATGCTGATGATGGCATGCGCGCCGAAGTTCTGAAGAAAGCCGATATGCTCGTCGGTGAAGGCGTGCGGGGAGCGGTGTTTAGCGCTGAGGACACCGACGACGGCCTCTTTCCAGCGCAGCGGAACGGTCAGCACGGAACGAAATGCGCCGTGTGGAGAAGGCAGATATTCTGGGACGCCCTGGGTATCCGGGATGATCTGAATTTCGCCGGACTGGAGCACCTGGCCGAGGGTGCCATTGGTTCTGGAGAGGGCGTAGCTGCTGCGGGTGACATGGCTGCTGCGGTAGTGCTGCTCGATCACCCAGAGGTCCTCTTGGCGGGTCAGCAGCGCCAGGCGGACGAGATCGGCACCAGTGGCGCGGGCAGAGGCTTCCAGGACGTTATCGATGATTTTCTCAACATCCTGCGCATTGGAGATGTTCTGGATGATGTCGCGGATGGTGGTGATCTGCTCCATGTTGCGCTGGAGCGTCCGCAGGGTATCCTGGTGCAGGCGGGCGTTGTGCACCAATGTACTGATCTGGCTGGCGGCGGCTTCGATAATCTGCTCTTCTTGGGGTGTGACCGTCCGGCTGTACTTCCAGCCGAAGATCAACACACCAAACGGCGTTTCTTCCACAGCAAGCGATACCGGAAGGGCTGTGCGAAGATCGAAGCTCTCCAGATAGCTCCTAAACTGGGGGGAAAGACCATCGCCATCCAGGGCGGCCAGTTTGAAGTGATGCGGCTCGATCCCGGTGAGATCCGCCAGTTCGGGGAAGACAGGGATGTGGAGCGGGAAGGTATGGGCTTCTTCAGCAGGTGTCAGGGTGCTGTAGCCGACGACTTCGATCTGTTCGTTGATGTGGTCAAACAGACCGATAATCGTCCAATCGGCATTCAATACCTGGCGCATGCCTTCGGCCATGTCGGTCGCGGCGCGGTTGAGAGGCAGGCCAAAGGTCGAGAGGTGCGAGAGGCGGATGAACTGCTGGGTGCTGCGGGATTGGACTTCCACGGTTTGCTGCAACTGGGTGCAGTCCACGGCGGCCGTGAGATGGGCAGCGAGAATGTGCAGCAGTTCGTTCTCGGAACCAGCGGTAACGCCAGCGTGATTGGTATAGACAACCAGCAGACCGAGCGGCTTGGTACTGTTGGTCAAGGGAATTTCGACCGCCGGGGCAGACGACACAGCCCGGTGGAAGGCCGCCCGCGCGGCAGGATCGCCGGCAATCGTGTCTTCGGCTGGCGGGGCGTTCGACCCAAAACGGCCACCTAGACGGAGGCGGTCCCCCTCTGGGAGATAGAGAAGCAGTAGGGCGCGGTCAGCGTGTGCAATCCGCGCCGCCAGTTGGCAAACCGAATCGAACAGGCGTGACGGCTGGTCAGTGTCCAGCAGTTGGTGGGCGAGCTGGTTGATCTGACGGAGGATGTCATCGCGCAGTGCGGCAGCGGCGCTCGCACCGCGCTGCTGAACCCAGAGCGCGGCGATTCCGATGAGCACCGCCAGCGCCAATCCCAACGCCAACAGCGAACTGCCCCAATCTGGACGCAGCCAAAACGCAGTGAATACCACGGCAGCCAGCACGACCAACATGACGACAAAAAGCCATGGGAAACGGCTCCATCGACTGACTGCCGGTGGGGGCTGTCCATCAGGTAAAGACGAGCGCATGAGAGCGACCGTGATCTGTCATTGAAACCGAATTCAAAGGTTTTACAAACGTTAACGAAACAACGAATCAACAATGCTCCTCAACGGTTGAATATACCATACGAATAAGAGGCTTACCATTGAAATTGGTATAGATTATGTTGAGGATTGTTAGTGCAAGCCCATGCGAAAACCGAACATCCCAAGCCCAACAGCCAAAAGCCGACGAAGGCCCAGCGATCCCAGACGGGAATGGCATCGCCAAGGCCGAAGAGCGCATGGGCCAACAAGCCGGCTCCAACGGCAGCGGCCATCCGGCGCGCGGATCCACTGCCATGCCGGTAGATGCGCCAGAGCATGGCGATGACCACGCCGGCCAACACGACAGCCCAGAGCCAACCGGGGATGCCCATATCCGTCCCGATCTGAAGAAACTCGTTGTGGGTGTGGGGAATGATGGGCAGGCCGGGAACCTCGACGGGGTAAAGCTGGCGGACGCGAGCGTCGCGAAACATATTCAGCCCCACGCCGAAGAGGGGATGGTCGCGGATGATCGTCCAGGCATTCTCCCAGAGCGCCAGCCGCCCGGCGGTGCTTTCGCTGTCCCAATCCTGGCGATCACTGCGCTGTTCCGGGGCAAAGGCGCCCTGGATGAGCAGGATTTCCAGAACCGTGACGACGGCCAGCGCCCCCCAAGCGACAGCACGGCCGCGCCAGGAGCGGATCACCAGGGGAACGAGAAACGTCAGTGCGACGAGCGTTCCGGCGATGGCAAAGCGGCTTTGGCCTAGAATCAGCCCCAGGAATCCCCCTGCGAAGGCCGCACCGAAGCCCCAACGCCAGAGCTGCCGCTTGGTCGCCAGCGCCAAGCCCGCCGAGAGCGGGACAGTCCAGGCGCAAACGCCGGCAAGCTCATTGGCATTGAAGCCTTCGGCGGCATCCGGAAAGGCGGTGAAGCGCGGCAGCCGCTCGGTGATGACGGCCAGTTGAAAACTCTTGGCATTCCACTGCACGGCTGTGAGGCTCAGTGCGCTCACCAGCAGGGCCAGCGCTAGTGTCGCATGCAGGACGGCATCGATGCGCCCTGTGCGGCGCACCGAGTCGACGAAGGCCAGGCTGAGGGCTATGCCCATCACTGGCCGGCCCAGCATCATCAAGCCGCGGGTGAAAGGCGGCAGGGCGGGGTCGAGACCCGCGGCCCAGACGTTGAGCGCAGCGAGCAGCAGGAAAGCCGCATAGAGGGCATCCAGCGGCGACGGCGTCCACAGCCGCTGGTAGACCAGCCAGCGGGCAGCCATAAAGAGCGGCAGTCCCCAACAGAGAACTAACCAGGGGTCGCGCGCCGGGCTGCGATAGAAGAAGGTGACGAGCATCGCGGCCAACCAGAACGGTTCCAGACGGAGAAAGCCGCGAAAGATCGATTGAGGATTTAGTGACACCTGATGTTCCAGGATGACCTTCATTCGCATTTTATCGTAACAGGCTTAGTCAGTCTACAGTTAGCGCCATACTCCACCGCACCTATTGCAGATAACACCAAGGCGTGCTAACATGTGTTCTGTAGGGTATGTAATAATTGGCAATGTCTACCAGGCATGATGTACAGCATGACACACGAACGCATCACACAAGTTTCCATGGAAAGTTTCAAGCAGCGGTCCAAAGGACGCAAATTCATCCTACTCTATCCGTGGACAAGTTACAAAACGCTTTTCCTGAGTCACTTTTTGTCGAATGACCGGAATGGTCTGCTGTACTACCGCATTGCCGATGACCAATCTACGCTGGAAGCGTGTCTGCGCGGGCTGGTTCAAGAACTTGACAGTAAGCTGGGGGGATTTGGAAAGAATCTGAAGGCCGCGCTGAGCAGCCGCAAAGTCCCGAAATGGAGTGAGGCGCTAGCGGCTGACCTGGGGGCATACCATTCGGACTCGGTGATCCTGTATCTTGACGAGCTGGATCGAATTCCGTTCGACGATGATTTCAACCGGTTCATCACCACTCTGGCTGATGCGCTGCCGGCGCATGTTCAGATTGCAGTTTCGTCGCGGCTGCTGACTTACCGCCCATGGTCCGAATTGGTCAGTAAGGGAGATGCCGTTGTTTTGGGCACGGAAAAACGCAAAGACGATGTGATCTTCACGGTAGAAAAGCAGCCCCGGCCCCAGCTCGAGGTTTACGCGCTCGGCAGGGGATATGCCATTGTGAACGGCCAATATATTACGAATTGGGATGGAGAGCTGCCGCGCAACCTCTTTTTCTTCTTCGTAGACCGGCCGATGGTGACACGCCAGGAAATCTTCGATGTGTTCTGGCCGAACCTGCCGACGAAAGAGGCGACGAACGTTTTCCATGTCACCAAGCGGAAGATCAGCGAGCGGATCAGCATGAAGATTGACCCGACGAAGAGCTTCGAGCTGACGCAGTACAACGCTGGATTTTATACGCCGAGCGAGAAACTGACGCGGCACTATGACGTGAATGATTTCCAGGCGGATGTCGAGCGGGCCATGATTACTGGAGACGAAGCAGAGGAAGAACGGCTGCTGCTGCGGGCAGTCGAAGCCTACCGCGCTCCGTATCTGCAAGAAGGCACGATGGAATGGATGCGCGTCCGGCGCGACCATCTGCGTACCCTGAACGCGCAGGCGCTCATCAGCCTGGGGCGGCTGAACAAGCGGCGCGGCGATGATCTGGCGGCGCTGGGCTTCTTCACACGGGCGCTGACACAAACCCCGGAGCGCGAGGATATTCAGCGGGAAGTGATGAGCCTGTATTTGAAGATGGGACGCAAGGAAGACGCTCGTGCCCAATATCTGGCGCTGGCGGAATACCTGCGCCGCGACTTCGATATCAAGCCATCGCGGGAAACACAAGATTTGTACGCGCTGATCGAAAACAGCTAAGCACTGCCGACGTTTGACCGGAATCGCTGATTCCTGCGACGACGGATGGGCTGCAGACGCCCTTCAACCCGTTTCAATGCCTCAGTCGGCGGGATAGGGATTCAAGC
>DAOUCY010000005.1:0-182699 GCA_034431625.1 Anaerolineae bacterium | reverse complement strand
TCCGTAGTCACGGCGCATACCTCCAACAGTTTGACGACTATCGGTTGTATGCCGTCCGTGACCTTTTTTCAACTAGCACCAACAGTTAATAGATTCATACACCTATCATCAGCCCGTTAACGCGATTCTGATAGAATTACCCGTACTGTAAAGGTGCTGTTCATGACAGAGCCGATCTTTGATCCTGCCTGAGAGAGGAATAAGACAACGTGAGCGCAGAGGAGACAAGTCCGGTCGCCGAAGAGATCACCCCGCCAAGCGACCTCCCCGAAGCGGACGCAGCGCCCGCACAAGAGGCAGATACCATGGCGGCGGAACTAGCAGCGGCCCGGAAGGAAGCCCAGGAATACAAGGAAGGCTGGCTGCGCGAACGCGCGGACTTCGCTAACTACAAGAAGCGCGTCGATAACCAGATGAAGGATCTGCGTGAAGCCGCAGCCGTCGAGAGCTTGATGAGTCTGCTGCCGATCATCGACGACTTTGAACGGGCTATGGCGAATGTTCCGGCAGAGTGGAAAGAGCATCCCTGGCTGAACGGCGTAGGCGGCATTCAGCGCAAATTCCTGCGCCTGCTGGAAGAAAAGGGAGTCACTTCCCTTGATCCTGCCGGAAAGCCGTTCGATCCATCGCAGCATGAGGCCGTTGTCATGGAAGACAGCGAGACGGTGGAAAGCGGCCACGTCATTGAGACGCTGCAAAAAGGCTACGTGCGCGGGGAGCGCATCTTGCGGCCCGCGCTGGTCAAAGTCGCCAAGTAATCTCGGAGCCGGCGCAGCAAGCTGCCCGGCTCATCTGCCAGACTGGACTGGCTAAACCACAACACAGAGGAGCATCAAATAAACTATGGGACGTATCATCGGCATCGACCTGGGAACGACAAACTCGGTTGTCGCGGTAATGGAAGGCGGCCAGCCAGTCGTGATCCCCTCGTCAGAGGGCAGCAACCTGATTCCGTCAGTCGTTGCCACCAACCCGAAGACCGGAGAGCGGCTGGTCGGCAAGGTGGCCCGTAACCAAGCAGTCGTCAACCCAGAAAATACCATCTTCTCGGTCAAGCGCTTCATGGGTCGTAAGTACAGCGACCCGCAGGTGCAGGAAACCACCAAGCGCATTCCCTACAAAGTGAGCGCCGCGCCCAACGGCGACGTGCGCGTCCACATGGGCGGCAAAGAATACAGCCCGCCGGAAATCTCCGCCATGATTCTTCAGAAGATCAAGGCGGACGCGGAAGCCTACCTGGGCGAAACTGTAGACCGCGCGGTCATCACTGTGCCGGCCTACTTCAACGATGCCCAGCGCAACGCCACCAAAGATGCGGGGCGCATCGCCGGTTTGGAAGTGATGCGAATCATCAATGAGCCGACCGCCTCCAGCTTGGCCTACGGCTTGGGCGAGAAGAAGAATGAAATCATCGCCGTATACGACTTGGGTGGCGGCACGTTCGACATCTCCATCCTGGAAGTCGGCGACGGCGTGTTCGAGGTTCGCAGCACCAACGGCGATACCTACCTGGGCGGCGACAACTTCGACGAAGTCATCATTGACTGGCTCGCTACCGAGTTCCGCAAGGAACAGGGCATCGACCTGCGGCAGGATCGCCAAGCGCTTCAACGTTTGAAGGAAGCTGCCGAACGCGCCAAGATCGAGCTGTCCAGCACGCTCTCGACCGAAATCAACCTGCCGTTCATTACGGCGGATGCCAGCGGTCCGAAGCACCTGCACATGACGCTGACCCGCGCCAAGCTGGAAAGCATGACCGAACATCTTGTGCGCCGTTCCATCGCCCCGTGCGAACAGGCCTTGAAAGACGCCGGCATCACCGCCCGCGATGTCAACACAGTGATCCTGGTCGGCGGCATGACTCGTATGCCTGCTGTGCAGGAAGCGGTCCGCAGCTTCTTCGGCAAGGAGCCGAGCAAGGGCGTCAATCCCGATGAGGTGGTGGCCCTGGGCGCAGCGATCCAGGCCGGCGTATTGGGCGGCGAGGTCAAGGATATTCTGCTGCTGGACGTCACTCCGCTGACGCTGGGTGTGGAAACGCTGGGCGGCGTGGCAACCCCGCTGATCGAGCGCAATACCACCATCCCGACCAAGAAGAGCCAAATCTTCTCGACAGCAGCGGATGGGCAGACGCAGGTGGAAATCCACGTTGTGCAAGGCGAACGCCCGATGGCCGCCGACAACAAGTCGCTGGGCCGCTTCATCCTGGACGGCATCCCGCCAGCGCCGCGTGGTGTTCCCCAGATCGAAGTTACTTTCGACATCGACGCCAACGGCATCCTCAACGTCAGCGCAACGGATAAAGCCACTGGCCGCGCTCAAAAGATCACCATCACCGCCAGCAGCGGCCTAACCGAGGCTGAAATCCAGCGCATGGTAAAGGACGCCGAAGCGCACGCAGCGGAAGACCGCAAGCGTAAGGAACAGGCTGAAGTCAAGAACAACGCTGACAGCGCCGTCTTCGCTGCCGAGAAGGTGCTGCGCGACTTCGCCGATAAGCTGCCGGAAGATGCCAAGAAGCAGACACAGGAAAAAATCGACGCCGTAAAGAAGGCCATCGAAAGCGGCGACGCAGATCGCATCCGTGCGGCGACAGACGCGCTGAACACCCAGGTGCAAACGCTCGGCGGCAGCATGTACCAGCAGCCGGGCGCAGAAGAACCGGGCGCTCAGCAGCAGAAGAAATCCGGTGAGGATGTCGTCGAGGGTGAATACACCGAAGCATAAGTGCGCGTCCTGGTGTAACTAACTACAGCGAGAGGAACAGGATCGTGGGGACATGGCGGACATGGCGCGGCCATGTCCCCACGCGCATTCGGTAAGAGACACATTCTTTTTAGGGCAAATGACCTGTACAATATTCTCTGGATCAAGCTGCAAGGGCACATTCGACACCGTGATGATGTGAAGGTTTAAGGTCACGTATGGCGCGAGACTACTACGAAGTGTTGGGGGTTCCCCGCACGGCCAGCAAAGAGGACATCAAGAAAGCCTTCCGAAAGCTGGCCCGCGAATATCACCCGGATGTCAGCCAGCATTCGGATGCGGAGAACCGCTTCAAAGAGATCAATGAAGCTTACGAAGTTCTGACTGACGACGAGAAACGTGCCCGCTATGACCGCTTTGGAACAGCCGGAGTCAACGGCGGCGGATTCTCCGGGGTCGGCGGATTTGGCGTCAGCGGCTTCGAGGAAATCTTCGAGGAATTCTTCAACAACTTCAGCGGTGCGCGGACAGGATCACGGCGGCGTGGGCCGCGCCCCGGCGCAGATCGCCGCGTCGATGTGACCGTCACCTTCGAGGAATCAGTCTTCGGGGTCGAGAAGTTGGTCGAGTTCGACCGCCTGACCACCTGTGAGACATGCAGCGGCAGCGGCGCTGAACCGGGGAGTTCCCCGACGCGCTGTCCAGAATGCAAGGGCACGGGCGAAATCCGCCGTGTGGACCAGACCTTCCTGGGCGCGATGGTGCGGACGGCTCCATGCCCACGCTGCGGTGGCCGCGGTGAGGTCATCCCCAATCCCTGCCGCACCTGCACCGGCAGCGGGCTGCTGCGCAAGCGGGCTGCGCTCAACGTGCAGATTCCGCCAGGCGTCCGCGAAGGGCTGCAAATCCAGATCAAAGGTGAAGGTGACGCTGGCGAACGCGGCGCGCCGCCGGGCAACCTGTACGTCGTCATCGACGTCAAGGAACACGCTTTCTTCAAGCGTAAAGAGAACGACATCATCCTCGACATCACCATCAACGTCGCCCAAGCAGCGCTGGGTGACAAGATTATGGTCCCGACTATCGAGGGTGACCAGGAACTAACGATCCCGGCAGGCACACAGACCGGCAAAGTCTTCCGGCTGCGCGGCAAGGGTATCCCCCGGCTGCGCAGTGATGGCACGAATTCGGGGCGCGGCGACCAGCTCATTTACGTGCAGGTGGCGGTGCCGACATCGCTCACACCGGAACAGCGCGAACTGTTCGAGCGGCTGGCGCAGACCTTCGGCAGAGAGGTCAATCCCCAGCAGAATGGGCGCGGTTTCTTCGACCGCGTGATGGATTTCTTCGCAGGTGAGCAGTCCTGAGCGCCAGATGGATCGCACCACCCCAAGAGCATTCGATGAGGATGCTCTTGTTTGTTTTCGGGCAAATCAGGCGGAACACATGGTGGATTGGATCGAAGTCTCATTGAGCGTAGATGGCGAAGCGGCCGAGGCCGTCGTCGAGGTGTTGAACCGCTACGGGCATCAGGGCGTCGCCATCGAACAGGAAGGCATCATGCCAGAAGCCTGGAACGAAGGCGAGACTCCGCCTCCTACCCGGCTGACCGTCCGCGCCTATGTCCCCGCTGATGAGCGGGCGGAAGACGCCAAGCTCAAATTGGAACAAGCGCTCAGCTATATGAACCTGATGTATCCCATGCCTGCGCCGGCTTACCGGATCGTGCATGAGGAAGATTGGGCAGAAGCCTGGAAAGCCTATTATCATCCAGTACGGGTCGGCCAGCGCATCCTCATCCGGCCGCTGTGGGTTGAGGTAGAGACTCAGCCGGACGATGTCGTGCTGTCGCTCGATCCTGGCATGGCCTTCGGCACCGGGACGCACCCAACCACGCAGCTCTGCCTGGAGGCGCTGGAAACAGCAGTGAAGCCAGGGATCAAGGTGCTTGATCTGGGCTGCGGATCGGGCATCCTGGGGATTGCGGCAGCCAAGTTGGGCGCAGCGCAGGTGTTGGGATTGGACATTGATCCAATGGCAGTGCGAATCACCGAAGAGAACAGCGCCCAGAACGGCGTCGCCGATAAGATCATCGCCCAGCAGGGCAGCCTAGAGACAGTACTCACGTCCGCGCGGCGTTTCGATCTGGCCGTTGTCAATATTCTGGCGCGGGTCATCATCGCCATGTGCGATGAACACCTCGGCGATGTGGTCCGGCCGGGTGGGCTGGCGATCTTCAGCGGAATCATCGAAGAGCAGGCCGCTGATGTAGAGGCCGCCCTGCGCAAGACCGGGCTGGAACCCTACCAGCGCCGCCAGCAGGGTGATTGGGTGGCAATCGAAGCGCGGCGTCCGCACGAACGCTGAGCGATGGCGCAGGCCACCTTCCGCTTTCACGGCAGCTTGAACTTCTTCCTGCCATCCGACCGGCGGGACAGCACCTTCACGCATGAGTTCGACTGGAAGGGATCGATCAAAGACCGGGTCGAATCGCTCGGCGTGCCGCACCCGGAAATCGAAGCGCTGGTCGTCAATGGCCGCGCCGTGGACTTCACTTACATCATCCAAAGCGGTGACCACATTGAAGTCTATGGCAGCGACACCGCCCCCGCCGGCCCAATCATTCTGCGCCCGCCCTACCCCGGCCGCCCAGCTTTTGTGCTAGATCAACACCTCGGACGGCTGGCCGCTTATCTGCGGATGTTGGGCTTCGACACACTCTACCGCAACGACTACCACGACGAAGAACTCGCGCAAATTTCCGACGAGCAGACTCGCATCTTGCTCACGCGCGATATTGGGCTGCTGAAGCGCGGGCGAGTCGTCTATGGCTATTACGTGCGTGAAACCAACCGCCACCGCCAATTGGCCGAGATCACTCAGCGCTTCCGTCTGCTGCCGCTGGTCGCACCCTTCAAACACTGCATGAAGTGCAACGGCCTGCTGAAAAGCGTCCATAAGGCGCAGATCAACCACCACCTGCCGGATGCCACCGCCCACTACTACGACGAGTTTCACCGCTGCTGCTCTTGTGGGCGGGTCTACTGGAAAGGACCGCACTACCAGCGCATGCAATCCCTCATAGACGAGATCATCCGGGACGGTTGAGCCGCGCCCGCCGCAGTACGAACACCCCCCAGCCCAGGTAGCGCCGCCCATAGCTGAGATAAGCGCGGCGGCTCGCCTGAATCCAGCGGCGGAGTTCGTCGGCTTCAGGGTCGTTGGGATGAGCGCGGAGGTAGTCATCCACAGCCTTCCACTGCGCCGCTTCATAGCGATCCCAACTGTCCGGACTCGCCAGCACCATCTCAACCAGCTCGCAGTCAGCCTGCTCGAAGCGATCCAGCATTCCAGCCAGCGAGGTATAATCGGCAGGCGAGAAGCCCCATGCGGCATAGGCTTCAAACGGCGGCGGGTCGATCCAGTAAGGTTCGCCGACCAGCAGCAGCCCATCTGGCTTGACCAGTGGTTTCATCAAGTCGAGCGTCCCAACCAATCCGTTCCCAATCCAGGTCGCGCCAATGCAGCTCACAATGTCGTATGTTCCCGTCTGGTTGCGAGCGTATTCTGCCGCATCGCTTTTGAGAAACACCACGCGATCCTGCACTCCTAGTTCGGCAGCTCGGCGGGTAGCAGCGCTCAAAAACACCTCGCTAATATCCACCCCCAACCCGCTGATGCCGTATTCTGCCCCCCAACGGCAGAGCATCTCCCCTTTGCCGCAGCACAAATCAAGCTGGCGCATCCCGGCTTTGAAGCCGCTGGCCTCGCCGATCAGCATCAGCTTGTCTTCGGTGATCGGATTCAGGATACGGTGAGTCGCTTCGGCGATCTCATGAAATCGTAGAGACATCTCAACCTCGCTTAGATCGTTCCAACCAGTGTGTATGGGCGCGTTCAGCGCGGCGCTGGTGGTCGAAATGCCAATCGGTGATGGTCGCCAGGTCGCGGAAGGCAATCTCCGGCGTTTCGTGGGAAGGGGTCAAACTGCCGCTCGTCTGCCGCGCCAGGAACAGCAGCGAATAAATCGTGTGCGGCTGGTCGAACTCGCCGGGCAGCACGCAGAAAACATCGATCAGTTCGTCAATCTCGACCTCTAACCCGGTCTCCTCGCGGACTTCACGGCGCAGATTCTCCTGCGGTGTCTGGTTGACCTCACAGAATCCAGCAGGCAGCCCCCATTTGCCATTATCCGAGCGGCGCACCAACAGCACCTGCCCCTGCCCGTCGAAGACCGCCGCCGAGACGCCCACCTTCGGTGTGATGTAGCCGAGTTCCTGGCGGAAGCGTGCCGCCACCTCGCCGTCCGGCAGACCGGTCAGCGCAGCATATTCCTGCGCTGCCAGGGCCATCAGCCGGATATAGCGTTCGCGGTCGTAGGGATCGGGCGTGTAGTTCAGGCCGAGGTGGGCAATGCTGCGGAGTTCTTCTAGGAACATCGCCCAGTTCACAGCATCACCTTGCCGCCATCAACGTTGATAGCCTGTCCCGTCAGGTAGCGAGCTGCATCCGAACATAGGAACAGCACCAGCCCAACCACATCCTCCGGAATACCCAACCGCTTCTGCGGGATGTCCTCCAGCCACTTCTGCATCTGCGCGGCATTTTGACGGAGGTGCGCGGTCATCTCCGTCTCGATCACGCCGGGGCAAACCGCGTTGACACGGATCTGGTATGCGGCGAACTCACGGGCGCACTCGCGGGTGAAGCCGACCAATCCAGCCTTGCTCGCCACATAGCCGGAGCGCAGCGCAATCGGGATATTATGCCCGGCAATCGAAGCGATATTGACGATCACTCCGCCGCCGGCTGCTTTCATCACCCGGCCCGCTGAGCGGCTGGTATAAAACGCTGCGCTGAGATTCGTTTCGATAGCATCATGCCAGTCGGCATCGGTCATCTCTAAGATCGATGCCCGTGGTTCCACGCCGGCATTGTTGACCAGGATATCCAGCCGCCCAAAATCAGCGACCACTTTTTCGACCATAGTCTGCACCGCCGCCGAGTCGCGCACATCGGCAACGTAGGCGTTGGCATCACCCACCAGCGTCCCGGCGGTCAGCGCCGCTGTCTGCGGGTCAATGTCATTGACAGCCACTTTCGCGCCGCAGTCGGATAACCCCTGGGCGATGGCCTTGCCGATGCCGCGTCCTGCCCCGGTAACGAGCGCAACCCTGTTTTTAAGATTGACATTGAACATGGCTGTGAAGTCCCCTGTTTAGGTGAGCATCGCGTCTGCCAGCGCCCGAATCTGGTCATCTGCCTCTAGCAGTAGCAGATGGCAGAAGCCGGTGACCTCTGAATCACCACCCCTTCGATCCACTCGGTATACGCGCCAGTATAAGCACTCAGATGCTGCTCGAAAGGCATGTTCCGAGCAATGATCTGCTGAGTGAGGATAGGCTTAGGCGGGTCGGTGTGGTCGCACTCTGCGCCATCTGCAAGTCCCCCGGCCATCAGCGAACGATACGCTGCGATTATACCACCCTGGACACCCTCATAGGGTTCTAATGGCATAGACCCCGCGCGACCTGTATAATGTTCGTGATATTCATAACAAACTGAACGCTGTAAACGATGGCCTACGCACGACTGTCCGATTTCATCCAACGCCTCGAACAAGCTGGTGAGCTGGTCCGCATTAAAGCGCCCGTCAGCTCCGAACTGGAAATCACCGAAATCACCGACCGCATCTCCAAGCGGCCACCCCACCAGAACAAAGCCCTCCTCTTCGAGCAGGTCGAAGGCAGCCCCTTCCCGCTGGTCATCAACCTCTACGGCGGCCCGCGCCGCATGGCTTGGGCAATGGGCGTGGATGATCTCGAAGAACTCAACCACCGCCTGGCGAAGCTGATCGATCTCAAACTCCCCAAGGGGATGGGGCCAATGATGCGCCGCGGCCTGGATGTCTTCGACGCGCTGCGGCGGGTCGGCCTAGGCCCCAGCCGCGTCAAGGCCGCTCCCGTGCAGGAAGTCGTCATCACCGAAAATCCTGACGTCAATATCATGCCCATCCTGAAATGCTGGCCGCATGACGGCGGGAAATACATCACCCTCACCTCGGTCATCACCCGCGATCCGCACACCGGCACGCGCAACGTCGGCATGTACCGCGTCCAGGTCTATGACGGCCACACACTTGGCCTGCACTGGCAGCGCCACAAAGGCGGCAAGGAACACCAAGAGGCTGGCAGAGAACGCCAGCAGCAGAAAATCCCGGTCGCCATCGTCCTCGGTGGTGACCCGGCGGCGATGTGGTGTGGTTCAGCTCCGCTGCCCCCCGGCATCGATGAATACCTGCTTGCGAACTGGCTGCGCGGCAAGCCAACCCCCTTTGTCAAATGCGTGACGCAGGATTTGGAAGTCCCGGCCAATGCCGAGTTCGTCATCGAGGGCTGGTTCGACCCCAACGAACACCGCATGGAAGGCCCCTTCGGCGACCACACCGGCTTCTACACCCCGCCGGACCTCTTTCCGGTCATGCACGTCACCGCCATCACCCACCGCCGCGACGCCATCTACCCGACGACCATCGTCGGCAAGCCGCCGCAGGAAGACCTCTGGCTGGGCAAAGCCACCGAGCGCCTGTTCCTCCCGCTCATGAAGCTCTTCATGGGCGAGATCGTCGATTACGCCATGCCTGCCGAGGGCGTCTTCCACAATCTGGTCATCGTCAGCATCCGCAAACGCTTCCCCGGCCATGCCCAAAAGATCATGTACGGCCTCTGGGGACTCGGCTTGATGATGCTGACCAAAGGCTTCATCATCGTCGATGCGGATGTCAACGTCCACGATCTCGAAGCTGTCGCCCGCGAAGTGGTCAGCAACGTTGATTGGCGGCGTGATGTCACCATCGTCGATGGCCCTGTCGACCAACTGGATCATTCCTCGATCCAGGATTCGTATGGCGGCAAGATCGGCGTCGATGCCACCCGCTCAACCCAACCTGAATTCAGCCGTCCCTTCCCCCCGCTGGCTCCCCTGCCCGCCGAGCGAATCACTGCCCTGGTCGGCGACCGCTGGCACGAAACCCACGGAGCCTTGATCGTCGCGCTGGACAAACAGCGTCTCGCCCCCAAAGAGGCCCTCCGCCGCCTCTGGGACCTCTGCCCGGATCGCAGCCTGATCCTCGTGGACGCCTTCGTCGATCCGCGCAATCTCTCTGACGTGGCCTGGCGGGTGCTCGGCAACACCGACTGGCGGCGCGATATCGATATCCTCGGCGGAATCGATCACTTCGATACAGGCAGTAAACCGCGCGGTCAGATCGGCATCGATGCCACCATCAAGACCGCTGCTGATGGACACCCCCGCGGTTGGCCGGAGGAAATTACCATGTCACCGGAGATCGTCGAACGAGTCACGCGGCGCTGGCAGGAATACGGACTGTCTTAATTGGGGATTGATCTGTAGGGATTACCGGACAGAATCGAACGGGGCAAAAACATTATCTTCCGGTGTGTCCCTACAGTCAATTTTTTGGCATGCTGAACAAGGAGTTTACGGCTGTGACTTACGCGCGCGCGCGCCTGTACCTGGGCATCAGCGGGGTAGGCTTCTGGGTGGTAGCATCGGTGCTGGCTCTGATCACCGGCCTGCCCAATCTGCTCTTCCCGACTCTGGATACCGATCCCAACGAAACCGCTGGCAGACTGCTGCTCGTGATCGTGCTCTACAACCTGCTTAGCCTGCCCTTCGACCTCCTCGGCGGCTATATCCTGCCGCGCCGCTTCAACCGTCCTGCGCCGGAAAACTTCATCAGCTATTTAGCCGGCTGGCTGCGAGCGGCGCTGGTGCAGGCCGTCATCCTCCTCGGTGTGGGTATGTTGTTCATCACCGCCGGCAAGCAGTCCGGCAGCCGCGTATTGGTGGCTTTCCTCGCTCTGGTCGTGATGCTCATCCAGGTGGCCGCGCAGGGTTGGATCGCCCGGTTGGCGGGCAGCTTCACGCCCGTCACTGCCGATCTGAGCGCAGCCGGCAAAGCGCTCAAGCATTGGGGCTTGGCGCTGCCCGACTCGATCACTGTTGGGCGCAGCCGTGATGTGGGCTTCGTTGGTGGCTTCGCCGGGCTGCCCGGCTTGGAGACGCTGATCGTACCAGCCGCTTGGGTGCAGAACCTCTCCCCAGAGCAGCTTGCCGCCCAAATCGCCCGACGCATCGGCAGCATCCAGACCGGCGGACGCGAGCGCGGCGTCTATCTGGCAGTCCTCTGGAACCTGATCGGTTTCTACATTGCCATCTCACTGGCCGGAACCGAAGCCATCATCAGCGCCCGCGGCCTCTTCACTGCCGCGCTGATTTTCAACCTATGGTCGTTCCTCGGCCTGCTGGTACTGCCGTCGCTCAGCCGTCCCGGCGTCTACGAGGCTGACCGTTTCGCTCTCAAGGCCGGCGCGCCTGTTCCGACCCTCACCGAGGTGATCGAGACGCTCGACAAGCAGCAGGACGACGAACCATCACGTAATCGCTGGATCGAAACCATCTTCCACCCAATCCCGTCCGTCGAAAACCGCATTGCCCGGCTGCACCACCGCCATGAACGCCGCCGCCACTGGGGCGGCTGGCACGGCGCGCGCATGGCGCTGTATCTCTCTTGGGGCTGCCTGGGGATGCTCGGCCGGGCCGTACACTGCAATTCTGGCCGTCCTGAACTATGGGTACTTTTCCCTGGGGATTAATGACCCGCAAGTTCCAGCGCCGGATCGAAGATTTTACCTGCGAACACTGCGGCGCGGCCGTCAGCGGCGATGGATACACCAACCACTGCCCGCGCTGCTTGTGGAGCAAGCACGTCGATGTCCATCCGGGCGACCGTGCCGCGGACTGCGGCGGCTTGATGGAGCCAGTCAGCGTCACCCGCAAGAATGGAGAGATCATCCTGACACATCGCTGTCAGCTCTGCGGGCACATCAAACACAACCACGCCGCCCCGGACGACCACTTTGACCTGCTGCTGGCATTGATGGCGCGGGGCAGCACCTTCTAGCGCCCATTCATCCTGAACGAGGTAGTGAGAATTTTCGGCGATGACCAACACGGCCACCCTCCAGAACAACAACACCCTCCTCCACCGGATCAAGCTGTTTCTCGAACTCATCAAGTTCGAACACACCATCTTTGCCCTGCCCTTTGCCTATTTGGGCATGGTGCTGGCCGCAGGCGGGCTGCCCACCTTCCACCAGTTCTTCTGGGTCACGGTCGCCATGGCCGCTGCCCGGACGCTGGCCTTTGCCGTCAACCGCCTGGCTGACCGCCGCTTCGACGCCACCAACCCGCGCACGGCCCAGCGCCCCTCCGTCACCGGCGCCATCAGCCCCCGCCTCATGCTCGGATTTGCGGCGCTGTCATTAGCGCTGCTGGCGCTGGCCGCCACCCTGCTCAACCCGCTTGCGCTGCTGCTCTTCCCCGGCGCATTGGTCTTCCTGATCGGCTACTCTTACACCAAGCGCTTCACCATCCTCTGCCATTGGGTGCTCGGTTTCACCGACGGCCTGGCCGCCATGGGCGGCTGGATCGCCGTGCGCGGCAGCATCTTCACCGCCGAAGACCTCCCCGCCTGGCTGCTCATGTTCGCCGTCACCTTCTGGATCAGCGGCTTCGACCTAATCTACGCCTGCCAGGATGTCGAGCATGACCGCCGCGAGAAGCTCTACTCCTGGCCCAGCCGCTGCGGCATCGCCAGCGCCCTGCGGCTGGCAAAAGCCAACCACGCTCTGATGATCGCCGTGCTCGTCGTGCTGGGGCTGCACATCCCCTTGAGCTGGCCGTTCTGGATCGCCCTGCTGGTCGTGGCCGGCCTGCTCGCCTACGAGAACAGCCTCGTCAAGCCGGACGATCTTTCTAAGATCAACGTCGCCTTCTTCAACATGAATTCCTACATCGCCATCACTCTCTTTGCCGGAACCTTCCTGGCGCTGGTGATCTAATTTTCGGAAAGCTAGAATAACCGCATGGCTCACCTCAACGGCCGCGACCGCGCCGCCTACGTCCAAAATATGTTCGACCGCATCGCCGGCCGCTACAACCTGATGAACCGCCTTATGACCGGCGGCCAGGATTTGAAGTGGCGCCGCTTCGTCGTCCAGCAGGCCCACCTCCGCCCCGGTGACCGCCTCCTCGATCTGGCGACCGGAACCGGCGACATCGCCTTTGAAGCCCTCAAAGCTGTGCCCGGCATCCACGCTGTCGGTGCCGATTTCTCGCTCGGCATGATGCGCGTCGGCCAGAAGCTCCCGCTCGGCAGCCAAGTCGGCTGGACCGGCGGCGATGCCCTTAACCTGCCCTTCCCGGATGCCACCTTCGACGCCGTCACCTCTGGTTACCTCGCCCGCAACGTCATCGATATCCCCCGCATGTTCGCCGAGCAGCTCCGCGTCCTCAAGCCCGGTGGCCGCATCGTTGTGCTGGACAGCTCCCCGCCAAAAGATAACCTCCTCAAGCCGTTCATCGAACTGCACCTGCGCTATGGCATTCCGCTCTTAGGGCGGCTCGTTGCTGGCAAGAACGGCGCCGACGCCTACCAATATCTCCCCGCCTCCACCCAGGCCTTCAAAACACCAGACGAACTCGCTGACCTGATGCGCGAGGCCGGCATCCACGGCGTCGCCTACCGCCTGTTCATGTTCGGCACGATGGCCGTCCACTGGGGGGAAAAACCCGCATGAAACGCCTTATCATCGGCATCTCCGGCGCGTCCGGCGTCATCTACGGCATCCGCCTGCTGGAAGTCCTCGCCCAGGACAAATCCATCGAGACGCACCTGATCCTCAGCCCCTCAGCCAAAGCCACCATCGCCCAAGAAACCGGCTGGAAAGTCAGCGCCGTCGAGGCCCTCGCCAGCGTCGTCCACAAACCTAGCGATGTCGGCGCCAGCATCGCCAGCGGTTCCTTCCAGACCATGGGCATGATCGTCGCTCCATGCAGCATCAAGACTCTCTCGTCCATCGCCCACAGCTACGATGCCGACCTGATGACCCGCGCCGCCGATGTCCAGTTGAAGGAAGGCCGCCCCGTCCTGCTCATGGTGCGCGAGACACCCCTGCACCTCGGTCACCTTCGCCTGATGACCCAGGCCGCTGAAATCGGCGCCATCCTCATGCCGCCCGTGCCCGCGTTCTACGGCCAGCCCCGTACCATCGATGACCTCATCAACAGCACCATTGGCCGGGCGCTGGCCCGCATCGGCATCAACAATGCGCTATACTTTGAATGGTTGGGGATGAGCAAGGAGAAGCCAATCACCGATGAATGACGAGCTGCACCCCACCCTACAGCAGTTCCTGCAAGAGCAGTCCACGCTGGCGCTGGCAACCGTCAACGACCAGGGCGAGCCAGAAGTTGCTCCACTGTTTTACGTCTCCGACGAGCGCCACAATCTCTATTGGCTCTCCAATCCAACCGTCCGTCACAGCCGCAACCTCGCTGTCCGGCCGCAGGTCGCCGCCGCCATCTACCCGATTGTCTGGCAGTGGAACGATATCGCCGGTGTGCAGATCGAAGGCCGCGCCGAGGCCATCGCCGATGACCGCATCCGCGAGCAGATCATGGTTCTCTATCTGCGCAAGTTCCTCCTGCCCGCCTCGTTCGATGCCGCCATCGCCGCCAGCACCCTCTATGTCCTCCGCCCCCGCTGGATCCGCTGGATCGACAACAGCGTCCAGTTCGGCTACAAATCCGAGTTCACCCTTGAAGACTGATCTTCCGATCTAAAAAATTCCCACCCAAACCCTCAGTGTGTCTCTCTGTGACAGTGCGTGTGGCATTGGATTTTCATCTTGGGGTGTGATGCCGTTTCTTTGTGTCATTTGCAGTTAAATCTTCTTCCTTCCGATTTTATGCCAAAGAGTAGACAAAATGTCACCCCAAACCGCCCATTTTGTGCTATCGTAGGCATACAGGTAGGGACGCCATTTTTGGCTTCCGGTTAGTCTCCCTCTCCCAGTGCCGAAGACACGTTCGGGAGAGGGGCCAAGGGGTGAGGGCACACGATTCTCGCATTCTCATATTCTCATTCTTATCATTCTTATCGTTTCTCATCTATAAGCACATTTTTCTATTAAATATAAACTATTATCTACAAACTATTAACTTCTTCTCCCGCGTGGTACAATCACCCAAAACAGCTCCCCATCTTCAAGGAGACCACCATCATGCTTCCTGACTATCGCCCAGAACCTCTCCTGGACTACACCAGACCAGAAAATGCGGCTCTGATGCAGGCTGCCCTCGACCGCGTGAAGTCCCAGCTCGGCCAGACCTATCCCCTCATCATCGACGGCCAGCCGCATACCAGCAGCAGCCAGTTCGCCACCATCAACCCCTCTCGCCCCGCCGAAGTCCTCGCCCATTTCGCCCAGGCTGACGCCGAGCAAGGTGATATGGCCGTGGAAGCCGCTTGGCGAGCTTTTCAGACTTGGCAGTATGTTCCCGCTGCAGAACGTGCCCGCTATCTCCTCCGCGCCGCCGCCGAGATGCGCCGCCGCAAGCAGGAATTCAACGCCTACATGATCCTGGAGGCCGGCAAAAGCTGGGCCGAAGCCGAAGCCGATACCTCCGAGGCCATCGACTTCCTCGAATACTATGCCCGGCAGGCCGTCCGCCTCGCCGACCAGAGCCATCTCCTCACCCAAAACCCCGGCGAACAGCTCGGCTACTACCAGATTCCCCTCGGCGTTGGCCTGGTTATCAGCCCCTGGAACTTCCCAACAGCCATCCCCACCGGAATGCTCTCCGCAGCCCTTGTCTCCGGCAACACAGTCGTCTTCAAACCTGCCGAACTCACCACTCTCGTCGCCTGGAAGATGGTCGAGCTCTTCTACCAGCAGGGCATCCCACCCGGAGTCCTCAACTTTGTGCCCGGACGCGGGTCTGTGGTCGGGGCCAGGATGGTCGCCCACCCGCTCACCCGCTTCATCTCCTTCACCGGCTCGAAGGAGGTCGGCCTCTGGATTTACGAGCAGGCTTCCAAAGTCCAGCCCGGCCAGAAATGGCTCAAACGCTCCATCCTCGAGATGGGCGGCAAGGATGCCGTCATCGTCGATGAAACCGCCAATCTGGAAGAAGCCGCCCAGGGCATCCTCGTCAGCGCCTTCGGATTCCAGGGACAGAAGTGTTCCGCCGGTTCACGCGCCATCATCGTCGATCCGGTCTACGAGCACGTCACCAGCCGCGTCGTCGAACTCGCCAAGCAGATTACCGTCGGCGCGCCCGACGAAGGCAGCCACATCTGGATGGGACCGGTCATCGACAAGCACGCGATGAACAGCATCATGGATTACATTGAGGTCGGCACACAGGAAGGCAAGCTGCTCTTCGGCGGCCAGCCCATCGAAACGCCCGAAGGCGGCTATTTCCTCCAGCCCACCATCTTCGGTGATGTCCCCTGGGATGCTCGTATCGCCCAGGAAGAAATCTTCGGCCCTGTCCTGGCCTGTATCCGCGCCGCCGATTACGATGATGCCCTGCGGATCGGCAACAGCACCGAGTACGGTCTGACTGGAGCCGTCTACAGCCGGGATCGCGCCCGCTTGGAACGCGCCCGCCGCGAATACCACGTCGGCAACCTCTACTTCAACCGCAAATGCACCGGCGCGATTGTCGGCGTCCATCCCTTCGGCGGCTTCAACATGAGCGGTACTGATAGCAAGGCCGGCGGCCCCGACTACCTGCTCCAGTTCATGCAGCCCAAAAGCGTCGCCGAAAGGTTCTAAACTGTCTGCGGTAGCCCCCTCTCTAACTGCGATAACAATCCAGCTAGATAGAGGGGGCACCCTCTTCGTTACAAAATTTGCGCACTCGCCTCAGATCACCTCGGTATATTCCAGAACACTTCAACTAGTTCGTGTGGCAAATACCAACCTACGCCATACCCTTTCGTGGAATTCAACACCGTTATGCGATACTATAGGTCACTTTACATCCAATTGATCCATGCACGGGGAAACGCCAATGAAGCAGGAAGTCCTGTCCTGGGCTGATATAGACCGCCTGATCGATGTGCTGCTGCCTCCGCTCAAGATTGTCGGTACATTTGATGCCATGGTCTTGATTACCCGTGGTGGGATCATCCCCGGCGGATTGCTGGCCGAGGCGCTGGCAATCCGGCATATCCTCACAGCCGCGGTCGATTTTCCAGCGACCGAAGCGGCCGGCTTGATGGCCTGGCCGACCTTTCTACAGTTCCCTGATCCATCACTGATCCGCGACCGCCGTACCCTCATCGTCGATGATGTTTGGGGCAGCGGTCGCACCAGCACCGCCGTCAAAGGTCGCGTCGAATCCTCCGGCGGAATTCCCTACACCTGCGTGCTGCACTACAATCCCTACCGCTCTATGTTTAGCCGCGCCGAACCAGACTTCTACGCCGCCATTACCGATGCCTATATCATCTATCCCTGGGAAATCGATCGCGGCGTTCAAGGATTGGACATCGGTATCCCGGAATCCAATTAGCTGGGAATCCGATGAGACTGTGTACGAAGCGCCCATTTTTCTGCTATAATCGGTTTTCATGAGAAAAGTCGCTGCGACCAGGTTGGGTTGGATTGTATTGTCTGATGGGTTCCGGTACTGCTAAGGTTGCTATTGGCCGCACAGTCGTTTTCGGCATGATAAGCCTGGTAAGTTGAAAGGCCAGGCCAAAACGCGAACTTCAGCACCGCTGTTCTTGCTCAACATCCTCTTTGTTCCACGGATGTGAGCCATCTACCCCTGACAAACACTGATCTGACCTCGTCACAGAAACTCGCCACTTGGAGTCGGCAAGGTGTTGGGTTCGGTAAAATCCTTTTTTGAACATTTCACCGTTTTCATCATAGCCAGACAGTTCCACCGGTTCGGGTGTTCCGGTGAAAAACACCTATCCGATCCACAAGGAGAGGTTGATGAAGTCGTCTAAAATCAAAAACAACAGCGAACAGAGCGGTTCGAACGAATTTGAACAGTTGTTGGAGTCGTCGTTTGCGTATACGCCGCCCCGCCGCGGCGAAATCCGCAACGCCATCATCTTGCAGGTGGATACCCGCGAAGTCATCGTGGATATGGGCGCCAAGCAGGATGGTATTGTGCCTTCACAGGACCTGGAACGCCTAGACCCCGAAGTGCGTCAGAGCCTCAAAATTGGGGCCGAAGTTCCGGTTTACGTCCTGAATCCGCGCGATCAGGATGACAATCTGATCGTCTCGATCAACATGGGCTTGCAGCAGTATGACTGGGAAAAAGCCCGGCAGCTCCTCAAGTCCGAAGAGGCCGTTCAGGTCTCTGTCACCGGTCACAACCGGGGTGGCGTCCTGGTACGCTGGAACCGTCTAGAAGGGTTCATCCCCAGCTCGCATCTGGTGTCCTTTAACCTCTCCAGCGAGCGCCGTGACTGGAGCGAAATCCTAAACCGTCCGCTGGGTGTTAAGGTGATCGAGGTCGATCAGGATCGCCGCCGTCTCATATTCAGCGAACGTGAGGCGCAAAAGGAATGGCGCGCTCAGCAGAAGGCCCGGTTATTGTCCGAACTCAAGGAAGGGGATCGCGTCAAGGGCGTGGTCACAGGTCTCCGCGACTTCGGTGCATTTGTCAATTTGGGCGGTGCAGATGGCCTCATCCACGTCAGCGAACTGGCCTGGCATCGCGTCGACCATCCCCGTGATGTCCTCAAGGTGGGTGACGAGATCGACGTGTATGTGCTGGCGCTCGACCGCCAGTCTAACCGCATCGCCCTCAGCCGGAAGCGCTTGCTAAACGACCCGTGGGAAGATGCCGATAAGCGTTACCACGAAGGCCAGCTTGTTGATGGTACGGTCACAAATGTAGTCGACTTTGGCGCGTTCATCGCGTTGGATAACGGGCTGGAAGGCCTGCTCCATCTCAGCGAAATGGGTGATGGATCCCTCAAGGAGCCTTACAGCTACGTCAAGAAAGGTGACCGTCTCAGCCTGCGGATTAGCCATCTCGAACCGGAGAAGCGCCGCGTTGGCTTCACCCAACGTTGGGGCACGGACGCAGTTCAGGGTGAAGAGGGGCAGCCCACACCGGAAGCGGCTCCGCAGGATACCGCACCCACAGCAGAAGCCTCTGCATCGGAAACCTCTGCAGAGGACGTTCCGTCCGCTGTTGAAGAAACGGCTGAACCCGAACAGTCAGCCTGATTCCCCAGGCCGACTCCCAGAAGGAAAGGGACGCCGCACGGTGTCCCTTTTTGTTGCGCTGCCCGTTTCTATAATTGACAGAAAATTCTCTGATTTGTATAATCCATACGATCTTAAGGAAAGGATGAGCGTAGCTCCCTCGCAGGGCTGTTCCGCTCGCACCCACAGTGTGCGTTTCGTAGATATCCACAATACGTTCTGCTGCACTCGGTAACATGGGGCTGCCCGGTTCACCGGGTTTTGCTGCGTTTATTTCCTGACGATCAAAAACATCGTTCGATCCCTGGGGGATATAGATTTATGCCTGTACAAACTGTTCTACCCGACAGCATCACCGACGATATGGACTTCGCCGCGATGCTAGAAGCCTCGTTCGCCAGAGAACCAGAGCGTGGTGATACCATCACCGGCACGATCCTGGCGGTCGATTATCAGGGCCTGATCGTGGACGTCGGCCTGAAGCGGGACGGCATCGTTCCGCGACGGGACTTCGAGCGCGTCGGCAAAGATCCCAGCACCTACCGTGTCGGAGATGAGATCGAGGTGACCGTCGTCCGGATCGAAGATCAGGATGATAACCTTATCCTCTCGGTATCGCAGGCTGAACAAAGCGAGGACTGGAAGCGAGCTGAACAGCTCATGACCAGCGAGGAAATCTGGGAAGGAGTTCCAATCGACGCCAATAAGGGCGGTCTGATCGTGCCGTTCGGCAATCTACGCGGGTTCGTTCCAGCCAGCCACGTTGTCGATTTGCCGCGCAACATCAGCGAGGATGACCGCAAGGGTTACATGATGATGCTCTTAGGGAAGAAAATCCCCCTGAAAGTCATCGAGGTCAACCGCAAGCGCCGCCGTTTGGTCTTCAGCCAGCGTGATGCCCAGCGTGGCCGCCGTGAAGCCCGTAAAGAACTCCTCCTGGACGAACTACACGAGGGAGAGGTTCGCCGCGGCGTAGTCAGCGGTCTGCGCGACTTCGGCGCGTTTGTCGATCTCGGCGGAGCCGATGGCCTCATCCATATTTCAGAACTGGCCTGGCACCGCGTCAAGCATCCGAAGGAAGTCCTCAACGTCGGTGACGAGATTGAAGTCTACATCCTCCGGTTAGATACCGAGGGCAAGCGCATCGGCTTGAGCCTCAAGCGGCTGCAGAAAAATCCGTGGGCACAGGCTGAAGAACTTTACCACGTCGGCCAGTTGGTCGAAGGGACGGTTTCCCGCGTGGCCCAGTTCGGCGCGTTCGTCAGCCTGAATCCGGGCATCGAGGCGCTGCTCCATGCCAGCCAAATTGCCGACCCCGCACCTACCGATCCCTCGCAGATTGTTCACGAGGGGCAGGTACTGCTGCTGCGCGTCATCAGCATTGAGCCGGAACGCCAACGCCTCGGTCTCAGCCTAAAGGATGTGACTGACGAAGAGCGCGAGCGTCACCAACCAACCGTGGCAGCAGGGGATGTTCCCGCTGAGGAAGTTCAGCCTGAAGTGACTGAAGTGACCGAGTCTGCTGAGCAGGTGTAAGCCGCTGCCTATGCTTGTCCCTATTGTCCTCGCCCCGGTTTCAGAGCGAAGCCAGGGCGAGGAGTTGTCATGCCCACACGTGCAGCCACGAGTTAAGCCTAGCGTGTTGTCGTGGCATTCGATAGAATTAAGGTTCATGTGAAATCCAGCTTCGCCTTACATTTCGAGGTGAAAGCCGGTTTTGTTTGTTCTGGTTCCGAGTTCTCTAGAAAGGAGGCAGCCGGGAAATATGGCGTCTGTGACATTGAAACCGAACGAATCGCAGGAAGCACTGCTGCGCCGGTTCCGCAAGAAGGTCACCAACAGCGGCATTCTGAGTACGGTCCGTCGGAAGCGTTGGCACATCTCCAAAAGTGAACTGCGCCGGATCGAACGCAAGAAGGCTATCCGCCGCGCCCGCCGTCGCCAGCGCAAGACGGGGCGTTAAGGATAAAGCGCTGACCATCGCGTGAACCGCTGCCAGTGCGGTGGCGGTTTGCTGTTCAGATCAAACGGAGGGATATGGCGAAAAAAGAAGACAAGCTAGAAGTTGAGGGGAAGGTTGTTGAAGCGCTTCCCAACACCCAATTTCTGGTCGAACTCGATAACGGCCATCGGATTCTGGCCTATCTTTCCGGCAAGATGCGAAAGTACTACATCCGCATCCTGCTGGGGGATCGGGTGAAAGTGGAGATGAGCGTCTATGACCCGAAACGAGGGCGGATCATCTATCGCCACAAAGATGCTGGGCGAGGCGGTGATTTGGAAGAAGAGATGGAAATGTGATCGCTTCGTCTGCTTAGATGGTTAGTGAAAAAGCTCGCTCAGCAAGGCGGGCTTTTTCGTTTGGAACTCCACCCCGTCCTTCAGAAACCGACTTGAAAATCCTTGTGAACCATCTCTCCACTTCTTTGAAAGATCTTCTACTGCCGACTGCGCTGCTGCTGGTTTTATGGATGACGCGGTTGGGTGCGCTCGACCTACTGCCGCTGCACAACGACGAAGGGCTGCACCTGACGCGGGCAGTCGAAGTCTGGAATGGACATCCTTTCTGGGCGATCAGTGACGGGAAGATCGTCAACCACTGGGTGATCGCGGCTTTTTATCCGCAGCACGCGCCGGCGTTCGCGGGGGGGGGGAATCGCGACCGTATTCGTGGCGATGATTGGTCTGGCGGCTGGGTATGCACTGGCGAGGCGAACGAGCGGCACGCTGGGCGCGGTAATGGCCGCGGCGCTGTGGATCTCTTCGCCGTATCTGTTCTTCTACGAGCGGCTAGCGTTCAGCGATGCCGAGGCCGGGGCGTTGGTGGTGCTGGCGCTGGGGTGCGCGTACCACGCAGCTCAGCCAAGCCGAACTTCGCGCTCACTGGTACTGACCGGGCTGGCAATCGGCACAGCCATGCTGTTCAAGTTCACGGCCGCGCCGTATGCGTTGGGAACTGCTGCGATCATCCTCTTCGTGGGAAACAAGGGATGGAAGACGCGGCTGCGCGATCTAGCCGTGAACGGCGGCCTGCTTCGTGATCCCACTGGGCTACCTGCTAGCCCGGGAGAAAGACCTGTTCGGGATAGCGCTGGGGTGGTTGGGGAGCGGCTTCGAGGGAACGCCTTCGCTGGTGAGCAACCTCGAGCGGCTGGGGGCACAGTTGAGCGGATTCGGCACGGTGACGTGGGTGCTGATCGCCGGTGTAGGGCTGGTGTTGGGGTTGCTCCAGCAGCGGAAAGGAGTCAGAACGCTTTGGCTGGCCGGACTGCTGCCATTCGGGGTGATCCTGGTGCTGGGGCGGGAGGTGCTGTCACGGCATTTCGTGGTGGGACTGCCGATCCTGCTGACACTGGGAGGAATCGGGCTGGGGATGGGCTTGCTGCGGATCCGAGATGCAGCGTCGCGACCGCTGGTGGCCGGACTGGGCGTGGTCGCGCTGGTCTTTGGGTGGGTTCCGTTCGCGCTGAGCGCCTACACCGACCCGACCAAGCTACCGCTGCCCGCGGATGCCCGCTACGAACACATCACCTCACACAGTTCGGGGTATGGGCTGCGGGAGGCGATGCTGGGACTGCCGGAGACGATCACCCGACTAGATTTGCCGATTCTAGGGAGCATGTTCCCGGACAGCTGCGCGCGGGCGAACTTCTACGCGGTGGCGGGGTTCCGGCTGGTGTGCGCAGGCGCGCCCGGTTTGGAGGCGATCCAGGAGGCGCTGGCTGCGCGGGGGGCAGTCTACGTGCTGGCCGACACTGCGCCAATCATCGGGGTGGAGGTCGGGCAGTTGGGGGGACGGGCGACGGAGATCGCGCGGTATGCACGGCCGGGGGAGGCTGCGTCGGAAGGAGCGGTAGTGCTGTGGCTGGTGGAGCAGGAATAACCTGTATTTAATAGTTTATAATTAAAATAAAAATGCGATGATAGACGAGAAATGATAAGAATGATAAGAATGAGAATGTGAGAATATGAGAATCGTGTGCCCTCACCCCCTGGCCCCTCTCCCGAACGCTCGCTGCGCTCGCTGGGAGAGGAGGGAAGCCCTCACCCCGACCCTCTCCCTAAGGTTCGCTGCGCTCACTAGGAGAGGGAGTCTAACTGGACCCCAAAATGGCGTCCCTACTCGTATGACCCGTATGACTACGATAGCACAAAATAGGCGGTTTGGGGTGACATATTGGAAAAACATTTGGTGTCTCAGGCATGCTTGCATATTTGCTCTCTCAGGGTTGGGGGAGAGTAGCAGTGAAGTCGTGATGGTGAGTTAAGGGGTGTTCGGTGCAGAGGAGGACGATAGGCTGACCGCGGGAGCGGGTCAAGACGAGGGTGCGCGACTCGGAGCCGGAGAGCTTCAACTGGGGGATGAGGGTTTCCGGCGTGAGGGGTGAGCCACGCTTTTTGACCGTGACCTGCCCTACCCCGTGCTGACGCAAGAGGGCGCGGAGTTTCTTGAGGTTAAAAGGCAGCCAATCGAGGATGGGCCAGAAACGCACCCAGGGCGTTGGCACGGGATGGTAGGTGGTGAAGTAGGCAATGGTGGGATCGAGCAGCGCACCGTCAAGACTCGCGGCGAGGCGCTGCACCTGCCCGGCGCGGATGGCGGCCGCACCGGGTTCGGCAAGGTAAGCGCGAGGCAAGTCGAGGGGGACATCTGGTTGGTCGCTCCCATCAGCAGCACCTTCGAGGTGAAGAGCGCGGTCACCGGCCAACAGCGTAGCACGGACTATGCCGGGGGACTCACCGCGCCAGAGCAGGCTTTCTTTCAAGTCACCATCGACCGAGATGAATTCAAGCAGGCCGGGGTACGGCTGAAGCTGCGCCCGATCCAGGCCAGGCGAGAGCTTGACGATGAGGCGCGGGTGAGGCCAACCGTGAATGACGGAAAGCGGCGGTTCGGTGTGCTCGACGTGGTGGATGCGGCGGCCTCCCGCATCACGGCGGGCGGGATCGAAGAAAACGGCCCCGGCGGGGGGCAGGCCAGCGCGAATGTCGGCGACCTCGAAGCGAGCAGACAATCCGAGCACAGCGGTGTTCAGGCGGGCAATGGCAATACGAAGGGGGTCGATGTCCAGACCGAGGACGGCGGCTCCGGCGGCAGAGAAGGCCAGTGCATCAGCGCCGATTCCGCAACCGGCATCAATCACTGATGAGGAACCGATGCGGGCAGCACGATAGGCACGCACGAGGGGATGGCTGGCTTGCTCGAGGGCATCACGGGTGAAGAACAATCGGGCAGCATCCGGGCCGAATTTCTCGACCGCACGTAACCGGAGGCGGGCTGTTTCTAGGAGAGCGGCGGCAGACTCCGGCGGGAGTTCGCGACGTAGATGAGCCAGCAGCGAGAGGGTATGCGCATCGGAGGTATCTTGGGCAGCGAGCCAATCCAACCAATGCTGGCCGGGTGGGCTGGTGAGGAATTCGAGGTCAGCGAGGCGCATGGAGGGGAAGAATTCAACCGCAAAGACACAAAGGGGGCAAAGAAGATCATTCGTCAGGAGATTCGGCGGAGGCGGGATCGACGCGGAGGAGCGTCACGGCGTGAGCGCGAAAAATCTCCAGCGAGGGGTTGAGGATGACGGCGAACGGCCAAGAACCGGCGACTTCCCAGCGGAACTTGGCGATCTTGTTGACACCAACGACCAGTCCGGCAAGAACAGCGGGCTGCATGAACTCAACGGCCTTAGGGAGGCTGCTAAAGCCCAGCACGGACGGCGTATTCTCCTCAAGGATGCCGACGGCCTGCCAGTCGATGGATTCGCCGGGCTGCATGCGCCAAACGGGTTTATCGGGTGTCTGACGGATGAGCAGGTGAAGATAGCGACCACGGCGGGTTTCACCCTGTGCGGCGACCTGACGAGCGCGGTCGAGGGTATGGGCTTCGGTATGGGGCTTCTCGCCGCGCAGGAGGACCCCGACGGGCAACGGGCATTCAGCGCCAGTTTCAACGAGAATGCGCGTAAAGCCAGCGGATTCAAGCGTATGGACATGGGCCTCGGCAGGCTGGCTGTGGGAGTCCATGAGGATGAGGCGACCGCCAGGACGGAGTGACTTGAGCGCCTCCGCGAAAAGAAGGTCATCCAGAGGAACATCAAAGCCAGCAACGGCATCGACACTCGCGGGGGGCAAGTCCCAGGGCTGGCCTGCAGCCGGGGCTAACACGACCTCAATATCTGGACGAAGGGCACAGAGGGATTCCCCGGTCGAGCCAGCGACATCCACCAGACGGAGGGCAGCTCCGCTGGGTGGGAGGTGCTTCGCCATTGCTTCCAGCAGCAGGTGATTGACGCGCGGCGTGGACATCAGCGGCGGGGATTCCCGGTTTTGCGGGCGGCTTCCAGCAGCATCTCGGCGACTTCGGCCCATTCGTCTTCGCCGAAGTAGATGGTGGCATCGCCAAGTTCGAGGCCGTAGAGCGGGTCGCCATCCGCATCACGCGATCCCCAAACGACGTAGCGGTCGATGACTTGAGCGTCTTCGGATTCGATGCGGCCGGACTGGATCAAGCGCAGGAGTTCGCCCCACTCTTCTGGGAAGAAATGAGCGGTGACCGCGCCGAGTTCAAGGTGATAGACAGTTTCGCCGTCGGGTTCAACGGAAAGCCAAGCAGCGTAGTTTTCGGTGGCAGCCAGGCTGTGGGCCTGGGTTTCATCAGACATCTTGTTTCCTCCGAGCATCAATCCAGTGGCGCAGGGCGGGGATCAGACGATCATTCCACTCCTGTTGGAGGGCAACGGCCTGCCGCCGCAGCCAGAGCAGGCGCGTCTGCGGCTTGCGCACAGGCGGCGCGGGGAACGGATCGCGATCCATGAGCTTGCCGTAGATATACTGCCCGAAAACGCGCAGACTGGCAACCACAGGCGCAGCCAGGATGATCCCAAGCAGCCCAGCAAGAGTGGCTCCGGCGATGATGGCAACGATGACAACAAAGGGGTGCAGGTTGAGGCTGCCGCCCATAATGCGCGGGACGAGAATGTAAGCTTCAAGGTTCTGAAGGGCAGCCCAGACGACGGCTGTCAAGAGGGCGAACGGCGCACCTTCTAGGAAGGGGAAGGTGCTGGACTGTGAGGTGAGCGCTAGAAGCGCTGCCGGGAAGATCGCCAGGCCAGAGCCAATGCCAGGGATGAATTCCAGCAAGAAAGACATCAAGCCAAGGATGACCGGATTGGGCAAGCCGAGGATGGTCGCGGCGACAAAGGCTAAACCACCCATCAGAAAAGCCAGTGAGACCTGGCCGCGCAAATAGGCGTGCCAGACACGGCCCAGCTCATAGAGGAGGCGGCGGACATCTCCCCGGTAGAGAACAGGAACCAACTGCACACTGCGGTCGATGAAAACGGCTCCATCACGCATTAGGAAGAACATCATAGAAAGAAGGAAGATGAGGTTGATTACAGCAGTCAAAGCGCCGCCGACAAAATCGAAAGCCGGGCCGGTGAGGGAGCTGATGAAAGACTGGGTGGTCTGGACGAGGTTGATATCCCCCAATTGAAACAGTTCGGTGATGTGTTCGACGCCCGTGGCCTGGCGCAACTGTTCCAGGGGAATGAAAGGCTCGCCATCCAGCAGGATGGGTTCACCGTTGAAGGTGAGCGGCTCGTTGAGGGAATGCTCGATGCTCTGCTCCAGGCTGCGGAACAACTGTGGGAGCAGGCGGCCAAATTCCTCCAACTGGCGCACCAGCACAGGGACGACCACCAGCGTGACCACGATCAGCACCACAATGATCATGACGTAGGTGAGCAGAACAGCTAGGTTGCGGTTCATGCGGCCGGTAAGCAGCCGGTGAACAAGCACACGCTGGCTGAAGAAATTGACGGCGGGGGTTAACAGATAGGAGAGAATGACGGCCACGCCGATGATGGGCAGGACCTCACTTAGGCGCAGCACAGCCAGCGCACAGACGCCAACCACGACAGCCGCGATCAGGCGTTTGGTGCGACTCGTCCAAGGCGGAGACGTCAGCGGAGGGGGCTGGGTCACGACGCTACACTTTCAACTCAATGGATTATGGCCTGAGCTTATTGTACGACAGTATTCAGGGAATCAAACACCTGTTCGCTGGGGAAGTTACACCAAGACTGCGGTTTGCCAGCGCCAAGGGCATCAGCCAGGAAGCGAGACCGTGGTCAGCAAAAATGCGGATTCTGCGCCAACGGGCAGACGTTCACCCGTCACATAGTTATACAGACCGACAAAAACGCGGTAGTCCCCAGCTTCCAAGCTGGCGGGTATGGTGATGGTGAGCGGCGAGCTGATGAGGGTTTCGCTGGGATCATTCCACGTAAGGGTTGGGCGGTCAGGGACGGCTGGCGCGCCATCGGTCTGTGCCAAGATGCGATACTCGACCAGAGGGGTCAGATGAATGAATAACGAGTAGTTGTCGAGTGGTGTCTGGCTGGCTTTCCAATAGAAGCGGAAAGTCAGCGGGTCACCAGGCTCCGGCGACTCTGGTATCTGATCGTAACCAATAAGGTGAATGGCATCGCCGAATTGGACGTCGACCTCATACTGCATGCGCCACAGACGAAACAGCGCCATCTGAGGACCGCGAGATTCCGCGCCGGAGAAGTCACGCAGCCGGAGCATCTGACTCAAGTACACCTGGCCTTCGAGAGTTTGCTCGAACTCCTGGATGTCGGTCAAGGAAAGTACGGCATAACTCATCCCACGCCCATCGCGCCATTCTTGAAGCGAATGCTCCAAGAGGCTGCTGGTCAACCACCAATCGACCCAGTGCCGATGGGGAATGCCTCCCCAGATGGGGTTGAAGGTTTTGTGGTTATCGATGTCCACAATAACTGTCCCCGGATCGAGATTGAGATCGAACCACTGGCGTAGTTGAACGCGAGTATCCGGCAAACGGCGGGATTGAACTAAGCGCCAATCCTGGACAAGCTGAGGGAACCATACCAACAGAACCAGAGCAAGCAGCACCAGCGCAGCGCTCCAACGCAAGATGGGCAGCCTCGCCTGATAGAAGTGCGCGATCTGAAGCAACTGCCCGATACTTATGCCCACGAATACACAAGCGACCGCCGCTGCCGGAAGCACATAGCGCACGGTTACGGGCATGACGAGGCTGTAACTGCTGGCTAACCAAGGAAAGCCGAGGATCACCGAAAGGCCCAATCCGACTAGCGGAACAGACACGACCGGGAGGTTATGACGCCTGCTGTACAGGTAAGCCGCTATTCCCACGAAGAGAACTACCAGACTGTATGCCAAACCCAACGGCTCAAAGGTCTGACCCAGGTTGTGGATCACACGGCTCATGTTCAGCATATTGCTCAAGCCCTGAGATTGGACAACAGCGCCTTCACGCTGGAGGTTGGTGAAATCCACGCCATAGATAAATACCAACCAAAATCCCTCCAGCCCGATCAACAGCAATTGGAGCATGAGCCAGCGCCACTGTCTGGGACGGCGAAGGGCAAAGGCAGCACCGACCAGCACGCCTGGCAGCAGGGCCGGCAGCGCCGGGTATTTCATCAGCGCGGCGGCAAGTCCAGACACGACACTCCAGATGGCATAATGACGTCGATCCTGCTGCCACGCCAACGCGGCGCACCAGAACGCCAGCACAGTAAAGAAGTAGATGAAGGGGTCCGGGAGCGCATAGACCCCATTCTCCAATACCAGCGGCGAGAATCCCCAGGAAGCGCCAGCGATGATTCCTGCTGCCGATCCAGCCATCGTCCTGGCGGATAGGGCAATGATGACGAGCGTGAGCAAGTTGACAACGACCGAGACACCCCGCATGAACAGGGTGGTCGCGGCCAAGCCTGACTGCCCTGCGGATTCCAATACAGGTTGAATCAACATGTGAAGTGCGACGTAAGCTGGAGGAATGCCGTCGTAATAGCCAATAGGCTCAAGAAGGCCGCGCCATTCCTGCCCACCAACAAAATAGGCGGGTTCGTCGGGATGGTCTACGTAAGGAAGGCTAAACTGGAAACTGGCAAAGCGCAAAAAAGCCGCGACGAACAGCACGACAAACAGCCCTACCCAGAACCAGTGCCAATGCGCATCTCTATTCAAAGAACCGTTCCTGGTCATTTGATTGAACATGGAGCCTATTCTAGCGCGTGATTTCGAACTGGTGAGGCGGCAGAGGAAGTGAGACTGACATGGTTATGTGCAAAGTGTGGCACCCCGAAATGGACAAAAAGGGCGTACCTGCTAGGCACGCCCTTGATGTTCTTACGCGCGGGATTTAGTAGCGGCGGCCACCACGGTCTCCGCCGCGATCGCCACCACCACGACGGTCACTACCCCGATCGCCACCGCCGCGGCGATCCCCACCGCGTCCGCCACCGGACGGACGGCGATCACGGGCGCGAGCTTCTTCCGCCGTCCAGCCTTCGAGGACAGCCTGGCGGCTGAGGCGGACTTTGCCGCCGTCGTCAATGTCAGTGACCATCACCATGATCTCGTCGCCGAGACTCACTTCACTCTCGACCGACTCAACGCGGTAGTCAGCCAGTTGGGAGATGTGCACCAGTCCCTCTTTGCCGGGCAGGAATTCGACGAAGGCACCAAACGGCTCGATGCGGGTGACACGACCGGTGTAAATCTTGCCGATTTCGGCCTCCTCGGTCATGCCGCGGATTTCCTCGGCAGCGGCCAAGGCTCCTGCCCCATCGACACTGGAGACGAAGACCGTGCCGTCCTCCTGGATGTCGATGGTCGCGCCAGTACGCTCCTGCAAGCTGCGGACAGTCTTGCCGCCGGGACCGATGATGGCGCCAATTTTGGAGGGTGAAATCTTGATGGTGAGGATGCGCGGCGCGTTCATGTTGAGATCTGCACGCGGCGCGGGCAGAACGGCGGTGATGACATCGAGAATCTTCATACGGGCGTCACGGGCCTGGGCCAGGGCACGCTCCATGATTTCGGCAGAAATGCCGGTGATTTTGATGTCCATTTGAAGCGCGGTGATGCCCTTGGTTGTGCCGGCCACTTTGAAGTCCATGTCGCCCATATGGTCTTCGAGGCCCTGGATATCGGTGAGGATGGCGACCTTATCGCCTTCTTTGATGAGACCCATAGCGATGCCAGCCACTGGGCGCGGAATGGGCACACCGGCATCCATCAAAGCCAGGGTACTGCCGCAGACGCTCGCCATCGAGGTGCTGCCGTTGGAGCTGAGAACTTCGCTGACGAGACGAATGGTGTAAGGGAATTCGCTTTCCGGCGGGATCATACTGCGGAGGGCGGTTTCCGCCAGCGCACCGTGACCGATTTCGCGGCGCTTCGGACCACGCAGCGGCGAGGTCTCGCCAGTGCTGAAAGGCGGGAAGTTGTAGTGGTGCATGTAGCGCTTGTTTTCTTCAGGATTTAGCCCATCCAGTTCCTGGGCATCACCGGGCGTGCCGAGGGTGGCGATGGTGAGCACCTGGGTCTGGCCGCGCTTGAAGAGGCCAGAGCCGTGGACACGCGGGATCAGGCCGACCTCAGCCGCCAGCGGGCGGATCTCGGTATAGGTGCGGCCGTCAGGGCGAATGCCGTCTTCGAGGATACGGCGGCGGACTTCTTTCTTGATGACTTCGTTGAAGGCTTCGCGGGCGTCGCCCAGTTCAACCGCTTCCTGGTCATCGGTGACAAGTTCGTTGCGCTCGATATACAGACCAACCAGTTCTTCGCGGAGGGCATCGAGAGCTTCGTTGCGACCTTCACGCTCAGTCTTTTCGACGATGATCTGGCGGATCTTTTCCTGGGTACGGGCGGTGACTTCCGCTGCTAGAGATTCATTGGCGGCAGCGGGTGTATACGTAGATTTGGGTTTGCCGACGGCAGCGCGCATCTCATTGAGAACAGCGATGACAGGCTGGATGGAGTCATGGGCGAGCTTGAGAGCACGCAGCATGGTCTCCTCATCGACTTCCTTGGCGCCGCACTCAACCATGTTGATGGCATCAGCAGTGCCAGCGACACGCAGGTCGAGATCGCTCTTGGAGAGCTGCGAGAGGGTCGGATTGACGACCAACTCGCCGTCGATCAGACCGACGCGGACACCGGCAACCGGGCCATTCCAGGGTATGTTGGAAATGGTCAGCGCGGCGCTAGCAGCGATGATGCCGAGCATATCGATGTGGTGTTCCTGGTCGTGGCTGAAGGCAGTCAAGATGATCTGAACTTCGTTGCGCAGGTCATCCGGGAAGAGCGGGCGCATCGGACGGTCGATGACACGCGAGATGAGGATAGCCTGCTCGGAAGGGCGCCCTTCGCGACGGAAGAAGCTGCCAGGAATACGTCCAGCGGCGTACATCTTTTCTTCGTAATCGACGCTGAGCGGGAAGAAATCCACCCCAGGGCGTGGATGCTTGCTCATCGTGGCAGTAGCGAAGACGACGGTATCGCCTTCACGGACAGTGACCGCGCCACCCGCTTGTTCGGCCAGCTTACCCGTCTCGATGATGATTTCGCTTGCACCCAGCCGGGCGGTGAAGCGATAGTTAGTCCCCATAGGGGTCGTGATCGTTTCCATAGATCGTTCAGTCTCCTCTAACGAATACGCCCGGCAGCCAGGGACTGGAATGTACTGCCAAACGAATGGTGTTTAGCCCCACACTCCAATTCCTGTTCTGCCGGGCAATAGCCATGAAAGGATGCCTCCGTGAAGGCACCCAGAAAATTGCGTATGGCGTACAGCCTCACCTACCCTAGCGGCGCAGACCCAATTTATTGATCAGATCGCGGTAGGCATCGGGGTTCTTGCGGCTGAGGTACTTCAGATGGCGGCGGCGCTGCCCAACCAGCTTGAGCAGGCCCCGGCGTGAGTGTTCGTCATGCGAATGCACGCGGAGATGGTCGGTAAGCTGGTTGATGCGCGTTGTCAAAATCGCAATCTGAACTTCCGGCGACCCGGTATCCCCTTCGTGCCGGGCGTAGTCCTGAATCAGGACCTGTTTCAAGTTTTTCTCGATGGGCATAGTTTTCCATACCGTCCTGGTTGTTGACGCCGAGCGGGCTGGACGGCGAGCCTACCGGTCTATTCCACAGAAAAACATTATAGCAGAGGGGCAAAAGTGGATCAATCCTGAAAGAAGTCAGGCCCCCAAGGACGGATGAAGGTCTCTGGTTCGACACCAAGAGCGTCGGCCACGCGGTTGATATAATTGAAGTAGCCGATGATTTGCACGGCGTCATGGATAGCGCGGTCATCCAACCCCCCGCTTCGCAGCGACTCGACATCGGCGGCAGTCATGTCTTCCGGATGAAGAGTCAATTTTTCGGCAAATACGCAAAGGAGCGCATCTATTTCAGAAAGCGGGGCAGAACGCCAGTCACGGGCGATGGCATCCACGTAGGCATCGGCAGCATCTGCTTCCAGGTGGGTGACCTCAGCACGGAGGTCATGGGCGTGAGCCCGCGTTCAGTAGTGGCAGTGGTTGGCGCGGCTGACGACGACAGCGAGCATCTCGCGCTGGGCGCGGCTGAGGGGCGAGTCGCCGTGCATGAGGGCGCTGTAGAAGCTGATGGAGGTGCGAAGCACCTCGGCATTGGGAGTCATGATGCGGACGATGTTCCAGACGCGGCCAGCCCGCTTCCTGGCCTTATCCAGTTCGCGTTTGACAGGGCCTTCGGCTTCGTCGTCGCTAACCTGACGAATGTACGGCATGATCCCCCTTCTCTATCCAGAGGTAGAGTTCAGGAAGTGCTGAACGGCTTCGACGAGGCTGTGAATCCCAGCATCGAAGTCAGTGCTGACGAGATCGACTATCTGCGCCGTGGAAACGCCAAGCGGCGCGGAAGTGGCGCGGTTCCCACGGATCAAGACTGGGAAAACCATTTTTCCATGGGAGTCGGCGTAGTCGAGTTCGGCTTCAATCCACTTGGAAGCTTTGGCATCCGGGGAAAGCAGCACGACCAAACAACCCGCGTTTTCGATGGCCTGTTCGACCGCTTTGCGCCAAGAGCGCGTCCCTGGTTTGAGGTCATTGGCATCAACCCAGTAGGTCAGTTGGTGGGCGGCCAATGCCTCACAGATGCGGCGCATGATGGTTTCATCTTTGCGGCTGTAGCTGATGAAGATGTCGTGTGGACAGCGGGGCTTCGGGGGTGTTTTGAGGGAATGCTTCAGAAAAACGAGTTCAAGCCTCAACAGTAAATCATATGGATCATAAGGCTTGATAATATAATCATCGACCCCCAAGAGCATACCCCGGCGGACATCCGCCTTCTCACCTTTGGCTGTAAGGAACACCACGGGAATATCAGCCAGACGAGGTTCGCGGCGGATCTCTTTCAGCATTTCGATACCATCCATATGCGGCATCATTATGTCCGCAAGGATTAAATCGGGTTTGAGCGCACGAGTCTTCTCAAGACCTTCAACCCCGTCTAGGGCTATGGCAACACGATAACCGCTGAGTTCAAGTAAATCGACAATACCTTGTACCAGATGTGCATCATCCTCGACGCATAGAATCAGCTTGCGCGAGCCAGACGAAGAAGGTTGAGTCAGCATATTGGGTGACAATCGGGCTTCATGAAATTGTGTGCTGAGATAGTTATAACATGAATCAGGGGAATAGAACGCAAGAGAGGGTAGAAAAACAAAACAGGACGATCATCGGATCGCCCTGCGCAGGAAATTCAAGGTTACTTGGCGCGGTGCGTCTCGGCAACCAAGTTCACGGTGTGATGGGTGCGGAAAAGGCTGTACTGCCCCAGACGGCCCGGTACGCCGTTGAGGACATTCTCGGTCTCCATCAGCGAGAACCAGAAATCCAGATTCCAGGCGCCGCTGGGATCGACCGTGCGAAGGGTCTGTTCGGAGATGGGAAGGTTGCGCTCATAGAGGGCCAGCAGCAGGCGGATAAAGCTGTCACGCTGGTCGATGATGGCGCGGATGATATCCGAAGCCATGTTGAGCGAGATGCCTTTGGTCATGAACTCGCTTTGCGGATTCGGGTATTCGGAGACTTCCGCCGCGTTGTTCTCTTTGAGGTATTCGACAGCACGCTGGAAGGTCATGCCGGTATCGAAGACGCGCAGGCGTTTGTGCAGGCTGCCAAGCGGACACCAGGTGAAGTTGCGGAAGCTGGTGAACTGTTCGACGCTGACGACGATGCGGCGCACCATATCGGCTGTTTCCGGACTAAGAGTCTCCAGTTCGTTTAGGGAGATGCCTTCCCAATCAGGGCCTTCCTGCTCCTCATGGATGCGGACAGGCGCAGCCTGTGCGGATGCCAGGATTTCCAGGTCAGGCTGGAGCTTAATGACAGGCACAAGGTCTTCTGGGTTGTGACGGTGCGGCAGGAGTTCGCGCACCAGGACACGCTCACGCACCAGGCAGTCGATCCACTCGGAGCGCCACTGGTCGGAGTCCTCAAAGCCAGGGCGGCTGAGGTCACGATCCATCGCCAGCCCCTTGAGGAGAAAGCCGTAATTGACATATTCCCAACCGCGGACGCTGAGGGTATTCATCACACGCAGGACGATGCGGTCGCGGATCAGGCGGGTCTTTTCGACGATGGGATGGCTGGTGTTCAAGGAGAGCAGGCCGTTAGCTGACATGGCCTTGAGGATGCCGAGCGACATGGCCTGAGACACCAGGTCTTCACCGCGCGGGCGTGAAATGACGGCGCCGACTTCCTGGAGACGATCCACCAGTTGGTGGACCGACATCATGTCCGACTTCAAGGCCTGGGTCAGACGGTCAAACTGGATGATGACGCTCGACCACTGCGAGGGGGTAAAGATGGCAACTTCCGCGCCTTCGGCATACGCAGCCGTACTGAGCGACTGGTGCGTTTGGAGGTTGGTGAAGTCTTCGATGTACTCAACGATGATGCCGGGGTTGTTTTCCAACATGCGGCTAGTACTGCCGCGCACGCCCCAGACAATCACCGTCTTGTTGCGGGAACGCAGGGAGTTCAAAACCTGATTGAAGTCGCGGTCACCGCTTGCCATGATGACGACATCGGCGGCACTGGACTGGCTGGAGTCGGTGATAACATCGCGGGCGATGCGCATATCAGCGCTGTTCTTGCCAGGCAGGTTGAAGACCGGATCAATATTCGCCAGCATCAAACGACTAGGGGCGTCATCGGAGATTTCGCGCCCCATTGAGTCGAAGAGCGGCGGCAGGCTGCCGCGCTGCCCCCAAGGAGCGTAGGCAGCCATCTTGACGACCTGGCCGTGAGCTTTGGCCTGGGTGACGAAGCGGTCGATCAGATGGTCAAGGTTGACGATGAAACCCTGTTCATTCAAGCTGATAGCGATATTTTCGAAGTCGATGTAGACCGCCACATTCTTGGTCTGAATGCCCGGAAGGGACTCCAGGGGTTGAAAGATCACCTGACCAGCCAGTTCAGTCCCGGCCAGCACGTTCTCTGCACCCCAGATACGGATGCGAGCGCTGCGGGTGGTCTTGACACGACGCACCAACGGCACAAGATCGGTACTGGTGGTCGCGAGGATGAGTTCGTCCACCGGTTCAGGATCGAAGGAGAAATAATGCATGATGAGCGCATCGGCGAGGCTTTCGCGCCGGGGCATATCGAAGACATCATAACCGGCGGAACGAAAGATGCGCTGGAAGTTGGTTCCGGCAGGGCCATGCGCGCCCCAGTTGGCAACGGCAACCGCCTTGAGGCTGTCGGCGCTGAAGAGGCCGGCCGCCAAAGCCGCGCCACCGCGCAGCCCAACCGCCAACTCCTGGACATCTACAGAAATGCCCCGGCTATTAAACCGGAGCAAAAGATCATCAACATCGACGATTAAATAAGCAGCCATGAGAGTTTCCTAAAAATCAATACCACCAGACCACATTGAAGCCGGTGGTAGGGCACAGCGCAATTTTAGATTGAGCAACCCGATCTTGTAGTCTACCGGTAATATGAACTCGTTTTCTACGTGCAGAATAGCAAAGTTGCCATCAGTCGTCCACGGTACAATCATCCAAATGGATGAAATTCGATTATACAACAAGTCGTCTCGGCTTAAATTAACCTTTCGTAACACTTTTGCGAAAACCCCTATCTGATTTGTGAACCAGACTTCGATCCATTATACGCGCCTGGAACCGTTTCCGTTACATCAACTATTGTAACTGCGATTGTGAAAATCATAACAGGCCTTCTTTAAGGTTCAATGATGAATATTGCATAAAGATGTTAGGATTAATGCACAAAGGGGGATACCTGGGCATGGCTTACCCGGGGCACTCTCACTCTGAGGCACTGCTGGGAAAGACTCTGCGATGTACAAGTTTGTCTCTAGCAGCGCGCCGAATTTCAGGAAGGAAGCCGCTTACGAACGACTTCCTCCCCGTTTCGGGAGCTGCACAGCTCGACCGAACAGACAGGTGCCAGGTCGAGACCGACGAGGCACACGGATTTCTGACGTTAATCCCGGTATTCGATGTTTTGGATGCCAGCGCGGAGTTCATCCCAGAGCGTCTGGATTTCGGACTGCACCTGGGTAACGACCTCGGCCATTGGGATCACACGGATGCTGTCTTGGTCGCGGCGTTTGAGTTCGACACCACCCTTCTCCAGCGATTTCTTGCTCACGGTCAGACGCAGCGGCAGGCCGATCAGATCAGCGTCATTGAACTTGACACCAGCGCGTTCATCGCGGTCATCGAGCAGCACGTCTATGCCCGCATCGCGCAGGTCCGTATACAACTGCTCGGCGGCAGCTTTGGCCTGCTCATCGGGAATGACTACCAGATAGACCATATAGGGCGCAACTGAGACCGGCCAGATCAGCCCTTTGTCATCATGGTGCTGCTCGGCGACGCAGGCGAGGAGCCGTCCGACACCGATGCCATACGACCCCATGATGACGGGACGTGCCTTGCCCTCTTGATCGAGGAAGGTGCAGCCGAGGCTGTCGCTATAGCGTGTGCCGAGCTTGAAGATGTTGCCGACCTCGACCCCGCGGACAGTGCGGAGCGGCTGACCGCAGTTGGGACAGGGGTCGCCATCGCGGGCGGAGATGATGTCGGCCACGATGTCGGCCTTGAAGTCGCGGCCATAGTTGACGTTGAGGAAGTGATAGCCCGACTCATTGGCTCCAGCAACGAGGTTGTGCGAGGCAGGGATCATTTCATCGACGACGACCAAGGCGTTCTTGACACCGATGGCCGAACCGTAACCGGCAACTGCACCGATTGCGCGAATTTCTTCGTCATGCGCGGGGCGCATTGCTTTGGCTTTGACGGCATTCGCCAGCTTGGTCTCGTTGACATCGCGGTCGCCGCGCACGATCACCAGCACAAAACGCTCGTTATCCTGCTCGCCTTCTGTGATGGTCGCGACCATGAAGACAGCTTTAGCCGTGCGCGATTCCGGAATTTCTAAGAACTTCGCCAGCGATTCGATGGTGGTGGTGTTGGGAGTGGCAATCTTCTCTAATTCAAGCAGAGTCGGGCTACTGGCAGCGGCTTCTCTGCCGAAGCGAGCGACTTCACGGTTGGCGGAATAGCCGCAGGAATCGCACAGTAGAAGGGTATCTTCGCCGATGGGCGCAAGGAACATGAACTCGTGCGCCAGCCGACCGCCCATCATACCCGTATCGGATTTGACGGCGATGACGGGCAGACCACAGCGGTTGAAGATGCGGAAGTAGGCGGTGTAATGGGCGCGGTACTGCCGATCCAGCCCTTCCCAATCAGCATCAAGGCTATAGCTGTCTTTCATGGTGAATTCGCGGACACGGATCAGACCAGCGCGGGGGCGCGGCTCGTCGCGCCATTTGGTCTGAATGTGGTAGATGAGCGCCGGAAGCTGGCGATAGGAGCGGATTTCCTTGCGAACCAGATCGCCCACGACTTCTTCATGGGTCATCGCCAGCACCATATCGCGGCCAGCGCGATCCTGGAAGCGCCCCATCTCCGGGCCGATCTGATACCAGCGGCCAGTCTCCTGCCAGATGTCTGCAGGGTGGACGACCGGCATAGTGATTTCCTGGCCGCCAATGGCATCCATCTCCTCACGGATGATCGCTTCGATGCGGGTCATGGCGCGGCGGCCAAGCGGCAGGTAGCTGAAGATGCCGGCGGCCAGCGGGCGGATGAATCCGGCACGGAGCAGGAGCTGGTGGCTGGCGATGTCGGTATCGCCAGGGGCTTCGCGGAGGGTCTGGCTGAACAACTGGGTCATTCGCATGGGGGGCAATCCTATTGGTTGGCAACAATCGGCACATGATAATACCAGGAATTGGCAAACGGCGGGAGAGGATATAACATGCGTAACCAGACTGATCCGGTGTTAGGTCAGGATGTCCACTCGCGGCCCTGATTATGCTGGAGCTTGTCCATCACGGCGGTTCCCAGGTCGATCCCGTGTAGACTGGCAAGCTGGAGCAGATAGAGCAGCACATCGGCCAGTTCGCCGCTGAGTTCGGCAGGATCGGCGGTATCACTCCACTGGAAGTGTTCCAGCACCTCACTGGCCTCCAGCGCCAGCGAGATCGCCAGATTCTTCGGCGTCTGCGGATGAGGCGAATCCGGCGCATACCAGCCCTTACTTTCGACGAAGGCGTGCATAGCCGCGGTCAGCGTCTCCAGGTTCATGAGATCAGCCTCAGTAAGCGTTCGAGTTACGCCGGGTCAGCATATTCCAGATAGTGCGGATGATGATGCGGATGTCCAGCCAAAGCGACCAATTCTCGATGTACCACAAGTCGTACTCAGTGCGTTCGGCAATCGAGGTGTCGCCGCGCAGCCCGTTGACCTGCGCCCAGCCAGTCATCCCCGCTTTCTCGCGGTGGCGCTCCATATAGCGGGGGATGCGCTGGCGGAACTGCTGGACATAGACCGGACGCTCTGGTCGCGGCCCAACCAGACTCATCTGGCCAACCAACACATTGATGAGCTGGGTGATTTCATCCCAGTTGGTTTTGCGCATCCAGCGGCCGATGCGGGTGGTGCGGGGATCATCCTTGACAGTCCAACCGGGACCAGCAGCTTCAGCGTCCTGACGCATAGTGCGGAACTTGATCATGTGGAAGGGACGGCCGTCCAAACCCATGCGCTCCTGCGTATAGAAGACCGGACCTTCGGATTCTAAGCGGATCAGCAGCGCGGTCAAAAGCATGGCCGGAGATAAGAAGATCAACCCGAACAGCGAGCCGATGATGTCCAGGCCGCGCTTGAGGCTCAGCCGCCAGCCGCGCATGGCAATATCGCGGACGGTAAGCAGCGGCGTGCCGCTGAGGTCATCGACGCTCAAATCGCCAGCAATATAGGCGAACATGTCCGGGTAGATCTTGATGTCCACCCGGCCGCGTTCGCACAGGGTAATCAGATTGATAATTTCGGCGCGCTGCGCGTCCGGCAGGGCGATAATGACTTGATCGACGCCGAGAGTGTCGATCAGCATGGGGAGATCGACATAAATGCCAATGACCGGGAAGCCGCAGATGCTGCCGCGCGTGCGGGTTTTGCCGTTGATGACCACACCAACAGTGTTGTAACCAAGAGCGGTGTTGCTCTTGATCTTCCGAGCGATATCACGGGCGATCTTGCCATTGCCAACAATGATGAGGTTGTCGCGGGCAATGCCGCGCTTTCGCAGTTGGTAACGCAGGGTTTGCAGCGTTTCCCGCCCCAGGATGACCAGTACGACGCTGAATATCCAGACATAGAACAGCAGGCTGCGCGGGTAGTCCACACCGAAAATCGTGCCGTCGAAGAGGATGGCTTGGATGCCAAAGACCAGCAGCGATCCCACGGTGACAATCCCAGTAACGCGGCGAGCATGATCGATGCGACTGATGGCGCGGGGGAGATGATAGAGGCGCGAGAAGTAGAACATCGCCATGATGAGGGCGACATGCAGCGCAATGGTCGGTAGATAGAGGATGAATTCCGGCTGCACATCGGGGATACCGAAGAAAGGCAGCACTTGGCGGGCAACATAGGCCAGCACGAAGCCAGCCGTCAGCATGGCCGCATCAACACCGACCTGCAGAATGCTGAGGATGGTTCGCACCCAGTTATGCGCTGGGGTGCGAGAATGAGCCGGCGTCATGCCCCCGATGGGAGCGGTTGGCGCATCTCTGGCAGGAGTTTGGGGCCGCCCTTGACCAGCAGTGCCGCCAGCACCATCCAGTGCAGCAGCCGTGGAGTCGTCTGCTGGTAGTGCTTGCGGTAAAAGATCAGCATCGCTCGCTGGAACTCGAACTGCGCCTTGCGGCTCTTGCGGCTGGCGGCTCGCTTGACGTGCCGAACCACGACCTGCGGGTGATAATACACCTTCCAGCCGGCCCTTTTTATTCGGAACGCCCAATCTAAATCCTCTCCATACATAAAGAAAGCTTCATCCAGCAGACCGACCTGGTCAATGGCCTCGCGCCGCACCTGCATGTACGCACCTACGACCGAATCGACCTCGATCTCCTGGTCAGGATCAACAAAAGTCATATTATAGCGCCCAAACTGCGGATGCTTGGGAAACAGTCTTGAAAGCCCGGAAAAACGGTAGAAGGAGACCAACGGAGTCGGGAAGCTGCGGCGACAGGCCAGATCTAGACTGCCATCGGCCAACACCAGCTTGGGACCAGCAACACCAACCTGAGGATGGGCATCCATGAACTGCACCATCCGGTAGAAGGCATCCGGCGGAACTTCGGTATCCGGATTAAGCAGCAGGGCGTAGCGCGGGGCGGCAGCATCGACATCACCCTGCCCACGAAAACCAAGATGGCGCAGGCCGAGGTTATTACCATAAGAGAAGCCACCATTGATGGGACTGGAAATGACCTGTACTGATGGGAAGTCCGTCCGCACCATCTCGGCGCTGCCATCGGTGGAGGCATTGTCGACCACGATGGTCTGAAAGTGGAAGTCGCCCGTGCTAGCGGTAACCGTCTCCAAGCAGCGGCGAAGCAGGTCCTTGGTATTCCAGTTGACGATGACAATACCTAAGTCGATCATCACTCCTCCTGCTGGGGCGGATTGTACCACGAAACGGCGCGACCTGACCGCCGGACAGCCGCCGCTAAATCACCGGCGCGGTCGGCAGCGTCCGCAGCGGACTACCCTGGATGGCCGCCCGCAGCGCCTCGCGGTCGTCCCAGAGATACTCGGTTGTACCAAAGCACATACTCTGTTCATGGCCCTTGCCGCAGGCGATAACGATGTCTCCTGGCTGCGCCATCTGGCAGGCGCGGAAGAGCGCTTCGCCCCGATCCGGAACCCGGATGAAGGTCTGGCCTTCGACGGCTCCCTGCGAAGCGGCGGCCTCAGCCATCGTTTGCAGGATCATTTCGAGTGACTCGGTGCGGGGGTCCTCGGCAGTCAAGATGGTGAAATCAGCCAGACGTGCTGAGACTTCAGCCATCAAGCGGCGCTTTTCACGGTCGCGCAGCCCAGCACTGCCGAACACAGCGATCAAACGCCCACCGGTTGAGAGCATATCACGGGCGGCTTTCAGCGCATTTTCGAGCGCATTGGGCGTATGGGCAAAATCTACGATAGCCGTGTAGGGCTGACCTTCATCGATGCGTTCCATGCGGCCGGGGATGGCCTGCACAGCCGCCAGCCCAGCCTGGATGTGGGCGGAAGCGATGCCCAGGCCGCGCGCGGCACTGATGGCGGCCAGCGCGTTGGCGACATTGTAGCGGCCTGCCAGATGGATCGTATAAGTTTCCGGCTGTCCATCCAGACGGAAGCACGTCCGGGCTGGCATAAAAGTAATATCGCCAGCGCGGAAATCCGAGGCCGCTTCTAGGCTGTACCGGAGTACGCGATCTGCCGGGATGCGAGCGAAAAAGGTTTCGCTGGGATCATCGGCGTTCAGGATGCTGATCTTGGGCTGGCCAGGTTTACGCTGCGAGCGCTCCAGCATCTCGAACAGGCGGGCTTTGGCGGCGCGGTAGTTCTCGAATGTGCCGTGATAATCCAAATGTTCGTGGGTCAGGTTGGTCAGAACGGCCATATCGACATCGATGCCGTTGAGCCGTCCCTGGGCCAAGCCGTGACTGGTCATCTCAAGCACACAGTGGGTCAAGCCAACCTCGACCATCCGCGCTAGGAATGCTTGAATCTGGGGCGCGCCCGGCGTGGTAACATGGAAACCGGTATCAACCATCTGATCGCCGATGGTGGCCGCGACTGTGCTGACCAACCCGGCTTTGCCACCTGTAGCGGCTTGCAGGATGCTGTGGATGAACGTGCTGGTGGTGGTCTTGCCATCGGTTCCAGTTACGCCGATGACAACCATACGCCGCGAGGGATGTCCATGCGCGGCGGCGGCCAGCCAACCGGTGGCTTCCTGAGCGTTTTCGACCTGGACGTAGGGTACGTCTAGATCGGAGAGGACGCGCTCTCCGACGACAGCGGCAGCTCCCCGGCGGATCGCGTCTGGAATGAAATCATGCCCATCGACGGCCATACCCGGCCTGGCGACGAATACTCCGCCGGGCTGCACCTCTCGGTTATCTTCGACAACGGGCGCGGTGACAGCCGCATCCCCGGTCACACGCAGAACACCGGGAACTGACGAGATCAGATCAGATAGGCGATGCATCAGCCCTACCCCAAATCAAAACCACAGAGCCACAGAGGGCACAGAGAAGCCAATGTCCCTGTGTTCTCCGTGTCTCTGTGGTTTAGAAGTCAGCGACTTGACCAGATCAGTTCAAGCGGCTCGCTAGTTCGTTCAAACCGCTGCGGACGCTGCCGTCCACGACACGCTCACCCGAACGGACGATCAGTCCGCCAAGAATGCTCGGATCGACCACGAAGGTGACATCATCGCTGCCCACTTCGCTGCGAACTTTCTTCTGCTCGGCTTCACTCAGCGGCATGGCGCTGACGACTTCGACCTTGCCACCCAGCTTCTTGGCGCGATCCGGCACTTTGGCGAAGAAGTCGTCGATCAACGCCTTCTGGCGCTTCTCGTCCATAGCCTCGCCGATCAGCTTGTTGGCAGCGGCGATGGCAATCGCGGCCACCTGACCACGCAGGCCGGCCAATTCGGCATCGCGTTCGCTGGCAGCAGCGGCACGGGCATCGGCACGGATCTTTTCCGCTTCCGCGTTAGCCTCGGCGATGACCTGCTTGCGGACTTCTTCACCGCGCAGGCGGCCTTCTTCAATGGCCTTGCCAACTTCAGCGCGGGCGCTGGTGCGGATGGTTTCGGCTTCCGCTTCAGCATTCTTGCGGGCATTGGCCGCAACAGCGGCATCTTCCAGCCCCTTCTGAATCTTGGCGGCACGCGCATCCAGCATGTTCCGCATCGGGCGCCACAACCCGAAGGTAAGCGCCAGGAAGATAATCAGGAAGTTGATGATCTGGGCGATCAGGAAACCTGAGTTGATGCCCAGCGGCGTCAGTGGGCTGGTGGAAGCCGCCGCAACCGCTTCACCTTCAGCGCCAGCCGGCGCAGGCGTCTCTTCGGCAGCCAGAACCGCAGCCGCGCTGAGCAGCAAAGCACCCAGCACGATCACCAGGAGCAGCAGCCGTTGGATGGTTTGTTTTTTGTGCATGAAGACCACTCCTCGTCCGGCCGACTAGAGGACGAACAGGATGATGAGGGCAACCACCAGGGCGTAAATGGCGACCGCTTCTGCGAAGACGATACCGAGAATCATGTTCGCCTGAATGGTTCCACCCGCATCGGGGTTGCGACCGATGGCCTGAAGCGCACCCTGCACCAGCAGACCGATACCAATACCCGGACCCAACGCGCCGATCATCGCCAGACCAGCACCGATTGCCTTCAGACCCGTTTCGAGTTCACCAGGACCCATTGTCGTTTCGCTCCTTAGAAAATGTCAGATTAACCTAAGCACAGATGCAGCGCAGCGACTCGATTTAGTGCGCTGCTTCGTGGTGTTCTTCGTCGCCATGATGGCTTTCCATCGCCTGCGCCGAGAACACGATTGTCAGAACAGAAAACACGAACGCCTGAATGGTCGTGATGATAAGTTCCAGGCCGAGGAATACAATCGGCAGGAACAAGGCGACCAGGAAGGCCATAACCGCCAGCAGAATGCCGCCAGCGAACATATTACCGAATAGACGGAAGGTGAGGCTGACGATCTTGCCGAGTTCGGAAACGATTTCGAGCAACCCGACAATGAAATCAATCGCGCCCATGGGCTTTTTGCCCAAGTTGCCGAGCGCCCGGAAGTTGAAGAACTTCTGGATGTAGTTCGGTCCCTGGGTGATCACACCGAAAATCTGAATGGCGACGAACGAAACCAGCGCCAGACCCAGCGTCAGGTTCAAATCGGTGGTCGCACCGCGAATGAACGGTGTGATAACCTGGAGGTAAGGTACGACGCCCTTCTCCAACGTATCCGCATCCAGACCGACCGCCGCGTGCGGCCAGACCGTCTCGGTCACTTCCAAACGCAGCGCATTGACCTGATCAGTGCGATCCTGTTCAGTGATCGTACCCGCTTTCACCTGGGGGTCGAGTTCGGCCAGCAGAGCTGTCTCGCGCTCGCGCAGCTCAGCCGAGGCTGCGGCAATGACTTCCTTGCTGGGCTTGGCGATCTTACCTTCTTTGTATTCTTCGCAGTGATGGTAGTCTTCCTCGGTAGCGGGCTGCGCCGAGGAAAGTGCCTGAGGGACATACAACTGGTTGCCCAGCACTGGATGCCCGGCTGTGATGCTGAACCCATATTCGGGGTAGCTGCCACCAGCACAGTGCAGCAGACCGACGGTTTCAACGCCCGGAAGCAGTTTCATCCAGTTGGCGATCAGCAGGAACAGGAAGATGCTGGCCGCCAGTGGATACAGCCAGTTGCGGGACAGCGGTGTGATGGGCGTGAAGCTCTTGGTTTGACCGTAGACGAAATCACCGAGCATCTCGATCAAGCTCTGGAAACGACCGGGGATTTCCTTCGTCCAACCACGCGATGCTCGCCAGGCGAGCACCATCACTAGCAAGGTGATGGTCGTCGCAACCAGGGTCGCGACCCAGGTATTGGTGGTCGCCATTCCGGGAATTCCCAGGAAGTTGACTTTCGTGTCGTAGGGTTCGCCAGGGACGACGATGACCGGGAGCGTCGCACCGGAGCCGGCTGCCGGCATCCAGCTAAAGGTGGCACTGATGCACAAGAACAAGGCCACGACAATTACGCCAAAGATCACCAGTCCGCGCTGCGTTGCGCTCATGATGAATCTCCTTGTCTTCTATCAACCAATAAACTCATGAAGCAGTCAACCTCCTCTAGTAGATGTGTCCGTGTGCTGCTCATCTTGAGTCGGAGGATCGATCGACGCAATCAACCTCAAAACGATGCGAAACACCAGGAACAACGAGACCGGTATACTTAAGATCACCAGACCAATTGTGAACGGCCCCCGCCGGCCTATCTGCGCATCGAGCCAGAGGCCAGCCAGCAGGGCTACGATCACAACCACGATCACCCAGCATCCCGCCTGCGCGGCGACTGCTGCCAGCGCCAGGTTACGGATTCGCCGGACGGGTCTGGGACGAGACATGCCAAGAGTTCGCGAATATTATCACAAGCAATCGATATTTGCCAACCAGACCCTGGCCTTCATTTCTGAGTAGTTGATGTGTGTTTGAAGGCACAAAAACCCCCTCCAGGCTTGCCACTGAAGGGGGTTCGTAGGGTCTGTTACGAGAAGAGCGAACGCGCGCTCTCGACCGCCCAGTTGAAGATCGGCTGCGCGCCGACTGTGCCGATGATAATCACCGCCAGCGCCGTGACTGCCATCACCCAGACATAAGGACGCGAGAACGGGATCGGCTTGTCCTCGTCCTCGCTGTGATCGACGTACATCACCTTGATGACGACCAGATAGTAGTAGAGGGCAACGATAGCGTTCAGCACGCCAATGATCGCCAGCCAAGTCAGGCCAGACTGCACAGCAGCCTGGAACAGGAAGAACTTACCGAAGAACCCAGCCGCAGGCGGCACACCTGCCAGCGACAGCAGCGCCACCGTCATCATCAGTGCCAGCCACGGGCTGCGGCGGCTCAACCCCGCCAGATCAGCAATGGTCTCGCTGCCAGTGGCCTCGCTGAAGAGGATGACGACAGCGAAGGCCAGCAGGTTGGTGAAGACGTACATGAACATGTAAAAGCCGATGGAGGCGACGGCCGTCTGCGCAGCAAGAGTCTGTGCCTCCGGGCTGATGCCAGCCTGCGCTTGGATCGCGGCAACGCCGATCAGCGTGTAGCCCGCTTGGGCAATGGATGAATAAGCCAACAGGCGCTTGATGTTGCGCTGGGCCAGCGCCACAAGATTGCCCAACGTCATCGAGATGACCGCCGCGGCAGCCATGAGTTGGATCCAGAAGTTCTGGATTTCCGCGCCGCCGATCACCAATCCTGCCGGGAAGACCGAAACGAAGAAACGCACCAGCAGCGCAAAGCTGGCCGCTTTGCTGGCAACGCTCAGGAAGGCCGTCACGGGTGTGGGCGCGCCTTCATACACATCCGGCGTCCAGAAGTGGAAGGGCACGGCGCTGATCTTGAAGCCAAAGCCGACCACGATCAGCACCATCGATCCCAACACCGGGATAGGGTTACTGCTCATAGCAGTGTTCAGTACGTCGGCCAGGCGATACAGGTTGGTCTGCCCAGTGAAGCCGTAAAGCAGGCTGAAACCATAGAGCATGATCGCCGAAGCGAACGAGCCGAACAGAAAGTACTTGACGCCGCTTTCAATCGAACGGTCATCGCCGCGGCGGAAAGCTGCCAGCAGATACAGCGGGATCGATGTAGTTTCCAGCGCCAGAAACGCCATAATCAGATCGGCGGAACCGGCCATGAGCGTCATGCCCAGCGCCGCGACAATCAGGATTAGGTAATACTCGCCTTTACGCCCTACCCCATGCACGTCGATGGACATCAGGCAGGTGATCGAAGCCGCTGCTAAGATCATCACTTTGAAGATCTGTGCCAGCGAGTCATAGCGGATCATACCACCCCAGTACAAGCCGACGGGTGTCGCCGGAGAACCGGGGTAAGCCAGCAGTGGGATGAAAGCCAGAATGCCCAGTCCCAGTCCGGTCACCAGGGCGATGTTCTTCTTGCTGCCCTCGGAGTACGGGCGCAGGATTCCTGGAATGCCGACATCCAGTCCCAGGACAATCACGGCCAGCAGCGCCAGCCCGATCTCCGGCAGGATGACCAGCAGACTTTGCCCAAGCGTAAATTCGGCAGCGTCCATTTATGAACCTCCGAGGATAGCGAGAACCGGCCTCAACCCGGCCTCGATCATGGGAGCCATGATGGCAGGGTAGACACCGAGAATGAGCAGCGGAGTCCCCAGCAGGATCAAGATGATTCGGTCGGTCACGGCGATGTCCCCGACATCATGATAGCGCTTCTCGTCGAAATTGCCGAAGAAAACCTGCCCGGTGACGCGCAGCACATAGGCCGCAGTGATGACAATCGCCAGTGCCGAGAGGATGACGATGATCGAGTAGTAGTTGGAGAGGGTGAAACTACCGATTTGCAGTGTGATCTCCTGCGAGGCCTGCCACATCCCGGTGAAGATCGGGAACTCAGCGACAAAGCCGCTCAGACCGGGCATACCCATGCTGGTCAAACCGCCGACGATGAAGGCTACAGCCACCCAGGGCATCCGCTTGACGAACCCACCCAAACTGGGGATGTCACGGGTGTGTGCCCGGTCGTAGACCATGCCGACGCAGCCGAAGAAGAGCGCCGTCATTGCGCCGTGACTGAACATTTGCAGCCCAGCTCCGGTCATCCCGATCACATTCATCGAGGCCCAGCCCATGCTGACCAACCCCATATGGCTGACCGACGAGAAACCGATGACATACTTGAAGTCGCGCTGCCGGAAGGCAATGAATGCCCCGTAGACGACGTTGATAAGCGTCAGGAAAACGATCCAGGGCAGATGTGTCTCTGCGCCGCTGGGGAGGAGCTGCACCCCCGACCGCAGCGCCGCATACGCGCCCAGCTTCATCAGCACGCCCGCATGGATCATCGAGACGGCCGTCGGCGCGGCAACATGTCCATCCGGCGACCAGTTGTGGAAGGGAAAGATACCGGCCAGCACGCCGAAGCCGATGAAGATGAACGGGAACCAGAGCTTGGCGAAGGTCATCGCCTCGATGCCTGCATAACCGGCCACATCGAAGGCACCAGCTTCCGCCGCCAGCGTCAGGTGGGTCATGTTGAAGCTGAGTTCACGGGCATTCGGCTCCAGAATACCGGCGTCCTTGGCTGCTTGGAACACTGCTGCTCCTTCGTTCAGGAAGAAGTTCTGCGCGACAAGCACCATAGCAATGACACCGACCAGCGCGATCACCGAGCCGATCAGGATGTAGAGCGTCAGCTTCATGGCAGCATATTCGCGCAGCTTGACCCATCCCCAAGTCGCAATCAGCAGGTACATGGGAAAGATTGCCAGTTCGTAGAAGAAAAACAGGACGAACATGTCAATCGCCACGAAGACGCCGTAAACGCCCGCTACCAGCAGCATGAAGAAGGCCATGAATTCACGGGTGCGGTCATCGATGCGCCAGGAAATCAGCACACCAGCGACCGTAACCATGCCCGTCAGCAGCACCATCGGCGCGTTCAGGCCATCCACGCCAACGTGGTAGCTGATGCCCAATTGGTCGATCCAGGGGACTTTTTCTTCGTAGGCCAGTCCTCGGTCGAACATGCGGGTAGAAGCGTATGGCAGCCCATCCTGCTGGATGGCATCCAAGTCAGCCTTGAGCGCCGAGACCTGGTTGTTGTAGCCGAAGAATACGGCCGCCGAGAGCGTCAGCACGATGACTGCCGCTGTGATCGACACGCCCCGGATCAAGTCGCGCTTTTGGCCGTCCATGAACAACAGCACTACGGCCGCGACAATCGGCGTGAAGATGATCACGCTCAAAATCGGAAACTGAAATCCTTGCTCCATAGAATGCCCTTTTGCCTACAGCGTGCAGCCGCCCCGGTTGGGTCAGCTATCCCCCCAGCAGCCGCGTCACCGAGTCATTGATGACCTGCAAAATCCAGTTCGGCAGAATGCCCGTAACCAGCATCAGAACCAGCAGCGGGGCGATGGCAATCACCTCGCGCAGTTCGATCTCCAGATTGTAATCCTTCCAGTGCATATTGAATGGCCCATGCAGCACCGCCCGTATGCCCTTGAGGATATACCCACCCGTGAACAGCAGACCGAGCATCGCCACAATTGTTAGCCCGGTATAGACCGACCACGATCCGCGCACCACCAAGAATTCGCTGACGAAGCCGTTCAATCCTGGCAGCCCCAAGCTTGCCATACTGGTGAAAATGAAGATCGCACCGTAGATGGGCGCCTTCACCCAGAAGCCGCCATATTGGGTCATATCGCGGGTATGGGTCTTATGGTAAATCGCGCCAGCCAGCAAGAACATCGCGGCCGAGCTTAGCCCGTGGTTGAACATTTGCAGCACCGCGCCATTGGTAGCGATGATGGCGCTTTCCATGTGCGCGGTCGTCGCTTCGGCCCAGCTCTGGCCGTAAGCCAGCGCCGCCACCGCCAGCCCCATCGCCACAAAGCCCATGTGGTTGACGGAGCTGTAAGCAACCAACCGCTTGATGTCATTCTGGCCGAAAGCGGCGAAAGCTCCCAACACAATGCTGAGCATCGCCAAGAACGCAAAGATACCCGCCCAGTTGGTCTGGATCGCGCCGAGGATGTCTATCGGGGCAATCCACACGTCCGGGAAGAAGGGGATCACCAGCCGCAGGAAGCCATATGCGCCCAGTTTGAGCATAACGCCCGCCAGCAGCATCGAACCTGCTGTCGGCGCTTCGCTGTGAGCATCCGGCAGCCACGTATGGAAAGGCCACACCGGAACCTTGATGCAAAAGGCGACAAAGAAGCCAATAAAGGCCAGCGCCTTGACCGTCTCCATCGAAACCCCCAAGAAGGTTCCGCCGACCTGGTTCAACTGCGGCCAGAGCGCGGTAATCGTTGGGATGTCAAACGACGGGCTGCCCACATTGAAACCGCTCAGCCCGGCTGCGGTGACAATCTCACCGGGAACCTGGGTCATCGACCAGCCGATCAACTGGGTTGCCAGCAGCATCCCCAGCGAACCACCGACCGAGTAGATGAAGAACTTGGTCGAAGCGTACTTGCGGTTCGGCCCACCCCACTGATCGATCAAGAAGTAGATCGGGACAAGACTCAACTCGTAGAACAGGAAGAAGATCATCAGGTCGAGGGCGACGAAGACGCCCAACAGCCCCGTCTCGAAGAACAGCAGGAGCGCCATGTGGGCGTTTACGCGCTCATCGATCTCAAAGCTGATGAGGATCGCCAGCGGAACGAGGATGCCGGTCAGCAGCACCATGGCCGCGCTGATGCCATCCACACCAACATGCCAGTGCGCCCCCAGTAGGGTAAACCAGGGCACATCGACGACCATCTGGTAGCCGGCCTGACTGCGGTCATAGTTGGCGAAGACGGCGATGGACAGCGCGCCGATAATCACCGATATCGCCAGGGCCGTCCAGCGCACCAGCGTCTTTTGGCTCCCTGGCATTACCATCACCAGCGCCGCGCCCACAGCCGGCGCAATCACCAGGAAAGTCAGGATGTCGATACCGAAAATCGAAATCGGTTGCATGATCGTTTTCCTACCTTAACCGCCCGCCGCCAATCCCGACGAGACCGCGAACACGACCGCTATCAGGATCAACGCCACTACGACCAGCAGCATGTACTGCTGGATGCGCCCGGTTTGCAGGCGACGGAACCAGACGCCCACCGCTGCCACCAGTTCGGGGATGCCGTCGCCCACACCGTCGATCAACCACATGTTCAGCAGCTTGAGGAAATCGCCGATCCAGATGAACACACGGGCAATCGTATGCAGCAGACCGTCGATGATCCCACGGTCAATGAACTGGCTGACGACCACTGAAGAGAAGACCTGGGAGGGACGCACGAAGACGCGCTCGTAGGCCTCATCCAGGTAGTACTTGTTCTTCAACACGGGGTACAATCCGCCCAGAATGGCGACCATGGGGTCTGGCTCACCCGCCTGAAGGGGTTTACGCCAGTACATCCGCCAGCCCAGGTATAAGCCGCCCAGCGCCACGCCAAATGAGGTCAGCACCGGAATCCAGTTGAAAGGCGGCTTCGGCGGCTGCATTTCCGGCAGCAGCGTATACTTAACAAACTCAAAGAACGGGTTAACCTGCGGCGAGAAAATCGGACCAAGAACCGGGAATGAGGGCGGCACACCGACGAAACCGGCGAAGATGGCAAAGAACGCCAAGATAATCAACGGCAGCGTCATAGTTACACTGACCACGCCCTGCCCCAGGTTGGCATACTTGGCCTGTTCGGTGCGGGGTTCGCCCATGAAGGTCAGCCCCAACTGCCGCATGGTGTAGAAGGCCGTCATGAAAGCCGCGATCGCCAGCAGGAAGAAGACGAAGGCGTGCGGCCCAAAACCCTTGCTCGTCCCCAACCAAGCATCCGCCAGGATTTCGTCTTTCGACCAGAAGCCGGCCATCACCAGCGGGAAGCCCGCTAGAGACAGCCCACCGATCAGGAAGGTGATGAAGGTGACCGGCATCGTCTTTCGCAGACCGCCCATGTTCATCATATCCTGCGGGTCAAAGTGATGCCCACTATGGGCATCGTGATGGGCATCATGGCCGTGGTCATCATGGTGACCGTGATCGTCATGGTCGCCCGCGTGGGCAGCCAGTGCTTTCGGTTCGGCGTGGTCGTCGTGCCCTGCATGCTCGTGGACGTGATGGTCACCATGCTCCATGCCGTGAATGACCGAACCGGAAGCCATGAACAGCAGCGCCTTGAAAAAGGCATGGGTAATCAGGTGAAAGGCAGCGGCGATATAAGCCCCGATCCCCAGCGCGGCCATCATAAAGCCGAGCTGCGAGATCGTGGAGTAAGCCAAGACGCGCTTGACATCGTTCTGCGCCACCGCAATCGAGGCAGCGAACAGCGCTGTGAATGCGCCGACAATCGCCATCAGCATCAGCGGAGCTGTGAGGACGCCCTCGTGTGGATGCCCCCCCGTCTCAAACAGCGGATACATACGGATGACAGCGTAGATACCTGCGGAGACCATCGCGGCAGCATGGATCATCGCGCTGACGGGCGTCGGGCCTTCCATCGCGTCCGGGAGCCAGACATGCAGCGGGAACTGGGCCGATTTGCCGATGGTACCGATGATCAGGAAGATGCCGATCAACCCAGCCGCGCTGATTCCGCCGAAGACAATCGCCGGCGTCTCCGCCAGCATATGCAGGACCTCTTCGTTATAGAGGATTTCGCGGAAGCTGAGCGTGCCAGTCATCGCGTAGAGATAGGCAATGCCGAGCAGCATGATGACATCGGCGACGCGAGTAGTAGTGAAAGCTTTGATGGCCGCTTTGTAGGCGCTTTCCTTCTCGAACCAGAAGCCGATCAGCAGGTACGAGCACAACCCCATGACTTCCCAGCCGACGAACAGCAGCAGCAGGTTATCTGCCACAACCAGCGTCAGCATCGCGCCCGCAAACAGCGAAATCAGTGCGAAGAAACGCGCCTGCCGGGCATCATGCGCCATGTAGCCAATCGAGTAGATGAAGATGCACAGGCAGGCCAGCGGAACCATGACGAGCATGATGGTCGTCAGCGGATCGACCAACACGCCCATGCTGAACTGGGTCGCGCCTGTTGCCATCCACTCGACGCTGCTCTCAAAGACGGTCTTGCCCAGCTTACCTGTCCCCACGCCAAGCCCATCGCTGACTACAGCTAGACTGATCAGCCAAGCCGCCACCACACCGGCCATACCGACAACGATGCTGACGACCCGGCTGGTGTCGCTGACTACTGGCACGGTCAACCCCGGATAGGCCGGGTGGTTGTGATCGCTGTAGTCATGGCTAGCTGCTGGAACCATCTTTGCCCGGTTAGTGACGAGCGTAATGATGAAGAATGCCAGCAGCGGTCCCACGGGTACGAGCCAGGGGAGCAAATTGGGATCGCTCAAGAAACTATTCAAGTCCATAGCTTTCGACCTTCGTTACCGAACCGAAAATCGCGCACACGGTAGGGGCGAACACTTGGTTCGCCCCCGCCTCTCGTCAACGCTGCTCGTTACCACTTGAGCATGTTCACATCTTCAACGATGACCGACCGCCGCTGCCGGTAAACCGAGATGATGATCGCCAACCCGACGGCCGCTTCGGCAGCCGCCACAACGAACACAAACGCGGCAAAAGCCTGCCCCGCCATATTCAGCGGCTCCATATAGCGCCAGAAGGCAATCAGGTTGATGTTGACGGCGTTCAGCATTAGCTCCACGCTCATCAACACCGCGACCGCATTCCGCCGCGAAAGAACCCCATAGGTTCCGATACAGAACAGCCCTGCCGCTACTGCCAGATACATCCACAACGGAATCATTGCTGCTTATCTCCCCGGCATCCGGCGCCGAGCCGCTTGGCCCGGCCGCACAGTCTCATTCCCTATCATCCCGCGCAATCACAATCGCGCCGATCATCGCTGCCGTCAGCAGCAGCGATGCCACCTCGAAAGGCAGCACATACTGGTTCTGGTCTACCAGAGCCTTCCCCAGATCAACTGTGCCCGTCACAACATCGGAAACTTCGCGCTGCCCCAACGGGGTATTCACCCCAAACGACGGCAGGATCACACCCGCCATCAGCAGCACGAACAACACCCCCGCGACGACCGCACTCAGCACCCACTGCGCGTTGTAGAGGTCACGCAGCCGGGTCATACTCCGGGTGAGCATCACAGCGAAGACGATCAAGATCGCAATCGCGCCGATGTAAACCAGCACCTGCACCGCCGCCATGAACGGCGCGCTCAACAGCACGAAGAACCCAGCCGCCCCGAACAGGCTCAAAATCAGATAGAGCGTGGCATGAACCAGGTTGCGGGTCGTCACCACACCCAGCGCCCCACCCAGGCTGAACAGCGCGAAAACAATGAAGGCGACGGTCGAGGCATTGAATTGTAGGGTCGTCGCATCTAAAGCATTTGGCATAATCTAACCTTCATCCGGTTTCATCCATCACCGCTCGTGAATGCCCATCACACTCCGCAAGCGTTAATCTCCCGCGGACGTGACCGGCATGGTCTCGTCATGCAGCGCCAGCGCTGTTTCCTGCTGACCCTGCGCAGCCATCCGCGCCACCCGTCCCTGATTCCGGAGCGCGTTCAGCACCACCATCACCAGCGCCAGATTGCCCAGCAGCAAGATGAGAGTCTGCGGCAGCGCCGCCCCCAGCGATCCATCCACCGGGGACAATCCCAGCAGTTTGACCACCTGGAGCAGGAAGGCCGTAATCAGCACATTCGCTACCGAGATCGGTACCAACCACTTCCAGTTCAGTGACATCAACTGGTCGATGCGGACGCGTGGCACTGTGCTGCGAAGTACCAGAGAGAACAAGTAAACCACGCCTGTCTTCAGACCCAGATAGATGAAGCCCAGCGCAGGAACCTGCTCAACACCCGGTCCCCACCAACCGCCTAGGAAGAGGACGGCAGCCAGCAGCGAGGCAGTGAAGGCGTGCATAAATTCGCCCGCCATGAACATACCCCACTTGAAGCCGGAGTATTCAATGTTGTAGCCTGCGATAATCTCCGACTCAGCTTCCAGTAGGTCGAAAGGAGCGCGTCCTGTTTCGGCAAGGTTGGCGATAAAGAACATCACCGCTGCCACCGGAGCCATGAAGACATACCACATGCCGCCCTGGTCGCGAACGATTTCCTGCATGCTCAGCGTTCCAGCAATCATCACTGGAACCAGCAGCGACAGCACCAGCGGCACTTCGTAGCTGAGAAGCTGCGCGATGGTGCGGAAGGCCCCCAACAGCGCGTATTTGTTGTTACTCGACCAGCCCGCGATCATGATCTTGACCGTGCCAATCGAAGCCACCGCCACGAAGTACAGTATGCCGATGCTCAAATCAGCGCCGATGTGCAGCGGCGTGAATGGAACTACCGCCCAGATCAGCACCACCGACGCGAAGGCAATGATCGGTGCGAGGTTGTAAATGAACTTATCAGCGCCATTTGGGGTGATGTCCTCTTTGGTGAGCATCTTGAGGGCATCCGCCACCGTTTGCAGCAGACCGAACGGCCCAACGCGGTTGGGGCCGAGGCGATCCTGAACGCGGGCGGCAACCTTGCGCTCGATCCAGATCAGAAAGATCACCGTGACCAGCGGCACAGTAGCGACCAGCACCACACCGCCAATTAAGGTCAGCAGGTTTGCTAGATCACGATTAACACCGCTCAAGACCAGACATTCGACGAGGTGGTTGATATCGCACACGGTCTGTTCCATAGTCGACTAAATCCACTCCAGCGCGTCTTTGCGCCAGGCATAGACCAGAGCATCAAACAGGAAAAAGATGAAGATCAACCCGGCGAAGAAGCCGAAGAAGTCCAGTTGGTTGTAGGCCAGCGCCCAGGGGAAAAGCAGGACGATTTCGACATCGAAGACCAAGAAAATCAGCCCATAGATGTAGTACTGCACCTTGAACTGCACCCAAGTATCACCGACAGTCTCGACGCCGCATTCATAGGTCGACTGTTTGATCGCATTGGGCTTACGGGGAGCCAGCAGCCGCGCGCCGAGGATCGGCAGCGCCGGGAAGACCCACGCCAGCGAAAAAAACACGCCGATAAACGCCCACTCGTTCAACACTGTCATTGGAGCGAACTCCTCGTTTAACCCTTTTTAGTCGTGCCCTGCCGGGCATGGTGTTGCCGCTGCTGGCGCAGCACTTGTGACAAACTGCACGAGTATAGCATAGGCCTCAATCGTCCCGCAACGACTGGCGGGACTTGACCAGCCAACACATGCGATTTGCACCCCACGGAACAAACGGGGCACATTCTAACACAACCCTCACCGGATCACAAAGGCAGTCCAACCCTGTTTTCACACCGATTTTTGAAACTGCCGCCTGGCCTTGCTTTTCCTCACCGCATCTTCTAAAACAGTGACATGAATACCACCCTGACCCCCTCTCCCAACCAATGGGATACCTTCATCAGCGGGCAGCCCCGCGCCCATGTCCTCCAGCAGTCCGCCTGGGGAACACTCAAGAGCCGCTACGGCTGGGATTGTGAACGAGTCGCCGTCGCGGACGAGTCCGGCCAGATCATCAGCGGGGCGCAGCTTCTGTTCCGCCACCTGCCATTGAGATTGGGGACGATGGCCTACCTGGCGATGGGACCGCTGGGTGAAGTAAACGCGGCGCTGTGGCAGGCGGTTCATGCGGCCGCCCGGCGTCACCGCGCCGCCTTCCTCAAGTGGGAACCGGGAATCGCCCTAGATGGCGAAAGCCTGCCTGATCCGCGCAGCTTCGGTTTCCAGCTCAGTCAGCAAACCATCCAGCCGCCGCGCACCATCCTGATCGACCTCTCCGGCAGCGACGAGGCCATTCTTGCTCGGATGAACCAGGGAACACGCCGCAAAATCCGCCAGTCGCAAAAGAACGGCATTCTCTACTGGGAAGCCTCCCGTGCTGACCTGCCTATCTTCACCGCCATGATGCAGACCACCGGGGCGCGCAACGCCTTCGGCGTCCACGAGCCAGCTTACTATGCCGCAGCCTATGACCTGTTCGTCCCGCAGGGGCACGCCGCCCTGATCCTCGCCAGCCACGAGGGCGATCCAATGGCAGGGATCATGGTCTTCGCGCTGGGATCATCAGCCTGGTATCTTTACGGCGCATCATCCGATACCAAGCGCAATCTGATGGCCGCCTACGGCGTGCAGTGGGCAGCCATCCAGTGGGCCAAGGCCAAAGGCTGCCGCTGGTACGATATGTGGGGCATTCCCGACGCCGACGAAGCCGCCCTCGAAGCCCAGTTCGAGACGCGCTCGGATGGCCTGTGGGGAGTTTACGGTTTCAAGCGCGGCTGGGGCGGACAGATCGTCCGCTCACTCGGCGCGTGGGATCACGTCTACAACCCCCTGCTCTACGCCGCGTACCAGCTCGCGCTTCGCGTGCGGAGGGGAATCGCCTGACCGATTCTTAGCAGCGCCTTGCTAAGCCTTCACGCGCAGCCGTCGGGCAAGATATAAAAGCAGCAGCGCCAGCCCAAGCGCAATTGCCAGCGCGAGGATTTGAATCCCTTGATCCGGTTGTATGCCAAACGGCGCTAAATCTGGCAGGCTGAACTCCAGCGCCACAAACCCCGTCATACCATAGGCAACCATCAGAAAATGCCAGGCTGCATCATGGATAAACCAGCCTGCCCCGATGAGTGCCAATGTTCGCCACAGGTCGCGTTTCATGTCCTTATGGCTCCTCAAATCAGATCAGCGCAGGTCGTGATATTGTTCAGACAGCTACGCCCCCTCCACCCGTCGGATGATGCGCCAAGCCAGTAGCGTCAACCAGCGCGATGGTTCGCGCTTCTGCCCAAATTCCCAATCTTTCCAGGCTGTCCAGACGGACTCCAGCGTGAAACGCCCCTCTGAATCGGCCTTGCTTTTCAGCAGCGCCAGCATATCCCGCAGCCGCGCATCCTGCGCCAGCCAGGGGAAGCGCGACAGCACATCCAGCACATGCACCAGGTCATACCAGACCAGCGGCACTTTGAGCTTGCGGAAGTCTGTGCCCATGAAGAACATGTAAGGATGACGCTCGGCGCTTTCGTTCCATAAGGTCAGGAGCGTCTCCGCCCCGGTACGACTGGCGTCGCTGTCTCTCCGGTTCGCGCTCACCGCCAGAGCTTTGAGCATCGCCAGGTTAGCAAATGGGCATGGGTCTTCTTTGCGTCCCGGCCCACGGAATTTGCCCAGTTCTTTGGAAACCGCACACGGCCAACCGTTAGCCCGCACCAATTCGATCAGGTACTCGACGGCGGATCGGACGGCTGGCTCATCTTCCAGACCGAACTGTATCAACGCATAGACCAGCAGCGGCGCATCGCAGAGCGCCCAGGCCCATTCGTCTTCTCCGCTGCCCCCATAATGCTTGGGGACATTCGTGGGCAGTTGAAACGGCCCTTCTGCAGATTGATGTTCCAGGATGCGCGGGATGATGTGTGCCACCGCTGGATCACCGGCCTTCAAACCGAGATCAGCGATGAAGGTCAGTTTGTGAAACGGTTGACCGGCGCTCTTGTGGCTGGAGATCACCGCGCCGGGCCAACCCGTCAGATCGGTCAGAACGGCATCGAGCTTGACGTCTTGCAGCATGGCCCGCCGTGCGGACTGCACCACTTCGTCGCTTTCCGGCTGTCCAAGCAGGTCCACCCGCGTTCGGAATTCAATCCAGGGATCGCCTTCCAGCAGCCATTCTATCGGCGCGTTCATGATGTGTTGTCACCTCGTTACTGCCGCACAATGCTTTACCACACGCCCGGTATCAGGCGGCTGCGAACCCGCCGCGCATACTCCGCATAACCGTGCAGCCCCTTCTGGAGCATCCGGTCCTCCAGCGCTGTCCGTAGGATGAGCGCCACCCCCGTCAACACGGCGGGGATCAGAGCTAAGAGCGTTCCCAACATGAAGGGAAAGGCCAGATAGGACAGCAACCCGCCCGCATAGCCCGGATGCCGCACGAAGCGGTACGGGCCGCTCTCGACGACAGTGTGATTGCGCTCGGTCTGGATTCGCGCCATCGCCGAAAAGAAGCGGTTGCTCAGGAACGCCCAGGACGACAGCAGGTATCCCGCCGCGACCAGCAGCGCTGCCACCCACTGCACGCCCGTCGTCACTTCCGCCGACCACCCATTGCGATGATCCAGACCGGCGACGAGTACACTCACGAACAGGCCGAACAGCGCCACAACCGGCATCAGCCAGCGATCCCACTGGGGAATATCGGCCGCGTCCAGCGAATGCGCCCGCTCATGCAGCATGTCCGGCGCAGACAGCACAGCGATCAGCCGCGTGCCGACGCTGGCCGCCAGATAGATTCCGGTATACACCCAGGCCATCATCCAGTCGGTTGTCCCGGCTGCCAGGAACAGAACCAGGGGACCAAGTACGAGGAAAACGACAAAACCAATTACCGTGCGAACCGGCAGTCTGCCACGCGGCGCAGGTGACGTCTCAGTCTGATGCGAACGCGATAGGTTCATTTCACGTTCCTCCACCATTCAAATGGACTGCGCCGGGAGGACAGTAGTGGGGAGAAAGCGGGGACGGCTCCGGTCAGCGCAGCCGCATGAGGTCACAAACACGCTACAATTCCAGTATAATCCTGCTCGCGCCGCCTGGGGTCACACCATTCCCCCTAAAAATGGGGTTCTGCTGGAATTGAAACGTCACCTGCATGGCATGAAATCCTGACCTGATGCTGACGATTACGCCCATCACCGACCGCGACACCTGGAACGAAGCGCTGCGCCGCCTGCCTTATGCCCACATCCTGCAAAGCTGGGAATGGGGTGAATTCAAGCGCCAGACCACCGGCTGGCAGCCGCTGCGACTGGCCTTCCGGCGCGGAGGGGAAATGGTCGCGCTGGCCTCGGTCGGCATCCGGCGGATCGGCCCGTTCAAGCTGATGGTCGTCTCCAAAGGCCCTGCCCTCGACTATCGGGATACTGCCCTGGCCGCCGAGGTGCTGGATCATCTCCAGGCGCTTGCCCGGCGGCAGGGTGCGCTCTGGCTCAAGATCGATCCCGATGTCGTGGCCGGAACTGGCATCCCCGGCGAACCCGATGCTGCCGAAGATGCCGCCGGGCAGGCATTCACGGCAGCCCTGCGCGAGCGCGGCTGGCGCTTCTCCGGCGATCAAGTGCAGTTCCGCAACACCCTTAAGCTCGACCTGACCCGCAGCGAAGACGACCTGCTGGCCGCCATGAGCCAGAATACCCGCCGCAAAATTCGCGTGGCGGAAAAGAAAGGCGTGACCATCCGTCCAGCCGGAGTCGCCGACATTCCAACGCTCTATGCGCTCTACCAGACTACCGGCGAGCGCGACGCCTTCTTGATCCGCCCACCAGATTACTACGAATTGGCCTGGCGCTCCTTCATGGAAGCCGGCCTCGCCCACGCCTTGCTAGCCGAGGTCGAAGGCTACCCCATCGCCCATGTCATCCTGTTCCGCTTCGGCTCGGTCTGCTGGTATTTCTACGGCGCATCTTCCAACGAAGAACGCGAGCGAATGCCCAACTATCTGCTCCAGTGGGAGGCCATCCGCTGGGCCAAGGCGCAGGGCTGCGCCACCTACGATTTCTGGGGCGCGCCGGACACCTTCGACGAATCTGACGCGATGTGGGGTGTCTACGAGTTCAAGCGCGGCTTCCGGGGAACCGTCGTCCGCCACATTGGAGCCTGGGATTACGCCCCTTTCCCACCCCTCTATACTGCCTATACGCGCCTCTGGCCGCGCCTCCTCAGTTGGATGAGAGGCCGCCGTTAAGTGCTATAATCAACCTGCAATGAATCATCAGGACGTCAAGGATGCCTGAAATGATCCCCTACGACCACGAAACCATCGTCACCAACGGCGTGCGGCTGCATGTCGTCCAGGCCGGGCCGGTCGATGGCCCGCTCGTCATCCTGCTGCACGGCTTCCCGGAATTCTGGTACGGGTGGCGCAAACAGATCGACGCCCTGGCCTCCCATGGGCTGCGCGTTTGGGCGCCTGACCAGCGCGGCTATAACCTCAGCGAAAAGCCGTCCGGCATCGACGCCTACAACCTCGATGCACTCTCCGCCGATGTCACTGGCTTGATCGACGCCGCTGGTAGGGATACTGCCTACCTCGGCGGCCACGATTGGGGTGCGGCCGTCGCCTGGTGGACAGCCTGCAAATACCCGGATCGTATCGCCAAGCTGGTGATCCTCAACGTCCCGCATCACAATGTTTTCCGCAAGACTGTCCTGACCGACCCGCAGCAGCGCCTCAAAAGCTGGTACATGGGCTTCTTCCAGATTCCCATCCTGCCGGAACTCATTATCCGTCAGGCCGATGTCCGCGCCTTCACCCAAGCACTCACCGGAACCAGCCGCCGCGGGACATTCACACCGGAAGACCTAGCAGAATACCGCCGGGCATGGCGGCAGCCGGGTGCGATCACAGCCATGCTCAACTGGTATCGTGCCGTCGTCCAGCGAGCACCTGCCCAGACCCCAGATCCGCGTGTCAAGATGCCTACCCGCATCCTCTGGGGCAAGAAAGATCGCTTCCTTAAGTGGGAGATGGCTCAGGCCAGCCTAGAACTCTGCGACCAGGGTGAACTGTTTTTCTTCGATGACGCGACCCACTGGGTGCAGCACGAAGAGCCAGAGCGGGTCAATCAGTTGATCGGCGACTTCCTGGCTCCGGCTCATCCGCTCTGATCGACGCGCACAAAGTAATCGCCGGTGCTTTCGCCTTCGACGCCGAAGACCCGCACCCGCCACACCCCATCGGCATCCACCGTGCAGGTCAGCATGGCGCTGATGTCCATATTCGCATCGATGGGCGGTTCGCGCCGGCAGCGTGATTCGGCACTCAAGCCATTGGCGTCGAGTACGGCAACCTGTTTGTTCACCCGTGTCGCAGTCGGCGAACTGAACACCACCACGACGTTGTACGTCCGCCCTGCTTTGACTTTGAGGGTGTAATCGTAGGCAATGCCGTTCTCAGCTACCCCCCGCATGCGTTCTGCGCCGGGAACAACCTCTCTGGTTTGATACGGGCTGACGGTCAGCACCACGTTCGGGATGAACTGGACTGGAGTCCCGTTGATCTGCGTAACCGGCCGCTTGCCCGTGAGCAGATCCCCGATCTGCTGGCCGAGCGGCGTCCCGCTGTTGTATAGCAGATACACCAGTAGGGTGAATCCCAGCACCACGACCGCCGAGATGCTGATCCAGAAGCCCATGCCATGCTCTCTCTGGCGTGGAGCCGCCTTGCGGAGCGGCTCGGTTGCCACGACCGGCGCGGGAGTCGCCGAGCGCGATTCCTTAAGCACTGGCGTCGCCCCCTCCAGTTGGAACAGCAGCCGGTTCGCCTTCGAGTGTAGCGGTTCCAGTTCCAGCGCCCGCTTCAACAACCGGATCGCCTCTTTTGGATCAGATGCTGCCACTGCTTGCTGGTAGAACACTTCAGCCGTCTCGCCGTGCGGAGCTGGATCAGCCCCCATCAGTTCAATCGGCTGGGAGCCGCGCAGATCAACGAACGTCCGCATCATCTCGGCATCAGCGAACGCCCGCGCAAAGGCTTCGACGAACATATCGGCGCTCTGGTAGCGCTCATTGGGAGACTTGGCGAGCGCCTTCACCAGCACCGCATCCAGACTGTGCGGCAGCGCCGGATTGAACTCAGTCGGCGGAGGGACAGGCTCGCGCAGATGCTGGTTCAGGATTGCCAGCGGGTTGGAGCCGACGAACGGAAACCGCCCTACAGACAGCACATAAGCGATCACCCCCAGCGCGTATAGATCAGCCCGGTGATCCACATCTGCTGCGCCGCGCGCCTGCTCCGGTGAAATATACAGCGGCGTGCCGATGATATGTCCGGTAGCGGTCAGCCGCGAGGCATCTCGGATGCGAGCGATGCTGAAATCAGCCAGCAGCGCATGGCCGCCGCCGTTCAGCAGTATATTCTCCAACTTCAGATCACGGTGGATGACGTGCTGCTGGTGAGCGTAATCCAGCGCCGCGGCTACATTCCGCAGCAGCCGGACGGCCTCTTGGCTGTGGATTTCGGCGGGCTGGGCGAAGCGCTGGGCCAGTGTCCCGCCAGACATATAGGGCATTTCTAGGAAGTAGCGACCTTTGATCGCCCCAGAGTTGGTGATCGGCACGATGTTCGGATGCCGCAGCCGCTGCGTGATGGTCACTTCCTGCAAGAAGCGCTCGACCATACCCGGCTGTTCCATCAGCGCCGAGCGCAGAATTTTGAGCGCGACGGTCTGGCCGGTCTCAGTCTGCGTCGCCTTATAGACGACCGCCATCCCACCCGCACCGAGCTTGTCATGAACCTGATACGGGCCAAAGCGGTTGACCTCTGCCATACGGTTCGCCTTTCGCCGGAGCTGTTCCCTGGCCTCAGTATAGCCCCGGTTGCGCCGCGCAAACCTTGAGCCAATCACTACGGTGAAACAACATTTAGTCCGAGGGCCTGCGCCACCGCGCGATTCAGTTCGACATTATTCCCCTTCCGCCACACCAATCCAAAACTACCATCAAATTCCCACATGGCCCACCCAAAGCCGTAGGACTCTAGCAGCGTCCGCACATCGCCGATCCATCGCACCCGGTCAGCCGGCGGCGCAACGTCTTGGAGCACCCCAAACTCGGTGCAGATCACGCGCACGCCGTAGGTCTGTGCCCAGTTGAAGACACGTTCCATTCGTTGCCGGATGCGCTCGGCATTCCAGCGTTCCATCCCATAGCCTTCCAAAACGCCTCTGGCTTCATCGTCCATCTGGGTATCCACTAATGGCTGGATGTTCTCCGGTGTGGAAGGATAAGGGACATTTTGAAGCACCTTCGCCCACTCAAGTGTCCAGGTTGCTCCTTGATGGGTAAACGGAAACGGGTCATAGAAGTGGAAATCATAGACCACATTCGGATCATCTAAGGGCTTCATCTCTACCAGTGTATCAATCCCGGACCAAAGCGCCCCCGTAGCAAGAATCGTATTCTCCGGCGCAGCTTCACGGATAGCCATCACCAGGCGCTCTTGAATCGGCAGCCAATCTGACGGCTGGTCGTCAAACACTGGTTCGTTCATCGGTTGGATGAAAATACGCTCTGCATCAAACTGCTGAAGATGTGCTGCAAACAGCCTCCAGAACTCGATGAATGTCTCCACAAAGAGCGGATCTTCTAACCCGCCAGAATAATTGCCGGCATTTGAGTCATCCAGCGAAGTGCTGTGCAAATCGACAACCACAGCCAGGTCATAAGACAGCAGACGCTCTAGCCCGCGGTCAATGTGTGCCACATTCTCGGCATTCAAACTGCCGCTGCCTTGGTTGTATACGAACCCCAGATCAATCGGCACGCGGACAAACGTGAATCCCAAATCACGAATCAGCGCAAAATCCGCATCGGAGAAACGACCATCAATATCATCGGGTGCGTACCAGAACCAACCTGTCAGGTTGATCCCTCTCGCCAGCCGCGCAAATCGTGCATCACTAACACCTGAAGACTGGGCCTGCGCAGCTTCACCCTGTGTTCCGAATCCGATAGCCAATAGAACAACTAGAATCCACCCCCAACAACGCTTCCAAATGGTCATCGCGTTTTCCTCATCAGCAATGGACTGCTTCGGTCGATTTTCAACGTGCCACATCATAAGTCACGACATAAACGCCAGTACTCTCACCCGGCTGCCCCCAAATCTGCACCTTGTACCGCCCTCCGCGTGGGATGCTGCAGATGAACGCCACACTTGACCCGTCTACCAGAATTTGGCTGCGCTCGCACAGCGCGTCGGCGTTGTAGCCGTCCGGGTCGATGATCGCCACGTTGCGCCCCACCGACTTGGCCGTTGGCGAGAAGAACTGCACCGCCAGCGCCAGTTCCGCGCCGGCTGGCACATCAAACGTATATTCATGCAGAAAGCCCGCATCCAGCACATCGCTGGCCGGACTGCCTTCGCTGAGCGCTTCTGTCTTCTGCGGGCGGATCTGCACGCCTTCGGACGCTGCCTGCGTCGAATAACTTCCCGGTGTGACTTCTGTTCCCGGCGTCATCCCACTCGGCGCGGAAGACGTTCCCTGCGCTGGATCGCCCACTCCAACCGGCCGGCCAAAATCAGGCCGGCGGCTGCTTGGCTGCTCACCGCTGAACCACTGGCGAATCTGCGCCGGAATCGGTGATCCAAAGTACGTCAGCACGAAGTAAGCTGACGACAGACTCAACAGAATCACCCCGACCAGATACACCCGGTTCCACGAGCGCCGTGTCCGCTGGCGATTCGCCTCGCGGTCAGCAAAGGCGTTCACCGCCTCCCGCCGCGGACGCGGCCTTACCGGCGGCAGGGAGAGCGGCTTCGCCGGCGCCTGTTCCAACTCGGCAGCCCGTTTCAGTGCTGGGGCATACTCCGCGTCAAGCCTAAGCGCCTGCCGGATGCAGCCCATCTCCTGCTCACGATCTTCGCAAGCCTGCGCTGCCAGCATCCACAGTTCCGGCGTGGGCGACTGATCCAGGAGCGGACGGAGCCGGCGTCGTGCCTGCCGCTTTTCCCCCACCTGGATCAGTGCCTCGATCAAACGGATCGTCTCGCTGCCAGCCATGAGAGCGCACCACCGCGCTTATTCCGCCGGCAGCACCGTGAACGCGCTGCCCGCGCTGCGCCCGTAGACCTCCGGGAAGTAAAACTCGTATCCCGTCACCGGGATGACATTGTAAATCCCCGGCAGTCCGGCGCGGATCGAGTAGCGGAACTCATACGTTCCTGCTGGAAGGTAAGTAGCGTACAGCACCACCTTCTCATCCCGGAACTCAATATTGCTGAACCACCACCAGCCCCAGCCTCGGCTGAGCGGATCGCCAGTGTCAATCTCTGGCTGCGTGCCGACCTGCTGTTCGGTTAGTAGGTTCGGGTTGACCGCCTCAGTTCCTGCGGGGATCGGGTCTTCGATAACGACATACTGCCGGTCTTCCGGCACGATGATCGTCAGCCGCACATTAAGCAGGTCGCCCACTCGTGCCTCGGTCACCGGGTCGGCGCTGCCCGGAAGGGTATAGCGCCGCTCAAGGATAAAGCCCCGGTTCACCGGCTGAACTTCCGGCACTGGCAGATAGGCTTTCAGATGCGCCGTGTAGTACAGCACGCCATTGCCGTCCGTCCGGCTGATGACCAGTTGGTTGGCCTGATCTTTCAACAGCGCCGCCACCTGCACCGGCAGTTCCACCCGGTCGCTGACGTTGGCTGTCGTCACTGCGCCCTCGGCCAGCGTCTGGCCGTTCAGCACCGCCAAATACTCATAATCCGGCTGGAGTTCGCCAGACACCTGCATCCAGTCAGTCAGCGCCATCACGCTCCAAGCCGTCTCCTGGGTCGTCTCCCAGGCATCCGCCGTCCGTGACGTCATCAGCCAGCGCACTACGTTTGGAACCAGGTTGTTCTCAGGAGCCAGCTTGACCAGCGCTTCCAGCGCGATGGCAGTCGTGCGCGTGTCGGTGTTCCAGTTCCAGTAGTCGTACTCCGATTCCTGCCAGTGCACGCCTGTCGCGCTCAGGATCGCTGTATTGACCAGATCGGACAGCAGCACATCAGTACGACTGGTATCTGTTGGGTCGATCAGGTAGAAATTCAGCGCCAAGAACGACCGGGCATACAGGCTCAACCGCTGCCGCGCCTCAAACAGATTGGCCGACCGGCTGGCATCCGGTGCGCCGGAACGTGCTAGCGCATACAAAATGAACGCCTGTCGGTTCAGCTTCCAGACCGGCTGGGTCTGATCCGGCACGATAAATGTCGTCCGCAGAAAGTTCTGTGCACTCTCAATCACGCTGTCTGCCACCGGGAAGCCACTGGCCTTCGCCTCCGCCAAACCGATCAATGCATAAGCCGTCGTCAGCGGATTGCTCGGGTCCTGGACGAACCAGCCCCAGCCGCCGTCAGCTTTCTGCTGGGCATAGAGCTTCTGCAGCGCCAGACTCACATCAGCTTCGAGCGCCTGCCGCAGCGCCTCATTGGTCAGCCCCAGCCGGTCCAGCGCCCGGAAAGTCATCACGTTCGGCAGGAACCGGCTGATCGTCTGCTCAATGCACTCGTGCGGGAACGCCCGCAGGTAGTCCAGCCCGGCCAGCGTCGCCGAGGCTAGCGACGGCTCAATGACAACGTCCAGCGAACCCTGTGTCACGTTGAAACGCCGCGGCAGCAGGATCGACTCGGTGATCGAATCCCCCTCACGCAGCACCCCCGCCGTGCCTACTGTCTCCGGCACTTCAAACTTGTAGACCGGCAGCAGACGCGCCGCGCCCTGTCCTAGCGGCGGCTTGCTGGCATCGGTGAACGCGCCGTTACTGCCGCTGGCGAAGAACGTCAGGTCAATTCCCGCCACATCCTGGGCCACACCCATCCATTCCACCCGCTGGCGTCCACCAGCCGGAATAGTGAACGTCTGTTTGTTCTGTCCCTGGAAGTCCAACCCCGTCCCTTGGATGAAGACCTCGACCGGCATCTCCTGCCCAGTGTTATTGTTGACGATGGCCGCCAGCTTGACTGTATCACCCACCACCAAGAAGCGCGGCGTCACCGGGCGGATCAGCAGCGGCTTGGTGCTGATGAGATCGAATGTATCCTGCCCAACGAGCATCTGCCCATCTGTCCCAGCGCTGATCGCCCGCGCGTCCAGCCGCCATGTCGTCAGATTGTCTGGCAGTGTCACCTGGAATGTCGCCGTTCCGTCTGTGCCTGTCACCAGCGTCGCATTCCAGTAAGCCGTATCGACGAATTCCTGACGGATGTCGAAGATACCGCCTTCAGCCACACCCCCGCCGCCGCCTTTGATCGTATCCAGCACCGTCTGCGTCAGTTGGTCCACGTTGATCGTCAGCGGCGTCGAAGTCCGTACCGCCAATCCCTGCCGTCCGTAGAAGAAGCTCAGCAGCGGGCCGCTGTTCGGATCCGCAATCGACAGCGAAGCCAAATCCGTTAAACCCACGCCAACTTCTGCCGGCACCGGGTTGCCCAAATAATCCGTGGTCTTGACCGTATAGGTCACCGTCTCGCGTGGGCCGGCCTGCTCACGATCCGGCGTGATGCGAATGGTGAGCTGCTTGCGCTCGGTCTCCACATTCAGCCGCGCTAACCCCATCCGGAAGGCCGCCACCGGGTTGTTCTCGTCCACGCCCTTAACGATCAGCACACTGACGAACACATTCGGCGCATAGCTCTCCTCGATGGGCACGCGGTAGATCGTCGAGTTGCTGCGCAGCGTGATCCGCTCAGCCTTCAGCACGCCGTCACGTTCCACCGTCACCAGCGCCTCGGCTGTCCCCTGGAACGGCGAAGCAATCAAGATTTCGGCAGTATCACCAATCTGGTAATCCTGCTTGTCCGTCACCAAATCGATGCGATTGCTGTTCTGCTGCCGCCACGAGATATACGACTCGCTGCTGACCCACAGCGTCGTCGCCGCGACAATTTCATTGCCTTGGCTGTCGCGCGTCTTGATCTTCACTTTGAAGATGCCGCCGTTGGGCGGGACGAAGCGGTACGTTGTCTTGCCGTCCGCCCCCGTCACTGCCGATCCGGTCGTCACCGGGATTTCCTCAACTTCCCAAGTCCAGGTCGTGCGGCCAGTTTCATCCTGCTCCTGCACGTTCGACCAGCGCCGTTCCACCACTTCGACATCGATGGACTGGTTGGCAATGCCCTGGCTCTCCCAATCCACCGCAATCAGCTTGATGACCGCCTCTTCGCCCGCCGTGCCCACGTAGAGTTCTGGCACAGCGCCGATGTAGATCAACCCTTTGTGGACAATCACCTCGGTGCGTCCGGCAACCACCTGCTGGCTCTCATCAGCCACGACCGCCTCGATAATGAAACGGGCGCTCTGTGCAGCGTCTTTCAACGATCCAGGAATCTCGATAGTCAGCACGCCCTGAGCGTCGGTCTTGCCCGTTCCGGTGGCGACTTCGCCGCTTCCGCTGAACACGCCGCTCAGCCCAGCATCGACATCGTAGTCGAAGAAGTCATAGTAACCCGGCCCGTCATAGCTGAAGTAGTACGGCTGCGCGACCACGGTATAGTCCACCGTCGCATTGCCCACCACCCCACCGAAGAAATAGCGGCTGTCGATGCGTACCGAGATCGTATCGCCATTCGCCACCTGGTCAGCCGCCGGGGTGACGTTGACCTGGAACTCCGGCAGCCGGTACTCCGCCACACCGAAGTTGACCTGTCCCGTCGGCGGATAGTAGTAGGAATCCCGCTGTTCATCCGGGCTGACCAGCTCAGCCGTGATCGAGTAGTAGCCCAGCGGTGCATTCTCCGCCAGATCGAACTGCCCGCTGAAAGTCCCAAAGGGCGTCAGCGGCAGATCATCCTCGAAGAGAATCTGACCTTCGGAGTCGTAAATCCGCACCGGCACAGTCGCAAAATCGGGCAGCGGGTAGCGTACATCGTCCTTCGCCCGCACCACACCCCGGAAGTAGACTGGCTGTCCTGGACGGTACAGCGGGCGATCCGTGTACAAGTACGCCCGGTACCGCTCTGGTGAATAAACCGGTTCCTGACCGAACTGGTAGGACTCGATTCCATCCGACCAGTCCAACGAAGTAAAGCCAAACTGCGTCTCCGTTTGCAGCACAGCAAACAGCGGCTGGAACACATCAGCGCGGCGGGGCAGGCTCACCCGCATCACCCCGTCGGAGTCTGTCACCCCGTTGGCGATGGGTACATCTGTCTCCCCAGACGCATACACCGAGATCGGCTGGTTCGCCAGTGGCAGACCGGTCTGCACGTCCATCGCCCAGACCAGCAGGCTGTCCACCGTCGCTTTCATCGTCAGATTAGCTGTCCCAACCACCAGCACATGCGCTGTCGGGCGCATGCCTGTTGCTGCCTGCTCTGGCGCGCTCAGCCGCAGCAGGTAAATCCCCGGAGCCAAACCACCGCCCACGGGTTCAGAAACAACGACTTCGGCAGCCTGCGCCGCTATCCGCACGTCCAGCAGATATTCATCCTCCCCGCCCTCGGAGATCGCTTCAGCAACCCATGCCGTGCGATCATCGCGCAGCCGCACCTCCCACCAAACAATCGAGTTGGCGCAGACCGGCCCGCCAACGATAGGCAGTTGATAATTCCGGTAAAGCTGGTCGATCACCGCCCCATCCGGCGCCGATTCGCGGGCGCGCACCGGATCAGGATCGCTGATGACAATGGCGACATCCCCGACCTTCAGCCGGCTCGGTGGTGCGCCGGGGCAGTCCACGTTCGCCGTCAGGCCGCTCAATTGCAGCAGTTCATAGGTCTCTTGGTTCAGCTCTGGCGCCAGATCAATCTGCCACTGCCGCAGCAGCACCGCCCAATCCGAAGACAGCTTGTCCAGCAGGTTGTAAGGCGCGTAATAGGTATCAGCAGACAGTTCATCCATTACCCGGCCCACCGGAAGCTGCCACAACTGAAAATCCATCCGGTTCAGGTTGCGGTAGCGCATGTAAAGCCGGGTCTGGTCGGCATAAGCGTTGTAGAAACCGATGTCGCGCGGCACTTCCAGCGAGAATCCGCCTTCATATGCCCGCGTCGTGTAGCGGATCACCCGGCCTTCGCTGATGGTATTGCCATAGATATCCTGCATCCCCGCCGCGATGGTGATGGTGTAATCCGTGCTTGGCTCAACCGGGAAGTTGACCGTATAGCTGTCATCCCAACTGCTGTAGTAAGTATCCGGGTCACGCCATGGCTTTGGATCAATCGTGACCTTACCCTTAAGTGAATCAATATCCATCCTCGAAGCGAAGTAAATCGTGAAGCTGCCATACGGATAGGCATCCGGTGTCCCGTCTTGTGGATCGGTGCCCAGGATGCCCGGCAGCGGAACCGTGGCGAACTGCCACTGGCTGAACCCGCTCAACGAGGCCGCGCCGCCCGCGCCTTGAACCACGCTGGTATTGCGGAAACCTGCCTCAAACACCGTGTCAATCGCCAGCCGCGAGTCCGGAATAAACCGGAACCCGGCGCCATCCTCCGCCCACTCGAACGTGCCGCTCACGAATCCTGCATCATTGTTCTGCGCCCGCACATAGAAATTCGCCTCAACGCTCGCCCGATCCATCGGCTGGTTGAAGCGCACCTGCACTGTCTCGTCCAGATTGACGCTGGTTGCACGGTCTTCCGGGAAAACACTCAGGATTGCCGGCGAAATCGTCTCGAACTTCCAGCTTACCGGAGCCGCCAGCACTGCCCCATCCGCCGCTTGCAGATCGGGATTGACCGTGACCGTGTACTGCGTCCCCCCTGCCAGCGCCGGATCAGGCCGGAACACATAGATCGATGTGTTCAGCCATTCGCCCTTGCCCTGTGCCGCTGGCGTCAGCGTGATCGGTGACGGCAGAGTCGCCAGTTCTTCGACCGTCACCAGCGGAACCACCGGCCGGTTGAAGATGACCGTAATCACCGCATCAGCAGCAACTTCGAGTGAGCCATCACGTGGCAGCGCATCAGAAACGGCCAAAAATCCCTGGCTGCCTAACTCCAGCGTGAAGGCTTCACCCAGCGCCGTTCCATCTTGGGCTGTCACGCTCGCCGCCAACTGGATCGTATAGGTCGTTGCCCGCTGGTACGCCTCCGTCGGCGTGAAGATCACCGACGCCTCAGCCTCGTTACAGCTCACTGCCCCAGCTACGGCCGGCGTGATGCTGAACGCGCCTGCCGCCGAGGTACAATTGACCGGACGATTGAAATACACCGTAATTGGCTCCTGTCCGGCAAGCTCCTCGCCCACTGCCGGATCAGTATCGACGACGCGTAGCGGCGCTTTCCCCGCGTCTTGGGCGCGTAGGCTTGAGGCCGTCAGCACCAACACAAGCATCAGGATTAACGCGGAACTCAGGCGGCGCATAATGTTTGCTCCCTCGTTTAATCGGCATAAGCTGCCTATCTTGAATTATAGGAGAAACCACTTGTCGGGGAAATTACCCAGACGATCCGCCTGCCCGACGGAAAGCCGACGCTCAGATGCCCTGCACGTAGGTAATCGGCAGGTTGAACACACTCTTGAAGGCCAACCAGTGGAAGGCTGCCACTTCGCGCAGCACATAGATCAGATACTCTGATGGCGGCGGTTCCACGCCTGCCGGCGACGGAAACGCCCTAATCCCGGCCTGCTTGAACAGGCGCATCGCCCGCAGCAGGTGAAACCCATCCGTGACAATCACCGCCGAATCCCAACCGTTGGCCTGCATGATCGCGCGGGTTTCGATGGCATTCTCTTCGGTGCTGCGGCTGGTATCTTCCAGCACAATTGCCGCTGCCGGCACGCCGTCTCCGCGCAGCAGTTCTGCGCAGGCATCCGCCTCGCTGCGGGTGCGGTTGCCTGGCTTCCCGCCCGAACACACAATCACCGGCGCATAGCCCGCCCGCCAAAGTTCCGCCGCCCGTGCCGAGCGCCGCGTCAGTGCCGGCCCCGGCGTATTATCACGCCGCAGCCCGGCCCCCAGCACCACAATCACATCAGCCGCTTGAGCGCGGTCTACCCGCCCGTAAGCATCGATCACTACCAGCAGCATCATGGCTGCATACGCCCACAACACAACTGCGAGCAGCGCGACACGCCGCCAGCGAATGAAAGCCAATCCAGTTCTCAGGACTTTCCAGAAGCGCTTCACGCGGGAAAAAGAGGGCTAATGCCGAATGTCGGTTGGCGAAATCGGGGGGAAACCCGGTGGTTGGCTCTCTTCCAGGTTCACTTTGCCCACCATCCAGCCATCGATGGCCGTCAGCTTGATCCGCAGAATCGGGAGCTGGCTGTGTGAAAAACTCACCGGCGGCGCGGGTTGAATAATGACCGGGTCTTTCAAGTGTAGATGCCGGATCGCGGGCGGAATCTGCTCGCTCATCCCCAGCTTCTCCACCTCATCAACCTCTTCTTCGGTCGCGGCTCCATCCGGTTCTTCGTCACGTTCGCCATAAAGTTCTGCCAGATCGACATCTTCTGCAAGTCCAGTGAAGTCAAAAACTTCTTCGGTCGTCTGGATTTCCTGCTTCGTGGGGTTGACCAAAGTACGCTTTGCCTGGGTCGCGAACATGCTGCTGATGCTCTTCAGGTATTCCTGTTCGGCCACCAGAACGCCGGTGATGACCAGCCCTTTGACGAACAGCGTGATCCCCAGTTCCATCCCGCCCTTGTTGACAAAACCGGACACCAGGTCAGCCAGGAGAACATCCGGCTCATGCCAGAATTCCGGATCTCCCATGGAATACTCGTCAAACATATCGAGCACATCCCTGTAGGTGGTGCACAAAATAGGGAACCCTTCAAGTATACAAGCCGACCCCATAAACGAAAAGAGGCGGCCTTTTGACCGCCTCCGATCCTAACGCTTGATCACAACTGCCGCCTAGCACCGGCTGTAATCGCACGTCAGGCACTTCTCACAGCCTTCGATCCGCACTAGGCTGACTGTCCCGCAGTTCGGGCACAGATCTGCTCCGGAGAGATACCCTTTCACCGTGCCGTTGCTGTGCAACGCTTCCTCGCTGGGCGGTGCAGCCTGTACCGGATCGCTCTCGCTAGCCGTATGATTGCCATTCCCGTTGCCCATCGGCAGATTCAACTGCCGCGCCGGTTCCCCAGCCAGGTAATGCTCCACCAGCGCCCCAGCCACCGCGTCCGGCAGCGAAATCACCCGCTGCGGCCCCAGCCCCACTGACCGTGACCCGCCGATGCCCTGAAGCTGGTCGACAATCAGCTTGAGCATTTCCATGCGGTTCTGCGGTGCGGTCGTCCGCAGTTGCAGAGAGACCATCCGGCCCAGCCCCTCAGCATCTGCCTGGAGGTCGCTCCCCGCCTTCCCCACCGTGATGAACACCTCAAACGGGTTCCCCAGTTCGTCACTGTTCATAGTGATGTAGGCTGTGCCAAACGGTGTCTTGCGGCTGACTGTCACTCCGGAGAGCCGCTTCGGGCGCGGATACACCCGGTGCGGCGTTGCCACCTGCTCAACCGCTACCCGGGCCTGCGCTTGTTCATCCTTCTTGCGATTCGCCATTTCCTTTTCAGCGCGTTCGTCGCCCTTCAGCATCAAGACCTGCTCGTCGCGGCTGCCATCGCGGTAGATCGTCCCACCTTTGCAGCCCAGCTCGTACATGTATTTGTACAAGTCGCTGACCTGCTCGACAGTGTAGTGATTCGGCACGTTGCAGGTCTTCGAGATGCTGCTGTCCACCCAGCGCTGAATAGCCGCCTGCACTTTGATGTGTTCCTCTGGGCTGAGGTCCATTGCCGTCACAAAATAGTCCGGCAGCTTCGTCTCCCCCGGATGTTTCTCGTACCATTCCTTGACCAACGGAACCTGCTCTTCGTGCAACCCCAACCGGCTCTTGCGGTAGTACACCCACGAGAAAAACGGCTCTATACCCGTGGACGTATTCACCATGGTTCCCGTGGTCCCTGTCGGCGCCTGTGTCGTCAGCGTCACGTTGCGGATGCCATACTTCCGCACCTTCTCGCGGATGTCCTCCGGCATCGACTGCATGTATCCGCTTTGCAGGAATTTCTCGGCATCAAACTTAGGGAACGGTCCTTTTTCCCGCGCCAGTTCAATCGAGGTCTCGTAGATCGCCCGCGCCAAGAACCCGTACAGCTTGTCGATGAACGCCACCGACTCGTCACTGCCATAGCGAATCCCCAGCTTGATCAACAGCTCTGCCAGCCCCATGTTGTTGAGGCCGACTCGCCGTTCGCTTAACTGCTGGCGCCGATTCTCCTCAAAGAAATACTGCGTCGAGTCGATCACATTGTCCAGGAACCGCGTCGCATATCGCGCCGCCTGATCCAGCTCATCCCATTTCACATCGTGCGCGTCTTCATCATAGAACCGCGCCAGATTGATCGCCCCCAGGTTACAGACCCCCCAACCAGGCAGCCCCTGTTCTCCACATGGGTTAGTGCTTATAATACTAGAATAATACCAACTGTTCGACATCTTGTTATAGCGTTCTCGGAAGAACACCCCCGGCTCGGCGCTCGCCCACGCGCTCTCGATGATCGCGTCCCAGACCTGGCGCGCCTTCACCGTCCGGTAGACGATGACCTTGTGCCCCTCGGCGATCCAGCGGTCGATGTCTCCATCCCAGCCGTCATCATAGGCTGGATCGCTCGTATCCGGGAACATCAAGTTCCAATCTCCGTCCGTCTTCACCAGTTCCATCAACCGGTCGCTCACCCCCACGCTGATATTCGCGTTAGTGATCTGCCCAGCCTTCCGTTTACTGTTAATGAAATCGAAGACATCTGGATGCCAATCGTTCAAGATGAGCATCAGCGCGCCGCGCCGCGAGTTCGAGGTATACACCCCCGCGCCGCTCAGCAGATGCACATCGTCTACCTCGAAGTCAAAGACCTCGCTGACGCCCACGGGCTGGATCGAAGCAATCCTATCTGGCAGTGTCCGCAGCAGATCATTCAACCGCGCTGCTGTCTCGAACTGCCCATCTGTTTCCAATCGGGTCTGAATCTTGATGACCTGCCCGTAGGAAGTTCGTGGCGACACGCCATCATAAATCCGCTGCCGGTACTTTGAGCGTACCCCCATCTGGTGGAATACCTCTACCGGATAAGTGTGGTACATCTCGCGTGTGCCGCTGCTGCCGTTCACCTTTTCAGCAGGTACGAACGCTGCGAACCGCTGCCTGAAAACCCCACCCGTCACGCTCAGCCTGTAGATCGTCTGCCAGCCCTGGGGACTGCGATCCGTCGCCCTAATCCCCGACACAATGCCATTAGCGATCAGCAGTTGCTGAATGCCATCCAGCATATCCCGGCTAATGCTGTCAAAACCAAAGCCACCTTTGCGTCCTCGGTCACACCCATCTGCGTCGAAGTATCCAGCAATGAATGCCCCGACCACGGATGATGGCGCGCGGAACAGGATTTCTGGCACGCGGATATCTTCGGCCTTTGCCTTCAGCAACCCATTCTGCGTCAGCCATTCCACCACCAACCGCGAGTAAATCTCAACGTTGTGAATCGATCCCGCCCCAGGCGTGATGGTTGCCTCGTAACCAAACAACCGCTTGATACTTTGCACCAGTCGCTCACGGATAGCCGGATAAGCATCTGCCGTTGCCATCTTGATTGCTTTCGGCGCTTCCCAGGTGACTTTCTTGCCGAACTGAACATACCCATCGCCATGCATGTAACCGATCAGATATGCCAGCTCTTCATCCAGCACTTCCGGAAGCCGGATTGCTTCGTTCAGCGTCGTACTCATTACCGAACGATCATATTCGACCGACTTGAGCATCGGATAGGCCGCCTGGACACCGCTCCCCAACAGCAGCAGGATTTCATCGCCCGGCTGGAGATATTTCAGGGCCATCGTCGTGATTTTGCCATCCATCAGCACGGCCACTTTGTGGTCTTCAGTGACCCGGACGCGGTAACCTCGCGCAGTCGTCACTTCATACAGCGGTTTCGTTCCGTTGCGGAACCGCGCAGTGATTCGCCGCAGCCCCTGGTGCGTCTGAGCATAAATCGCTTCCCCCGACTCGAACCGCTCGACCAGTTCTGCCGCCGGGATCAACCCGCGATCGGTCAGGATGCGCTCATCCGGCCCGAAGCATCCCCCCTGCTCGATCAGCCCCGTCACGAAGCTGTACAGCGCCCCCCACGAGACCGCCCCGCTCGACCGGCCGTTGACACCCTTCACATACGCATGCCGTGGCCGCAGTGACGAGATGTTAATCCCCACTCCGCCCCCGCGTGACATAATCTCGGTCATCTGCCGCAGCGTCTCGATAATCCCCCCGCGCGAGTCATTAGGAGAAGGTATGACATAGCAATTATAAAATGTTAACATTTGATCCGTCCCAGCTGCTGTCAGAATTCGGCCCGCTGGCACAAACTTCCAATCATCCAGCAGCCACCGGAACCGCTCCGCCCACAGCTTCCGCAGCTTGGGATTCTTCTCCACTTTGGCGATCCCCGCCGCCACCCGGTCCATCATCTGCCCTGGATCGGTCTCTATCGGCTTATCGACATGCTCAATGTCCCGTTCGACCGTCTCCCCATCCAGCAGTTGAATGCTTACCTTCGGCAGTTGAATCGACTGCACCGTGCCAATTTCGCGCTGCCCTGTCTTGGAATCCACCACCACAATCACGGTGTCGCCCACCTTCAAGGTCTTGCGCGTCATATCCTTCTGGGCATAACGGTCGAGGAAGATTTTGTACCCCAGTTCGTGGAGTGCATTTTTCGCGGGGGATTGGGTCTGTGCCATCCTATGGTTACCTTTCCGAGAAACAAATGTTCTGACAACCGGCGGCAAGGATAGAGATACAGAACCCCCATTTCGGCTCAATGGGGGTTGGAAAAATCGCCTTCACTTGCCTATCATCACTGCGACATTTGTTCTCTACTCTATCATGCGCGGCGGCGCTTTGTCTACTAAAACTCCGGCATGATTTGGTTAGAAAATCGTTGATCTCATATAACGTTTTTCCCACAATAAACCGCAATTCCAACATCGCCTTCAGGCCGATCTTTCCCTGGTTACACTTCACTTTCGCGCGCTTTGCAGCCCTTTCCACTGTCGCCAGCAATCTCCAAAAGAGTGACCAAAATGTCACCCTAACCATCCAATTTCATGCTATAGTGGAAACATAGAGGGACGTTCCGTGAAGGCCGGATCGCATCACCCGGCTCCGGTCTGTTCCGCGCACCTTCACAATGAGTCAAACGCAGTGAGCATATCTCGCTCTTGTTACAGAAATCATCCAGTTGCAGTTGCAACACTTGCAGCAGTTCTGCCAGTTTAAGCTTGTGGGCTTGTGCCGTTCAGCGCAGATGTAAGAGCGCTAAAATTCGCAAGATTCTCATTTCCAAAAGCGATTCTCATTCTTATCATTCTTATCATTTCGCTCATATTGGGCTGCGACGAGCCGCTGGTGCGGGAATCAACAACCATATAACGCGTAAACTACATCAGACATAACGGATAACATACAAAAACAAGCTGCTGCTTCAATGCCTATCCGCCGCGCCTACTTCCTCGAACTCGCGCTCATCACTGGGATCGCCCTGCTCTTCGTTAGCACCTTCGCTGTAGATCGCGTTAAGTCCCCGCCCCCCACCAACGTCGCTGAACTCGCCAACATCTGGCTCAATCCCACCGTCAAACAGGCTGCCCTCGAACACGAACGCCTCGTCGGGACGCTCCTGCCTGTCAAGATCGGCATCGAATCCTTCGGTCAGATTCCCACCTGGAACCCCTACCTGAGCAGCGGCGTCCCCCAGATCAACAATGGATTCAATTACCTCTTCAACCCCGTCCTCAGCCTGCCCATCATCCTCTTGGGTGGCGTCCAAGGCAGCAAACTAGTGACCATCCTCACCCTGCTCATCGCCGGTTACAGCATGTGGGCGCTCGGACTCGCCCTCGGCTTCGGAGCACTCGCCCGCGTCACCTGTGCTGCACTCTACCTCATGAACGGCAGCCTTATCGCCAAGTTCGCCGGTGGGCACTTCCAGTTAGCCGCCAGCCTCGCCTGGCCGCCCCTGGTCATCGCCTGTCTCTGGTGGACTCTTCGCAGCTCCAAGCGCTTCGCCCCCATCGCGACCGGCCTCAGTTTCGCTCTGCTATTCTACAGCGGCAATATCTACTATGCCCTTCACACTGCCCTCAGCGGTGCGGTCATCGTCGTCCTGCTCGTTCTCCCGCGCTTCACCACATCCTGGCGACTTCGCCGCGACCAGCTCAAACGGGCGCTCCTGGCCGGCATGTTCGCTTTTGGATTCTCAGCTCTTCAGTTCTTCCCTATCTGGGAAACCCGTGACTACGTGACCCACGAACTCCAGACCTTTGAAACGGATGGCTCGCTCCAGCGCGATTACACTCTCGCGCAGGCCGCTGTCAACTTGGTCTACCCTTGGGAACACTGGTACAGCCTGCAAGCCCCAGACTATTCCGGCATGATCGGTTCGGTGGATTATGCCTACATCGGTCCAGCGGTCTTCCTCATGATCGGCCTGGGCCTGGCCGGGGCGCTGCTCTCCCACCCGTCTTTAGAGACCCTCCAAAAAAGTGGACGGGGAGCCGCTGCGTTGGCCGCGCTCATCCTTGCCCCGCTCATGATGGTTTGGGGAGCCGGAACGACTTCGGTCATCCCTTGGCTCTATACCAACATCTCGCTCCTCGGCGAATTCCGTTTCGTAGGTCGGGCACTGGCCTTTGCTGCCCTCTGGTGGATCGTGCTGGCAGGCATCGGTCTCGACCTCTTCTGGCGAGCTGCGGCTAACCGCTTCGGAGTCACCGAAACCGCTTCCCGTCTCGACTCCCGCCGCCTGGTTCGCGCTGCCCTGCTTATTCTGCCGGTCTGGCTGTACCTACTGGCCTTCAGCTTCGGCGATGACTTCGCCCGGCAGGCTCTCGCTCTCAGCAGCCGGAGCTGGCGCGCAGCGCTCGAAGACCGCATCTTCCACAGCCTTGAGGAAGCCATCAGCGCCCTGGCGGCACTGGTCATCTTGGCCTGTCTGCTTGACACCGTTTGGCTCTTTGTCCAAAAGACCGTTTACAGCCTGTGGGGCTGGATTCGCCGGCGCCTTCAACAACCGTTGGCTGCGTCCCCTTCATCCCAACCGGCTGCCATGCGGCTGGTTCGCCTGGTCGTCCTGTTCATCGTCGCGGCTGGCCTGCTTGACATCCTCCAGGTCAACAACAAAGTTCTCTATTTCGAGGCCGCCGCCTTCAGCTTTAACCCGGTCTACCAAGCACTCCACCAGTTGGATACAACCAGCCCCATCCCTGCAATCGCCGAGCCGTTCTCACCGCTGGCCTTCGATGCCTATATGAACCAGGTGCGCAATTGGGCGCTTAACGAAGGCTGGCGGCCCAGCACCCTGCCCGTGCTGACGGACCAGAAAAACCTGCTCGATCTCCCGCGTTGGGCCTTCGCCTATCCCGACCTCTATGGCGAAGCCTCAGATCGACTCGCCCAGACCTTCATCGAAACTTTCAATTTCTCTCTGCGGCAGTGTTTAGGAATTGAACTAGACGCCGCGCCCATCCCAGTGGACTGTGCGGGGGGCAGCGAACTGACCGCCGCTCTCTACGAGACGTCCCAGGCGCTGCCCTATGCCTTCGTCGTCGACCGCGGTCGTTTGATCGAGTCCCCTCATACTATCACACCTGCTGATGTTATCCCTGCCTTAGCAGTCGAACATCGCCAAGATACCATCCGTATCCGAGCCGCTGCCGCGCAAGGCGCCCCACAGATGCTTGTGGTGCAGGAAACCCATTTCCCCGGCTGGCGCACAGCCATCGACGGCGTTCCTGTCCAAGCTGCCACAACACAGACCCTCTACGATGGGAACGAACCCAAAGGATTCATCGCCGTTCCCATGCTTCCTGGAGAACACATTTACACCTTGCGTTTTGAGCCACCCGGTCTGACTACCGGTCTGCTGGCTTTTCTGTTGACTCTGTCTGGAGCAGTCCTCTACCTCCGCAAACAAAACGGGCGGCCCGTGCAGGGACCGCCCGCTTGAAGGACTACCAAATAGAGCGCGCAGCTATTTGCGCTTCCGCAGGAATGTCGGAATGTCGATGTCGTCTTCTTCGTACACCCGCGCAGGTGGGGTCTCCGGTGGCTGAGCCGGGCGCTGCTGCGGTGCAGGCGGCATAAACGACTGCTGTTCTTGAGGAGACGCGGACGGTTGGACCGGGCGCGGCATCGGTTGCGGTGACTGCGGCGCAGACCGCGAAACCGGTACACTCGGACGAGAACCAAGCTGGGCTTCCATCTTCCGCGCGGCGCGGCTCTGCTCAAAACCAGTCGCGATGACCGTGATCCGCAGTTCGTCGCCCATGTTCTCATCGATCTGAGCGCCGAAGATCAGGTTGACTTCCGCATGGGCGCTTTCTTTGATGATCGCCGCCGCTTCGTTGACCTCGAATAGGCTGAGGTTCGGACCGCCGGTGATGTTGAACAGAATACCCCGCGCGCCGTCGATGGTCACGTCCAGCAGGCCGCTGCTGATTGCCATTTCGGCCGCTTTGCGGGCGCGGTCATCGCCGTTGGCGCGGCCAACAGCCATCAACGCAGCGCCACCCTCGGACATGATCGTGCGGACATCAGCAAAGTCGAGATTAATAAGGGCAGGAACGGTGATGAGTTCCGAAATACCCTGGATGCCCTGGCGCAGCACATCATCAGCCAGTGAAAAAGCCTGCTGGAGACTTGCTCGCTTGTCCGCGAGCTGCAGCAAGCGGTCATTCGGGATCACGATCAGCGTGTCAACCTGGCTCTTCAACGCTTCGATGCCTGCTTCAGCCGACTGCATCCGGCGCGAACCTTCAAAGCTGAACGGCCGTGTCACGACACCGATAGTCAACGCGCCAAGTTCTTTGGCAATTTGGGCAATAACCGGCGAAGCCCCCGTTCCCGTTCCACCGCCCATGCCGCTGGCGATGAACACCATATCTGCGCCGCGAATGACCTCATACAGTTCGTCAGCGCTTTCTTCTGCCGCCTTACGTCCAATTTCCGGATTGCCGCCCGCGCCCAACCCGCGCGTCAGTTTATCACCAATCCGAACGCGAGTCTTGGCCTTCGACAGCATGAGAGCCTGGTTGTCGGTGTTCACCGAAATGAACTCAACTCCCCCCAGTCCCTCACTGACCATGCGGTTGACAGCGTTACCGCCGCCCCCACCTACGCCGATAACCTTAATTTGGGCGAAGTTTTCCCCCGGTGCCAGCAAATCCATATTTGGCAAGCCCTCCTACAAGGCGGTCCAATCAATCCGCCGGAATACATACCATTGTACGCAGAGAATGACGCAGCGCGCAAATCAGACTCATGGCCTGTTCGTACTACCGCTGAATGCAGCCCCTTTACTGATCCCCATCTGGCAGCAGACGGCGGAAGAATCCTCCGATCACTCGGCCAATTCGGAATGGCTGGAGGCCCTTCGCAGAGGTCGAACCCGCCCGCATGTTCACTGACATAGTCTCCATGCTGAGACCCATCCGCAGCAGGCCAACGCTGGTACTGTAGGCAGGATCACGCAGAGCATCAGCCATACCCGTCAGCCGCTCCGGTTTGGCAACCCGTACTGGCATTCCCAGTTCCCGCGCCGCGATCTCCTTCAAGCCAGCCAACTGGGCACAACCGCCGGTAATGACCACGCCTGCGCGCAGCAGACCGTCATACCCGGAACGCTTGATTTCTTTCCGCACCATGTCGAACATCTCAGACACGCGCATTTCAACTACTTCAGCCAGCGCATTCCGCTGCACTTCGATGGGCATCCCCTCGCCGAACGGTTCAACCAGGAACGTCTCCAGCGGATCAACTGCTTTCTGGAGCGCATGGCCGTGATGTATCTTGACCGCTTCGGCGACATCAAAAGGCACATGCATCCAGTGGGTGATATCATTGGTGATCAAATCCCCACCTACTGGAATCACAGCTGTGTGCCAAACCGTTCCCTCGATAAAAATCGCCATATCGGTGGTCCCACCGCCAATATCGATGACGACCACTCCCATCTCGCGTTCTTCCGGCGTCAGCACAGCATCGCCAGAAGCCAGCGGATTAAGGATGAAGCGATCCACTTCCACGCCCGCTGCCCGCACCGACTGTTCAAGATTAGCCACACTGGTGGAAGAGGCCGTAATAATATGGGCTTCGACCTCTAACCGGAACCCATGCATGCCGATAGGGCTACGGACGCGCTCCTGTCCATCCAGTGAGTAGCTGCGCGGGACAACATGCAGTACTTCCCGGTTGTGCGGAATGGCGATAGCCCGCGCCGCTTCCATGGCTTTATCCAGATCATCGAGATTGACGCCGCGCTGTCCGGTGATCCCAACTGCCCCACGGCTGTTTACCGAGGCAATATGACTCCCGGCCACGCTCACAAATGCGCGGGCAATATCGAAACCACTACTTTTTTCAGCCTTGTGTACCGCCGCTGAAATGGCCGAAGTTAGCTGGCCCATATCATTGACGATACCCTTCTTCATCCCGCCACTGGGTTCAATCCCTACGCCGACGACGAAGATATCGTCAGGCCGAACTTCAGCTACGATGGCGCAGATCTTCCGCGTACCGACATCCAATGCAACCGCTAAATCTCGGGTCATAGAAACAGTCTACCTTCACCGTCGATAGGGGGCATCCGGATTAGAGACGTTGATTTCAACCGGTTGAATACCCCGTGACAGTACATTATCGACGACCGTCTTATAAATGGCAATTTTCTCGGCCATATCGGTCCCAGTGCCGAACCATGCCATCCATCCGCGTGGATCCTGATAGCCAAGGCCGTTGATTGGATTGTAGCGGAGAACCGTGATTTCAGGAATGAGGGTCTTTAGTTGCAGCGCCCCACTGACAATATCTAACCCCACCGCCACATTTTGGCCGATTGGACCATCATCCACATCAGAAAAGATGCGTACCAGATCGGGTCGATCTTCCTGTAAGGCCATCACCCGCCCCTGAATATCAACCCAGGTTACTACACCGGCCTGTTCCCAAATCAAAGCAGGTTCACGTTCCTGGACAACGATACTGACCATCACGGGCGGCCATCCCACGTGCACTGTCGCATCGGCGATGGTCGGTGAGCGCAGCAGGTTACGCCGCACCTCATCCGGATCAATCCAGAAGACATGAGTATCTGCAATATTGCTGAGTGCAAAGACTTCTGCACGGGTTAGATACTTGAGTCCGCCAACCGCAATCGAGTGGACATAGAAGAAATCGGCTACGAAGAACAACACCAGAAGTCCGGAAAGGCTGATAACGATTATACCGCTCAGCAGACGCCAACCGCCGAATCCCCAACGCTGGATGCCGTGCTGGATGGCTGTTCGTTCAGCAGTGACAGACCCGGTCATTGCGCCACGCCAGATACCCGGCGCACGAGTTGTAGATGATCGGCGTCGATCCCGCAAACGAGAAGTCATTCCCCTAACCTATCTAAATCAAGCAGGCTTTCCAACATTATCCCACGACTTATGTCGAACTCCAAACGGGCTGTAGGCAATTAGAACCATTCTCCAACCAACTCCACTTCTAGTTCTAGTTCTACATTCATCTTCTGCCAAACAATCTCCTGTGCATGACGGATTAAGGCGTAGTAATCGGCAGCGGTCGCGCTGCCAGAGTTAATGAAAAAGTTCGCGTGGATAGGAGAAATCTGGGCCCCACCAATCTGAAACCCCTTAAGCCCGGCAGCTTCAATCAACCGCCCCGCATAATCACCAGCCGGATTCTTGAAGATGCTACCCAAGCTGGCCCCTGGAGGTTGTGTCTGTTTTCGGTAGGCAATATGGTGTTCCATCCGTTCCAGAATAGTGTTAGAATCTGCCAGGACCAGTGATAGTGTCGCCATCAACACTAAAAAGCGCCGATCAGCTCGTCGTTTGAGACAGGATGTCCGGTACCCATACTCTAACTCTGCGACGGTCAGCATCTGTGGCCCGCGCTCAGCATCCAGCACCACGACATCACGCAGACTGGCTGCTATATCGCTCCCATGCGCCCCGGCGTTATTGACGATAGCCCCCCCCAACGTTCCCGGCACACTGACTGCCCACTCCAACCCGGATAATCCCCGTAACTGGCACTTCCGCGCTAGAACAGTCAAACCGACACCACTTGTCGCAGCTAGATTACGTCCATCATGCCAATCAGCAAAGTCGATCCAACTCACATCATTGATAACGACTAATCCACGCACGCCGCCGTCAGAAACCAACACATTGGCGCCGCCACCGAAGATACGCACCGGCATTTGCTGGTTCCAAGCTGAGCTGACCACATCAACTAGTTCTTCGACCGACTCCTTGGCAATATAGAGGTATTCTGCCGGACCACCAAGCCGGGCTGCCGTATAGCGGGCAAGCGGTTCCTCGCGGAAGAGGCGCTCAGGATGCCACACCTTAAGACTCATCAGCAACAGCCTGTTCTCGCAGCCAATCCGCATAGGCAGCCCCTATCTGGGGCGCGTCACCTGCGCTCATAATGATGACAACCGAGGGAGCACGCACCTCATCCAACAGTATGCGCACTGCCTCAGCAAACGTTGCTGCATACCGAACCGACGAATGGCGAATCGCTGCTGCCATCACTGAGCCACTGATACCATGAGCGGGAGACTCACGCGCAGCATAAATCTCAGTCACCAGCACGTAATCAGCCTGATCGAAAGCAACAACAAAGTCGTTGAACAGTGCTTGAGTGCGACTGTAGGTGTGTGGCTGCCAGACTGCCCAAATTATCCGATCTGGGTAGCGCTGCCGAGCCGCTTCTAGCACTGCGCGAATAGACATCGGATTGTGGGCATAGTCGTCAATCACAGCAATGCCGTTTATATCTGCACGTATCTCGAAGCGACGAGCAGCTGGCTTAAAAGAGCGCAATGCCCGGACAATCTGTTCCGCCTTCAAAGATGTCTCGCATGCCGAAGATACGGCAAGACAAGCCGCCAGCGCATTCCGAACATTATGCTGTCCAGGAAGCGGAAGCTGCACTGTGGCATAGGGTTCCCTGATATGACGATGGACGATATCGAACAGTGTATCCTCACTGAGTGTTCGGATATTCCGTGCCTGATAATCCGCTTCACTGTTTAGACCACAGGTCGTGGTTGATTTACTCTGCGACTCACGGCGCACAGCAATTTCGCGGACGATTGCATCATCAGTGCAGGCGATGAGCCATCCTCCCCCAAAACTCGATTCGTCTAGCAGGGCAATGAAGCGTTCGAACGACGCGCGCATAGCATCGAGCGACGGAAAGAAATCAGGATGATCCCACTCAATGTTCGTCAGTACAGCCACATCTGGTTTCAATCCCAAGAACATGTGGTCATACTCATCGGCCTCAACCACGAAGTGCGCCCCTGTTCCCGCCGCAGCGTTCGTGCCTGTGTTCCCCATCACGCCACCGACAATATAGCCTGGATCAAGACCACATTCCCGCAGAATGTGGACAATCATGGCAGTCGTCGTGGTTTTCCCCTTTGTCCCAGCCACAGCGATGACGAGCCGACCAGTCATCAACTCTGCCATGATATCCTGGCGTTTGTAGATTGGAATGCCCTGCGCTGCTGCTGCCGCGACCTCGACGTGATCGGCTTTGACAGCCGAGGTGATAACAAGCGCACCAGCGCCATTGACATTGGAGGCGGCGTGTTCTCCATAGATCACTGCGCCATCCCGTGATAATGCCGCGGTCAGTTCATTGACACTGCGATCTGAGCCAGAGACCTGATGCCCCTGTTCAAGCAGCACACGAGCAATGGCGGAAAGTCCTGCGCCACCTACTCCGACGAGGTGAATATGCTGGCCTTTGTGAAGCTTCATCGCAGTCACCGGTGGATTACACCACGAACAGTACGGCCAGGAACATAATAATGACAATGATGGTCAGAATTTCGCTGCTGCCCCCGGCAGCGCTGCCCAACAGCACTAAAGGAATGGCATTCAATGCCTGGGCACTGATCGAACCTGGCGCCGGTGCAATAACCAGTGGGTTAAAAGGGTAATCATTGATATCTAGGAAGTACCAGATAGCTCCCCAAATCATGTAGCCGTTCAGTCCACCCACCAATCCACCAAGGATGGCATTCTGTATACGGCGACTACCGGGCACGTTATCGGTATCATCATAGCTACCAAAGCTGCGCGTTTGGTAGGCAAAATAGACGATGATGCAGAACAACCCACATTGAATAAAGAAAGCCTGATCCCGGGGAACCGATGCCAGAAAGACTCCCCGAAGCAGAACATCAAACTGGTAGAGGGTGAAAGTCGCCAGAATGACTCCACCAAGCGAAATGAGTTCGCGGCGAAGACCGCGGATCGCACCGATGATGGCAAAAAAGACTGCGAAAACCCATAACATGCTGTACAAAGTGACCACGTTCGTGCTCCGCCTAGATCAAGACCAGCACGATCACGAACAAGATCACCACAATGAGCGATAACAAACCCGCATCCCCGCCCGGCCCACCTGCCAGCACATACAATGGCAGCGCATTGATTACGTCAGCGCTAGGCGTCCCCGGAACCGGCGCAACAATGAACGGGCTAAGCGGGTAGTCATTGATGTGCATGAAGTACCAGATCGATCCCCAGATGCTGTAGCCATTGATGAAACCGACAATCGCACCCAAAATCGTAGACTGAAAAGCATCACGGCCTTCGGGATTCTGGGGAACATTCAGACGGCGGCCCAACGCACGGGATTCATAGGCAAAAAAGACGATGCCACAAAAGATAATGACCTGAATAAAGAACTTTTGAGCAGCAGGAACATTAGCGAGCAGCACATTCCGTAAAGGAAAATCGAACTGAAACAGCGCAAACAGCGCTAGCACGATGCCCGCCAGAGAAATCAGCTCTTTGGACAAGCCGCGCATATAACCAATGACAGCGAAGAGCAGCGCAAATCCCCACAGCAGCGCCGAAAGCTGGATCATACCTGACCTCCGGCCAGTTGAGTGAGTTCCCGCGCAAGGTGATCGGCCGCATCAGGCAATGCCAGTGCCGCGGATGCAGCCCGCATCTCGTCCAGACGCTTCGGATCATTAAGCAGCGAACGAATGAGCGGAAGCAGTTCAGAAGACAGCTTATCCTCATCTAGACGAACCGCTGCGCCACGGCTGGATAGATAATCGGCATTCACTTTCTGATAGCGCCAAGCATGGGGATACGGAATCAGCACAGCCGGGAGGCGAAACAACGGGAACTCTCCCAGGATGCTGGCCCCAGCTCGGCTAACCACCAGATCGGCAGCAGCCATTGCCAACCCCATCTCGCGATGGAGATACGGGAAAGCGTGATAGTGAGCTGCATCGGGCAGTTTCTTGCGCTGTGCGTCAATGCCATCCCAATCCAGTGTTCCAGTCAGATGGATGATCTGTGCACCATCGTCGAGCAGTTGGGGGAGTATATCAAGCAAGGCATTATTGATGGCACGCGCGCCACGACTCCCCCCAAAGACCAGTAAAGTCCTGCGGGCGGGATCGAGGCCAAAAAATGCGAGTGCTTCGGAACGCGATGCTGATCGCATCTGGGCGCGCACTGGATAGCCAGTGACAACAGTGGACTGGCCTGAAAAGTAACTACGGGAGTCGGCCACGGTCAATGCCACGCGACGGGCGAAGCGGCGCAGCACGCGAATGCTCAAACCCGGTTCGATATCCGGAACAAAGATCATAGAAGGTACACGGAACAACCAGGCGGCTACCGCGACCGGAAGTCCAACCCAACCACCGGTCAGCAGAAGTGCCTGCGGTCGCCGTCGCAACATTAAGACCAGCGCTTGGAACGTGCCAAAGGCCAACTGAAACAGACTCAGTACTATACGCAGCAACCCAACACCATGAAGCGGCCCAGCGCGGACTTCATCGTAGGTGGTGAAAGAAACAGCCGACTCGACAATCAAAGGACGTTCAAAACCACCAACACTCCCGACAAAGGATAGGCTAACTTTCGGCGTGCGTGTGATCATCGCTTCGGCTGCGGCCAGAGCGGGGTAGACGTGCCCCCCCGTTCCTCCGGCTGCGATCATAATACGCAAGGACATTCCTCCGTTCGGGAGATTGTTCAGACCAGCGCGGGAGCGTCTGACGTGCCCGCACACGCGCTACACTCAACAGCAGCCCAATCCCGGCCATCACTACCATCAGTGACGAGCCACCATAACTGATGAAAGGCAGCGACGCGCCTGTAGGCGGGACCATCGCGGTCATTACAGCGATGTTCAAGAGGGCTTTTAAGGCGATCCAGATCGTCACGCCGGCGGCTAGTAGAGCGCCGAAGTAATCCGCCGAGCGACGGGCTACTTGAATACCCCGGATCACCAAAACAATATACAACAGTACGACGAAAGACGCGCCAACCAGTCCCAGTTCCTCACCAATAACAGCAAAGATACTGTCGGTATGCGGGGCGGGCAGGTTGAGGAATTTCTGCTTGCCCTGCCCCAGACCTACTCCAGTAAGACCGCCATTGTTGAAAGCAATGATGGCCTGCTGAACGTGGTAATCGGCTTCGGTTAAGTCCGAAACACCAGACATATACGAAGTCAGACGACCTTGGGCATAGCCTGGGCCAAGCGTTGAGACGTAGACAAAGCCAATAACACCTACAACAGCACCAGTCACGGCGATCTGGACCAGATCGGCGCCAGCCAGAAAGAACATTACCCCAGCCACCACTACGATGGTAGCCGCAGTACTGATGTCCGGCTGACGCAACACCAAACCTGCTACAATGCCCACGAGGATCGCGAACGGCAGCAGGCCATAAGTCACGCTGCGAATCTGAGTACGGCGAGAACTAAGCCAGGCAGCCATGTAAATGACCACCACCAGCTCAGCCAGCTCGCCGGGCTGGAACGAGCCATTAATCAGAGCGCGACGAGCATTGAACACATCGTCGCCGAACAACAGCACAGCGATCAACGCGCCAATTGTCACGAGCAGGAGAATTACGGCCAAGCGACGCCAGATACGGTAATCGACGAAGGCCAGCACCAGCAGCACGGCGGCACTGATCACGGTATTCCGAACGTGGGTCATGAAGACGGTGAACTCGCTGCCAAAGCTCTGGAAGCTCCAGTCGAATGTGGTGCTGTAGACCATCATCAGACCAATAGCAAGCAACAGTCCAACGACTAAGAGCATGTAACCATCCAGCGTCGCCAGGAGGCCGCGCTTCCGCTCAGCAGGAGCTGGTTCGGCAGTAACCTGCGGCATCGTGCGCGGCATCGAGCGTACCGGACGCGGCACAGGCGAAGGTTCACTAATGGGAGGGAGATCAAGGATGGGTTGGTCAGCCATAATTCCTCATTATAACGCCATCACAAGCTGGCGAAAATGTTCACCGCGCTCGGCAAAATCGAGATAGGCATCGTAGCTGGTTCCACCGGGTGAGAGCAGCACCACATCACCGGGTTGGGCGAGTGATGCCGCACGAGACACAGCCTCTTCAAGCGTGTGAACACGGGTGACAACATCCGGATTTCCGGCAATCTGTTCGATCGTCTGAACTACAAGGTCGCCAGCATCTCCAAAAGCGATAATATGGCGGCAACGAGTCAGCGCCAACCGGATCATTTCTTCCCAGGGGAGTTTCTTGTCTTTGCCTCCGGCTAGCAGCACAAGAGGTTCGGTAAAGCTCTTCAGCGCAGCAACAACCCGTTCGGGAGCAGTAGCAATGCTGTCATTGACATAGGTTACGCCACCTACCACGCGCACGACTTCTAGACGATGCGCCACTGGACGGAAAGATCGAATTGTCGATTCCATAACAGCAGGATCAACACCGTTCACACCTGCCAGAGCACAAGCAGCCAGCACATTCAGGAGGTTATGATCGCCACGCAGAGGAATATCGTGGCGACTGCACACTACACGGGGTTCACCACTGGAACTGGCACGTCCAGAGACCAGCAGACGCTGTCCAGCTTGAAAAGCGCCGTCAGAGACCATTGTCTGGGCGCTGAACCAGCAGAGTTCTCCCCGGACAATTTCGCTCAAAGCGTGGGCATTGGCATCGTCCCATCCCAGTACAGCCACTTCGTTCGAAGATTGATGCAGGATGATCTGGGCTTTGGCACGGATATAGGATTCCATCGTACCGTGACGATCCAAATGGTTAGGGGTGATGTTCAGGATTGCAGCAGTTTGGGGACTGGACGTCATCAGTTCAAGCTGAAAACTAGAAAGCTCAATGACAACACAGTGCTCTGGTTCGATCTGATCCAGCACATCCAAGAGAACATCGCCGATATTGCCGCCAACCCAGGTTGTCCTACCCGACTGCTTCATAATTTCGCCAGTGAGAGTGGTCGTAGTGGTCTTGCCAGCACTACCGGTGATACCAATCACCGGCGCAGGACAGCGTTCCAGGAAGAGCTGGGCATCATTAGAGAGCGGAATGCGGCGTTTGATGGCCTCTTGGACAACCGGCAGATCTAATGAGACGCCGCCTGAAAGACACAGCAGATCGACACCATCTAAAAGGCTCTCCGGATGGCCGCCGAGGATAAACTCGATATCAGGAAAAGCACCGATCTCCGAAGCCATTTTCTCTGGTGGGCGCTGGTCACTGACCAGGACACTCGCGCCAACGGTGGGTAACCATCGCGCCAGCGCCTTACCCTGCCGAGCGAATCCCAACACGGCAACTTTCTTGCCGTATAGCGGATCGATGCGATGCGTGCCGTTAGGAGAAGTCATAAGGATTGGCTGCCTTTAGAGAAGCGCCAAGGCGACGCCCAGCATCGCGCTTAATAAGCCAACCAACCAGAAGCGCTGTACGACTTGTGTTTCGCTCCAACCACCTTTCTGGAAATGATAGTGAATGGGAGCCATGCGGAACAAACGCTGACCAATACCGGTAACCGGGTCTTTGGTGCGTTTGTAGTAGGCCACCTGGAGGATCACGCTAAGTGTTTCTAGCACAGGGACGATAGCGATGACCGGCAGTAAAATCCACTGCCCGGTCATGATGGCGACCGTACCGAGGGTTGCGCCGAGCGGCAATGATCCGGCATCGCCCATGAACAACTGGGCAGGGTGCGCGTTATACCAGAGGAAAGCGAAGCAGGCACCAACCAACAGAAAACAGAACTGAGTCAGAAAGATTTGTCCCTGCAAGAAGGCGATCACACCATAAGCAGCAAAGGCGCTGGCAGTGATGATTCCGGCCAGACCATCCATACCATCGGTGAAGTTAACGGCGTTGGACATGCCGATAATGTAGAAGACGGTGATTGGGATGAAGATCACCGGGCTAATCTGAATAGGAAAGGGAATGAAGGGCAAAACAATCTGGTTGGCATACTGAAAGCCGCCATCATAGAGCGAGATGATGATGGCTGCGACGGTGGCAAGGATCACCTGACCCGCAAACTTGACACGCGCAGGAAGTCCCTGCCCGAAGATTCCACGCGAGGTCTGGATACCCTCCCAATCGTCGATCATACCGAGTAGGGAAAAACCGACCAGGACGCCAAGCGGCAGCAGGATGCTGGCGCCAGTGACGGTGCGGATGACGTTGACTACATTCAGGCCGAGGGCGATCAGGACAACCGGGACAACGATCATGATGCCACCCATCGTGGGCGTACCCATTTTGCGCTGGTACTCTTCGCTGAGTTCTACTTGGATGATTTTGCCGACCTTTAGGCGACGTAGAATCTCAACAAAGGGGCCACCCCAAATCACAGCCAGGAGAAAGGCTACCACACCGACAGTGATGGCGAAGGGAAGCTGACCTACCATAGACTAACGACTCACCTGATTCACAGCGGCTCCCTGCTCGACCAATGCCTTCCGAACCGCATCGGGCGGTATTTCCATGAGAATCACCAAACGCTCCGCCAGGCGGCGGAAGATGGGCGCGACAACCTGACTCGCCCAACGCCCCGTCTTGGGTTCATCGAGCTTAATCAAGACGATGACTTGGGGATCATCGGCGGGCAGAAAACCGATAAACGACATAATGAAGGCATCCGTCCGGTAGCTGACCGGAGTTGGGATTTCGGCTGTTCCTGTTTTTCCTGCAATGGTATAACCGGGCAGCGATGCCCCACCATCCAGCCCATTCTGGACGACTGCTACCATCATATCACGGACGATATGGGCAGTGTCTGCCGAAATGGGGCGTCCGAGGGCAATGGGCTGGTTCAAGTTTACCTGACTGCCCTTGACAATCTTGCTGACGATGTTGGGCTGCATCATAAGGCCATCGTTAGCAATGGCCGATACAGCCGTAATCATCTGAAGCGGCGTGACCGCAATACCCTGGCCGAAGCTGTTGGTGAGGAGATTGCTTTCACTCCAGTTCGGATCGCCAGGGACATGCATGGTTCCATCAGCTTCACCCTGGAGGTTAACGCCGGTCAACCGACCGAAGCCAAAACGCGACATGAAAGTATAGAAACTGGTCGGACCCATGCCTAGGCTGATGGTGGCGGCGCCGACATTGAGAGACTGCACCAGCACGCCGGTGGTATCGACCACACCATGGGCTTGACGATCCCAATTCATGACGCGAATTCCAGCCATGTCCAGCACGGCCTGATCGTTGTAGGTCCAACTGCGGGTAATGGTCTGGTTTTCGAGGGCGGCCGCAACGGTGATGACCTTCATCACCGAGCCGGGTTCATATTCATTGCTGATCGCCGGGTTGCCGAGGAGTGAAGCATTGGCCACACTCTGGTAGTCATTGGGATCAAAGGAGGGATAGCTGGTCATACCGAGAATATCCCCTGTGCGCGGGTTCATGACGATGATTGTCCCGCTCTTAGCCCCAGTCTCGTTAATGGACAGTGCAAGTTCACTTTCGATGAGGTACTGGATGTCGCGATCAATGGTGAGGTAGAGATCACTTCCGCGGTCAGCTTCCTGTTCGGGAGGCAAGTCAAAGGGAATGTCACTGATAATCTCACGACGACCGCGGCCAGAGAGTTGATCCTGGAACTTGCCTTCAACGCCGTAATAGCCTTTGAGATCACCACTGACAAAGCCGAGCACCTGGGCTGCCAATGTACCCTGGGGGTAACTGCGACGTGGGATTTTCTCGATGGTGATGGCAACAAGGCCTAATTCTTCGATCTGATGTCCCCGCTCGGCGTTCACACGAGGAGCCAACAGCACCCAAGGCAGATCACTGGTGATTTTCTGGTAGGTTTCCAATTCATCGAGACCGAGTATGCTGGCCAACTGCGTGGCAGTGCGCTGTGGATTCGCCACCAGATTTGGGCTGATGCCGATCTTGTACTCGATGGTGTTCACAGCAAGCCGCTGACCAGAACGGTCATAAATGAGGCCGCGGGCAGAGGCGAGGCTGATAGTACGGTTGTAGTCTGGGCGAAGTTCGTTGACGACCTCGATGGGAAGCTGCTGAAACGACAGCATCTTGAGCAGAAGGATTCCACTTAGGACAACCATGCCGATGAGGACAAAGGGGAGCCGCTGGTTGAAGACATCAGCCGGATTAGGGGCGTTTTGTACACCGGTTGCCATCAGCCGCCTCCACTAAAACCCTGAAACTGCTGGACGAGCGCATCCCACTGCTGCTGAAGCCAACCGACAAAGGACTCGTCATACACCGGAGCTGAAGCTGTCGGCGGAACAGTGGTAGTGGAAGACACAACAGCGCCGACTTCTGGACGCTGGCGATTGGGATTGTATCCGGGAACATACAAGTACTCGATTTCGGACTCTTGAGCTAGGCGGAACCCCATTTCCTGAGCACGAGCAAGAAGCCGGGGCACGCTGCGAAGTTGGGCGATCTCTGAGCGAAGCTGCTCATTGGTTTGTTGAAGCTGGTTGCGCCGGGTGATGAGTTCTTCAAGCTGGCGGCCAAGCGTAGCAAGGGAGGATGCTTGAGCAAGATAGAGCGCGCCGATGATGATGGCGATGAAGACACTCAGACCGATCACTGCAACAGCCTGCCGCTGGAAACGCCAACCGCCGTCGCCGCGCATGGCATGGCTGAACCAATTTTGAGACATAGCCGCTAAACCCTGCTGACCGATTCCTCTACGTATTACATTTTTCCACAATTCGCAATTTCGCGCTGCGGCTGCGCGGATTCCGGCTGATCTCCTCCTCATCTGCAACGATGGGTTTGGAGGTCAGCAGGCGAACTTCGGCGCGATGACCGCAGACGCAAACGGGCGTCTTGGGCGGGCAGAGGCAGCCGGTACTGGCCCGCTTGAAGGCCTGCTTGACGATGCGATCCTCCAGGCTGTGAAAGCTGATGACTGCTAACCGACCACCGGGGGCCAGCAAGTCAATGGCTTCAGGAAGCGCCTGCTCGACTACCCCCAATTCATCGTTTACGGCGATGCGAAGGGCCTGAAAGACGCGCGTAGCCGGATGTATTGTAGCGCCTTTCCGCCGAGGGGACACACGCTCGATCACTTCGGCCAGTTCGCGGGTGGTGTGGAGGGGACGAGCCTCGACGATGGCGCGGGCAAAGCGGCGGCTCTGGGGTTCTTCCCCGTAACGAAAGAAGATACTGGCGAGTTCAGCCGGGTCGCTCTGATTGACGAGATCAGCAGCGGTAAGGCGATTATCTTGGGGGTTGAAGCGCATATCGAGCGGCCCCTCACGCAGGAAGGCAAAGCCACGCTCAGGGCGGTCGATTTGCATGGAGGAGATGCCGAGGTCGAGCAGGATGGCATCGACATGATCCCAACCGAGGCGAGCGGCTTCGGCACGCATCGCTGCATAGCTGGCATGGGCGATGTGGACACGGGTTCCGAAGGGAGCAAGGGCAGCCTGCGCGATCTCGATGGCAGAAGGATCGAGGTCGAGGCCGAGGAGTTCACCCGCGCCGTGTTCGAGCAGGGCACGGGAGTGACCGCCCGCGCCGAGGGTTCCATCGATGAGTCGGGGGGCGGGCAGCAAGTACCGGAGGACAGCGTCCAGCAGGACGGGAATATGGGACATGGTCACAAGCTCAGCTTGAGGAGATGTTCGGCTTCAGCAAGGGACTCGGAGACGTGGCTGAGGGTCGAGCGCCAATGGCCGGGTTCCCAGAGTTCGAGGAAGGTTTCCATGCCGGCGATGAGGACTTCATGGTGCAGGGAGGCGTAATCGCGGAGGTAACCGGGGATGGAGACACGGCCCTGACGATCCAGGGTGAGTTCAACCGCGCCGGAGAAGAGGAGCCGACGGAGCGCACGGGCAGTCGGGTGGGTGATGGGCATCTGGTTGAGGTGCTCCGAGAGATCACGCCAGGTATCCTGGGGGTAGATGACCAGGTTACGGTCGAGGCCACGGGTGAGGATGGCCTGGGGGGTGAGATGGGGACGGTAGCGGGCAGGGATAATCAGCCGCCCTTTTTCATCGAGTTGATGGGAATACTCGCCCCAGAACATCCTGTACCACCCCAGAACGACGCTCGGCAGACCGGCATGATGGGGCGATTATACCACATTATCCCGCAGAAAAGTTCAAGAATCCCACGGAGAAAAAGCTGCTAGCTATTAACGGTTATTTTACAGAGACACAAGAATAAATTACAGATTGGCAGAAATGGCGACAGTGCCGGCAGGGTTGGATATGGCAGAAGTTTGTCATTGATCGTTATATGTGAAGATGCAGGGATCGATGCGTTATGATAAGAATGATAAGAATGAGAATGCGGATATGAGAATTATATGGCCTTTCATCTAGGCCCTCACCCCCTGGCCCCTCTCCCGAACGTGCCTTCGGTACTGGGAGAGGGGAGGTTGGCCCTCACCCCGACCCTCTCCCGAACGCTCGCTGCGCTCGCTGGGAGAGTGAGCCTGCGTGGACGCCAAGAATGGCGTCCCTACCTACAATAGCACAAAATGGGGCGTTTAGGGTGACATTTTGTCTACTCTTTAGCATAAATTCTTATATAATAATATTTAACCACAAAGGAAACAAAGAAAAATTCTACCGCAATCCCCTGACCGGAGGCTTCGCAAAGACACAGATAAGCGACCGAGGAAGGAATCCTTCCTCGGTCACTAGGTGAGATTAGGCGGGGCGACCACCGACGGATTCGGCAAGCGCCTTATTGATGGCAGCGCGGAGAGTTGGCTCACTGGTGAGGCCGCTAAAATCGGCGGAAATCTGGCCCTGGTCGTTAATAATCAGGATGCGAGGAATGCTGCTGACATTGAATTCCGCCATCAGGCGGCGGTTGGCCGGATTGTCGGTATCGATGTGCTGGACATAGACATCGCCCCGGTATTCTTCTTCAAGCCCATTCACGATGGGTTTTTGCTGTTTGCAGACCGCTCACCAATCGGCATCGAACATGACGATGCTGATGTTCCCGTCGCGATAAGCATACTGAGTCAGGCTAGAAGTGGCGGCGGTGGTTTGATTACCAACGATTCCGAAACCGATCACGGTGACGAGCGCCAACAACGCGACTAATCCCAGGACAAGGCTGCCGATACTGGATGAGGTGACAGCGACTTCACGGCGGGGCGTGAAGATTTCTCCGGGCGCGAGTGCGGCTGGAGCAGACGCGGCAGCATATTCCAGCGCCGGCACGGATGCTTTGGCCGCAGTGGAGACGACAACTGGGCGAGCGCGCAAAGCGGCCGTGGCAACGGGCGGGGGCATGCCCGCGCGTTCTTCTTGCAGGAAATGCATTTCAGCCTCCCCTACCCGGACGCGATCACCGGGGTTAAGGGGGGTGGGGGCTTTGATGCGCCTGTCGTTGACGTAGGTCTCGAGGTGGGGGAAACAGGAGACAATCGTGAAGCCCTCACCAGACAGGCTGACCCTGGCGTGCGAGGCAGCCACAGAAGGCTCCAGCAGCATGAGGTGGCTGCGAGGGTCACTGCCGATGATGAAGGCGGGGTGAATATCAAGGACGGAAGTGACATCGACCTCACGCCCACCGATTTTGAAAAATGCGATTAACCGCTGATCTGCACCCATACTTTTACTTTCCATCCACGTCCTTTTGGCGCTCATCATAACGTGATTTCGGCACAGGGGTCAAGCAGGTGAGGAACAATGCCACCCCAGAGCCGCTATGAAATGCATCAATTTTATGAAATGGGTACTGCGGGGTGGCAGGGGCCGCGGCGGACGGGAAAAATTCCGTCCCTACAAGGGTTTAGGGCAGCGATTTTCAAGGTAAGCCCGGGGGACACAAAAGGAAGGTCAGAGATGGAAGGGTGCGAAAAGACGGGATAGAATAGAACGCCTATTCCAAAATTCGGGGTGGGGCTGATGAGTTATCAACCGAGTGAACACATTGCAAATATTCTGAAAAGCCTGCCGATGAAGCCCGGCTGCTATTTGATGAAGGACAAGGACGGGCGGATCATCTATGTGGGCAAGGCGAAGCGGCTGCGGAATCGTGTGCGGAGCTACTTCAACTCCAGCGCGGAGAGCAGCGCCAAAACGCTGCGGCTGCGTGAAAACATCGCCGATATTGAGGTGATCGTCACTGAGACGGAAGTGCAGGCGCTCATCACTGAAGAAACGCTCATCAAGCGCCACCAGCCGTTTTATAACATCAACCTGAAAGATGACAAGCACTACCCATACATTAAGATCAACTGGCAGGACGATTATCCGCGGGTGGAGACAACACGGCGGGTGGTGAAGGACGGGAGCCGCTACTTTGGGCCATACGCGGCCATGTGGGCGGTGCAGAACACCCTGCGGACGCTGCGACGAGCGTTCCCGTATCTGACATGTGACCGAGAAATCAACGGGAAAGATGAGCGGGCGTGCCTGTTCTACGACATCAAGCTGTGCAACGCGCCGTGCATCGGAGCGGTAACGAAAGATGAATACCGAGCGATGATCGGCGAACTGATGGATGTGCTGAACGGGAAGAGCGAAGGGGTCGTCAAGCGGATGACCCAGGAGATGAACGCGGCAGCCGAGGCACTGCAATTCGAGCGAGCGGCAGCGGTGCGCGACCAGCTCAAGGCGATTGAATACATTACGCAGCGCCACAAGGCAGTCAATCCGAACATGACTGACCACGATGTGGTGGCGCTGGCGCGTGACCGGAATGACGCGGCGGTGCAAATCCTGTTCATCCGCAACGGGAAGCTGGTCGGAAGCGATGTGCGGATGCTGACGGGTGCGGAGGGCGAATCTGACGAAGCGGTGCTGGAACAGTTCTTGACGCAGTTTTATGCAGAGGCGGCAGAGATTCCGAGCGAGATCATGCTGCCGAACGAGGTGGAGAGCGCACGGATCATCGAGCATTGGCTGCGGGATAAGCGCAGCGGGCAGAAGGTGGCGATCACTGTACCACAGCGGGGAAACAAGCGTGACCTGATCAAGATGGCGCAGGAGAACGCGGCGGAGGGGCTGCGGATGATCCGGGAGCAATGGGAGGCCGATACGCACAAGCAGGAAGAGGCACTGAGCGAACTCCAGAAAGCGCTGGATCTGCCGAGGCCGCCGAACCGGATCGAATGCTTTGACATCAGCACGACACAGGGGACAGCGATTGTGGCGAGCCGGGTGGTGTTCGACCAGGGAACGCCGCGCAAGAGCGAGTACCGCCGGTTCAATATCCGGACGGTGAGCCATGCCGGGCCAGATGATTACCAGTCGATGCGGGAGGCACTGACGCGACGGTTCAACCGCTGGAAGGGGGCGCTGGAAGACCCGACGGTAAGCGCACCGGGCAAAGAAGATCACGATGAAACGTGGCGGCGTCTGCCTGATCTGCTGCTGATCGATGGGGGCAAGGGGCAGTTGGGGATCGCCATCGAGGTGCTCACGGAGTTCGATCTGTTGGGGAAAGTGCCGGTGGCTTCGCTGGCGAAGCAGTTCGAGGAGCTGTACCGACCGGGAGAGCCGAATCCAGTGATTTTGAACCGGCGGAGTCCGGCGCTGTATCTGGTACAGCGGGTGCGGGATGAGGCGCACCGGTTCGCGATCACGAGTCACCGGCAGCAACGAATGAAGGCGGGGATGACGAGCAAGCTAGAGCAGATTCCGGGGATCGGCCCGAAGCGGCGAAAGGCGCTGTTGAAAGCATTCGGGAACTCGATTGATGCGATACGTGGGGCAACGATTGACGAGCTGATGCAGGTGAAAGGAGTGACGGCAGAGATCGCAACGGCGATCAAGGAAACGCTGTGAGGTGAGAAGCGGAGAGAACACAAGAGACATTGACCGAAAAGCTGCGAAGGACACAGCGGAATGCGGATAGTGTGGGAACACTCATGAGCTACTCATGTGAGGAATGCGACTGGATAGGGGCAAATCCGTTATAGGATGTATGGACTGGAACTCAGTGAAGCCCTCACCCCTACCCTCTCCTGAACACTGGCTGATGCTCAGCGGGAGAGAAGGATCACGCACACGAGGTGGTGAAACAAGCGCATGGCTGATTGAATGAGGAGCAAAGGGATCGATGGCTGAGATCATCAACGAGATTGCAGTGTTCTTCGAGCAGTTGATCCTAACCGTCGGGTATCCGGGCATCCTCTTGGTGATGTTCGCGGAGAACGTGTTCACGCCACTTCCGACCGAGCCGCTGCTGCCACTGGCTGGCATTTTGGCGGCGCAAGGACAGATGCACTTCGCGCTAGTGTGGATCGCGGCGGTGACAGGTGGAACAGCCGGATCACTGGTGCTTTACACGGTGGGGCGGCGCGGGGGTGAACCCGCAGTACGAAGCTTGATCCAGCGATGGGGGCGATATATCGGGTTTGGGGAAGACAACCTAGACCGGGCATTGGGTCTCTTCAACCGCTACGGCGCGGTTATGGTCTTTGTGGGGCGGGCGATTCCGATGGTGCGGCCGACGGTGTCGCTGGTAAGCGGGGTCAGTGGGCTGCCACTGCGGGTATTCATCCCATTCACGGTGCTGAGTTCCGGGATTGCCAACGGGCTGTACCTGACGCTGGGGTATGTATTGGGGGAGAACTGGCGCGATTTTCTTGGTCTCATCAACCGCTACGAACCGGCCATCATTGGGGCAGCGGCAGTGGGCGGAACGTTGGTGGGAGTGTATCTGCTGTGGCGGTGGATGCGGGGAAAGCAGACAACTCTATCCCCAACCCCTTCCCGGCTACGCCAGGAAGGGATAAAGGAAGAGTAGGCAAGATCAGGCAACCCAGTTGGACAGGACACGCATCTGAAGTTCGGGCTGGTTTGGATCGGTGCTAAAGACGCGCACGAGAAATTCGTGCTGGCCGCCCATGCCTTCCGTCATGGTGAAATTCAGAGTTACTGTTGTGGATTGACCGGGGTTGAGTGTCGTCGAACTGACGACGGCGCGCGGCGGTCAACATCCTTGGAGGAGTTCGACGAGAGGTTCACCCTGGATGATTAAGGGCTGATCACCGGTGTTTTTTACGGTGAAAACAGCAGAGACAGGCTGACCGAAACGAACATCACCGAAATCAATAATCTCTTTATCAACGGTGATATTGGAGCGGCCGGTGACTTCGGGCGTATAAGAAGGGGTCGATGCGCTACCCCGTAGCGCCAGCAAGATCACGGCCAGCACCGCTAAGATCGCGCCGATGATCGCCACGGGGATCAGCCAGGGCGGGCGGGCAGGCGCTGGCGGCTTCTTGTGTTTAGTCATCGCATATTTCCTCCTTGCAGGATGTGCCGCAGAAACAAACGCTCACACCGAGATCTCTGAGCAGGTGTGAGCGCAACTCTATCACGAAGATAGTGTCTTGACCAATCAGCCCATGATATGGGGCGTATTGGTAGACGGCCCGTAGCGGCTGTAGGTGGCGTCGATGTAGGTGCGGATTTCCGGGAGCGCCTTACCCTGGCGCATCATCTTCATGACGTCCCAAGTAATATCAACACAGATACCACAGCCTCTGGCATGCTGATCGAAAGCAAAGAGACCAGACGGAAGCTGGAGCTTGATATAGCAGTCCGTGGTGTTCATATGCCCCATGAAGCTGCATCCGCAATAACAAGGGATGTGATCCAGCACATCCGGGTTGGCAATGGCAAAGCGGTAGGCATCGCGGATGCGAGACTCGGCCCCATCAAGAAAGGCCGGCAGTTGTGATTCGGGAGCCATGTGAACGTGGACGGGGCTGGCATAATCACTATGGGTGTACCAGAGTACGGCGAAAGCTGCTGCGATGATGATGGTGCTTAAAGCGAAGACAGTGCGCAGTCCCTTCATATGTATGTATTCCTCCCCGGCTGCGTGCCCTTCACCGCAAGCCGCACTGCTGACAAACCCAATCTAGTATGTTTTTTTATGAGACATTATGCGAGGAATGAGCGACCTGTGTGAGTGACGGTTGAAGGCGAATTCCAGGACAAATGTCACCAGGTTTGTAATCATTGAGGCGAGGCTTTTGGAGGGCAAACTCAATGCATGATTGGCTACGGCGGCTGTTGGACATGTGGAACGCAGGAACACATCCGCTGGAGGCAGGACGGGAGGCCGCAGAGCCGGAGCCAACAGCTCGGCTGGGGACGGCAACAGTCTCGCCACGCGTGCTAATGATTACGCACGATCCAGTGCTGCGGTCGCAGGGCGGGAAGACCGTCCGACAATATTTCGGCTGGAACGACCCGGAACGGCTGGCGCGGGAGTACATCTGGGATGTGCAGGAGGTCAGCTACGGGTATGCTCATTACCAGATTGTGGAGCATGTGGTGGTGGATGCCTTCCCGGTGAAGCGGGACGGATTCCGCTACACCGAACAGAGCTACCTGGAAGCGTGGCGGCAGCGGCGGTTCCATGAGCCGGACGGGGTCGATTACCTGAGGCTGGTCAAGGAATTCGACTTGATCGGGCGGATCAACCGGAACGAGATCGATGAAGTGTGGCTGTTCGGACATCCTTACGGGGGCTACTACGAGTCGATCATGGGCGGACCGGGGGCGTTCTGGTGCAATGCACCACCGCTGATTGGAACGGAACAGGCGGTACGGCGGTTCATCATCATGGGATTCAACTTCGAGCGCGGAGTCGGGGAGATGCTGGAAGATCTGGGACACCGGGCCGAGTCGATCCTGTATAAGGTATTTGAGAGGACGCGGGGGGAGGCCAATCTGTTTGAGCGGTTCACGCGCTACGACCTGAAACATCCGGGACGGGCAGAAGTGGGGAATGTTCACTTTGCGCCGAACAGCGTGCGGGATTACGACTGGGGCAATCCGCGGACGGTAATGAGCCGGTGCGATACATGGCTGAACTTCCCGGATTTGAGCGGAGAGGCAAGGCCAGTGAACTGCCGAGATTGGGGCGATGGAGACATCCGGGCACACCACAAGTGGTGGTTCAAGCGATTCCCGCACACCGCCGGGGAGTCGGATGGGATTTCGTGGAACTGGTGGGAGTACGTGATCGATCCGAACCGGGTGCGGGGGTAGGATGCACTGCCAGCAATGGAGAGACTCTTGGCGGCTAACGGGCAGCGAGCAGATAGCCGAGGCGGAGGGCGGCGGCCTCTAGGAAAGCGGCGGCGTGTTGGAGCGCTTCGGCGAGAGACATGGGACGCGGGATGATGGGAAAAGCGGTGCACAGCCCGGCACGATGCAAGCGTTCGCCGGCGGCATCGAGGCTGCCAACCAGGGCGATGACCGGGACGCCGACAGCCTGAGCGCGACGGGCAAGACCGATAGGCGCTTTGCCGTACTCGGTCTGGTCGTCCAAGCGACCTTCGCCGGTGATGACCCAATCCGCACCGGCGAGATGGGACTCGAAGCGATTGTAATCCAACAACAGATCGATTCCGGAGACGATGCGGCCACCGAGAAAAGCGAGCAGTCCGGCGGCTAAGGCCCCGGCTGCGCCGCCGCCTGGCAGGGTGAGGACATCGATGCCGAGGTGAGTGCACACCTGTTCGAAGAAATGGCGCAGGTTGGCATCCAGCAGACGTACTTGATCAGGTGAGGCACCCTTCTGGGGGGCAAAGACGGGAGCAGCGCCGGTCTCGCCGACGGCGGGGTTGATCACATCGGAGGCGATGACCAGGTCGATCTCGCGCCAGCGGGGATCAAGACCGGAGGCATCGATGTGGGCAAGCTGGGCCAGCCCTGCCCCACCCGGTGGGATGGGCTGGCCGGAAGAGTCCAGGAGGCGGACACCCAACGCCTGAAGCGCACCAGCCCCACCATCGGTGGTGGCGCTGCCGCCCATGCCGATGATGATGCGGCGGACACCCTGGTCGATGGCCGCGCGGAGAAGCAGACCGGTTCCAAAGGTGGAGGCTTCCAACGGATTAAGCTCGTCTGAAGCGAGAAGCTCCAGACCGGAGGCAAGTGCCATTTCGACGACGGCGGTCTCGCCACCGGGAAGCAGGCCGATGGACGCCTGAATGGGACGGCCTAATGGATCCACGGTTGGGATGGGCAAGGCCGAACCGCCACCAGCGAGGAAAGCATCAAGCGTACCACTGCCGCCATCGGCGATAGGTAAAAGGACCAACTCAGCGGCAAGACCAGAGCGTCGCAGCCCACGGGCAATGGCTTCGGCGGCAGCGCGGACAGACAGACTGTGCTTGAAGGCTCCCGGCGCAATGATGATTTTCATCAGTAGGGCGACCAGTTCAGGTTGACGACAAAGCCTTCGATGCTGCTGGTCAACTGGCGGGACACCCCCGTTTTGCGATCAATGACATGCACCTGGGGAACCGGATTGAGTTCACGGCCTGAGTCGATATAGGCGATGAATTGGGCATCCGGGCTGAAGATGGGCATGGGCGGGAACTTGGCATCGGCGACCAGTATTTCGGCTGTGCCGGAAGCCATGTTCTGGAAATAGACCTGGGTGAGAGTTCCAGCGACAAGGTAGCGTCCATCCCGGCTCCACTGAAGAGATGTGCCGAAGAGCGGGGTCAGCCGAAGTTCGGGAAGCGGCAGAGTCGTCAGGTTGGTGGTCAGCACTGAGTAGAGGATCCCTCCTGTTTTACCAGTGCGGTCATCGCGGTCGGTCTTGAGGTAAAAGAGGGTATCGCTGTCTGGACGGTAGGCCACGGCAAAATCCGGGCCGAAACCGAGCGTCTGGGTGAGTGGGTCGAAGAGGGTCTGAGAGGCGACATCGACAGCGTAGATGGATTGACTGCTGAAGAAAACCTTCTCGCCAGACGGATCCCAGGTCATGCTGCTGACAATTGACAGGCTGGTCTGAGCGAGGAGGCGCTGATTGTTGCCCGTGGGACAGTTATCAGCGCCGGCAACATCGGCGGCAAAGATGCCAAGGGTGCCGGTCTGTGACTGCGAAGCGGCGAAAGCGAGTGTCCGGCTGTCGAAAGACCAGGCAGGCGATAACAAGCGGTCAAAGCCCAGGCAGGAGATCTGGATCGGCTGGAAGCGGCTGTCTCCATCGGAAAGATCAGGATCGTAGACACGCATGATGAAGAGTTCACGAGCACTGCCCGATCCGCGGGCGGTGAAAGCCAGCAGGGTTCCATCCGGCGAAAGGGTGAGGTCGGCGGGAGCGACCGGACCGGGGATCAATTCCTGGCCGGAACCATCGGCGGCAAGGGCGATGATCGAGTAGCGGTCAGAAGCGGCAGGGTCATCGGTGTAGAGAAAGTAGATTGTGCCGAGGCCGGGCGGTTGGGCATCCACAGCAGATGATTCGACCGACTCGGCTTCTGGAGCTGGTGGGACAGGTGAGGGTGTCCAGGTCGGCGGCAGGGTCGGCGGGGCGTTGCGGGTGGCTTCGGCAATGCGGGCCGCGGTGGCTTCTAGAGCGGCGGCGGTCGCGGCGACGGCAGTGATCGCATCGTTGGTAGCGATGGCATTGAGGTCAATGGCGGTCGGGAGCGGTTCGGAGGCCGATGGGGCACAAGCGGCCAGGAAGAGAAGAAAGCCGCAGAGACACAGAGAAGACAGAGCGCGGAAGGAAAGAATAGAACTGCAAAAACGCAAAGAAAACCAAGAATGGAGAAGCGGAGAAGCGGTTTTCCGATGAATAGAAAAGAGCGGGCGCTGGTTCATGGTGAGAAGCCTCGGCATGGCATCAAGAAGCAGTTCCATTATAATGCGGCGGCGCGGATGAGCGAACATGACCGGAGGATGTATGCAGGCGGAAACCACTTACGGGTTTGTGGAACGGACTGGGTTGATGGCCGGGATGCGCGGAGACTTCCCCCCACAGACAGCGCTGGAGGTCACGGGAGTCCTGATGGAAACCGGGATCAATGTATTCGAGTTCACAATGAACTCGGCACAGGCGATTGAGGCGATGCAGGCGGCCAAGCGCGCCTACGGCGACCAAGCCTGCGTGGGGATGGGCACGGTGCTGGACGCAGAGACAGCCGAACGGGTGCTGGACGCGGGGGCAGATTTCATCGTCTCGCCGGCATTCAACCGCGAGGTCGTGCGAGCCGCACAGGCACGAGATGTACTGGTCGCGCCGGGTGTCATCACACCGACGGAATGCGTCGATGCGTGGCAGATGGGGTGCAAGCTGCTGAAAATCTTCCCGATTGGACCACTGGGGTTGGATTACTTCAAGACGATCCGGGGACCGCTGGATCACATCCGGTTCATGTGCAACGGTGGGACGAACGACGTGACGGTGCGGCAATTCATGGAAGCTGGGGCGGTGGCCTGTGGGATGGCGGCCTGGCTAACGGGCGACGGGCATATGCCGCTGGAGACAATTCGGCAGCGGGGGCGACTGCTGCGCGACATCGTCGAGGCGGTGCGCGCTGGGCAGAAGACGCCGATGCGGGCGTAAAAGCCTTTAACCGCAAAGACACGAAGGACGCGAAGCGTCACTCGTCACTCGAAGAGGGAGGGGTCGATCCGCACGAAGGTCGAGTCGCCGAGGGCGGTGACTTCGCCTTCGGGGCCGAGTTCGCAAAGGACGCGGGTTTTGCGCCCAACTTCGCCCTCTACCCAAGCGCGCAGATGAATTGTGCGATCCATTGGGGTCGGCCTGAGGTATTTGACGCAGAGCGATCCGGTCACGGAAGCGATGAGGGGCAGCGTACCAGGCTCACGACCCTCGGCTTTGTAGCCGAAGGCCATAGCTGTCCAGTTCGAGTGACAGTCGATAAGTGAAGCGATGAGGCCGCCGTACATGGCGTTCTTGAAGCCGGAGGTAAAGCGAGGGGGCGGATCGAAACGGCAGACGACATACCGGCCGTCCTCTGACCAGTAACTTTTGATGTGCAAACCCTCAGGATGGGCAGGGCCACAGCCGTAACAATGTCCACTGGGGAAGCAAATTTCTTGCAATGAAAGGGTCATGGCGTATCCTCACCGGGTTCATCATCGGCAACAGCCCAATCAGGCAGCGGTTCGCGAGAAGCAATCCAGCCAGCAGGAATTCCCTCCTGACCGACTGAAAGCGCAACAATGCCACCTGCTATGGCACAGAGGGTATCAACATCGCCACCAGCGGCAACGCAGGACCAGACCGCATCGGGATAGGCTTTGAGGTGATGGGCAGCGATCCAGAGCGCGAGCGGGACAGTATCTTGAGCGGAAACCTGCTGTCCCGCGCCGAGCGCTTCGGCAGCAGACTGCAGAGCAGTCCCATCTGAGAGATCACAAGCGCGGCGTAAAGCGGCACAGACATCACTTTCGGGAACGTGTTCCAACACCGCAGCCAGAAAATCTACAGGCGACTGAGGCTGATCCCGGAACTGCCAGGCGAGCGCAGCGGCTACCGCAACTGCAACAGCTCCAGCGATCCCTTCGGGGTGGGCGTGAGTCACTTCACAGGAACGACGGGCCTGCTCTACGACCTGCGGGAGATCATCCGCAAAATAAGCGCCGATGGGAGCGACACGCATTGCACCGCCACTGCCCCAAGACCCTTGACCGTCAAACATACTGTAGGCGATTTCACGCCAGTGCTGACCGTTCAGAACGGCGTGAACGAAGCGATGGATGGAGGGGCCATAGCCTCGGCTGCGTTCATAATAACCCGCGAAGCTGATGGCAAGTTCGTCTTGGTGGATGAAGCCGTGCAGACGCAGGGTTTCGTAGATGCTGAGCGCCATGCTGGTGTCATCAGTGTAGTGCCAGGGGGCAGACGGCAAGCGTCGATCCACGAGAAAGGATGCAGCGAAGCGGTCGTTGAACTCGAAAAACCCACCGAGCGCGTCGCCAACCGAAAGGCCTTCCAAGGCGAGGCGAGCACGCGCCAGCCGTTCCGCATTCAACGTTGGTGAACCCCCACTGGTTAACGATTGAACGAATATTATAATGCGGATTTCTGATCCTTCACCGTATTCAGTGAGATGAATTTCCATGCAGCGTATCGTCGTGAAAGTTGGCACGAGTACTCTGACGAATGGTACAGAGCGGATCAACCAGCAGCGGATGTTGGAACTGGTACAGCAAGTGGCACGGCTGTACCAACAAGGGCACGAAATGGTGCTGGTGACATCGGGGGCGATGTCGGCAGGACGGGAACGGTTGGGGTTTCCGGACCTGGGGCGGTCGGTTCCGGCCAAGCAGATGCTCAGCGCGATTGGTCAAGGGCGGCTGATGCACCATTACAGCGCGCTGTTCGACCTGTTCGAGATCGTGGTTGGGCAGGTGCTGCTCACACGGGACGATCTGAGCGACCGGGCACGCTATTTGAACATTCGGGATACACTCAGCACACTGCTGGAACACCGGATCATCCCAATCGTCAATGAGAACGATACGACGGCAACGCATGAAATCCGGGTAGGAGACAACGACAACCTCTCGGCGCTGGTCGCTAATCTGCTTGAGGCAGACCTGCTCATCATCTTGACAGACCAGCCGGGGTTGTTCACAGCAGACCCGCGCAAACATGCAAACGCGGCACTCATCGCCGAAGTGAAGCAGATCGACGACGAGACCTATGCGCTGGCTGGGGGCGCAGGTTCGACAGTGGGCACGGGGGGGATGGTCACGAAGATACAGGCGGCACAGCTTGCTGGACGAAGCGGGGTGATGACCGTGATTGCCAGCGGGAAAGAACCAGACGTGATCCAGCGAATCACAGCAGGAGAGAATGTTGGGACGCGATTTCTGCCAGTCACGGGATCGATTGAAAGCCGCAAGCGTTGGATGCTGGCAGAGAAGCCGCACGGCCGAATTCAGATTGACGCAGGGGCGGCGCGAAAGCTGGTCAAAGACGGGGCGAGCCTGCTGCCTGTAGGAATCACACGGGTTGAGGGGACTTTTGAGCGTGGAGAGCTGGTAGGCGTGACAGGGCCTGACGGACGGCTGATCGCGCATGGGCTGACGAGTTACAGCAGCGATGATGTCCAGCGGTTATGCGGCGTGAAGAGCAGCCGGATCAGTGAAATTCTGGGGTATAGTTATGGGGATGCCGTCATCCACCGCAACAACCTCATTCTGCTCAGTTGAGACAGGATTACAGATACAGACAACACGATCACGGTTGAAATCCAGAACTCACCGCATTCAAGGTGAGCCAATACTTGCAATTGCGGACCATAGTTGAGGAAAGAAACTCATGGAGCAGATGATCGAAGCCAAGACAATCGATCTGGTGAGCATGGGAAAGCAGGCGAAAGCGGCAGCGGCACTGCTGGCAAAGGCGAATACCGCACAGAAGAACGCGGCGCTGCTGGCGCTGGCGGAGGCATTGGAAGCACGAACGCCGGCGATTCTGGCAGCCAACCGGCTGGATATCGACGAAGCACGAGCGAATGGCGAGAGCGAAATCTGGATCAAAGACCGGATGGACATGGCGAAGCGCATGGCCGGCATGATCGCCGATGTGCGAAAAGTGGCCGAACTCCCTGATCCAGTGGGTAAGACATTTGACGAAAAAACACTGCCTAACGGGCTGCATGTCTCCAAGCGGCGGACTCCGCTGGGCGTACTGGGGGTGATCTACGAGTCACGGCCGAACGTGACCGTTGACGTCGCGGCGCTGGCGCTGAAGAGCGGTAACGCTGTCATCCTACGCGGGGGCAAAGAAGTGCTGCGCACAAACCTGGAACTCGTCCAAGCGATCCGGCAGGCACTGGGTGACTGCGGGCTACCGCAAGAGGCAGTACAGTTCATTGAGAGCAGCGACCGGCAGTACGTGGGCGAGATGCTCAAACTGCATACTTACATCGACATGATCATCCCCCGCGGGGGAAATGCGCTGCACCAGTTCTGCCGGGAGAACAGCACTATCCCAGTCATCACCGGTGGGATCGGCATCTGCCATTTGTTCGTTGACGAGTCGGCGGACCTGGATATGGCGCTGCGGGTGATTCACAACGCCAAGACGCAGCGACCGGCCGTATGCAACTCTGTTGAGGTGGTACTGGTACACCAGGCGACAGCGGAGGCATTCCTGCCGCAACTGGTGGAGCGGTTGGCGCAAGACGGCGTGGTGTTCAAGGCAGAGCCGAGAGCACTGAAGGCAATCCAGGGAGTCGCACCAGGGCAAGTTGAGGCGGCTGGGCCAGAGGATTTTGATACCGAGTGGTATTCGCTGATCTTGAGTTTGAAGGTGGTGGACAGCCTGGATGAAGCTATCGAGCACATCCGAGTGCACAGTACACAGCATTCTGACGGAATCCTGACGCAGGATGCTGACCATGCCAACCGATTCCTGGACGAGGTGGACTCGGCAGCAGTATATTGGAATGCCAGCACACGCTTTACTGACGGAAGCGCACTGGGATTGGGGGCGGAGATCGCCATCAGCACCCAGAAACTTCACGCCCGTGGGCCGATGGCGCTAGAGGAACTGACGACCTACAAGTGGGTCATCATCGGCGAGGGACAGATTCGGGAATAAGGGGACAAGCCGACCAACCCACGCAAATATGTCAGATTCACGTTGAGAAATTAAGAAATCTTTCGGATTGAGATCGGATAGATTGATATATACTACTTGCAGGGAGGCCAACACACAGAGGATGCCATGACGCGGATTTTGCTGGTTGAAGACCACACAGCCATGCAGATGATGATCAAGGAACTATTGGAGTTCGGTGGGCACTGCGTGGAAGCAGCGCGTACCGGCGAAGAGGCGTTGAAGGTTCTGAATCGCAAGGGAATGCTGCCCGATGTCATCATCAGTGACCTGACCATGCCGCAGATGGACGGGCTGACTTTGTTTGCGAGCATGCGGCAAAACCCGCATTGGGACGATATTCGCTTTGTTTTGATGAGCGGCAATCTACAGGATGACCGCTTGCAGACCGAACTTGCTCTCCATCTGGACGGCATTTTGCCGAAGCCATTCAGCTTGGCCGATCTGAATGCTTTGATCGGATGACTGCACACTCCCCCGCTCGGCGATGAGCAAAACCCTCCTGATTCTGAATCCCCATGCTGGAAGTGGACGCGCTGGCCGCGTCTGGCATGAACTTGAGCCGCTGCTCTGGGAACTGCTGGGCGAACTGGTCGTGGCCGTCACGCAGCATCCAGAAGATGTAGCACAGCACCTTGACAAAGCCTATGCCGCCGGGCTGACACGGGTGATTTCGATTGGCGGAGATGGCACCAATCACGCTCTGGTCAATGCGCTGGCTGAACTGAATGCACGGCATCCTAATGGGACGCGGATGGTATACGGCAACCTGCCGATTGGCTCCGGGCGAGATTGGGCGAGATTCAAAGGTATTCCGTTCGACATCAAAGCGGCGGCGCGGTGGATTGCGGAAGCAAAGCCGACGCCGACTGACATCGGCCTACTCAGCGCAGACGGACACACCGAATATTTCTTGAACATCGCCAGCGCAGGGTTGAGCGGCGAAGTTGACCGGCGGGTGAACAGCACTCCGATCCGACGACCGTGGACATTCCTGAAAGCTACTGTCGAATCAATTCTCTCACACCGACCACAGAGGGTTGAGGTACAGATTGATGACCAACCCTGGTATGCTGGCAGCGCCTATCTGGTGGCGGTGGCAAACGGCAGCACCTTCGGACATGGGATGCGGATCGCGCCACACGCCCGCACTGATGACGGGATGTTCGATGTCATCCTGGTCAAAGGCGTCTCGCGGCCGACGATTCTTTCGGCACTGTACCGGGTCTACAATGCGACACACCTGACACATCCTGCGGTGATGCACACCCGCGCTCGCAGGGTGCAGGTGATGGGAGCCGACGGAATGCTGGGACTTGACCTAGATGGAGAACACGCCAGCGGGCGTGATCTGCGCTTCAGCATCCAACCAGGCTTGCTTGACGTCCTGTTATGAGGATGTGAGAGTTCCTGAACCAGGCTGACGCCTTCTCAGAAAATCGTTCCCCAACCAACCCACCGACAAGAGCACAATTCCGACGCCCAGCAGGACAACAGCACGGCTGCGCTCCACCAGAATGGCGCGCATCTCGATATCGGAGGCCATCAATGCCTGGGCTTCGGCATTGTCGGGGTTGATGGTCTGACCGCTGGATTGAATTTGGTAGGCAAGGTTGCCTTCGAGGCGCTGCGACATCGACACAAACTGCACAAAGCCGAAGATGACTCCAACTACCCCCAGGATCATCAGCGCCAAGAGAATGGGGCGGAGGTTTTCGCGGCTGAACCAGTGCTTCATGGAAACCTCTTTTTTTCCGGCAAGACAGCCTGGGCATCCAGACCGGAAAACCATTCTATGCGATGGGAAAGCGGGTGACAAGGCGCGGGAAAATGGAGGTGTGGAGACAACCCAAACACGAACACAAAAGTTTGTTGCGGACAGAAGGGAATGACGATATGATGAATACGGCTCCGGTCATGGCTGTTGATTTGGGGCCAGTTCAGAGAAAAACATTACAGCAAGGAGTTCCTATATGGTTAAGCGGATCGCATTCGTTGGTTTCCTGATTGTTGGTATCCTCCTGGTCTCGCTGGGCGTGGCCGGGGCACAGGATGCTCAACTCAAGTTCATTATGATTGCTCACGGCAGCCCGGCGGGCAACCCGTTCTGGTCAACAGTTGAGAAGGGCATGGTTGATGCCTGCGCTCTGCTCAGCGCCGACTGCACGTGGCTTGGCGACCCCAGCTACAGTGCCGAGGCCATGGCTGCCTACTGGGAAGATGCGCTGGCCGCCAAGCCGACCGGTATCGGCACGACGGCTCCGGATGCTGAAGTGGTTCGCAGCGGTGTTGAAACTGCCCGCAGCCAGGGCATCCCGGTCATCATCTTCAATACGGCTGACAAGAATGCGGGGACGGACAAGGCGCTACCGGTTCTGTTCTATGTGGGCGCGAACGAATTCACCGGGGGCGTGAGCAACGCTCGCCGCGTCTTTGCTGCTGCTGAAGCTGCCGGCACGCCGATCAACCGCGGCGTCTGCACGATCCAGGAACAGGGCCACAGCGGTCTGGAAGCTCGCTGCGCGGGCGTCCGCTCGGTCTTTGATGAAATGGGCGTCCAACTGGACATTCTGGACATCACCAATGACCCGACCGAGAGCGCGGGCAAGATTGCGGAATACTTCACCGCCAACCCGGACACCAATGCCATCTTCATGCTCGGCCCGAACCCGTCGGCGGCGCTGAACCTGTACCTGAATGAGTCTGGCCGCACCGACCTGTTTGCAACTACCCACGATACCAGCGAAGAAATCTTCGACATGATCGAACAGGGTCGTCTGCTCCAGGCCATCGACCAGCAGCCCTACCTCCAGGGCTTCGAGACGATCATGTGGCTGTTCCTGAACAGCCAGTACAAGCTGCAGCCCGGTGGCGACATCTTCACCGGCCCCGGCGTGATCGATCAGAGCAACCTGGCGGACATCCGCGCGTTGGTCGCTGCTGGCTATCGCTAAACGACAGCTAAAGATCGCATGTAGTGATGGGGGGGCAGTCTGCTCCCCCATTTCATCGCATGTAGTGATGGGGGGGCAGTCTGCTCCCCCATTCATAAGCGGTACTTGGACAAATTCCCCCGCTTTCACAGGAGTGGAAGTACTAACCCAGATGGCCGTTCGGCAAGATCACATTTATCCAAACCGAAGCCATCCGGCGCTAGAAAAAGGTTTCGAGAATTATGAGCAGTTACGCCGCAGCAGCAGCCCAAGCCTCTTTTAGTCGATCTCGCACAACCAACCTCATTCTTCTTTTGATTACGGCCGTCGTCAGTTTGCTGCTGGCCGAACAGGTGGCCGCGGGGTGGATCGCATTGGGCGACCGGGCGAACATCAGCCGCCGGGAGTTCAACCTGACTGAGATCGTGGTGATCGCCGGCGCGGGACTTTGGGGATTGTACGCCCTGTGGACAGGATTGAGCCTGCTCCGCCAGAACGAGAGTTACGGTATCCGAGAGTACTTCGACGATGATGCCAAACGTCCAACCAGCCTGAGCTTCATCACGGCCGTGCTGGGGGCTACCAGCGTGATCTGTCTGCTGATCGCATTACAGGTTGCGACAGGATGGATCGCGCTAGGCAACCGGGTCAACATCAGCCGCCGAGATCTGAACTTTCTTGAAATCGGGACGATCGTATTGGGTTTGTTCTGGAGCGGGTTGTGCTTACGAACGGTGTTAGGCATCATTCGCCGGGAGCGTCCGGCATGGTCGTGGGCACAATGGGGGTTATTCATCTCGGCCCTGACGGGTGGAATTATTCTATTTTCGGGCATCTTCGATATTCCCGGCATCATTCCGCGCGGCGGGACGATTGCCGATAACGCGGCTACGACACTGCTGCTGGCTGCACCGGGTCTGATCGTTCTACTCTCCACGCTGGTCGGGTACCGATTAATCACGCAGGATTACGGCGACCCGATGGTGCAGAAAACGATCACGGGCAGCGTCGACGAACGGGCACGGGCACGCGATATCAGTTCAGCGCGGCTGCCTGCAGGCCAATCGATTCGCAACCAGCTTGCCAAGTCACCAGGGGCAGGCGCGATTATCGGCTTCGTGGCCTTGTTTGTGTTCTTTTCGGTAGCAACAGATCTATTCCTCCAGCCGCAGTCATTGGCAGGCGCGCTGACGAACAACATCACGCGCGGCATCATCGCTATCGGCGCGACGATGCTGATGATTTCCGGCGAGTTCGACCTGTCAGTCGGTTCGCTGCTGGGGATCGGCGGGCTGACATTTCTGGGCCTTATCACCGCACAGCTTACCTTCGGACTTCTGTTGGCAATGCTGTCGATCCCGGTAACGTGCTGGGTGATCGGCGCATTTATGGATGGAAGAAGTGTACGGGGGCTGATTGTTGGTGTGATATGGTATGGTTTTGTTCTTGCAGCCGGGATCATCACCGGATGGCAACTTCCGCCACTCGACCCGGTGATTTCAGCAATCGGCGCTATGCTCGTTTGCATCGGCTTTGGCTACATGAACGGCTTCCTGCTGATCCGCACAGGCATACCATCATTCATTGTCACCTTGGCAACGCTGCTGATGCTGCGCGGTATTCCGCTGGTGCTGATCGCTGGGGGCAAAACGCTGCGATACGTCGATTACTTCAACGAGCCGCCTGTCATTAGTATTAGCCGGATTCTACTGATCATGGTAGCGGTGGTATTCATCGGCGGACTGGGATTGATCGGGCAGTCGGTCATCCGGGGGCTGTGGACGGGATTCCGCAACCGCCTGGACAATTACGACCGCAATCCCAGTGATTTCCGCACGCTGATGCTCATTTTCCACGGCGTATATCTGGCGGCGCTGGTTGTGATTGTCGTAGGCGGTATGATCCTGCTGGCAGGAACAATCCTCGACCAGGTCAACCAACTCAGCCAGGGCAGCGCGTTTCTGGAAATCAGCTTCTTCGACATCCTGAATGGGCGCGTCGGCTCGCTGCCGCTGATTGGTGAAATCTCGCGAGAGATCAACCTGCGGATCGGTGTGCTGTGGTGGCTGGTGCTGGTGGTGATCTTCCAGTTTGTGCTCCAGCAAACCCGGTACGGCAACGCCACCTTCGCGGTTGGAGGAAATGCCGGCGCGGCGCGGGCGCAAGGTATCAATGTCAACCGGATCAAAATCAGCAACTATATGCTGGTGGCCCTACTGGTGGGGATTGCTGCCCTGCTGGATGCCAGCCGACTGCAAAGCATCGACGCGCTGCGTGGAACGGGTCTGGAGCTGGAAGTGATCGCAGCGACGGTCATCGGCGGGGCGCTGCTCTCCGGCGGATACGGCAGCATCATCGGGGCGCTGTTGGGTGTGTTCATTTTCGGAATGATGCAGACCGGTCTGGTCTTGATTGGCGTCGATGCGCGGCTCTTCGACGCTATCATTGGCGCTATCATTCTGATCGCGGTGGTGATCAACAGTTGGTCACGGAGGATCAAGTCATGAGCGAGGGAAACGGAACACCCCTGGTCGAAATGCGCGATATTGTCAAGACATTCGGGACGATCAACGTCCTGCGTGGGATTGACTTCGTGGTAGGACGGCAGGAGATCGTAGGACTGCTGGGTGACAACGGCGCGGGCAAATCGACGCTCATCAAAATCCTGACGGGGGTGTATACGCCAAGCGGCGGACAGATTTACTTCGAGGGACACCCGGTCACGATCAACTCGCCGCAGGATGCGCGGGCCATCGGCATCGAAACGGTGTACCAGGATTTGGCGCTTGTCCCTTTGATGAGCATTTCACGCAATTTCTGGTTGGGTCAGGAGATCACCCGGAAGATTGGACCGTTCGAGGTGCTGGATAAGCAAGAAATGGCCGAGCGCACCCGACAAGCCCTGCTGGACATCGGCATTCACATCCGCAACCCCGACGAGCCGGTCGGATCGCTCTCTGGCGGCGAGCGGCAGTCGATTGCGATTGGACGGGCGGTATACTTCGGCAAGAAGCTGCTGATCCTGGACGAACCCACGTCGGCACTTTCGGTCGGCGAGACGGCAAAAGTGCTAGAGTATACGCGGGCGGCTAAAGAACGGGGCATGTCGGTGATCTTTATCTCGCACAACATCGGCCATGTCCACAAGGTAGCCGACCGGTTCACGATCATCAGCCACGGGCAGAAGGTCGGGGACTTCCGCAAAGAGGAAGTCGGCGAGATGGAAGTGGCGCAGATGGTGATGACAGGTGAGGTTCCTGAACGACTGCGGTTGGTCACGACTGGGGACGACTAGACGATTGGTTGAAAGCAAGAGACGGATCGGGTACTCTTAAGCCAAAATAGGCTGGTTTTCTGCAAGAAGGGACGATTTGGGGTTATGTTTCACCGACGCTTTTTCATATTCCTGCTGCTCACTGCACTGTTCCTAGCAGCAGCATGTGCGCCAGAAGATTTGGACATCACACCGACGCCGGTTCCGACGCCGGTTCCAATGATTAAAGTGGATGTCAAAGGCGCAGTCAATGACCCCAAAGTGGTCGAATTAATCCAAGGGAGCCGCGTTCAGGACGCGATTGAAGCTGCGGGAGGCGCTGCTGAGAATGCAGACTTAACGCGGCTGAACCTGGCACAGATTCTCAGCGATGGCGCGGCGATCACGGTTCCGACTGCTGGCGAGGACAGCGCCAACGCAGCGAGCGCAGGCATGGCCGAGGCCACAGAAGAAGCGCCAACCGTCGCGCCGGAACGGCTGCTGCTGGAACACATCGTCAGCACGATTCCGGGGAATATCACTGCCGGGACGATTGCGTGGCGGCGTGACCCGAACGCTTCGATCACCTGGGTCGAACGCGACGGTGGAGCCACAGCGCGATTGGCTTTCATCGAGCCGGGCGGCGGGGCGATGGAGCTTACGTTTGGTGTGTTCCCAAGCAATGAAGTGGCGCTGTCGGTATTTGAGCGCACCAAGACTTCGATTCAGCAGCAGGTCCAGTTGAAAGAAAATGAGGCATTTCCCAAGCCCAATGGTTTCGGCCAGGGGACGTATGGTCGGGATGCGATTTTCGTACGGGACAACATTTATATTCGGGTCGCGGTTCCGCGCTTGTCAGGGTCGGCGGCTGATCCGCTCGTGCCGATGGGACGAGAAGCATTCAAGATTCTAGACAGCGCACTGGCCTCGTATACCCCACCTGGATAACTGCTGCCTCACTTCAGGCATTCCAGGGAGAAACGCATCATACGTCAGCAAGATGGGGGAATATATGGATGGCGCTGCCGAGCAGCCCATCCCACCCCCAGGCTGCGGAACGATTAAGCGTTCCTCCCTCACTTGAAGACTCACACAAAAGGATGAAGGTCACCTCATGGGACTGGGCAAACAAATCCGCCTCAATCGTCTATTTGCGCATCCTTCCGGCAATCTATGTTCGGTGGCCGTGGATCACTTCATGGTGTACAACCTGGGTTTGCCGCCGGGACTGCGGCATATCCGCTCAACACTGGAAGCGGTCATGGCTGGGAAGCCAGATGCAGTCACGATGCACAAAGGTATCGCAACATCTCTGTGGGGCCAATATGCCGGGCAGATTCCGCTGATCTTGCAGAGCAGCGGGGTGCGACCGGACGATACAGCTATCGAACAGTTCGCTACTGTGGAAGACGCGGTGCGGCTGGGGGCGGATGCATTCGCCGTGGTGGCGTTTGTGCGCGGAGCAAGCGAAGCACATTACCTCCGGGTGGTGGCCGACTGCGTGCGCGAGGGGCAGCGGTTCGAGATGCCGGTGATCTGCCACGTGTATCCGCGCAACCCGGCGATGGAAATCGTCTATAACCCGGAGGACATCGCCTGGGCGGTGCGATGCATTGTCGAGGTAGGAGTCGACGTGGTGAAGGTTCCATACAGCGGCGATACGGCAGCGCACGCGCAGATCGTGGCAGACTGCCCGGTTCCGTTGGTAGCTGCGGGCGGGCCAAAAACCCCTACCCTACACGACGCGCTGGCGCTGATGCAGGATGCAGTCGGGTGCGGCGTGCGCGGCGGAGTGATTGGGCGGAACATCTGGGGTGACAACAACATTACTGGGGCACTGCGGGCATTCCAGGCAGTGATTCATGACGGGCAGTCCGTAGATGCAGCGCTGGAGTTGATGCGCTAATGGGCAAGCAGTGGGATGTGATCGGGACTGGCAGCGCGACGGTCGATGACCTGCTGTTCGTCGATCACTTCCCGGTGCAGGACACAAAGCAACCGATCCTGCGGTCGGAGCGGCACGGCGGAGGGTTATGCGCGACGGCAATGGTGGCTTCGGCACGGCTGGGGGCGCGGACGGCTTTCGCGGGGGTGCTGGGATACGACGACATCTCGCGGTGGGTGGAAGATGACCTGGCGCAAGAAGGGATCGATGTCTCGCTGGTAGTTCACCGGGAAGATGCCCGGCCGATTCATGCCCACATCATTGTAGACGAACAGGGTACACGGACGATCCTCTACGAGGTACGTGGGCGGATCGGGGCGGACGATACGCTGCCGGATGCAGACACGATCCGAAAGGCGCGGGTGCTGTTCGTGGACGACTTTGGGCTGGTGGGACAGGTACGGATGGCGCGAGCAGCGCGTGAGGCCGGGATTCCTGTGGTCGGGGACTTCGAGATCGATGCCTCATCGCGGGTGGATGATCTGGTTGGACTGGTAAACCACTTGATTCTCTCGGCAGGGTTCGCGACGCGGTACACCGGGATCGCCGACCCGGCAGAAGCGGCCCGATCACTGTGGAGGCCAGACCGAGCGGTGGTGATCATCACAGTGGGGACGCAGGGGTCGTGGACTTACGATGGGGAACATCCGCCGATGCACCAGCCTGCTTTCCCAGTGCGGGCGGTGGACACGACAGGATGCGGGGATGTGTTCCACGGAGCGTATGCGGCCTCGCTGAACTGGAACCTGCCGCTGATGGAGCGGGTGCGGTTCGCAGCGGCTGCGGCCGCGCTCAAAGCGACACAGCCGGGGGGGCGACGGGGAATACCCCGCCGGGAGCAGGTGGAGGCGTTCCTGCGGGAGCGGGGGGAAAGCAATTCATAGTTCAAGCTACCAGCAGATGGCTCATCGCTTTAGCCGGAAAATGCCGTTTGTGGCGGCAGGGTTGGATAGATGGAAACAACAATCGCGTCAGAGGACTGACGCGATTGTTGTTCAAAGTCTGCGGTTTACTCAAACACCCTAGGGGGCGTTTTGGTCTGCTCTAGATGGCAGACCCCTTGAGCGATGTATGAAGTTGTTCGACCAAATCCGTCAAGCGGTTTTGCCTTTCACTCCGATACAACCTCTCATCTATAGCATCCCCCGATTCTGACAGATTGTCAACAGGGTAAGCGTAAATTCGAGGTATTCGCACTTAACCACTCCAGTTCAGTTTACCTACGCGCAAGTCAGGCAGTTGAATGAAGGGCAGCGCATTCGTTCCATCGCCCGCTGCAAGATAGACCGTCACGCCGTCGTCGATCAAGAGCGTATTGCTGACCGGCCCTGCACCTACCGCAACCCAAGGAGTCACGTTCAGTACGATTTCCTCCAGCCCCGCCGCACCCTGCCGGTACAGGCGAGCATCCTCACCTTGACGGCAGATGAAGTAGAGATCGAGGCCGTTGGCATCGAAAAACGGCGTCTCGCAGGCCGCGCCAGCGTCAGAGTCAGTCAGCACGTACTCGTCCCCGGTATCCAAGAAGCGGACGACAATCGCGCCGCCGCGCACGAACGCCATGAGCAGGCCGTCGGGCGTCAGCGTGGGCTGTGAAGCATCGGCCAGGAACAGCGACGGGAACGCTCCAGGCTCATCGACAGCGAGCTGATAGATGTCCAACCCACCGTCTGCCCCTTGTGCGGTGAAATAGACGGTCTGTCCGTCGTCATCCCAGGCGACCATATCATCGGTCAGTCCTGTGCCCAAGCCGTCGGCGAACAAGACGCGGAAAGCCCCGGTCTCCACATCGAGCAGCATGAGCGTGCCCTCGCCGTCCTCACCGCGCCCGATGAAGGCGACGAGACGACCATCCGGGCTGAGCGCAGCGCCATGTTCGCTGACGCTATCGCCCTGCCCGATATCGAAGATACCGCCGCCTTCGAGCAGGAAGAGGTTGGGGGACGAATCTGGGGACGCTTGGCCGATGAAGACAGCACGCTCGGTTGTGTTGATCGCGGCCTCGCGCCAGCCTGGGCCGAGGGCCGTATCAAACACACCGGCAGCCTCAGGATCGGGCAGCGCAGGCTGCGGCGCAACCAGCACCGCATTCGGCGCCGACGGCCGCGGCGGCGCGACGATCGCGCTGGGGGCAGCCGGACGACCAACCGTGATCACGGGTGTGCATGCACTGCCCGGCGGGCAGACGGCAGCATCACGCACCGGGATGACCGGTACAATGCCTGGCGCAGCGGATCGTCCTGGATCGGCGCCTCGACCCGCACCACCTGCACCAGGCGAGGGAGGAGTCGGGATCGGCGAGTCATCGCGGGGGACGCCACCTGCGGTCAGCCACCACTGGAGGATGAACATCAGGCTGCCTGTGCTCAGGTCATCAGTGATGATCATGCGGCTGACCGAGACCATCGACGACGTATGCACCCAGCGCCCAACGCCCAACGCATCGGCGTTACCCGGTGTGGTGGCATCAGCGACCACGCAGTACGCCGTGCCCTCTGGTGTTGCAGGCAGGCGTCCACGCACGAGACCATCCGGCCCGGTGACGAAAACATAGTCTGGCGGATCGCTATCGCAGTCGCCTTCAAAGACGGCAACCGTGAAGTTGGATACGCCGGGCTCCTGATAATTGCGGAGCGGTAATTCGGAGGTATGCTGCTGTTCGCTATCCGGGATCAGACGGCCATCCTCACGGATGATGCAACCTGGCGGCACATTCTCGATTGTGCCATCCCAGCCATCCGGCTCGCAATACGCGCGGAAGACGTTGAACGTAATCGGCACCGTGCCTGGTTCGGGGGTGGTCAGTTCACCCAGGATCGTGTCCGCGCCCAGCCACAAGCCCGGATCATAGGTGGCGATGATCGTGTCCGCTGCGAGCCATATCTCTTCACCGCTGCCCGTGCGCGTGGTAACCCCGCTTTGACTCGCGCGCCACCAGCCGTAGTACGGGATCGCGGCAATGCTGCCCGGAATCGTCGAAGCGGGGGTGAAGGTGAACCGGAACTGCGTTCCGCCGACGCCGGCGAACGTCCACCACATGCCTTCGCCGAGCGCAGCAGCGTTCGAACCCGCGTCGCGATCGATCGACAAGCAGTGCGGCACGGGCTGCAAACCGCCGAGTTCGAAATAGCCGTCAGCGTTGGTCGTCGCCGTGCCGACCAGGACACGATCGCTCTGGCTGCAGGCACCCCGATAGATCGTCACCTCGACGCCGGGGATGCCCGCCTCGAAGCGGTCGCGCTGGGTGTTGGCTTCGACAGTGCTGTCATTGATGCGTCTGCAGCCCTGCGGCAGCTCCCCACCCAGCGTGTAGGTCAGGCTCTGCCGGTCACAGATCACTTCATGGATGATGCCAAGCGCGACGTTCGTCGCCGGCAGCGCAGCGGTCGCGCTGATCTCGGTGATCAGGCGGTTATCGGCGAACTGCCGGATCTGAGCGAACAGATCCTGCAAACTTATACACCGGTTGGGGTAGGCAGCGCGCCAATTGTCAATCAACATGATGAACTGCTCGAACGTGATCGGCGGGAGCAGCGGAAGGCTAGAAGGCAGACCGCCGCTAACCCCGGTCAACGAGCTGTAAAGCATGATTTGTTCCGCCCGGCCAAAGTTCAGGCATTGAGCCAGGTAATCCAGCGAGGCCTGCTGGGCCGGGGTGACCGGCAGCGGCGGGAATGTCCTCGAAATCAGCCCATTGACGAACTGGCACCACAACCGCGTCTTTTCGGCCGTGGTGGTCGCTGCATTGACGGCGTTGATGACGGCAGGGTCATTCAAACTTACCAGCCGGTCGGGCTTAATTATGTTCCAGTAGTCCCCATCGAGGTGCGGACCGCCGATGCAGGTGCTCGTCCAGAGCATATTGCGCGTCTCATCATTTGGCATGGTCTGGGCTGCGGCCGCCCCGAACGGATCGCCGCGCATGAGGGCACACACGCCGTCCGGAGTGAACATGCTTATGAAAATCGCCTGCGCTGCCGCGCCGCTTGGTACCAAACCCGGCTCAGACGGCCGGTCGGGATCGAAAAAGCCTTTCGTCAGCCGGTTGAGGCGGTCGAGCAGCGCCTGCATCTCCGGCGTCGGCAGCGGCCGCGAGTCGGTCGGGCAGCGGTTTGCCAAGATCGTCTGCTGTGTCGTTTCCAGCGGCCCGAGCAGCGTGATCAACTCCGGCTCGGTGCCGAATTCGAACAACTCTAGCACCGGCGCGGCGGTCGCTACCGGCAGGCTGATCTGCGTCTGCGCGGTCAAGAATACGCCGCGGTTGGCGATGAACAACAGGAAATCCTGATTCGATATGCAGCGGCGGCCCAGATAGCCGATGTACGCGGCCAGATCGTTCCAGGTGAATCCCGCCTGGCCTTCGCTGATGCGCACGCGCCAAATATCGACTTCAGCGTTCTGAATGACCCGGCACTCGACCAGCCGCTGGAGGAGCGCGTTCTGCTGGTCGATGTCTTCTTGGGCGATATTCAGGATGCGGCGCTGCAAGTAGCTGCACCAGACCAACTGACCAATGCCGCGCGAACTGGTGCTGAGCGAGTTAATCAGAAGCGCTGCGACCTCGCGATCCGCACCCGCACGCAGCCGGATCATGGCCTCACGCATCTGCGCACCGGTCAGGACGCCGTAACATACGCCGGTGTAGTACTCGGCGCGTTCCAGCGGCGGGACGATATTACGCGCGGCGGCCAGCCGGAAGGGATCGCCCGCCTGCGCCGCGCACAGCTCCGCATCGCTGACTCCTGCCCAATTGAGCCGGATCTGGCTGCCAAATCGGGCGTAATTGGCATCCAGCCACAAGAAATCCGCACTGGGAACGGAACGTGGATCGGTCGAGCAGCGCAGTTCGCCGCTGCGCGGCTGGCTGAGCGGCGACGGGATGCTGACATTCCCGAAGCGCTGACGACGCAGCACATCGATCAGCGATGCACAGGGATTATCCGTGACACTCAGCCGGATCAGCTCGGTGACGGAGATGTTAGCGGCCTGCTGGCGCAGATCGGCGCACTCGGCAAACTGGGGGAAATCGACTACGGATGGGCGAACGAAGGCAGCAGGTGTCGCTGTCGCTGGGACAGCCGTCGGCGGCGGGAGGGTGGGTCTGGGCGTCAGAGATGCCGTCGGTGTCAGAGTCGGCGTCGGCGTGCTCGTCGGCGATGGGGAGGGTGTCACAGTGGCCGGAGGGCAGCCGTTCGGAGTCTGGCCGAACTGCTGCGGGCAGGCATCGAGGTTGTCGGTCACACCATCGCCGTCGCTATCTGGGCAGCCGTTCGCAGTTTGGCCGAACTGCTGCGGACAGGCATCGACGTTGTCAGTCACGCCATCGCCGTCGCCATCTGGGCAACCACTCGCGGTTTGGCCGAACTGCTGCGGACAGGCATCCTGACCATCTGGGATACCATCGCCATCGTTATCCGGACAGCCGTTCGGAGTCTGGCCGAAGTCTTGCGGACAGGCATCCTGCCCATCCGGGACCCCGTCGCCGTCCGCATCGGCAGCGGTAACGGTGAAGTAGGCTGTGCCAGCCAGTGGACCGCTGTCGGGCACGGTTGGCTGATAGCAGTAAACAGTGAACACTGTGCCAGGCGCAGCGTCGAACGGCACTTGGTAGTTCTGGAAGACGCCATAATAATCGAATGTGCCGATATAGACACCGTTGACAGTGCAGTCCACTGGATAGCCTTCATAACCGCCGCCGGAAGTCGTGACGGTGAAGACCGTGCCTGGCGGCCCGCTGGAAGGAGAAACGATGACTCCCAATGCCTGAGCATAGCTGGTGAATGGGGTGAGGCTAAGGATTAACGAGAAAGCCACAACAACTAGCGCATATAAGGGGATTTTCCTGACACGCATGCTTGTGAGTCTCCGAAATGATTTCCTCAAGCTTCTGAAAAACGATGAAGTGTATGCTCACATCCCCAGAGGGAAATCCAAGAAGGAAAGCAACACACCACGAAGTAAAATAGCGTTAATCGAGCATATTGAGCAAGTTAAGGCTGATCTATTTCGCAAGACAAAGGCTTCGAAATTGACCTATAGATCAGATGAGGTCATGAGGGGTTTTGAGATAGATTGATTGAGAGCCGATTAGGAACCGGCAATTTAGCGGGCTTCCCGATGCTTAGTCCCGGCCTAAGCGCATGACCCGCAGGTTGAGTTCATCAGCGAGTCGGCTGACGGCTTCCAGTGCCGTCCAGTCGGGTCGAACGGTCGGGCGGCGGACGGCGGCGTGGTCGATAATGCCAGCATGCTTGAGGAGTGATTTGCGGGCATGCAGGGAGAATTCATGTCCGTGGCCACTAACGGCCTCGACCAGGGGGTGCGCACGGCGGAGCACCTCGTCCACAGTTTCCGGGTCATTACGTTCCCAAGCATTCCAGGCCTCGATGAAGACTTCGTTGAAGCCTACACCGGGCAAGAGGCCGGAGCAGCCAACTTCTAACTCCTCGCGCAGGGTGATCCCGCCGATTCCACCAAAAAAGCGCACATCGTCTTCGACGCGGCTCTTGAGGGCATGGATGCGCCGTGCTGATCCTGGCCCTTCGATCTTGAAATAACGCACGTTCGGGGCATGTTTAGCGATCTGGGCCAAGCTCTCTGGGGACATCTGGACATGGCTGTAGCCCTGTACCTGAGGCGACTGCTGCACCATGATGGGGACGTCAGCGGCATTCGCCAGGGTGATGTAATGCTCGATCAAGCTGGCTTCATCTAGGTTCATGGTATTTGGGGGCAGCACCATCAAGGCAGCAGGACGCATGTCGGCATAGATATGGGCCTGCTCGATGGCGGCTTCGGTGCTGCCAGCGGCCATGCCGATAATGAGCGGGACCTGGCCGGTGACTTCGGCGGCAACGATTTCGGCACAGCGCAGCCGCTCAGCGTCAGTCAATTTGTAGGCTTCGCTGGCGAAACCGCCTACACCAATGCCATGAACACCGCCTTCCAGCTCAAAGCGCACGACACGGCGCAAGCTTTCTTCGTCAATGCGACCGTTGGCGTCAAAAGGGGTAATCAAAATGGGGATGATTCCACGCAGCATAGGAAGTCATTCCAGTGGTTAGGAGAAAGATGATGAAGCGTGCTACAATCGCAACGATAGCGCGTTTTGGAGTTGAAAACAACTCAAGGGAGCGCCACCGATGGAAAAAGCTGAACGGATCCGGCAGATGGAAATGGCCCTGCGGGAAGCATTGGCCGCCGTCAGACCCGATGTTCACCTAGATTGGAAGCGTATGTTCGGGGGCGCGGGGTTCTTCGTGGAAAGCCGGGTCTTCGCCGCCTGGTACGGGGGCAGCCTGGCGCTCAAGCTCCCACCGGAAGCTGCCCAAGAACTCCTCCAGATCGAGGGGGCTGTGCCAGCCCAGACACCGCAGTATATTGAAGTGCCTGAGTCGTTCCTGCGCGACCCGACGCGGCTGCATCCGTGGGTTGCCCGGAGCGTAGAACACGTCCTGCGGCAGCCGATTCGACGACCGAGACGACGCTGAAGAACCGATACCCTGATTTCATGATCCTCCCCGACTCCCGCTCCACTCTGCGGCAGAAGGGGAGCCACACCAGCTTAGAATCGTTGCCGTGTTCCTACAAAAGCCAACAGATGTTTTCTTTCGGTGATTGATCTTCGCACAACAAAGAGAGCCAATAGATGAAAGCTTTGACGCTTACTGCTGATTTTGCTCCCAAGCCCGATTACCTGATGAGTGAGCGCGAGCGGACGACTCGGCGAATCCAGGCCGGATCGCAGGTCTGGAAGAATCCGCGCATCGCGGTTGGCACACAGCCTGACCCAATCCCCAAAGATGATGAGGTCATCATCGAGGTAGGGGCAGTCGGAATCTGCGGGTCGGACATGCACATGTATGAGGCGGACGCGGACGGCTATATCCTTTATCCTGGATTGACGCGCTTTCCGAACATCCTGGGTCACGAATTCTCCGGCAAGGTCGCGGCAGTGGGCAAAAATGTACGCGATCTCCACGTGGGCGATCTGGTGACCGCCGAAGAAATCCAGTGGTGCGGGGAATGCATCTCCTGCCGGCGGGGCTACGTCAATCACTGCGACAATTTGGAAGAACTGGGATTCACGACACCTGGCGCCATGGCGCAGTACATCCCGGTGCGCGCACGGTACTGCTGGAACATCCGCGAGATCGCCGACCGGGTGGGCAATGAGCGGGAAGCGATGGTGCTGGGGGCGATGGTGGAACCAACTGGCGTTTCGTACCATGCGATGTTCAACCGCATACACACCTGGCAGCCAGGGGTGTATGTGGCGGTGTTTGGAGCGGGGCCAATTGGGCTGGCGGCAACGGCACTGGCGGCAGCAGCGGGAGCATCGCAGGTGATTGTATTCGATACATCACCGAGCCGCCGCGAATTTGCAGCCAAGCTGGGAGCGACGGCCACGCATGACCCGATGGGGATCGACCTCAACGAGGTACTGCTGGAGGCGACTTACGGGCGTGGAGTCGATTTCGTGGTGGAGGCAGCCGGCGCTCCCAACCACACGCTGGCTCCGCTGACGCGCGGACTGGCGGTGAATGCCACAGTTTGCCACATCGGACGGTCAGAACGTCCGACTCCACTGGCGTTGGAATACTACCAGGTCAAGGGTGTACAGCTCGCCGGGTCGCTAGGTCATGCTGGGCACGGTACGTTCCAGAACGTCATTCGCATGATGGCGTCGGGCAAGCTGGATATGCGCCCGATGGTCAGCGCCCGAATGGTGCTGGATGAGGCGCTGAGCGCCTTCAAGCGGCTGGAATCGCGCCAGGACGCCAAGATCATTCTGCTGCCGAATAGTTGAAGTTTCGTTACGATTAGGAGTGAACCTACCATGCCCGTTGATTTTGGACTTGCGCTCATCGAGCGTCACCCGAAGACTGAACTGAATGCGTGGATGACGGATATTGAGACGACCCTGCCGAAACTGGAAGGGCACTTCCAGAGTGTGTGGATGACCGACCACCTCTTTTGGGGAGAGCTGTTCGCGTATGAGGCCTGGACAGTGCTGACATGGCTGGCGGCTCGCTGGCCGGAGTTCGATGTCGGGCCGATGGTGATGTGCCAGAATTACCGGAACCCGGCGCTGCTGGCGAAGATGGCCTCTACGCTCCAGGTGTTCAGTGGTGGACGCTTCATCATGGGCATCGGCGCAGGGTGGAAAGAGGACGAGTACCGCGGCTATGGCTACACGCTGCCGCCGCCCAACGTCCGGCTGGAACAGCTCGTCGAAACCTGCGAGATTTTCCAGCGGCTGTGGACGCAGCCTGGAAAGATCAGCTACCAGGGCAAACACTACTTTCTGGACGAGGCGATCTTGGAACCTAAGCCCGTGCCAGTGCCAACGCTGTGCATCGGCGTCAAGGGAGACCGTGCCCTTGGAATTGCTACCAAATATGCTGACTGGTGGAATGTGTCCGATGATCCGTATGATGCATACAAAGCACGGATGACTAAGCTCGACGAACACTGCGAGAAGATCGGACGTGACCCGAAGACACTGCGACGGACATGGTTCGGCCGCATCGTCACAGGGCGAAGCGAGGCTGAAGTGCAGCGGCGCGCGGTCTCGCGGGATAAGCCGTTCACCCGCGACAATGCTTTCTTGGGGACACCCGCGCAGATCGTCGAGCAGATGAGCGCGTTCGTGGCACTTGGCTGCGATTATTTTATGGTGGATGTACTGGACATCAACCAGCCGGATGTTTTGGACATGATTCTAAATGAGATTGTGCCGGGTGTGCGCCGTTCAGCTTCATAAAGGCCGGACGATGACCGAGCCAGGCTTTGGGGGGCTGATCTGGAAGTTCGGGGCGGGAACACTGCTGGCTGGCGTCCTGCTAACCGCGGCGGCTGTCATAGGGGGAAGCCTACTCCTGCCCTACCAGACCGATGTGATCTACTTCACCAACCGGGATGGCAATGAAGAAATCTACCGGTTGGATATCGCGACGGGGCTGCGCCGCAACCTAACGCGCCATCCAGCCTGGGATGCCTCACCGGCACGGTCACCGGATGGAAGCCAGATCATCTTCACGTCGCTGCGGGATGGTAACCAGGAACTCTACACAATGGATCCCAACGGCGGCAACCTGCGGCGGCTGACGAATGACCCTGCCCGCGATTCGGAAGGCGCGTGGTCGCCCGACGGCCAGACCATCGCCTTCTCCAGCGACCGGAGCGGCAACTGGGACATCTACCTGATGAATGCTGATGGTTCGAACGTGCGGCAGATCACTGACCATCCCGCCCATGACAATGATCCAGTGTGGTCACCGGATGGGAGCAAGATCGCTTTCATCTCGTACCGGATTCGCAACTGGGCGATCTATGTCATGAATCCCGATGGAAGTGGGGTGCAACGACTGACCGACACGCGAATCCGGCATATTGAGCCGTCATGGTCACAGGATGGACAGCATCTGCTGTTTACATCCGACCGCTGGGCACGAAACTTCGACATTTTTATGCTGGAACTGCCCAGCGGGCTGATTACCCAACTGACGCATCAAGTTTCCTGGGATGCTAATCCGGCGTGGACGGCCGACGGACAGCACATCCTGTTCGAATCGACCCGTGACGGCCAGTGGGATTTGTATATGATGAATATCCAGAACGGAGAGGTGCGCCGCCTGACTGACGATCCAGCGCGGGATGGCGACCCATCCTGACAAGTTCTATACTCTGCCTTGATCCAGGCGATCCAATGGGATGATCCAGCGGATCGCTTTGTATTTGTGGGTGGAACAACTGCTCAGCCTGACGGCTGCCCGACGAACATCATTGAAGAGCTATTCATGTCCCAAGTCTTTGTCCGCGACCGTTTCACCTGGTTGACTTATGCCCTGCTGTGCTTCTATGCCTACCTCCAGGCGACTCTGGGGCCATTGGTGCCGTTTCTTAGAGCTGAACTTGGCCTGAGTTTTACCGTCTCCGCCTTTTACGTCAGTGCGTATGCTCTGGGAATGATTGGCGCAGGGCTGACCGGCGACCGCATGGCGCGGCGCACCGGGCGGCGGCGGCTGTTCTGGGGCGGCGGCGCGGGCATGGCACTGGGCGGAGTGCTGTTCACACTTGGACAGAGCGCTCCCACCTCTATCGCAGCCGTGCTGCTGATGGCGCTGCTGGGGTCGTACCTGCTGGTTATGATCCAAGCCACACTCTCCGACCATCACGGTACTAACCGCGCCTATGCTTTGACAGAGTCGAATGTTTTCGCCGTTTTCGGTGCAAGCCTTGCCCCGGTGTTCATCGGATTCAGCGAACAGCAGGGCTGGGGGTGGCGGGCGGTGATTATCGCAGGCGTGATCTTCTGGTTGATCGTGGCAATCACACAGAGGAGAGTCCCTATCCCAGAAGCGGCACGGACTGCTCCGGTGACCCGCACCACGCCCAGTGGGAGGCTGCCGGGCATCTTCTGGGCATACTGGTTGGTTGTTTTCATCTCTACGTCGGTGGAATGGAGCATGATCTTCTGGTCATCGACTTACATGGAAACCGTGGCAGGACTCAGCCGGGAAGCGGCGGCAAGTTCGGTGGCACTGTTCACGGCGGCACAGTTCATCGGACGAGCGTCGGGGAGCTACCTGACCCGACACTACCGCACCAGCCACCTGCTCTTAATCGCAGGGGCGATTGTTGTGATTGGATTTCCCCTGTTCTGGTTAGGACGCAGCCCGTGGGTGAACGGGCTGGGATTGTTTGTCTGCGGCCTGGGTGTCGCTAATCTGTACCCATTGGCGCTCTCGGTGGCTTCGGCAGTGGGGATCAACAATCCGAATGCAGCCAGCGGACGAACCTCGTTCGGCTCCGGGTTAGCGATTCTGGTGGCGCCGCAGATTCTCGGCACATTGGCCGACCAATCGGGCATTCAAAGCGCCTATGGAGTTGTCGCGCCGCTGGCCCTGGGTATTCTGGTCGTCATCTGGTTTGCTAACCGACAGGCAGCCCGCTATGTTCAATCTTGAGTCCGAACTTGTCAACCGATCCGCTAACGAACTGACCCCGTTGATACGCCGTGCCCTGGATTTGCCAGACAGCGCTGCTGTGGGGGAAGTCAGTGCTGAGTGGCAGCAGCTCAGCGGCGGCGTGGGCGGCGGCATCGGCGGGACGGCTGTGTACCGGGTATCCGGCACGGCAGTCGTGGATAGCCAAGCGCGGCGCTGGTCGCTGATCGCCAAGCTACTGCATGCCCGGCCCGGCGAAGCGCCCGACTCCAGCCACTACTGGCAACGAGAGGCGCTGATCTACCGCTACGGTCTGCTCGAAGCTCTGCCCAGCACGCTGGCCGCGCCGCGCAGCTTCGGCGTTGAAGACCTGGACGACTGTTTAGTCTGGATGGAGGCTGTGCAGGATGACAGCCCTACCCATTGGTCGCTGAGCGAGTTTGGACTGGCAGCACGTCACCTCGGCGAATTCAACGGCACTTATCTGACCGGGGAAGCACTGCCGGATGTTCCCTGGCTGAGCCGAGATTGGATTCGGCAGGATGTGGCGCGATTTGCCAGCCAGGTCACGCAACTGGAAACTTACCGCCGACATGAGGCGATCCGCCGCTGGTTGAGCGACGAAGTGATGATCCGCGCCGCGAGGCTCTGGGATGACCGGCATGTGTTCCTGGATGCGCTAGACCGGCTGCCACAAACACTCTGCCATTACGACGCTTTCCGCCGCAATCTACTCATCCGCTACCGCCCTGATGGCTCCGCGCAGACTGTGGCGGTGGATTGGTCCTTCCTGGGACCCGGCCCGCTCGGCGCAGAATTGGCAGCGCTGTTCTGGGTCAGCTACGTCTTTGCGGAAGCAAAAGCAGATCAAACTCAAGAACTCGATGCCTGTCTATTCGAGAACTATCTCGATGGTCTACGGGCTGCTGGCTGGCAAGGCGATCCTCGCCTACCGCGCCTGGGCTACACGGCGGCAATGGGGCTACGACGGCTGGCAGGCATGGCGATCAATGCACCGGTCTTCGCCAGGCTCATCGACGAGGGCGGAAGCCTGCCACCGGAACGTTTGGACTGCTTGATTGCTTCCGGCACCCATATCGAGCGCGGCGTCGAAGAAGCCCGCGCGCTGATCGACGTTGTGGAATAATCCCGCAGAAATAGGAGGGCTATCGATGGACAGGCTGAATGTTGGATTGATCGGCTGTGGCAATGTCGTCAGCTACGGGCATCGCCCAGCATTGACCTCCCTACCGGATGTCCGGCTGGTGGCACTCGCTGACGTGACTGAAGCGCGCCGCCGCGTCGGGCAGGAATGGTTTGGACTGGCGGATACCGATCTCTATGCTGATTACCGCGAGGTTCTCGCTCGGCCGGATGTGCAGGCAGTGGCGGTCACCGTCCCGCAACAGTTCCGCCGTGAGATCATCCTGGCTACGCTTGAAGCAGGCAAACATGTCCTCAGCGAGAAGCCAATTGCGTATACCCCGGCTCAGGCTGCGGAGATGATCGCGGCCGCTGAAGCGCGAGGACTCACGTTCGGCATGGTTCATAACTACCACTTCTTCCCAGAGTACCGCAAGATCAAAGCGTTGATCGACTCTGGGGTGATTGGCGAGCTGCGCGTGCTGACGATGCACTACCTGGGAGTGATCGATTATCCGGGCGCAGCAGATTACCAACCTGACTGGCGGCATACCCTAGCAGCGGGCGGCGGTGTACTGACTGACATGATTCACGGCGTTTATCTGGCCGAATGGCTGTTTGGCGCACCCGCCGAGCAGGTCATGGCCTTTGTGGATGCGCCAACGTACCGACAGCAGCAGCCGGTCGTGGAAGACCTGGCACTGGCACAGGTCGCCTTTCCGGGCGGCTACGCGGCCATTCATATGGGTTGGGGGCAAGGTGTTGGTGGGGTCGATGCCAGCGGCAGCGCCGGTCATCTGCGGATGCGTTATAACCAGTACCAGACCAGCGGCTTCAACCAGCCTATCGAACTGTACAGCGTCAAGGACTGGCAACGGAGCGATCACGTCCTGGAGAACAAGGCAACCCACCTGGAGACCATCGGCTGGTCATTTGCCCAAATCTGGGCGGACTTCCGGGATGCCATCCGCGAAGGCCGCCCAACTATCGCGCCAGGGCGGGCTGGGCAGCGCGCCTTGGAACTGACGCTGGCTGTTTACCTTTCCGGGGCAACTGGGCGGGTTGTCACGCTGCCACTGCCCACCGATCACCCGGTCTATCAAAAAGGCATTCTGGGCATTGCCGATGCGGCCGCATGGCCGGAAAGCCGCACTAAGTCAGCCGGGTTGTTCGGTCTGCGCGAGTAAGAAAGGCTGAGGAGAGATTCTTGGGCAACATGAAGAGAATCCTATGACTGGGTGCGCCAGCAGATTCTGGATTCGATGCAACCGGGTGGAAGAGCTGGCAAGAAACTAGATAGTTCGTTCCTCGAAACAGGTGGTAAGATGTTTTGTAAGGTAGCCAACTCACCACCGCGGATCTCGGAGGAGGCACTATGGTGCCCTACACAATTACACCACTCTCAGACAACCTCATCTATATCCGATGGACAACCTCGCCCACTCTGGTCGATGCTGAGGAATTCATCCGAACGCTCAAGAAGCTACTCAATGAGCGAAAAACACCGGTCTATTTCATCTCCGACCTCCGCCATGGGCAGATCACTAACGCTGGAACAATTCAGAAGCTGGCAGAACTCACTGCACACCCCAACTGGGCAGGGAGCACCGCTTTTGCTAACACACTCGTGGCAACCATCTTCGTGGACATCTTCAAAAGATTGACACGTACTAACAAGCGTGAGCGAGAAATCTGGCCGACGCCACAGCAGGCACTAGATTATCTGGAAGGGATCAGCCCCGGGCTGACCAAAGGGATCGACTGGGAAGCAGTTCTCAAGTAGGCAGACTACCCGACTGCTCATCACAATTCCTTTCAGTTTGCAGGCACTTCCAGGCTTAGCACATGCGCTTCGTCGAGATAGAGGGCATCGCCAACTAAGTGCACAGGGGTGAAATCGGGGATGAGGCAATCGATGCCTAACGGCAGCAAAGCTGGCCCATTGCCCCAAGAATCAACACCGACGCAGCGCGCCCCCGCAGCCAGAGCAGACTGCACGCCATTGACGGCATCCTCGAAGACCAAGCAGCGCTGCGGGGCGATGCCCAAGCGTTCTGCAGCAAGCAAATACCCATCGGGGTGAGGCTTGCCACGCGGAATTTCGCCCGCACTGACCGTAGTACGAAAGGCAGCGTGAAGATCAAGCTGGGTGAGAACAGTCTGAACTTTGTGGGCTTCGCCGCCGGTGACTAGAGCGGTTGGAATTCCGTGCTGCCGCAGCGACTCGAGCAAAGAGAGAACACCGGGGATGGGAGTATAGGTCAGGGTGATTTCATACTCGATGTGATGGGCGTGGGCAGCGGCACGCTGAGCGGCATCCAACATAGGGAAGCAAACTTCCAGTGTGTGGCGCATGGGACAGCCGTAGATGTGGCGGGCAAAATCATCAGCGGTGAGGTGAACACCGTGCTTCGCAGCCATCTCCAGCCAGAAGTGGGTGACATCAGCGTGGCTGTTGATAACCACGCCGTCCATATCGAAAAGCAGCGCCGCGATGTTCATCAGCGGATTTCCTCGACAGCCCAATGGTCACCCATAGCGCGGCGGCCTTTCGCCAGTCCTTCACCTTCCGACACCTGGCGGATGAGATCGGGACGTTTGAGCACTTCTTCGCGCAAGGTGACGCCAAGACCAGGGCCTTCAGGAATGGCGAGGTGACCATCAAGAACGGACGGTGCCAAGTCGCTGAGGATGGGGAAATAGGTCTTGTAAAAGGCACGAACGGATTCGACGTAGTAGAGGTTGGGGATGTGCGCTGCTAGATGCATACAGGCTGCATGGCAGATCGGACCGGCAACATTGTGGAGAACCAACGGAAGACCATAGGCTTCAGCCATCGCTGCGATCTTGCGAGTTTCAGCAATGCCACCGTTCCAGACAGGATCAGTCATGACGATCTGGGAAACGCCGTTGGCGATCCAATCACGGAGCTGCCAGCGGGTCATGAGGAGTTCGGAGCCAATGATCGGGATGGTGGTGCGCTGGGAAACAGCCTTAATCTCACCTGCGTGGACAGCCGGGAGAACGTCCTCGAGGAAGAGGATGTGATACGGCTCCAGAGCGCGGGCAATACGCTCGATGCTGGCACGGTTCCAGCGGAAATGACACTCGATGCCAATTTCCATCTCTAGACCGACGGCATCGCGGATTTGCTTGACCGGGATTAGGCCATGCTCGACATCGGCAGGGCTGATGTACTGGCCGAAGGAGGCCTCACTGTAGGCATCGAACGGCCAGATTTTCATGGCGCGGATGCCTTCATCCAGCAGGCTCTTGGCTAAGGCGCCAGCGTCATGATGCCAAGCGGCGTAGTCCTGGACGTGGCCGAAACCGATACAGGTGTTATAGGTGGGGATGCGGGTGCGAGTCCGACCACCGAGGAGATGGTAAAGGGGGGCGTTGTAGACTTTGCCCATGAGGTCCCAGAGGGCAACTTCCAGGGCAGAAAGGGCGCGGGTCTCAGCACCGGCATAGCCGTGGTACATGATGTTGTCCATGACGAAGCGCCACAGGCCTTCGATATCGAGGGCATCTTGACCGAGGACGAGGGGCGCAATCGTGCCGTGGAGCGCACCCTTGGCGCCAGGAATTTTGTCGACAGTCTCGCCTAAACCGACCAGGCCTGTATCAGTATGGACACGAACGACCATGAGACGGGGATATTCGTCCCACTGTAAAGTTTCAATGGCGGTGATTTTCATGGTAGGAAATCCTCTGGGTGGCATTCAAACGACTACAACCGTATTGGTCAGGCTCCCGATACCATCGATGGTGATGATCACAATGTCACCGGGCTGAAGGGTGAAATCATTGGGCGGGACGATGCCCGTGCCAGTGAGCAGAATGGCTCCATCTGGGAATTCAGTGCTGCGACCGAGATAATCGAGCAATTCAGCGATGCGGCGTTTGATGCGGGCCGTCTGCACTTCGCCCTCGAAGGCAGTTTGTCCAGCACGTTCGATCTTGAGGCGGATGGTGGTCTGCGGCCAGTCGTTCGATGGAGCAAGCAGAATGCCCGGCCCTAGAGCGCAGGAGCGGCTGTAGACTTTGGCCTGGGGGAGATAGAGCGGGTTCTCGCCTTCGATATCGCGACTACTCATGTCGTTACCGACGGTGAAGCCGACAAGTTCCATGGCGGGATTAATGACCAGCGCCAGTTCGGGTTCGGGAACGTTCCAATGTGAATCGGCACGAATGCCGACCTGCCCTGCGGGGCCGACCACACGGGAAGCATGGGCTTTGAAGAACAACTCCGGGCGCTCGGCAGCATAGACGCGGGCGTAGATGTCGCCACCGTCGCGGGATTCTTCTTGGCGGGCGGCACGACTGCGCTCATAGGTGACGCCAGCGGCCCAAACATCCTGCTCGTCACAGGGTGGGAGCCAATGGGGCTGAAAGGCGACGGGCGGAGCGTCAAACATGGTGGGAATGTAGGAGATTCCAGTCTCCTGGGCAACGACGACCAACCCTTTGATAGCTTCCGAGACGTGGTGAACGCTGTTCCGCAGGAACGCTCCAACGGTAGGGATATGCTCGGTGACATCGTAGAGGATGTCTTCCAGGCGCACGCCGATGCGGCTGCCGGATTCGGGGTGATAGAAGCGGGTCAGGAACGGGGTGGTCATCAGGACATCCTTTACAATTCACAGGCCAACCAAACGGCGATCAATCCTGGGGCTGTTCGCCCTTGACGCTCAGGCCACCGTCTACGGAATAGGTCGCACCGGTAACGAAGCTGGCTTCATCCGAGGCGAGGAAGACGAAGACGGCAGCGACTTCTTCGATGCGGCCGACGCGCCCAATGGGGTGCATGGCGTCGAACTGCCGGCGCAGCGGTTCGGGATTGGACTGGGCCGCCAGAAAGTCATGCAGCATGGGGGAGTCAATCGTGCCGGGAGCCACCGAGTTAACGCGGATGCCGAGGCGGGCATAGTCGGTGGACATGGCGCGGGCCAAGCCGTTCAGGGCAGCTTTGGTGGCGGAGTAGACAGCCAGTCCTGGCAGACCGAGCGTGCCGGTCACACTGGACATGTGAATGATGCTGCCTTTGCCGATCTTGAGCATGTCAGGGATGACGGCCTGGCACATTAGCATCGTGCCGCGCAGATTGACAGCGAGGCAGCGGTCGATCTCGGCCAGTGAGGTTTCGTGGAGGGTCCCGACAGGCATGACGGCGGCATTATTGACCAGCACGGTGCAGATGCCGAAGCGCTCACGCAAACGCGCTACGGCGCGTTCGACCTGGGCAGGATCGCTGATGTCCGCGCCGAGAGCCATGGCCTGATGGCCGGCTGCTTCGATTTCATCCACTACAGACTGGCAGGCGTGTTCATCCACATCAAGAACGCCAACAGCCGCACCTTCATGAGCAAATTGGGCAGCGATCCCACGTCCGATGCCGCGAGCTGCTCCCGTGACGATGGCGACTTTGTTTTTCAGACGCATCGCAGGTTACTCCTAAGACATTTTCACCGCAAAGAACACAAAAAATTCAGAGGGAAGATGGGAAGTCATGGTCAGTCCTGGATTTCGGCCAAGTCTACCCAGCGGCGGTGGCGGTGGCTGAGCAAGCCAGCATCGATGAGACGCTGGACAGCGAGGCCGTCACTGAAATCGGGACGCACCGGGCGATCCTTGGCAATGGCCGTAACCCACTGACGGGTCATGTGATCCTGTTTACGGAAGACATCGTGATAACCATCAATCACATTACCACGACGAGCGCCCATCCAGAATTCGTCGGGGATGGTCAGTTCGCGGGGTAAACCCTCACCAACGCGCGCACCTTTGATCTGCTGGACGGTCGTCCAGTCACAGGTATAGTAGAGCGTCCCAGCAGAGCCATGCAGTTCGTAGTGGTGCTGCTGGCCGAACTTCGAGTCTTCGTAAGCCAGTGTCGAAGCATGGACGACGCCCTCCGCACCATTCTGGAAGGCAAGGGTGACAACGGCGGTGTCTTCGGTCTGAGTGTAGGGCTGACCGACAGGATCAAGCGGCGGGCGGCGGGTGAATGTGCCCAGGTGAGCATAGACCCCAACGACTTCACCAAAAAAGAGCCGCGCCAGGTAAAGGAAATGGGAGCCGATGTCCCCCAGCGCACCTGATCCAGCGATGCGCTGGTCGAAGCGCCAAAGGTACTCCCCACTGCGTCCATAGCCCGCATAGTAGCGCAGATTGAGGTGATAGGGCTGGCCGATGTAGCCCTGATCGATGAGAGACTTGAGGTAACGGGTGGCAGGGGTGAAGCTATAGGTAAAGGGAACCATGTGTTTGATCCCCTTAGCCTGCGCTGCTTCGGCCATCTGGCGGGCCTGGGATGCGTTCATCGCGAGGGGCTTTTCACAGAGGACATGCAGACCAGAATCGATGGCGCGCATGGCGATGGGGAAATGGGTGTCGTTAGGGGTGGAGATGATGACGGCATCAACGGAACCGCTGCGGAACATCTCGTCGCAGTCTGTGAAGACGGACGGAATGCCCCACTGGGCAGCAAGGCGTTCAGCATTGGGACGACTGCGGCCACAGACGGCAACGATCTCGCCATGGGGATGTTCTTTGAGAGCGGGCAGGTACATGGCATCCGCCCACCAACTGGTTCCGACCAGACCAACCCGTACCGTCATGGCTTCCCCCTCCTGACCCCCGATTGGATGTGCCCTGTTTGTAGATTGGCAGACGAGGCATGTCTCATCCCGATGAATCTCCCCTAGACCACTACCGCGTCAATTAACTGCTGGATGAAACGCGAGTGCTGGACCGCGTCGGCGAGCGAGCTAAGGGCAGGCTGACGCCGCGCCTGCACGTTGTCATAGAAGGCCAGCAGTTCACTACGGAAGGCTTCTTCGTAGCTGACGATGACACGCTTCTCCCAAGCCAGTTCGCCTTCGTAACCCTGGATAATGACCGGGGACGGGAAGTTGCGGAAATAGGGGCTGGGAAGCTGCATGATGACCCGGTCGTGATTGCCAAAGAAGGCGTACTCCTCACGGTAGTCTTTGAGATTGTTGAGCTGATGCCAGTCGATGGAAATCCGCAGGTCATTCGGGTATTCGACCAGAGCATGGATGGATAAACCCTGACGCCAAACATTGGCTTGGACGACACGTTGAGGCGCACCCAGGAAGCCGTAGAGGGTGTAGACCTGATGGATCAGGCTGATGGTCAGGATACCGTAAGCCAAGCGGAGCGTGGGGTCAGCTTTGCGCGCGCCGAGGGCTTCATCGACAAACGGGGCGAGGTCGCCTTCGGCGAGGCCACTGCGCTGCATAGGAACCTGTTCGTCGAAGCTGGCGGGGTCAAGGTGTCCTTCTTGGATGACACCAGGGCCACGGCGGATGCGGTAGGGAGAAAGACCAAGCTCATTGGCTGGGTGAAGAACGGTGATGCGTCCGAAGCCGAGATCACGCATCTGCTGGAGATGCTGGCGGGCATAGGCAAAGGCGGGATCGTAAAGCTTGTGGTAGCCCAGTTGGACGATGCGGTCGGATTGGGCGGCACGGGCGGCGACGGCTTCGACCAGACGGACATTCCAGGCGAGGGGCTTCTCACAGAAAATGTCTAGGCCAGCATCCAGCGCGGCGGTGACGCTCTCGTGGTGGGAACCGTTGTGGCAGATGACGACGGCATCCAACCCGGGATGGCGGATAAGGTCGCGCCAATCGGCGTAACGGGCAGCGATGCGGTAGTGGTCAGCGACGGATTCGAGCGTGGGCTGATGGGTATCGGCAAGGGCGACGAGTTCAAACTTCTCGTCCAGGTCGATCAAATAGGGAATGTGCATGATCTGGGCAATTGCGCCGCAGCCAACTAATCCCACCCGTAAACGCTTCATGAACCCGAATCCTCGTCACCGGAAGCCAATCTAGAGGTGCGCAGGGCATGCCTGGTTTGTTTCAGGAGCCGCACGGTTTGGGTATTATAGCGAGCAAACGGACAATCCAACCAGCAGACGGCAAGGAAACTATGATGAATCTCAGCGGCAGCAACTTCATCGCGGGTAAGGCAAGCCAGCAAGGAACCAGCACGTTCACCAGCGTGAATCCACGCACGCGGGCGGCGGGCAGCGTCCAGTTCTTCAACGCGACGGGGCATGAAATCGACGAGGCGGTGACGCAAGCGGCAGCCGCGTTCGAGATCACACGGCACTACCCAGCGGAACGGCTGGCGGCATTTTTAGACCGGGCAGCGGTGGAAATCAACAGGCTGGGAGATGAACTGCTAGAGACGGCCGATTGGGAAACCGGGCTGGGTATTCCCCGGCTGACGGGTGAGCGGGGACGCACAACCGGACAGCTCCAGGCATTCGCGCGGCTGCTGCGGGAAGGCTCTTACGTGGAGGCAATCATCGACACGGCCCTGCCCGACCGGCAGCCCGCTCCACGGCCAGACATCCGTCGGATGCTGCTGCCGATTGGGCCGGCGGCGGTGTTTTCCGCGAGCAATTTCCCGTTCGCGTTCGCAGTGGCGGGCGGGGACAGCGCCTCGGCCTGGGCAGCAGGCTGCCCGGTGGTGGTCAAAGCGCATCCAGGGCATCCGGCTACGTCGGAACTGTTCGCGCTGGCGATCAACCGAGCGACCGAGGCGGAAGGATTTCCGCACGGGTGGTTCTCGCTGCTGCACGGGAACGGGGTGGAAGTCGGGCAGACACTCGTCCAGCACCCGCTGCTGGAAGCAGTGGGATTCACGGGGTCGCTCCGCGGCGGACGGGCACTGTTCGATACGGCAGCGCGGCGCGAGCGGCCAATCCCGGTGTATGCCGAGATGGGGAGCATTAACCCGATTGTGATTCTGCCGGGAGCGGCAGCCAGACGCACCGAAGGGCTGGCCGAGGGACTGGTGAACTCAGTGACGCTGGGTTCGGGGCAGTTCTGCACGAATCCGGGGCTGATTTTGATGCTGGACGACGCGGGCACACGGCCGTTCATCGAGGTAGTGAAGGAGAAGATGGCCGCCCGTGCACCGGGGGTGCTGCTGAACGAGGCCATCGAGCGGGGACTGGCGGCAACGGTCGCGGGGACACAGGCACGGGGAACAGTCGAGACGCTGATGGGCGGGACGGTCATGGCCGGAGAAGCGTGCTGCTACGCAAATACGGTGCTGGAGACAACCGGGGCAGCTTTCATCGCGGACGCAGGCCTCCAAGTAGAGCATTTTGGGCCGGTGACGCTGTTCGTGGTATGCGCGTCACGGGAGGAGCTGGAGGCGGCAGTCCGGACGCTGCACGGGAACCTGACGGCGACGATTCATGCCGAGGTGGACGAGATCGACGTGGCGGAGGCGCTCTTCAGTCTGCTACGGGAGAAGGCCGGCCGGCTGATCTGGAACGGGTTCCCGACAGGGGTCGAGGTGGTGCACGCGATGCAGCACGGGGGACCCTACCCGGCGACAACGGCCCCGTGGACGACCTCAGTAGGGATGACGGCGATCCGGCGCTTCCTGCGGCCGGTCGCCTACCAGAATATGCCGGACGCGCTGCTGCCGGACGCGCTCAAAAACTCGAATCCGCTGGGCATCTGGCGGATTGTGAACGGGGAGATGACGAGGGGAAGCCTATAGCTATTAGCGAAATCAATACAAAAAAGCTATAACTTGAACGCAGCAGAGACGAACGCACTTGTTCGTACCTGATAGTTTATAGTTGATGTAAAAATGCATGAATAGATGAGAATGATAAGAATGAGAATATGAGAATGTGAGAATCTTGAGAACCGGCACAAACTGCGGGAGCAACGGCTTTGCATGCAAGAACAGATGCCCCCAAAATGTTGACAATGATTTATGTACTGAGGACGCAATTCTTGGCGCTCCTACTGTGTTCCTATGATAGCACAAAGTGAGGTGGAAAGGGTGACATTTTGGTCACTCTTTTGAGAGAGATTATCCAGGCGGTGGGAGGGCGTCAGATGACGCCCTCACCTAGAGCAGGAGTTGGAGCCGGACAGAGCGGCTCGACCTGATAGAGGGCACGCTCGGCACAGGTGAACTCGCGGATGTAGCGGTTCTGCTGAATCCAATCCACAAGGGCGTTGGGAGCGGGCAGGAAGCGCCAAAGGCGAGCAGTGGCATCGCCAGAGCCGGAGAGGATGGATGTGCCGCCGGGACTGAAGGCAACCGCACGGACATCGTCGGTATGACCGGTGAAACGCTGAAGTTCTGCCCCCTGCTCAACATCCCAGACGATGACGGTGGAATCAGCGGCGCCGGAGACGGCATAACGGCCATCGGGACTGAGATCGACGCTGTAGACTTGGGCGGTATGGCCCTCAAAGGCGCGAAGGCGGCGACCGCTAGCTACGTCCCAAAGAGCGACGGTGTTATCGGCAGAACCGGATAGGATGAGACTGCCATCCGCGTTGAAATCGACGCTGCGCACCCAATCGGTGTGGCCTTCGAAGCGGCGGATTTCCTGGCCGGCCGCTAAATCCCAGAGGATGAGGACATTGTCGAAGCCGCTGGAGATCAGTTTGGTTCCGTTAGGGCTGAAAGCCAGACCGGTGACGCGGAAGACATGACCGAAGAGGCGATTGAGCGCCGCGCCAGTCGCCACATCCCAGAGGATGATGGTGTTATCGCGCGAGCCAGAGGCGATTACTTTGCCATCCGGACTAAAAGCGGCGGCCCAGACGGCGTCACTATGGCCGTCGAGGCTCTCCGCGCCGCCAAAGCGCCGAACGAGTTCACCGGACTCGATATCCCACAAGATTAGGCTGAGATCATCAGAACCGCTGAGGGCAAAGCGGCCGTCCGCACTGACCGTCACGGCATTGACCGGGCCGGTGTGGCCTTCGAGCAGGCGCAGGCGTTCGCCCGTGGCGGCATCAGCGACGGCGATGGTTCCAGCGGCGGAGGCGGTGAGGACACGGCGGCCATCGGGGGTGAAAGCGACAGCATTGATGCTCCCCTGCTGGACGGTGAAGCGACGCATCTCGGCACCGCTGTTCAAGTCCCAGAGGCGGAGGGTGGTATCCCAGGAGGCGCTGAGGAGAGACTGATCGTCCGGGCTGAAGGCAACGCCGTAGACGAGATAGGTATGGCCGATGAAACGGCGGATGACCGCGCCAGTGGCGAAGTCCCAGAGGAGGATGGTGTTATCTTCACTGCCAGAAGCCATGAGGCGGGCATCGCTGGTGAGATCGACACTGGTGACGCGGGTGCTGTGTCCCCGATAGCGGCGGACGGGCTGGCCGCTCTCGAAGGACCAGTAGATGAGGGTGCTGTCATCGGAGGCAGAGACGAAGCCCTGCTCATCAGGGGTATAGACGAGGCTCCAGACCTGGCTGGTGTGGCCCTCCCCTTCCAAGCCGAAGCGGACGAGAGCATCGCCGGACTGCGCGTTCCAGAGGGTGATCGTGCCATCGGCTGCACCGGACAAGGCGGTGAAGCCGCTGGGGCTATAGGCCACGTCATAGACAGGGCTACCGGCGGACTGGAACACACGCACGACTTTGCCAGTAGAGACATTCCAGAGGATTACCTGACCATCTTCACCGCCGGATAGAGCAGCATCTCCGGCAGGATTGAAGACCAGGCTGCGAGCCGCGCCGGTGTGACCGGTGAACCGGCGAAGCTGCTGGCCGGTTAGGACATCCCAGAGGATGAGGGTGTTATCCTGAGAGGCTGACAGCAGGGTTTTGCCATCGGGGCTGAAGGCCGCATCCCAGACCCAATCGGTGTGGCCTTCGAGCTGGTGAACGATGCGAGCAGTGGCGACTTCCCAGATGATGACGGTGTTATCCCGCGAGGCAGAGGCGGCTAAGCGGCCATCGGGGCTGAAGGCAGCGCTGATGGCACGTTCGGTGTGACCGGTAAAGACGCGGCGCGTGCCGGGGCTGTAACCGGCTTCGGCGAGGGTGCGAGTCATTTCGAGGCTGGCACTATCTAGGCGACTGGCTTCCAAAGCCAGGAGGATGGCAAGGTCGGTATTGTTGTTGGCGAGGGCTAACTGCGCCCCGGAGGTGAAGGCCAGACCGCGCGAACGGGTGGCATTGGCCTCGGCGACGGCGGCGGCAGTAGCAGCATTTTCGGCCTGGAGCTGGGCTTCGCCCTGGGCATAGGTGGCGGTGACGAGATTTTCGGCGGCGATGCGGCTCTGGCTGACGGCGACAGCGGAGAGGATCAAGGCGATGAGCGCGGCGGCGGCCAGGACGCCGACGAGTGCTTTGAGAATGCTGCGGGAGCGGCGCTCCAGAGCGGCTTCGCGGGTTTGACGCTCGGATTCGAGGGCACGCTGGCGGTCACGGGATTCGAGGCTGGCCTGGAGGTAGCTCCGCTCGGATTCGGCCAAGGCGAGGGTGGTTTCGGCCTTCCAGGCTTCAAATTGATCCAAGCGGACACCGGAGGCAAGGAAACTGGACTCGCGGCCAGCGGCGACCCATTCATCAGCGGCGGAAGCGAGGCGGCGCTGCATCCGCAGGTCTTCGCGACTGTCGCGGAGCCACTCGCGGAGGCGATCCCACTGGCGGATGAGGGCTTCGTGGGCGATCTCGACGGTGGGAGTGCGAGTCACTGGATCGCGGTCGAAAGTGAGGAGGCGGAACTGACCGAAGCGGTCTACAGTGCGCTGCATGACGGCAGGATCGGATTGAAGAGAGAGGAGTTCATCCAGGCGGACACGACGGCGGGTATCTTCCGCGCCTTCGTTGGGGGTGATGAGCCGGAGGAACATCTGGCGGGCAGCGGACTGTCCAGCCGCATCGAGGCTGTGGTAGAGGTCGTTGGCGCGGCGGGCTAAGGCGCCGGATACGCCGCCGATTTCACGGTAGGCCTGGGCGGTGAGCCAGCGGCCATCGCGACGCTCGAACAGCTCAGTCAGGGCAAACTGAAGGAGGGGGAGCGCGCCGGGCTGCTCGGCAACATCGGCAATGATCTGGGGGACGAGGCTGGCTTCCAGGCCGAGACCAGCGCGAGCAATGGGTTCGGTGATGGCGCGTTCGAGTTCATCGCGGGTGAGAGGCAGGACGACCTGGGTGCATTCGCGGATGAGTTCGCCGAAGCCGGGGTAGAGGAGGGGACGGTCGTAGAAATCGGCGCGGAGGGTAGTGATGATGCGAATGCGGCTACCGGAATCGCGGGCGGCGGCATGGAGGAGGTTGAGGAAGTGCGTCCGGGCAGATTCGTCCTCGGTTTGGGTGAAGACTTCCTCGAACTGGTCGATGACGAGCAGGAAATCCGTGCCAGCAGGGAGGATGCGCTTGACGGCGCGGATGAGGCCGCGGTCGTCTTCTTTGAGCTGCGGGAGGAGGCTGGGCGGTGGATTGACGGCCACGCGCAGAAGGGCGGCTTCGAGTTCTTCCAGGGGATGGGTTCCGGGGAGCATCTCGACGATGAACCAGATGCCAGAACCAGGCAGGGCATTCTGGCGGAGGCGCGGCAGGAGACCGGCTTTGATGACGCTGGATTTGCCGCTGCCGCTGGGGCCGACGACGGCCAGGAAACGGGCGGATTGATCCGCGCCGCCGAGCAATGCGATGAGGTGATCGACCAGGGATTCGCGACCGAAGAAATCGGCAGCATCCGCTTCTTGGAAAGCGCGCAGCCCCTTGAAGGGGTTGACGATGTCGGCAGCATCGACGACCTCAAAGGTAAGGTCGCCGGTTCGATCCACACTGGGCAGATGGGCGGCTTCGTCGGGCGGGGCGAGGATGCCGCACTCGATGAGTGCCTGGCGCAGATCGGCATTGAAGGCGGCCACGCTGGGGTAGCGGTCGCTCCATTCTTTTTCGGTAGCTTTGCTGATGATGCGATTGAAGACTTCGGGCACATCCGGGCGGCTCTCATGGACAGGGGGGAGCGGCTCCTGGAGGTGCTTGGTGATGATGGTCGAGAGGGGGAGACCTTCGTAGGGGAGGATGCCGGTGAGGACCTCGTAGAGCATGATGCCGAGGCTGTAGACATCGGTCTGAGGGCTGACGCGGGTGGCTTTGATCTGCTCTGGGGAGAGGTAATGGGGCGATCCCATGAGCCGGCCCTGCTCTTCTTCTTTGAGGTAGAGAGAGTTCTGCTCGGTGAGGTTGTGGAGATCGCGGGCGATGCCGAAATCGGCCAGGAAAGCATTCTGGTCTTCGTCGAGAAGGATGTTATCCGGCTTGAGGTCACGGTGGATGACACCGGCACGGTGGGCAACGCTGAGCGCAGCGCCAATCTGGTCGAAGAGGCGACCGACGTCTTCCAGGGGCCAATGGCCCTGCTTGAGGCGCGCGCGGAGGCTGCCGCCACGCAACCAGCGCATAACGAGGAAAGCGCCGCCGGCTTCACGCCAGTAGTCGTAGAGGGGGACGATGTGGAAATGTTCGAGGTGGGCAATGATCTGAGCTTCGGCCTCGAAGCGGCGGATGAACTCCGGATCGCTGACGTACTGCGGCAGGATGACCTTGATAGCGACCTCGCGCTTGACGGCTGGCTGGTAGGCACGGTAGACCGCACCGAATCCGCCTTGGCCGATGAGTTCAAGGAGTTCGTAGCCTTTGATGACGCGGCCGCTCAGTTCGGTGGGGAAGAGTGTGTCAATGGACATGGTGAACCGCCATAATCGGGAAGAAGGCAAACCGCAGAGATGCTATGAAATGGCATCCCAGCCGAAGAAGAAAAACCAATGCAATTTGAACTGCAAAGGACGCAGAGGTCAGAGGCATTTTCAGGGGAGGAAACAGATTGAAGCATCACCCGGCCATGAAATGGCCGGGCTAGATGAAGACTGCCCCCTAGGGGGGCTGGTGCGAGAGGCTCTGGCACTGTTCATCCTATCCCGGAGGACACGGCAGAACCATGTCCTCCCGAGTTCAATAATTGTGGTTCAGCCGCTCCAACCGGGCGGGGTCGGAGAAGGTACAACCGATGAGCCATCGCCTGATCCACCACTAACGGGCTGGCCGGCGGTGATGGCACGCGGGAGGGTGACACGGCCAGATACGCAAGCGACCTGCCCGCTGACCAGGGCCTCGACGTTCCAGGAGAAGGTCTGGCCGTCGCCTAGGGGCGAGCCGGTATCGACGGCGAAGGTGGTGGTCACGGTGGTGGTCTCAGCGGTGATCCGCAGCGCGCCATCTGGGCCGTAGATTTTGATGCGGTAGCTGGTAGCGCCGGGTGCGCCATCCCAATAGAAGTTGGTGACGCCAAAGGCGAGTCCATCCAGCGGGGAGGTGGGGCGGAAGCGGCTGCAATTGGCCTGACCTGCGGCTGCACCGCTGGCGACAGAGCCAACCGCGCTGTTGAGCTGGGATTGGATGGCTTGGACTTCTCCGGCACTGGGGACGCGCAAAGGATCGTAGACGACTTCAGGGGGCACGACGTTGGTCAGGCTGCTCAGTTGGCTACGCTCGTCACCCGTGATCGCACGCAGGCCAGTGGGGGCGCCGGAAGGCTGGCGGCCGTCGCCGCTCAACGGAATGTTGACGGTGAAGCCCGGCGGGATGGAAACGGTGGCGACACGCGCCCCACCGTTCAGGACGAAGACGCGCAGGCCTTCGCCGGGGATCGTCCGCAGTACGATGGTGGACTCGAAGGCAATGTCGATGCCGTTGACGGTGATACGGGCGGTCATGCCTGCGGGGGACTGAATGACCAGCATGGACGGCGGTAAGCCGTCACAGGGGGTAGGGTCTGCACCGGTGTTGAGGAAGAAAGACTGCATGAGGCTGCGGGATTCGCCAGTAATGACCGGTAAAGAGTCTAGATCACCCTGGCTGGAAACCACCTGACGGCTGATCCAAGCGGTTTGGCTCGCGGCGAGGACACGCAACCAAGCGCCATCTGGGCTGCGGCCATCGGCGGCGAGCTGTTCACCGACCTTGGCGCCACCGACCACCTGCCCTTCGGTGCTGGGGCGACTGCGGAGATTGGCGCCGACCAGCGGCGTGACGATGACCGGATCGACCGGGACGAAAGCGCTGGTTGGATCAACGGCGTTTCCGAGATCAACCTGCCCGACCATGAGGAACTTCAAGCCCTGCTGGGAGAGCGCCAAGGGTACGTTGGCATAGACGTTGAGGAGCGCTAGGCCCCAATCATCGGCGGCAGGGCTGAGAGCTGAGGTGCTGAGGGCCAATATGCTGGTCAACGGCAGGATATCACCGGGGGACGCAAAAGCGCCTTCGGTTCCATCCTGGAATGACGCGCTGGCCGCGCGACCGTAGCAGGCGGCGCCACCGCCCATCCCGACGCAGTTTTGGCTAAGGCCAGCGAAGGCCTCGGTCACCAATGCTTCACAAGAAGACTGCGCTGCTCCGATAACCATGCCGGAAAAGAGCAGGCCGACCGCGACAAGGCTGAGCAACAGCCCCACAAAGACACGCGATACACGGATCATTTCCCCACCTCCCTTTAATGCAAGTATTCATTATAGCGTAAATAGCGTAAAGAGGGTTTCACGCGCGCGAGGGTGGACTTGCAGCCTGATTCTTCAAGGGAATGCCAAGCAAGCTAGGTCAAGCCAGACTCGACTTATGAACTTTGACATTCCTGGGGTTGGCACTACCGCCAAGCGGAAAAAAAGCGGGTTGGGATAGCAATTAACTCCTCAAAGTGTTTTTTGCTTGAAGAATGTGCGTCTGCCCTACTACTCGCAGTTTAAGTTGCACCAGTGAGTAATTTGCATACGATGAAGATTGCAACGTGATAACCCTGTTTCATCAGTAGACGGGAGTGAAGAACGCCTATATGCTATTGACATTGACTCGCAGCAGCACTGCCATCAGAATCCTAGGGCGCGTGTTGGTCGCTACCCTGATGGCTGCCGTCACCGGCTTCAACGCGGGCACCCTGCGCGCCCAGCCTGCTACTGAAACGTTTTTATCAGCCGGGCAAACGCACGTTTTCTATCACCAGACGGTTAACGATTGGTCGCGGGCAGTCAGAAGCTCAGTTGAGACGACCATCTCGACATACCAATCGCTGTTTGATGTCAGCACCGCGCCGCTGGCCTTCCAAGTCACGATCCTGGAGGTCGAACCGGCGCAGCTCCCCGCCATCGCCCTCGCTGATGCGCGTCTGGTCGATCTGGCGGATGAGTCGATCCCGGCTGATGTGCGCCGCCTGCTGACGCAGCCCAAGATCTGTCTTGTGCGGGTCAAAAACGACTCGCGGCTCGACATGCTGCCGTTCATCCTCGCCCACGAAATAGCACACTGCTTTCAATATCAGTACGTCAGCGCGACCTGGACGCTGAGCGATCCGCTGCTGCCCATCCACGGTTGGTGGGCTGAAGGCGGGGCAAACTGGCTGGGTTCGCGCGTCTTCCCGGACTCGTACCTGACATATGTCAACTTTGTACCGGGGTCTGCAACCCAAGGGATGCAGCGCTGGCGAGGCAATAATCTGCTGCGCGGCGGGCTGCGCAGCGGGTATAACGCATCCCAACTGTGGGAATTTCTCAGCCGACCGGATCAGCTTGGTGGAGAAGCAGCGATCATCCCGACATGGAAGCGCATTGATCCGGCGACCACGACCACCGAGGCGATGGAACTCCAGGTTCCCGATCTGATCCCGCGCACTACGGATGCATTCCAGGCGTTCGCCCGGGCGCTGGCTAACGACAGCATCCCGCTGCAAGTTCCGCCGTCGCAGTTCGTGCCCGTCCACACGGTCAGCCTGCCAAGCAACCACAGCTTCCCGATGAATAACTTGGTCTGGGACGCACAGACGTTCGTCGTCACCGACCTGCCGGAAAACGCGCGCGTCCAACTGGTGCTGACCGGGATGTACGAGCGCAGCGAGGCACGCGCTGGTCTGGAAGATGCTGCCCTGCCGGGCATCTGGCGCGATTTCGCCGAGGGCGAGCCGCAGTACGTGTGCGCGCACGGCGGGATCGCCCGCTTCACGATCACAACATGGCGAGGGTACAACGCTGACCTGGGCAACCGGCTCGACCCGCTGAACCTAGAGATGTCGCTCTCCTCTACGCCGTGCAGTCGGGCAGACTCTGCGGCTTTCGCCTGTATGGCGGGGACATGGGCGTGGGCGGGCAGCGGCGGCGAGAATATTGGACTGGAGGATGAGCGCGAGGGTTTGGCGCTATGGTATGACGGGACGACACTCACCATCGACAACGCCGGGAACATGGAGTTCACGATCAACGGCCAGATGTTCCGAGGCAACTGGGCCTGGAACCTGCGCGGTCAGCGCACCGGCGGACTGCTGGAAGTGGAGGCGCTGGGCGACGGTCGCTACCGGGTGATCGGGTGGAGCGTGCCCCCGGTGACTGCGCCAGGCGGCTACTTCACTGACGCACAAGGGAGCGTTCGCGATCACACGACCAGCGCGGGCGCGCGAATCCCGACGCCGCTGATTATTCACTGCAACAGCCCGGAAGCTTACGGCGTCCTGGCTTTCCAGTACGAGGAGATGGCAGAGGGCGAATACCTGCGCGCAGAATACTGGTACCGCCAGTCATGACGGAGTGCGGGCTGTTCACCAGCCCGCTGCCTGCCGACTGAAAACTACCTCCAATAACAACGCGCGGCTACCCAGCCAGTCCACGGGTTCTGGATGCCGAGGAAATGAACTCCTCAAGCGGCCTCTCAGTTGACGTTCTCAAAGAGGCCGGCTGCGCCCATGCCACCGCCGATACACATGGTGACCATGCCATAGCGGGCGTTCCGGCGCTTCATCTCGTGGATGATCTGGACGGTGAGCTTGGCACCGGTGCAGCCAAGAGGATGGCCGAGAGCAATTGCGCCGCCATTGACATTGACTTTCGCCGGGTTCATCTCCAGGGTGCGGATGACCGGGAGTGCCTGAGCCGCGAAAGCCTCGTTGAGTTCGATGAGGTCGATGTCATCGAGTTTCATCCCAGTGCGGCGCAGGAGTTTGGGCACGGCGTTGATGGGACCAACACCCATGATCTCCGGACGGACACCAGCGACGTTGAAGCCGACGAAGCGGGCCAGCGGCTTGAGGCCTAGTTGAGCGGCTTTGCCGGCTTCCATGACGATCACGCCAGCCGCGCCGTCGCTCAAGGGGCTGGAATTGCCAGCGGTGACACGCCCACCTTGACGAAAAACAGGCTTGAGCTTGGCTAATCCTTCCAGAGTGGTATCGCGGCGGAGGTGTTCATCTTCTTTGAAATCGACAACGATGGTTTGACGCTTGCCGGACTCATCAACGATGACATCCTCGATGCGGAAGGGGGTGATCTCCTGGGCAAATTTGCCGACATCGGTGGCAGCGGCGGCCTTCTGGTGGCTTTCGTAGGCGAACTGATCCATATCTTCACGGGAGACGTTGAATTCGTCAGCGACACGCTCGGCGGTCAGCCCCATGCTCATGTAGACGTTGGGGGCATGTTCGGCCATATAGGGATTAGGGCTGATGTGGAAACCAGTCATGGGAACAGCGGACATGCTCTCCGCGCCGCCGGCGATGATGACATCCGCGCCGTCGGCAATGATGCGTTCGGCGGCCATTGCAATGGTTTGCAGGCCGCTGGAACAGAAGCGATTGACGGTCTGGGCGGGGACTTCGACCGGCAGGCCAGCGCGGAGGGCGATGACACGGGCAAAGTTCAATCCCTGAGCGCCTTCGGGCATGGCGCAGCCGATGACGACATCATCGATCTCGGCGGGATCGAGCTTGCCCTGGGTTTGCTGCATTAGTTCGCTGATGACGACAGCGGCCATTTCATCCGAGCGGGCGCTACGCGTCACACCTTTTTTGGATTTTCCAACGGCGGTACGGGCCGCCGCGACGATTACTGCTTCACGCATGGTGGGTACTCCGAATACTCATAAATAAAACTGAGCAAATCCTGTAGGATGATCCTCATCCCTAACCGTATCTCCACGCCGGAACCTGACAAGCACCGCGCATCATGCGGCAGAGTCGGCGAAGATGGACGCCACAGGCAAGGAGAAGCCTGGCAACACATCCGCACCAGATAAGATGTCGCCGATAAAGAGATGGAATTCCTCATCAGGGCGATACCCCTCGATAACCTGTCCTTCTGGGATAACCAGGAAGGCTAACCGGGTTCCATGCGCCAGATAGTAGCGAATCTTCTCGCGCAGTTTCTTGAGGGAATCGGATGGCGATTTGACCTCCACGACGAGATCGGGCATCTGTGGGACGCTACCTTTCTTGACCAATGGGCGGCTACCCGCAATGAACGCAATATCCGGCAAGCGAACGTTGCGGGGATCATCTGGCTGACGATGGCGGACTTCCATGACCACGCGACCGGCTTTGTGCTGGACGACGTACTGCCACATCGGGGCATAGATGTTGCCTACGACCAGCCCATGTTCTTCGGTGGGCATTTTCTCGACAATCTCCCCATCGATGAGTTCGAGCAAGCGATCAGCATATTCAGGCGAATCGATCATCGTCTCGAATTCATCGGCTGTTACTGCTCGTGGTTTTTGGAGCGCCATCACAAATTCCTCATCCATCTACAGTCCGTTTTCATTATAGGACGAAAGCGGACAGGCTGGTCGCCGTGGTCAGTTGCGCAGCGGCTTGTTGGTCTGGAGCATGTGGGTGATGCGTTCCATGGTCTTGGGTTCTGTGACCAGACTGAGGAAGGCTTCACGCTCCAAGTCGAGAATATACTGCTCCGGAACCCAACCGGGTTCGCTGATCGCACCGCCGGTGAGGATATAAGCCAGCTTGCGGCTGATGTGGGCATCGTAATCGGTGGCGTATCCGGCCTCACGGAAGCCTTCGATTCCCAGCAGGAGAGCGGCATAGGCATCTCGACCAGCGGCATAGACTTTGCCGGAACGCTGCGGCATGTAGTTCCGCGCCAGATCGAGCGCGACCTGTTTGGCCTCGCCGAGCAGGTGGGCGCGATTCATGACGATGTGGTCACCGGCAGATAGGAAGCCGAGGTCACGAGCCTCTTTGGCGCTGGTACTGACTTTGGCGGTAGCGATGGCTTCAAAAGCCTTTTGCAGATGCGGCAGCACGTCGGCATTCGGATGGGCGGCCATGACCGGGCTGACGACCCGGCGGAGCATCTCTTTGCAGCCGCCGCCCGCCGGGATCAAGCCGACGCCGATTTCAACCAAGCCAGCATAGAGTTCGGCATGGGCGACGGTCTTTGTGCCAGACATGAGCAGCTCTGCGCCGCCACCGAGCGCCATATTGAACGGCGCAGTGACGACCGGTTTGCTGTGGTAACGCATGGCCTGGGTCAAATCCTGGAGGGCCTTGATGGAGCTTTCAAGCTGATCCATGAGGCCGCTTTGGACGGCCATGACGACCATGAAGACGTTGGCGCCGATGCAGAAGCGCTCGCCATCGTGACTGACCACGAGGGCATCAAAATCGGTATTGAGGAGGTCGAGCGCGCGATAGCCCATTTCGACGAGATCGGCATCGATAGCGGAAGCCTGACTGTGGAATTCCCAGAGAGCGACACCATCGCCCAAATCAAGGACGCTAGCGCTGCCGTTGGAAGCCACGACTTTGTTTTCGGCACGGAGGTTAGCGACAGTGATTTCACGCGGGTCGCGCTCTAGGGCGACATAGCCGCCAATTTGGGGGCTGTAGTAGGCGATGACGCGGCCTTTGTCATCACGGCGGTAGAAGGTGTGCTGGCCGCTGGCGACCATCTGCTTGACCCACTCCGCTACCGGATAACCGGCTGACTCGAAAGCGGGGATGGTCTCGGCGACGCCGATGGCATCCCAGATTTCAAAGGGTCCCATCTCATGGCCGAAGCCCCACTTCTGGGCATTATCGACGTTGACGATGGTCTCGGTGATCTCCGGCACACGGTTGGAGGCATAAGCCAGGTAAAAGGCGTGGAGATGCCAGAGGAACTGGCCGGCACGGTCAGTCTCGTTGATGAGGAGGCGGATACGCTCGCCGAGGGATTCCACTTTGCGGTGCTTGCCGACACTTTCAAAGCGCGGACTGCGGGGCGGTTCATATTCCATGGTTTCCAGGTTCAGCGGCCAGAATTCTTTTTCACCACTGGAACCCTTGACGGTCTTGTAGAAGCCCTGACCGGTTTTACTGCCAAGCCAGCCGTTGTCGAGCATCTTTTGGCTGAGAGCGGCGGCCTTCGGATGATTGAGCACCTCGCGGGCGGGATCATCGGGGATGGCCGGGTAGAGGTTGCGGGCGACATGAACGGCGACATCGAAGCCCACCAGATCGTTGAGACGGAAGGTGGCGGTTTTGGGACGGCCGATGAGGGGGCCAGTGAGCGAATCGACTTCCTCGACGGTATAGCCGTTGTCGAGGGCGTAGTTCATGACCTGCATCCCGGACATGGACATGAAGCGGTTGCCGATGAAGTTGGGGCGATCTTTGCAAATGACGACGCCCTTACCGAGGATGCGCGTGCCGAACTCGACCATGAAGCGCACAGCTTCAGGATCGGTCTCGTCGTGGGGAATGACTTCCAGCAGCTTGAGGTGGCGCGGCGGGTTGAAGAAGTGCGTGCCCATGAAGCGGCGGGTGAAATCGCGGCTGAAGCCTTCGGCGATGGCGGCGATGGGCAGGCCAGAGGTGTTGGTGGTGATGAGGGCATCCGGGCGGGCAAATTCGACGAGCTTGGCCATAAGGCTGCGCTTGACATCGAGGCGCTCGACAACGACTTCGATGATCCAATCAGCATTGGCGAGCTTGGGGAGGTCATCGTCGATATTGCCGACATGGATGTCGGCAATATCGGATGCCGAGAAGACCTGCGGCGGACGAGATGACTGAATCTTTTTGAGATTGTCCAGAACGATGGCATTGCGGCGAGCGGGTGGATCACCGGGCTGCGTACCTTTGGCGGGAATGTCGAGCAAGGTGGTCTCGATCCCGACGCCAGCCAGCAGCGTGGCGATTCCACTGCCCATCGTGCCAGAACCGATGACAGCGGCTTTACGAATAGCGTATGGCATGGATTTTCAAGAGCCTCACAATCTTCTAGAAATAAGGATCGATATCCAAATCACAAACAGGGGACGGCCAGGCTAGTGACCGTCCCCCCGGGATTAAGCCAATTCGTGGCGCGAATAGCCCAAGAGACGACGGGCGATAATCAGGGTATTGATTTGATCGGTGCCTTCGTAAATCTGGGCGATTCGGGCGTCGCGCATCCATTTCTCGGCCAGCCATTCACGGCTGTAGCCCATCATGCCGAGGATTTCGACGGCTTTTTGAGCGACAAAAGCCGAAGCACGGCCAGCCTTGAGCTTGCACATAGAGGCTTCCATGGGATTGGAGAGTCCCTCGTCGAGCATGGAGACAGCGCGGAGGGTCAGCAGATAGGCAGCTTTCATCTGGGCTTCCATCTCCAGGACATCGCGCTGGATGGCGGTCAGCTTGTGGTAGGGCAAGCCGTAGGGAATTTCGACGCCGTTTTCGGCCAATTTCTCTTTGACGAATTCGAGAGCAGCGCGCCCGACACCGAGGGCACTGGCGGCGACCATTGGGCGGCTGGCGTCGAAGGTCGCCATCGCACCCTGGAAACCTTTGCTATCGCGGCTGGCCTGAACTTCGGGGCTGCCGAGGATGTTATCAGCCGGAATACGGGCATTGTGGAAAAAGATGGCGGCGGTGTCGCTGGCGCGGATGCCATGCTTGTATTCAACCTTGCCGATGGTGACGCCGGGGGTACCAGCTTCAACCACGAAGGACTTGATACCGGCGCGGCCAGCCTGCTTGTTGACCGTCGCCCAGACGATACACAAGCCGTTGGATTCTTCCAGGGCGAGCTTGCCGCTGGTGATGAAAATCTTCTGGCCGTTGATGACCCATTCGTTGGTTTCTTCATCGAAGTGGGCCGTGGTTGCCATGGCGGAGTTATCCGAACCCGCGCCCGGCTCGGTGATTGCCATCGCACCCCAGACGGGTTTATCGCCTTCGGCAAAACGCTGAAGGAGGCGCAGCTTCTGCTCAGTCGTACCGACGGCTTCAATAGCTGCACCGCCAAGCGCGGGTGTCGGCAGACAGAGATAAATGCCGACATCCCCCCAAGCGAGCGTCTCAATCTGGAGCATCAGCCCCAGCATGCGGGTTCCGCCGCGCTTGGATTTCTTCTCACCATTTCCGCCGTCAGCGGCTTCGGCCTGCTGGCGAAGCTTATCGAGGGCGGCTTTCTGCTGATCGCGCAGGACCGGCCACATCTGCTCGATGAAGACGGTGGGGCGTTCGTGTTCGTTCTCGTCGAGCTGACGGGAGAACGGGCGCATCGTGGTCTCGGCAACCCACTTGACCATCTGGGTCTGCTGCTGGATGAATTCGGGAATTTCGAAATTGATGGGCATCGCTAAACCTCCACCTGAGCACACAGTTCACATTGAAGATCGATTAGGCAACTAGACGACTGCCATCCCGGTGAAGGTTGGGAAGCCACGCGCATTGCGCAGCCAGCGTTCAACCGGGTATTCACGAATAAAACCGTAGCCGCCCAGAACCTGGACGCCGCTATCGCACACTTTAAGGGCCATCTGGTCGGCATACTGTTTGGCAAGGTAGGCCTCGCGGGTGGCGTCCTCACCCTGATCGAGCTTCCAGGCGGCTTCCCAGGCCATAAGACGGGCAGAATCAACTTCCAGAGCCATCTCGGCCAGCATGAAAGCGATGGACTGATTCTGGGCGATGGGCTTGCCGAACTGGACGCGCTCTTTGGCATAATCGCGGGCGTATTCCAGGGAGGCGCGGCTGACACCGACAGCCAAGCCCGCCAGAGCAACCCGCTGCCGGTTGAGGAGCGCGTCATAATTGATGCCAACCGCGCCGCCGAGTTTGGCGGAAGCGTCTAGTTCCACGTCATTGAACTGGACACGGAAGGTTGGCAATGCGCGGAGGCCCATAAGCAGTTCGCGCTTTTCCACCACTAGGCCGGGAGTTCCCTTCTCGACCAGATAGGCGTTAGGCTGGCCGGTGTCAGCATCACAGGCATAGACCAGCATCCAGAGGGCTTCATCAGCGAGGGGAACATAGGCTTTGACACCGTTCAAGCGCACTTTACCACCGACGGCTGAGGCTGTGGTTGCCAGTTCGTGCGGATCAAAGAAGATACCGGGTTCGAGCAGCGCGGCGGTCATGGGGACAAAGTCTTCTTCTAGGAGCGGCGGCAAGAGCTGCTCACGCTGCTCGGCTGTACCATACAGGATAACGGGATAGGCCAGCAAAGCCGGGGTCAGGATATGCATGGCGACAGCAAGATCGCCATACGCCAACTCTTCAGCGGCCAAGACACCAGTGACAGCACTCATCTCGCCGAAGCCGCCCAGCTCAGCAGGAATGGCCGAGGGGATCAGGCCAATCTGCCAGCCGGTCTTAACGACATTCAAGGCGGGTTCGCTGGCTTCATCCGCGTCATGGGCGACAGGACGAACTGAAGTGGTGGCATAGCGATGAATGGAGTCGAGCAACAGACGCTGTTCTTCGGTGGGGGTAAACGAGACCATGACTACTCCTTAATCCATATCTGAGCGAGGTTTCCGGTGCGGCGCATCCAGGCAAAACACACCCCTACCCCGTGGTCGAATAGGCCATGGCAGGCGGGATCCAAGTCGGGCGGGCAGAAAACGGACGAGCAGAAACCCGTCCCTATAAAGGTGAGGCTGAGATGAACGGCTGGGGACCACAACATCCGCATGGATCAGACTGCCTGGGACTGACGCCAGAAGACGAATGCGAACAAGGGCATTCCAATGAGGAAGAACAGCCCTCGGATAGCGATCAGATCGGGGTTGGCAACCCCCAACACGCCGACGAGCGGGAACAAGAGCATCAAGGCGGTGACCAGCATATCCAGCGGGGCACGGCGAGGATGCACCAGGCCGAAGGTCAGGAGCGTGGCGAAGGCAGCCATCCACTTGAGGTTGGTGATGACATAGACCAGCGGCAGATCCGGCGCGGTCAGGGGTAAACCGGCTTTCGCACCGAGGGCATAGGTGATGAAATAAGCATTCTCAGTCGCGTCCAGGACAGCGGTGAGGACACCCATGAGCAGCCCAACCTGAGCAAAAGGACGGGCATGATCGACAGTGCGGAGGTACAGGCCGATGAAAACAACCAGATAGCTGATGATGAAGAGCGAATCAGCGCCGAAGAAGCCAAGCGCGATCCCGGTATGCTCATTGGTGGCACGGACGAACTGGTCAAGGGGAACGGGATAACCAGGCTGAATCTGGACACCGGAGGGCAGCGAAAAAGCAGATACTGCTTGAAGGATGGCAGCGACAAGCGCAGCGAGAGCAGCAACTGCCGCGGCCTGGAACATGATCTTACGATCCACGTACACATCCCCTTTCTGTGAGCCAGAAATTACAACCCGCCAGCTACTTCAAGCACCTGGCCGGAGACGTAGTTGGACAACTCGCTGGCGAAGAACAGGAGCGGGCCGGCGGCTTCATCGGGCGTCCCAGCACGCCCGGCAGGGATCATCATGAAAGCCATCTGGCGCATCTGATCGGGGATGCCAAGTTTGATCTTGCGCCCCTGACGTTCCGTAAAATCGCCCTTCTCATCGGGCTGAGTCAGCCGCGTGTCGATGAAACCGAAGGCAACGGCATTGACCTGGATATTGAAGGGTCCCCACTCTTTGGCAAGAGTTTTGGTGACCCCAATGATACCGGCCTTGCCGGCAGCGTAGTTCACCTGACCGACGTTGCCGCGCGTTCCCGTAGTGCTGCTGATGTTGATGATCTTGCGTGCTCGCGCTGTGCCAGTCTGGTCTTTCTCTTTTTTGGCGGCCTCACGCATGTAAGGAACAGCAGCGCGGATCAGCCGGAAAGGGGCGGTGAGATGGATGGCGAGCATGGCTTCCCACTGCTCGTCGGTCATCTTGTGGAGCATCCCATCCCAGGTATAACCGGCGTTGTTGACGAGTATGTCGATGCCACCGTAGGTATGGACGGTCTGGCCGACGAGTTCTTCGATACCAGCAGGGTCGGTAACATCAGCGGGAACTGCCAGCGCTATGCCACCCGCAGCATGGATGGAATGCGCCGTTTCGTGGGCGGGAGTGGGGTCAATATCAGTGACGACGACCTTTGCGCCGTGGAGAGCGAAGAGTTTGGCAGCCGCTGCGCCGATCCCACGCCCACTGCCAGTGATGATGGCAACTTTGTTCTCTAGAAGCTGCATGGAAGACGACCTCCTCTCTCGACGCTGCCAGTCTATGGTTTGAGAGCGCGCAGGAAGGTATCGGCCATCATGTCGGCGATCTGCTCGCCGTTCAGGCGCCCCGCGGGGCGATACCAGACACCAACCCAGTTGTGCGCTCCCAGAATGGTCTTGGTAAAAATGCCGACATCGACCTCACGGAAGCTGCCGTTGGCAATTCCTTCGCGGATGACGTGGCGGAACAGGTTCTCAAACTGGTCCCGGCGGGCAAAGAAGCTGTCGCGACGAGCGATGAACTCGGCGTGAGCAGCGGCTTCAGCCATACCGGCAGATGGCTCCTTGGTGTTGATCAGGGAGCGGATCTCGAAGACCATGGCCGCACCGACAGCGGTATGTTCGGTTAAGCCGACAATATGGGTCTGGATCATGCGGCGGAGCTTCAACGCACTGGGTAAATCTGAGAGGACAATGGGTTCGATCTGGCGGAGGACATGTTCCAAGCCCGCTTCCAGCACAGCTAGAAGAAGCTCATCTTTGCTGCGGAAGTGATGGTATAGGCTGGCGGCGGTGAGGTTGACCACGGCGGCGATGTCTTTCATGGTGGTCGATTCGTAGCCGTTGCGCTGCAAGACATCGGCTGCCGCCACGATAATGTCTTCCCGACTCACAGACTGATCGGCCGGTTTACGCGCCAAAATTGCTATCCTGTTAAAGGCTGTTCGCAAAATAATCTAACGGAGATTAGATTAGCAAGTCTCGCAGGCAGTTGTCAAGTTGTCGGGCGGGCGAAAGCGCCTTATAGTTCACTGAGAAACAGTGTGATTCGTAAAGGAGCCAAGGGACTCATGCCGCGTCGCACCAGATGGATCATGGCTGCGCTGATGGCCGCTGTCTCTGGCGCGGCTGGAGTAGTGCTGCTGCGCCGCCGTGGGGCTGCATCTACTCCAGAGGGAACGGCCACAGCACCGGAGCCAATTTCGACCGGAGCGACCTCGGCAGGCACCGGGAAGGAGGGAACGGTTGAACATGCCGCAGCCCTACCCTCTCCTACGATTCGTGGGTGGCGTATCGAAGTGGTTGTGGTGATGGCGCTAGCGGGTTTGGTGTGCCTGATCTTGGCACAGCAGTCGATGCTGCAATCGCGGTGGCCAGTCACGCCATTGGCGCTGTATTTGGCCGGAATCCCGCTGCTGCTGCCGCTGGTGAGACAGGCGGAAGATGCTCGCAGAGCGAAGACAGCACAGACTCGTCCTAAAGAGCATTCCTCCGGCCACAGCAGCCCGGCCATACAGCTTGGCAAGATACAAGGGAAAGCCACGAACAGTCCAAGTCCATACTGGATTGCAGGGGTATTCTTTCTGCTGGCGGCGGCTTTGGCGGGTCGGCTCAACCCAAGCAGCCCGCTGTTCGGGATAGGATGGCTGTTGGGAACGGCGTGTTTTATCACTGCCGGGCTGCGATTGAACCGCACCATATGGGCAGCAATCTGGACAGACGCGCGGAAGATTTTCAACCGAATTGAGATCATCGGAATATTGGCGGCGATGGCGATGGCGGTAATGATCCAGACCACTACGCCTGCGCCACAAACGCAGCTGCCAAGCCATGATGCCGCGCTCCAGAGCAGCAGCCTGCTGACAGAGACGACAGGGCCACTGTACCGGCTGATCGAGCGCAGCACCGCTGATCTATTTGGGTTGCAGCAGATCAGCGGGATATTCGCCGTGCTGATTGTCCCGGTGGTGTATCTGCTGGGGCGGCGATTCGATGGCTGGCAGGCCGGGGCGCTGGCCGCGGGGTTAGCCAGCGTGAGCGGGTGGACATTGGCACTGGGGAAATCCGGTGAGGTCTTCCCGGCGCTAGCTGTATCCGGCGGCTTGGTGCTGCTGACGATCCTGGCAGTGAAGAACTCACGGCGAGCATGGGGGGTATCCGGCGTGATGATTGGGGTCGCAGCGCTGATCTCACCGCTGGCGATTGGGCTGAGCGTGCTGCTGCCAGCAGCAGCAGTGATTGAGGGAATGAGCACTTCATCTGGGCACAGTATTCGAGCGCGGGGGGGCGCTGTTCTGCGGGCACTCAGCCGGTTTATCCTGCCGGTCGTGATTGGCACGGCAGTGGCACTGCCGGTTTGGGTGCTGCCACGGACACCTGTGCCGATCCTCCAGACAGACTATGAGACGGGGTTGAACCGGGCAGTGCTGTTCGTCGAAAGCGGGGCGAGCGCGGCGCTCATGTTCAACTTGACAGGCGACCCCAGTCCGGTACATGGCCTAGTAGACCGGCCGGTCTTCGGGCCAGTACTGGCAGCGGCATTCGTTACCGGGATGATAGGGCTGGCGGCACGATTGGGCCAGGCGGAAGGCAAGCCGGCACAACTGCTGCTGATCGGACTGGCAGCAGCGCTGATCCCGTCGGCGCTGTTGATCGACCCACCGTATCGCTATCCCGATCTTCAGCGCGCCGCGGCAGCGCTGCCGATTGGGACGGTGATCGCAGGATATGGACTGGCGCAAATTCTCAAGGTGGTTCAGGAACGACTGGGATTCACTGGGCTGGCGCTGGCTGCCGCGCCGCTGGCCGTGGCATTAGCCCTGACGGCAGGCGACGCCATCCAGCACTACCGAAACGCGGCGCTGCCGGCCTATGAACAGGCTGCCTTTACATATCTGCAACTGGCACAACCGCCACACTGAGAGCGCAAGCACATGAATGTTAAGAGGTGTCGATCTGCGCGTTTCCTCGGTTCACAAAAGCGGGCAGTGACGTTACAATAACGCCGCACATATCCTGGAGGCTTCTGTAATCTACCCATGGTGGAAACCCGCTGGTCAAGCTTTGACCTGATCTTCTTCGACTGCGACAGCACCCTGTCTGCCATCGAGGGCATCGACGAACTGGCGCGGTTCAAAGGCAAGGAATGGCGCGTCGGCGTGCTGACCGAGAAGGCCATGAACGGCGATCTCGATCTGGCGGAGGTCTACGGCAAGCGACTGCAAGCCATCCGCCCGACGCGCGGACAGTTGAACGCGATTGCTGAACGCTACTGGGAAACGCTCGTGCCAGACGCTGAGGCGGTGATTGCAGCACTGCGGCTGTTGGGCAAACAGGTGTTCATCGTCAGCGGCGGGCTGGCCGAACCGGTGCGGGCGTTTGGCAAGCGATTGGGCGTCCCGCCAGAGAATATTCGCGCAGTAGAACTGGAATATAATGAACTTTCCGGGGATTGGTGGCGGTACTACCAGCCGGAAACACAGCACCGCCAAACCTATCTGGATTACGACGAGGGGCCGCTGACTGTATCGAGCGGCAAGCCTGCTATCATCCAGGCCTTGGCGGAGGGCAAGCATGGACGCCGCCTAATGGTAGGCGACGGCTCATCCGACCTGGCGGCACGGCCAGTTGTGGATTTGTTCGTCGGATTCGGCGGGGTAGTCTCCCGCGAGAAGGTACGCGCCGGGGCGGACGTGTTCATCAGCGCTAACTCACTGGCGCCAGTGCTGGTGCTGGCCGGCGGCCCATCGGGCTATGCGCGGCTGGTGAATACGCCGTACCAAGCACTCTTCCAAAAAGGACTGACGCTAGCACGCAGCAGCGGCATGAGCATTAACCGACCTGAGCTTCAGACTGCATTCGATAAGGCATTCCCAACTCCATGACACTCCCTTCCCCCTTCAAAGCGGTTATTTTTGATATGGACGGCCTGCTGGTGGATTCCGAGGTCGTCTGGTTCGAGGCGGAAACGGCTACCTTTGCTCGGCATGGAGTAATGCTCGACCCGGAAATTCGCAACCGGTTTACCGGGCTACGGAACGATGAATTCATTGACGGGCTGATTCAGCATTATGGGCTGACCAGTGAACGGCTGAGCATGCAGCAGGAAGTGCTAGATCGGATGGAGGCACTCATCCCTGAGAAAGTTGTACCTAAGCCCGGCGCGGCAGAACTGATTGAATACATCAAGGCGAACGAGATTCCGACGGCCATCGCATCCAGCTCGCCGAAGCGGATGATCGATACAGTTGTAGAAAGCCAGGGCTGGGGGGATGTGTTTCGAATTCGCTGTTCGGCTGAAGGGCTGCCGAGGGGTAAGCCCGCGCCGGATGTCTATCTGCAAACCGCGGAAATCCTGGGCATTGAGCCGGGGCACTGTCTGGCACTAGAAGACAGCGCGAACGGCGCAAAAGCTGCGATTGCCGCCGGGATGACCTGCTATGTGGTCCCGGATTTATCGCACAGCCGGGTGAGCGATTTTGAGGGCGTGGTCGATGAACTGTTCGACAGCCTTCACACCGTTTTGTACCGGCTGCGTGGGAAGCTTTAATCCGCACGAGGCATGAGCGCTATGCCCCAACGCCAAGTGGCTGCCTGGCTTGTCCACCTGTACACTGCATCGGGCGGCGTGATCGGCATGTTCGCGCTGTACGCGGCAGCGATGGGGCAAACTCGCACGGCATTCCTGCTGCTGGCGGTGACAATGCTCATTGATGGAACAGATGGAATCTTGGCGCGGCGGGTGAAGGTCCGGCTGGCACTGCCGAACTTTGACGGCTCGATGGTGGACAATGTAATCGATGTGTTCACCTACGTATGGATACCGGTGTTCATCATCTGGCAGCAGGAACTTCTGCCCCATCCGGCGTGGACCATTGTGCCCATCCTCTCGGCACTATACGCCTACGGCCAGACTAACATGAAGTCGGAGGATGCGTTCTTCATCGGGTTTCCGAGCTACTGGAACGGGATCGCCTTGTACCTATACTGGCTGCGACCGGAACCGACCTTGGCGGTGTTGATGGTGCTGATCCCCGGCATTCTCTCGTTCGTCCCGACGCGCTATCTGTATCCCAGCAAGAATCCGCTGTGGAGCAAAACCAACTGGATTCTGTCCCTCATCTGGGGCGCATTGATTCTATATTTGCTGCTGCAAGAGTCCCCGGATCGCCGACTGGTGCTGCTCAGCCTGCTGTATCCGCTGTTTTACATGCTGAGCAGCTTCTACGTGGACCGCCGGCTGCGATTGGGCAAACCGCTGCCGAATCGCTGAGGTTCAACACATCGACTGCCCCGACCGTCAGCGTTCAACGTGCCACTTCGTCTGATAGAGGGCGGCCTGTATTGACTCTGGTATAGCGCTATGCTAGACTTCCTCCACTCAATTCGCTGCCTAAACTACGCGCGAATAGCGTCAGTATTTGAGAAGGGTGGAAGGGCTATCAGCTCAATCAATTATCGCGTCAACGAGCAAATCCGCGCCCGCGAAGTGCGGCTCATCACCGATACGAACGAAAATATCGGTGTGATCTCGACACGACAGGCGCTCCAGTTGGCGGAAGAACGTGGTCTGGATCTGGTCGAGGTGTCCCCCAATACGGAACCGCCGGTATGCCGTATCATGGACTTCGGCAAGTTCCAGTACGAGAAACGGCGGCGTGAACGCGAGGCCAAGAAACAGCAAAAGGTCATCGAGGTCAAAGAGATTCAACTGCGCCCGAAGACCGACTCGCACCACCTTTCGTTCAAAGTCCGCGACGCCCGCAACTGGATACGAGAGGGCATGAAAGTACGGGTCCGTGCCCGTTTCCGCGGTCGTGAACGGGATTACCCCGATATTGCCATGCAGCGGATGTTGGAGATCGCCAAGGATTTGCAGGATGTGGCCGTCGTCGAACAAGCGCCGGTCATGGACGGGAACACCATGCTGATGGTTCTGGCACCCGCACCTGACAAGAAGAAATAACGCTGGAGCAAAATCGTGGGTAAGCTGAAGAAATATAAGATCAAGACTCATAAGTCAACAGCCAAGCGGTTCCGCGTGACGGGTACGGGACTTGTGGTGCGTACCAAGCAGGGGAAGAGCCACTTCCGGCGCCGCCGCTCCAGCCGCCATCTGCGCCAGCTCGATAAGCTGACCGGTCTGAGCAGCAGTGTAGTCGCCAAAAAGGTCAAGCGTCTGGCACCATATCTGAGCAAGTACCGCCAGAACCCAGGCCGTTAAAAACACTGTCGAGTCGATCCACCCGGCGTACTGTACTGCTCCGGGTGATTCTTGTTTGAGGAGCAAAGGCAATGTCTAGAACAAAAACTGGCTTTGTACGCCGCCGGTGGCACAAGAAAATTCTGAAGCATATGAAGGGGGCTTGGGGCACGCGGCACAGACTACACCGCCGCGCCAATGAAGCCATGATTAAGGCGTTCTTCTACGCCTACCGGGATCGCCGCCAGCGCAAGCGTGATCTGCGCCGTCTGTGGATCGTCCGCATCAATGCGGGGGCACGGCTCAATGGAATGAGCTACAGCCGGCTGATGTACGGACTCAAGAACGCAAACGTCGAAGTGGATCGCAAGATACTGGCCGACATCGCGGTGCGCGACCCGCAGACGTTTACTAAGATCGTCGCCCTGAGCATGCAGAATCCGACACCGGCGAGCACTACGCCTGCCCCCATCCGGCTGCGCGTCCCGATTTCACGGATGATGGTGGAGGAAGTGGTGGAAGAGGCACCAGCTGAACCCGCGCCGATTCGCATCCGTGCCACGCCAAAGCCCAAAATGGAAGCGCCAACTGCGCCGAAGGCCGAAGCACCTGCCGCGCCACAAGCAGAAGCTGAACCTGTGGTCGAAGAAGCCGCTCCAAAGGCGCGCGCCAGCCGCAAGAAGAGTGCCAGTGACGACCTGACAGTGATCGAAGGGATTGGGCCGAAGATCGCAGCCGCACTGGTCTCTGCTGGGATCGACACTTTCGACAAGCTGGCCCATGCGTCGGAAAACGACCTGCGAAATGCTCTGGAGGCAGCCAGTCTGCGGTTTGCACCGAGCCTGCCGACCTGGGCAAAACAGGCGGCCTACGCAGCACGCGGCGACTTCGATGGCTTGAAGGCTTATCAGGATACCCTGACGGGCGGCCGCGAATAGGCAAGCCAGAACTAAGCAGCAAATGAAACGAGCGGCGTGAATGCCGCTCGTTTTGATTCACAGGAGCGCGTTTCAGCCAGTATACGGCCCCTTGAAGCGCAGGAGATACTTCGGGAACTTGATATGCAGTTCACGACGCAGTACAGCGGCATGGTCGAGGTCATGTTCAAGGGCCGACCAGAAACAATGGTAGATGGTGGGATAGGGGCTGGAGTCGCCGCTGTAGGGGAACGAGAGTTCTTCATCACTGAGGCGCTCCAGCGCGGCGATCAACTCTCGGCGAGAGGACTCGAAATCGCTCAACTGCTTTCGATAAGCATATTTACGGCGCTTCTTCGCTCTGTCTTCGTTGAACTTCTCATCTTCGATGGGGTTGGTTGTTCGGAAGGGGTCGCCTGGTTCGTCCAGCATGACATGAACGACATGAAGATAGTGATCGTCGCAGTCGGCCAAGTGACCAAGGACATCTTTGAGAGTCCAGTGCCCACAGACCGGGCGAGTCTCGCGTTCGGACTCATCGACGAGAGCGGCACTCGCGGTGAAATCCATACGGGCTGCTTCTAAAGCAGCCTGGAGAACGACGCGCGGGCCAGCTTCCGGCTCGCGCTTGAGCTTGCGCCGCCATTCGCGCAGGTCCTGGTGATGGCCGGCGTCATGGAGGAAGCGGGCGCGCGTCCAGGCACGGATGGTGGAGCGGGTCGTTCCCGCCTTGCCACCGAACTTCCAGGGATAACGGCGCTGACGATCCACGTCGGCAGGTGAAACCTCACCAAGCACTTTTAGGAAGCGATTACGAGCCGCCATCATGTACTCAACGGAGCCTTCCAAGGACCAGTTCCCGACTCGCTCGTGCAGCAGGTGATCGCGAATATCGGTGAAATCCACGCCGACTGTACTGAGTTCGCCGCTCAATGCGAACGGGATGGAACGGGCGAACAGGTCATCGTACTCGCCTAAATGCGCCAACATATTGGCAACTGTCCAATCACCATAGACGGGTATCTTCATCAAAGCATCTTCGCTAACACCGATGATTTCACGCAAAAGACGGGCACGATTGGCGGCCATGCGAGCAATCAAGAGTTTCTTGTCGGTCATGAGATGGTGTCCATGGCTGGGTAAAAACTGCACTATACGATCACTCCAAAGTATAAAGAAGAACACGGAAAGACAAAAGCGGATCACTCCGGCAGGCACACAGGCGCCGCGGATAAAACCGGATATAATGCGAGGCATGATTACCAGTTCGCAGAACGAGAAGGTTAAACTGGCACGAGCACTGCAATCTTCAGCTCGCCAGCGCCGTAAAGAGAACAAGATTGTCCTGGAAGGCACACGCCTGATTCAAGACGCACTGGCTGCTGGACATGTGCCGCTGTTTGTGCTGGTCAGTCCAAGCCTACGGGACGACAGATTGATCGCAGCCTTGGCTGCCAAAAGGATCGAAGCACTGCTGACCAGCGAAGCGGTGATGCGCCACGCCAGCGATACACAGGAACCCCAGGGAGTGCTGGCGGTCTTTCCGCTACCACGGCTGAAACTACCTTCCGCGTTAGAACACATCCTGATCCTGGATGCCATCCGCGATCCGGGCAACCTGGGCACGATACTGCGAACGGCGGCTGCGGCAGGGATCGACGCCGTGCTGCTTGCCCCGACATGTGCCGATCTATATAACCCGAAGACGCTCCGCAGCGGAATGGGAGCACATTTTCGCATCCCGGCAATGGATGCCGATTGGCCTCAGATCGAAGCGGTTTGCGCGAATCGAAGGGTTTACCTGGCTGACGGAAATGGAACAACCCGGTATGATTATGCCGACTGGTCGGGACGGTGGGCAATCATCATCGGGAGCGAAGCACATGGCGCAGGCAGCGAGGCACGCCGATTGGCGCAGGAGTTGATCGCTATTCCGATGGCGGCAGAAACTGAGTCTCTAAATGCATCCGCGGCGACCAGCATCATCCTGTTTGAAGCCCGCCGCCAACAGCAATCCCGGTAGGCTTGATAATCAGGGGATCAAGTCAATGTGGAAAGTTGGTCTCTATGTCTTCGTTCTCGGCACATCCCTGACCATCCTGACCTTCACTTCGATTGCGGTTGGTCAGGTGCTGGGCAGTGCCCCAGATGGACTCGACGCTGAACCCAGCTGCATCCTGCCCTGCTGGAACGGTATCCGACCCGGCGAAACCACTGTGCTCGAAGCAGACACTATCCTACGCGATTTAGGCTACCGTTTGGTTGGGCCTGACGACAGCATCGCCACGACCAACAACTACGAGTCGATCCAGCCTGCGCCGATCTGCCAGGTAGGTATAGGCCGAGCACGGATTCTTAGCGTCCGCATTTCCGAGATCACACTCCAGTTCTGCGGTGATACCGCACTGGGTCACCTCAACGAACTGGTAGAACGGCCAGACAGTTTTATCCCGTATGTATCGATGCTGAGCTATCACAAAGGCGAGGTCATCGTCATCTTACGGTCGGAAATCTGCCGCACACCGCTGACCCCACATAATCCGATCCTGTTCATCAGCCTAACACAGCCAATTCAGCAAACACCAGCCAATAACGCGATCAGCGCCGAACTGGCTACGCAGCGCGAGGAGAATTCGACGCTGCTGCCGTGGCAGGGCTTTCTTCCCCTGTGGCGATACAACCAGCTTTACCCCGGCCGTGTAGTGTGCTGATCGAGGCTGTTCCACATTCTTGAACTGCCCACAGGTTCAGTCTTTGCGGAAACTTTTACGACATTGTTTCGCCGTTTTGACAATTTATTGACAATGCGCAAAGCGTATAGAAGTCACCGCCGTTATAATCCATTTTGGGAATCGAATTTCCATTAAGTTGAATCATTCATTAGGAGGAGAAAGTTATGAAGCGAGGTTTGATGCTGGCTGTGCTGCTGATGGTTATCGTCAGCGCCCTGTCGGTTTCTGCGGTTGGCGCGCAGAACAACCGACGTGAGTGGTTGGTGATCTCTGCCAACGGAACTACCGGCACTGCGGTGATGAACGCGCAGGTTCGCATGTCGGGCGGCATCGTCACGCGCACATTCAACCAGGTCGGGGTGTCGGTTGTCGTCAGCGCCGACTCACGCTTTGCCAACCGGATGGAAGCGCTGGGTCTGCTGGCTGCGCCCAACCGCGTTGTCCGCAACGCTGACCCGCTCCGCACCTACGACGTGGCTTCACCCGAAGCAGGTCTTGGCCTGAGCAACACCTTTGCTCCACTCCAGTGGAGCTTGGGCGCAATCCGCGCCACCGAAGGCTGGATCAACGGCCGCCGTGGCAACGGCGCCGTTGTTGCCGTCCTGGATGAAGGCTTCTTCCTGGATCATCCCGACCTGGCGGCCAATTTCGATACCAGCCTGGCTGCCAGCTTTGTCCCTGGTGAAGGCGTTCAGTGGACAGCGGCTCCTGGCTTCAGCCATGGCACTCACGTCTCTGGCATCATCGCTGCAGTTGACAATACCACGGGCACAGTTGGCGTCGCCCCTGAAACAACGATTGTCCCGATCAAGGTTCTGAGTGAACAGCTTGGCTATGGTCTGGACTCATGGGTGATTGCCGGGATGCTGTACGCTTCAGAAATCGGCGTTGACGTGGTCAACATGAGCCTGGGTGGAACCTGCGACACACAAGACCCAGATCGCCAGCTCGCCAAAGACTGCAAGGCCACCAAGAAGGTTTATGACGCGGTTGGCAAACTGATGCGCCTGCGCGGTGTGACCGTGATCGCTTCGGCGGGTAATGATGGGCTGAACTACGACATGTATCCAAGCTTAGTCAAACTGCCGGCAATGGCGAGCGGTATCCTGAGCATTTCTGCGACCGGGCCAGAGGGTTGGGCGGTCTATCCGGTAGTTGACCCGCGCCGCCCGGCTTCCTACTCCAGCTTTGGCCGCCGCCTGGTCGATTTCGCCGCGCCGGGTGGTGACTTCGCCTATCCGGGCAATGAGGGCTGCCTGATTGCGCCGCTGACTTCGCCCATTCCGTGCTGGGCGTTGGACATGGTAATTGCGCCCTCGTTTGTGACCCCGACACGCGCCTTCTACTCGTGGGCGGCGGGCACAAGCATGGCGGCTCCGCATGTGGCCGGCATCGCTGCACAGATCATCGGTGCGAACGGCGGCAGCATGGCCCCGGCATTGGTAGAGCGCCAGCTGCGCCGTTGGGCAGAGAAACTGTCACCCAAGGACTTCTACGGTCAGGGTTTCACCCGCGCCAACTAGTTCTGCTAACAGCGGACTCTGAACCGCGCATCTGAACAAAACGGGCATCTCCGAGTGGGGATGCCTGTTTTGATTAGACACGGACATGAAATGGTTCGCTTCAGGCACTTAGCGGCTTGAAACGGACTCTGGTTGGAAACGCAGCGCGGTTTCCACAACCATCTTGCCCAACTGACTCAGGCGGTTGGCTGCCCTGACATCGGTGACACGTCCTGCGGAATCGAAAGCTTTGCCGGCGTTGTGGATCGGAACTGAGAGCGGCAGGGCAAAACCGCGCAGTGAGTGAACTGCATGAACCATCGCAGCGATGGAATTCACAGCGGCCTGATCACCACCTGCTGTAGCGATGAGACCAACGGGTTTGTTGTGCAGGTAGGGCCGCGGCGCATCGGAGAGGTACTCAAAGTAGTCGAGCGCGTTCTTGATCACACCAGCGAGAGTGCCGTGATAGGCGGCGGTGCTGATGAGGAAGGCATCTGCGTGTTTGATGCGCCGCACAAAATCCTGCACAGACTCACCAAGATCATCCAGTTCGACATCCGGCTCATACATGGGCAGACGGCAGCGGCGGAGGTCAAGCAGTTCGGTCACTGCCCCAGCAGCGCGAGCGGCTTCCAGGGCGTACTGGAGCGCCCACAAGGTGGTCGAATGTTCGCGCAGGGTTCCGCCGATGCCAACGACGTGCACGGGATTCTGTGTTCGTTCCATCAGTCTTCTAAGGCCTTTCCGGGTGACAGATGACAGCAAATACACACGTTCGCTATCTAGACCCGGCAAATGCCCTTTAGCTTACAGAACGCCGCATCAGAGTTCGATTAAGAACGGCTACGAACTTGCAGGTGGTGGATCGTCGGGGTGCGATCTCTGCCGGGCAGACTGTTCGGTGATCCAGGCTATCAGCCGAGCGACACTATCGCGCAGTGGAGCTTGCGATTCCTGGTGCTGCGCTTGTTCCGCAGCGCGGCGTTCAGCTACTTCACGACGGATGTCGGCCAGCCGTGCTTCGTGGCTGTCAGTGATGGTCATCGGGAGCATCGACGTGGTTCTCCTGGACTCGACTTCATTGATGTTCCCAGTATGCCTACCTCGATTCAATTTCACATCCGGCGCTCGGACGATCTGCGGCCTGCCCAAAAGTCTGAACTGGTTGTGATCGAAGGCCAACCGGCGGTCACAGTTTGACCAGCCCACGCTGCACGGCTAATCTGACGGCTTCGGTGCGATTGCCCGCATTGAGTTTGCTCAGGATTGAGCTGACGTAGAACTTGACGGTACGTTCGGTGATGGTCAGTTCGATGGCGATTTCTTTGTTTTGCAGCCCGCGCGCCAGCAGTTTGAGGACGTGCTGTTCGCGAGGAGTCAGCGCATCCAGTTCCGGCGGACGGGACTCGCCGCTGACCTGCTTCAGCAACTTGGAGGCGACAACCGGCTGCAAGAGCGAACCGCCTGCATAAACCACGCGAATGGCGTTGAAGATGTCTTCACGCGGGGCACCTTTAAGCAAGTAGCCCTGCGCCCCAGCCTGTACTGCGCTGACGATACGCTCATCGGTATCGAAAGCGGTGAAAACGATGGAACGCACCAGAAGACCTGAAGCGCGGATGTGGCGCAGCGCATCGACACCATCCATCTCCGGCATCTCCAGGTCAAGAAGGAGGATATCTGGATGAAACTGGCGAATGAGGGCGAGGGCTTCCTGACCGGTTCCTGCTTTGCCGACCACCTCAAAATCGGGCTGCGTACCGAGGATAGCGATCAGACCGTCGCGCACGATGGGATGGTCATCGGCCACAATGATCCGAATGGCTGCGCTCATTGGCGCACCTCCAGGGGAACAGAGACTTCAACCCGCGTGCCGTCGCCGGGGCAACTGCACAGCTCCAGACAACCGCCCAGCAACCGTGCCCGTTCGTTCATCCCCACGAGGCCGAAGTGTCCTTCAGGGACGCATTCCGGGTCAAAACCGCGACCGTCATCTTCGATCACCAACCGCAGCGCACCAGGCACCATCACCAACTGAACAGTAACGTGTTGGGCATAGGCATGGCGACCGATATTGGTGAGGGACTCCTGTAGAATGCGGTAGAGGCCAACCTCGATCCGAACTGGGAGCGGCGGAACTGTGCCGATGACTTCCAGCACAGCGGAAATCTTGCGGCGGGATTTCCACTCGTTGAGCAGCGTTCGCAGCGCTTCGTCCAGGGGTTTACCCTGGAGCGGAGCTGCGCGGAGGTCCATCACCGAGCGGCGGGCTTCTTCCAGGTTGGCACGGGTGAGATGGAGCGCCTGGGTGAGGGCCTGACGGATACGCTCGGTCGAGGAGCCACTTTCCAGGAGGGCGTCAGCGGTTTCGATCTGGAGGGCGATGGCAGTTAGCCCCTGAGCCAGGGTGTCGTGGATTTCGCGGGCGAGGCGGTTGCGTTCTTCGCTGGCGCCAAATTCGACGCTGCGGGTGAAAAGCCGCGCTCGTTCCAGGGCAATCGCCAGCAAGTCGCCAACTAGATAGAGCAGTTGAAGGTCATCATCGCAGAGATCATCCCAACCGGCACTAACTACGTTGAGGACGCCGAGCGGTTTACCCTGGGCATTGAGCGGAATACTAGCATGCTGACGCAGGCCGGCCGTCCCGACAGAGAGGTTTTCCAAGCGGCTACAGGTGATATTCTGGGGAGCGGGAAGCTCGCCGTTGGCGTACATCCAAAGGCATTCACATTCGCCGCCTAAGCGGCGCGGGTGGTCGGCTAGGGCAGGTGGGAGGTTCTGCGCAGCGGCGAGGTACGGCTCACCGGTGTCATCAAGCAGATAAATCCAACTGGTCTGTAAGCCGAAGAGTTCGGCTACCGAACGGAGGGCAACATTGAGGGCGCGAGTCAAATCGACTTCCTGGTTGAGGGCTTTGGCGATGGCGTTGAGGATGGAAAGCTCCTGATTGCGCCGCCGCAGTTTCTCGGTATCGGACTCGACTCTGGATCGTGAAGGCATGAACATTCCTGGTGTTGAAGTTCTATGGGGATTATATCTATCTGGCCGGCAAGGTCTCTACTGTCCGGTGGTACAGTGTGAGCATATAATGTGGGGTGAAAGCGTCTAACGAACAACCTCTGAGGCAGCCATATGGATTCTTCGCAGCGCCCAACTCATGGGGCCAAAGTTTACGAGATGCTCTGGGACTGCAAATTCTGTGGAACGCGGAAGCTGCTGGGGAAGACACACCGCTTCTGCCCCAACTGCGGGGCACAGCAGGACGCCACGGCCCGCTACTTCCCTTCGGACACGGAAAAGGTAGCCGTTGAGGATCACGTCTATGTGGGGGCGGATCGAATCTGCCCGGCGTGCAAAAGTCTGAGTTCGGCCAAAGCGGAGTTCTGTGGGAACTGTGGGAAGCCATTGAGCGGAGCGGCCGAGGCACAGCAGGGGGCATCGCGGACGGGCAGTGAAGATGAGCAGTTCGGGCAAAGCGACAAGGTTTACCAGAAGCCCAAGCCTTCCGCTGCAGCCGCAGCGCCGCAGAAGAAAAGCTCTGGAGCGAAGCCGCTGCTGATCCTGGCCGTGGTCGTCGCGGTGATCGGCGGAGGGATCTTCGCGCTGACGCGGAGCCAGACGAGCAGCGCCTACGTGACCGGGTTCCGGTGGGAGCGGAGCTTGAACGTGGAGCGGTTTGAGGCGGTTCCGGGCAAAGGGGACTGCAACGCTGTGCCGATTGGGGCGTACAGCGTGAACCAACAGTACGAGCAGGTAGGATCGCGGCAGGTTCCCGACGGGGAGCGGTGCGAGCGGGTGCAGGTTGACCAGGGGGACGGGACGTTCCGCGAGGAGCAACGCTGCACAACCACTTACCGGAGCGAGCCGGTGTACGGATACGTGTGCTACTACCTGCTGAACACGTGGGTATTCGCGCGGACGGAGAAGCTCGAAGGGACGAAGGAGCAGGAGCCTACTTGGCCCAGCCTAAGTTCGACGGGCAACTGCTTCACGCTGGGGTGCGAACGTGAGGGGGGGCGGAACGAACGGTACTACCTGAAACTGCGGTACGGGGACCGGGACTTCGAGTGCCCAGTGGAATATGGGCTGTGGGAGGAGACGGGGCTGGAGCGCAGCTTCACGGTGGAGGTGGGCAGCGTACTAAGGGATGTGCGCTGCGGGACGTTGAAGCCAAGCGAATAGTTCTCCGCTGATGAATTATCTACTATCGGTCAACTTACAGAATTTAGGTGGGCTTCGTAAGTTCGCGGCTGATTGTTTATCGTTGGTAGAAAAATGCGGTACTCAGCGGCGCATCCAATAAGTTCAGACAGCGTCTCAAAACCTCACCTCCCCCAGCCCCCTCTCCATTGCGATGGCTGAGGGGGAGCTAAGCGAAGCGCAGTGGGGTGAGGTCACACAAAGTGGTGCTGACTTAGCGGATGAACCACTCAGTGAGAAAAGTGATAAGAATGATAAGAATGAGAATGTGAGATTCTTGAGAATCTAGCGTCCCCTCCCCCTGCACTTCTCCTGAACATCGGCTGGAAGAACCTCACCGCCTGGCCCCCTCTGCTCCAGATTGCAATAGAGAGGGAAGGGTTTGTATCCGTATGACTACGATAGCACAAAATGGATGGTTTAGGGTGACATTTTGGTCACTCTTTTGAGGGAAAAACGGAACTGCGGGAAAGCTAGGCATCCCGTTGGGGTTGATGCAAACCTGCAGGTCGAAGATTTAGTGGCGCATCCAATATGTTCAGACAGCGTTTCAGAACCTCCCCCCCAGCCCCTTCAGCCATTGCGATGGAAGCTAAGCGAAGCGGGGTAAGGTCATCATGATAAAAGAGGCAAAACTGGGAGGGATGGAAGCGGGGCGGACAGGATTGGGCCTGCCCGCCCTGTGGGGGATTGGAGGGGTCAGCCTTCGCCGTCGCCAGGTTCGGGTTCGGCGGGGATTTTGGGCCAGCGGCCGTAGAGGCGGGTCATGTAAGCAAGGCGTTCGCGGGCGGGATGATCCAGCCATTCGGCGGTGAAGCGCCAGCCCCAGTTGCCGGATTCGCGGCCAGGGGTATTCATGCGGGTATCGGCGCCAAAGCCGAGGACATCCTGCATGGGGACAACGAAGGTATGGGCAACTGAGGCCATTCCTAAACGGATCAGTTCCCAGTGGATTTCGTTGACCGGATGGCCGATGTACTGCGGCAGAAAGCTGCGGACATCGGGGGTGGCTTCTTTGTCGCTCATCCACCAGCCGAGGGTGGTGTTGTTGTCGTGCGTACCGGTATAGACGACGCAGTTGGGGGTATAGTTGTGCGGCAGGAAGGCGTTCTCCGCGGCGGCACCACCAAAGGCAAATTGAAGGATCTTCATGCCGGGTAACCCCAGTCCGTCACGGAGTTCGATGACGCCAGGGGTAATGAGGCCGAGGTCTTCGGCGATGATCGGCAGTCGGCCCAGTTTTTCAACGACGACATCGAAGAAGTCGAACTTGGGGCCAGGAACCCAACGGCCTTTGACAGCGGTTGCTTCGCTAGCGGGAACTTCCCAATAGGCCTCGAAGCCACGGAAGTGATCGACACGGACGATATCAACGAGCTGGAGGGTGGCACGGATGCGACTGAGCCACCAGGCATAGCCGTTCTCGGCCATTTTGTCCCAACGGTAGAGAGGATTGCCCCAACGCTGGCCGGTGGGGCTGAAGTAGTCCGGGGGGACACCGGCGATGACAGTAGGATTGCCAGCAGCATCCAGGAAGTACTCGTCGCGGTTACCCCAGACATCGGCGCTGTCGTGGGCGACGAAGATGGGAATATCACCCACGAGACGGATGCCCTTCTGATGCGCATATTCGCGGAGGGTATTCCACTGGCGGAAGAAGAGCCACTGGCGGAACTTATGCTCTTCGACACTGCGCGAGTGTTTCTGCCGGGCAGCAGCCACAGCGTCTGGCTGGTGAAGGGCCTCGTTTATAGGCCATTCGACCCAGGGTTTGCCACCGTACAGGTGCTTGAGAGACGCAAAGAGGGCGAAGTCCTCCAACCAGTAGGCCTGCTCGGCACACCAAGCGGCAAAAGCCGACTTCTGACTGGCAGAGGCAGAAGTGATGAAACGATCGTAGGCTTTGGCAAGAATCTGGTTATGGTAGGTGATGACCCGACCAAACTCGACCAGATAGGGAGAGAAGGGAGGCACGTTCTTGACATCTTCAGCTAACAGCCAGCCATCTTCGATGAGCTGATCGAAGCTGATGAGCAGGGTATTGCCCGCAAAGGTCGAGAGGGACTGGTAGGGCGAATCGCCGTAGCTGGTTGGACCGAGTGGAAGCACCTGCCAGATGGTCTGTCCGGCAGATTCAAGCCAATCGACGAAGCGGTAGGCATAAGGCCCCAGGTCGCCGATGCCGTAGCGACCGGGCAGGGAAGTCGGGTGCAGCAGCACGCCGCTGGAACGGGGAAAAATGCTGTCTTGAGCCGTCATGAAGCGTTTATCCAATGATCCTAGGAAACGACCACATCATTCTATTGTAGCAAAGAAGTTCATCGATGAAGCGCGGTGAATTGGGGAATTCGGGCCAATTATCGACCGCAACTGGTTGTGTCTGAGCGCAAAGTCGTCAATAATCTGGAGGTTGGTTGCAGACATCTCATCCCCTGCATCTCTCCATGCATAGGGGAAGCGAAGTGGGGAGAGGCCAAACCAAGCCGCATTTAGTTGGCTGATGAAGCACTTAGCGGCGCATCCGGTTCAGACAACGTCTCAGAACCTCACCCCCCAGCCCCCTCTCCATGTTTGGAGGGGGAGCGAAGCGAAGCGGGGTGAGGTCAAATGAAGCCGTGCTGACTTACCGGGTGAAGCACTTAGGTTTCTATTGAAAAAATGGAGGGAAAGATGATTCGGAGAGGTGTGATTGGGATTTTAGTGATGATGGTGCTCGTGCCGATGGCGACGGTGGTACAGGCCCAGCAGAGAGACTGTTCCGGGCTGGCGCTTTCGGCACAGATGACCGCAGCGGTGTTCAATTTTCAGACGACGCTGCTGAGCGGAGGCGATCTGGCGTCAGCGTTCGACCGGCTGGCGGAAGAGATTGCGGCGGCGCGGGCGGACTGTGTGGCCGAACCGGAAGTCTCGCAGACGGTGATCAACATCAGTGGGGACGCAGGGGCGGGAACGATCAGCCTGCCACGGCTGGAGAACGGCATCTACACTGTCACAGCCGAGACGGACAGGCTGATGGCGGCCAGCCTGGGAGCAAGTTCAATTCCGGGCTGCGTCCTCTCGACGGACGAAATGCTGTTTGGTGTGGGGATGGTCGCCGGGATCAGCTACACGCTGACAGCGAACAACTGCACGCTGGAACTGAGCTACAATGCATTTGCCGATTGGACGCTGACTCTGACAAAGCAGAGATAAGCGGGGCATCCGATAAGTTCAGACAGCGTCTCAGAACCTCACCCCCCAGCCCCCTCTCCATGTTTGGAGGGGGAGCGAAGCGAAGCGGGGCGAGGTCAAATGAAGCCGTGCTGACTTACCAGATGAACCATTCAGTGGGGATCAAGAATTAGGGAAAAAGAATTCTACATTCCGGAAAGCGATCATGGCACGTGAAGCGGGGCTACTGGCTGTCGATATTGGCAACACGAACATCCATTTTGGTCTGTGGCGCGGGGAGTCTTGGGGACTTTCGTGGCGGGCACGGACGATCAGCAACAAGATGGCTGACGAGTACGCGGTGCTGCTGCGGAATTTCCTGAGCAGCGCGAATTTGAACTTCAAAGCCGTGACAGGGGTAGTGATCGGCAGCGTCGTGCCGCCGCTGACAGCGACCTTCGCCGACATGGTGGAACGGTATTTGCGGCTGAAGCCGGTGATCGTCAACCACCAGACGAAAACTGGGGTGCGGCTGGATATCGAGCAGCCGGAGCAAGTAGGGCCAGACCGGATCGTGAACGCAGCAGCGGTCATGAAGCTGTACGGCGGCCCGGCGATTGTGATCGACTTCGGGACGGCGACGACCTTCGATGTGGTATCGCGGGACGGAGCGTACTGCGGCGGGGCGATCTCACCGGGGATTGTGGTGGCACATGACGCCATCGTCAACCGGACGGCGCGGCTGCACCAGGTCGATCTGGTTCCACCGCCGAATCCGATTGGGCGCAATACGATCCATGCGATGCAGTCGGGCATTTTTTGGGGGTATGTGGCGCTGATCGAGGGGATCGTGGCGCGGCTGAAGGCGGCTATGCAGGATGAGCCGATCAAGGTGATTGCGACGGGCGGGCTGGCTCCCCTGTTCAACCAGCACACGAGTGTGATCGATGCTATCGCGCCGGAACTGACGCTGGATGGGCTGCGGATCATCTATGAGATGAATGCAGACGGCTGAGCTGCAAGCGGCATCACAGCCGAAGACGAAATACCACCACAGAGGAACACGGAGTCAGAGGTTTTCGCGACGGGACCAGGCAGCATCGAACCACTGGTCGATGAGGTAATCGGGGTAGCCGATGCGCCGCAGGTAGTCGATGCAGTCGGCGCGAGAGGCTCCGTTACGCACCCAGAAGGGGACACGTTTGACCATTGTTTCGACGCGCTCGCGGGGGGTAATGATCCAGGTGTCTTTCGGTACAGTGCCGAAGGTGATGACCTCGACGTTGTCCATTTGGGCGGCGCTCTTGCGGTAGGGGGCGATGATGACAACATCGCGAGCGCCGTACTGCTCGGAGATGTCCGACATGAGGATGCGGCGGACGTAGCGGGTGGTCATGCCGAGGTCGATCAAGTCCTCGATGATGCCGACGATATGCCCAGTCACATTGATGGAGAGCGGCTGGACGACTTCGGGATGTTCGAGGGGCTGGCCGGGGCCGTAGTAGCAGCGCACGCCGAAGGTTCCGAATTCGACTGAGGGCATCCCCGGTGGGGCGCAGTGGGTTAGGTAGTCCTGGAGCAGCACACCGGGCAGGAGCGCGCCCATCGTAATCATGACCATTTTGGTGATCTGGCGGCCGGTGGCGCGGTTGGCGACCTGATAGTCGAAGACTTTTTGAGCCAACCACGAGACCATCTGGTGTTCAGCTTCGTCGGTGACGAACAAGAACTTGAGTGGATCGCCGGGCACTGCTACGCCGGTGGGATTCCGCCAGAATTCCAGATCACGGTGCTGTACTACTTCAGCCATGGACTGCCCTGCTCTCTCCGCGAGTCATGAAAACGCCCCGATACGCAGGGCATTTGATCGTTGGTCGCAGCCGGGTGATCTCCGCCCAAAGTGTGGGGCTAGGATAACACCTACTACAGGGTTGAGGGTAGCACATTTCCGCAGTGTGACCAAGCCACATGATAGATCACGTTAGGGCTGGGATAGGCTGCTCTTTTAGGGGTGCATCCGATAAATTTAGACAATGTCTCAGAACCTCACCCCCCCATCCCACTCTCCATAGCAATGGTCAAGCAAAGCGGTGCTGACTTAGCGGATGAACCACTAAGGGTGCGCAACGGGAAGAGATGGCAGCGCACAAAACCGGAAAAAGAACAGCCGGACTCGGCGAGGAGTCCGGCTGTTTTTGACTCAGCGGGCGGGGAAGCGGTCGAGGCGATAGGCCGGGGGTTCCCCCGGCAGCGGGAGGCAGGTGGCGATGGGCTGCCAGGGAGCCGGCTCGATCACGCTGAGATCGGGCGGGGTCATCGTCCGGTCAGGCCGGAGGATGGCGGTGTGGCCGACCTCGGTGGCAGAACCGGCGGGCAGACGACCTTCCAAGCTGGCGTTTTCTTCACCGGGCGCACCCAGCGGGTAGACATCCTGGCCGGGATGGCTCGTCCACTGGACAGCCTGATCCAGGACATCGATGGCGGGGGCATCCAGCGAGCGGGCATCGGCTTCGAAGATTTCGGGGCTACCGGTGATCTCCGAGGTAAAGAGGACGCGCTCGGTGCCGCAGCGCCAGGTCGGAGCGTAGTCGGCGATGACGTTATCAGTCAGCTTGCGAGTCTTGCCGGTGGCGAGTTCGTAGATGTAGATATCCAAGTCACCGTCGAGATCGGACTGGTAAGCGATCAGGCGGTCATCCGGCGACCAGACGGCATTGGCCGCATGGGCAGCCGGGGCGCTGATGGTTTGGCGGCCTGTGCCATCGGCGTTCATGGTCATGATGACGCTGCCCGCCGAGGTGATGGCACGGAAGAGGATGCGACCACCACTGTTGGAATAGGCGGCATCGACTTCGTCCGTGCTGACATCGCTCAAGGAGCGCAGACCACCGCTAACGAGGTTCAGTTCGTAAAGCTGCCAGCGCCCTGAGCGACTGCTCTGGAAGAGGATGCGGGTTCCATCCGGCGACCAGAAGGCGTTAAGGTCATCGGCAGGGTTGTCCGTCAGGCGGGTTTCCTGCCCGGTGCGGAGGTTGAAGAGGTACAGCTCCCAGTTGCCATCGCGGCTGGATTCGTAGACGAGATAGTCGGACGGCCCCCAGGCGGGGTCGGTATCGCTGGCAACGGTGTTGTAGGTGACGCGGACGGCCTGGTCAGGGCTGCCATCGATGGGCGCGACGTAGATTTCCCAGTTGCCGTCACGACTGCTGGCAAAGGCCATCCAGCGGCCATCGGGCGAACGGCTCGGCTCGACATCAGCGGCGGGGTTCTGGGTAAGGTTCTGGTTGGCATCCGACGCGCCGGACACGACAGGCGCATCCAGACGGAAGATATCCCAATTGCCAGCGCGGTCGCTGTGGTACAACTGGACATCGGGGCAACCCGCTTCGCAGGTATCATCCGGCAGGACGACAACGGTGGCTTCGGCTTCGGCCTGCGATCCTTCGAGGCTACGGACGAGGGCACGGTTGACGATGCGGCTGTTGGGGGCGGCGCTGGCCGCTACGCGCGCTTCGATGATGACGGTTGTGCTGGTTTCGCGCAGGAGCGTGCCGAGGGCGCAGGTGAGAGTCTGGCCGCTGACAGCGCAGGTTCCCTGAGCGGGCTGCGCCGAGACCAAGGTGAGCGTGTCTGGAAGCGTATCGGTGAGGAGCACTTCATAGGCATCGATGACTGGGTCGCCAGTGTTGGTGACTGTAAGGGTGTAGGTCAGCAGGCCACCGGCGCGGACGCGAGTCGGTTCAGCGACCTTAGCGAGCGTCAGCGTTGGCTGGTCGACCAGAAGAGTATCGCTGCCACTGACACGGTAGCGGCGTCCCAGCGCAGCATCTGGATGGCTGGGCGGCATGGACTCGTAGGTTGTCTCGGCAGTGTTAGGGATGGACTGCGGGATGAGGCTGAGCGCCGGATCGATCTGCAACTCGGTGGTGACGCGGATACGTTCACCGGGGGCAAGCTGGTCGATGGCGAGGTTGACCCGGCCACCGCAGCCGAGGGTTGACGCATCCGTGACGACGCTAGCGGGCGCAGCAGAGGTATCCACAGTCACGCGGTTCAGGCACAAGCCGATATTCAGCGGATCGTCCAGGCCGACGTTGTAGGCGATGGAACCGCCGGTGTTGACCAGTTCGAGCGTCATGAAGAGTTCATGGCCGCGGCCTTCAACACGGGGGATGAAGGTCTTGGTGAGCGCCAGGCGCGGCTCGACGATATCGACCGGCGCAGCGGCTTCACGGCGGTTGGGACCGTAGTCGATCAGAGCGCGGTTGGTGGCCGTGCGGCCATCGACGTTCAGTCCGGCCTGGTCGTCGTAGACACGGGCAACCACTTCAACACGGATGATATCGCGGTCGTCGTCGATACCATCGGTGACGTTGGTGACGCTCCCGAAGTTGAAGACGACGCGGTCATCCAAACCATCCGCGGGGTAGTTGCTGTTGGAGGGTGTGCCCGGCGAGCCGACAGCGAGGCTACCCACGATCAAGTTGCTGCCGATGGCAAGGACGCGGCTGCTGACGACGATCAGACCATCGGGGAGGTTATCGGTGATGACGAAGCTGGTGGTGACGCCTTCAGGCAGGTAGGCTTCGATCTGGAAGGTGACCGTTTCGCCAATGGTGGCATCCGGAGCGGCGGTATAGGCCGCGCTGCCAGTCTGAGTCACTGAGGTATCCGTGACCGTCTTGGCATACTGGTAGATGTCGTCATTGACACGAATGGTATGGGTATCGCTGTTTGTCCTCTGACGCCCACCCGGACCGGAAGCACTGTCATAGGTGAGCGCGGCGGTATTGACGAAGTTCACCGGCGGGGTGATGTTGGCGCTGATGCGGCCCTGATAGGTGATCGTGACCGTCTCGCCGAGGTTCAGCAACGGCACATCGACGCGGAGCTGGGTATCGCCAGCAGCGTTGCCGGTGGTGACCGTGCCGCGGGTGGTCGTAACTGTACCGGAGATGAGCGTCAGATTCGCCAGCAGCGGATCGGTGATGACCAGGTCGTAGGCTGGGCCGGTCGAGGCGGGTAGATGCGCCACGGTGATGGTGTAGTCGATGATGTCGCCAGGGCGGCCGGTATCAACCAGCGCCGATTTTTGGATGTCGAGCAGCGGCTCGGTGACATCGATGGTGATGGTGTCGCTGAGGCTACCGGAGCCGTAGTTGAGCACGGCCGTGTTGGTCAAGCGGCCCGCGTTGACATTGAGGGCGTTCTCGTCCAAGCGGGCGACGACCTCAACGACGAGTTCATCGGCTGGGCTGGCGACATTGTCGGCGGTGTTGGTGACGATGCCGAAGTTGAAGACGGCGCGGTCATTCAGCCCATCGGCAGGATAGTTGCTGTTGCTGAGAACGGCACTGCCGCCCAACCCCAGCCCAGTGGTGGTAATGTTCGCGCCCAGGCGGACGACGGTGGCGCTGACGACGGTCATGACATCCGGCAGGTTGTCGGTCAGGACCAGCGGGGCATCGCCTTCCGGCATGGTGATAACGATCTGGTAGGTGACGGTTTCGCCGATGTTGAGGTCCGTATCGCCAGCGACGTGCTGGGCTGTGCCAGTCTCGGCGAGCGAGGTGGCGATGATGGTTTTATCGAGCGCCGGAATGCTGGTGGTGACGCTGACCTGAGCCGAGTCAGTGTAGCTGCGCTCATTGGGATCGTTGTCGTCATCGAGCGTGTTCCAGGTGAGCGTGGCTGTGTCAGTCAGAGTCTGTGCCGGGCTGACGGTGTTATCCAGGACGGCCTGGAAGGTAAAGGTATAGGTGCTACCGAGCGGGATAGTATCCCAAGTGAAGTTGATATTGGGATTGGTTCCGCTCACGGTGGGCAATGGCCCGGCCACAGCAACCAGATTGCCGAGGTAGGTCATATCGGCTGGGATGAGGTTGGCGATGACCACATCGAGCGCATCCGCCGTGGATGTGCTCAGGTGGGTCACGGTGATGGTATAGGTGACGACATCGCCGGCGTCGAGGTTGGTCGAAGGCGACGCAGTGATGGTGATATCCAACTGCGGCTCGACGATTTCGACGGCTTCGGTGTCGGTGAGTGTGCCGCCGCCCCAGTTGAAGACCGCGGTGTTGACCAGGTCAGTGCCGGTCGTGCCGACATTGACGGGCAGATCGCCCGCACGGGCAATGACCCAGACAACCAGGTCGTCATTGGCGTCGGTGATGTTATCGGCGGTGTTGACGACATTCCCCAAGTTGAGGGTCATCACCTGCCCCATCACGGTTGGCGCCGGGAACGGCCCGCTCAGGGTGATGTTCGCCCCGTTGGTCGGCGCTAACTGCACGCTGAGGAAGACCAGTCCAGCCGGGAGGGTATCCGTCAGGATGACAGGGGTTGTGCCTTCTTGCAGCCGTGCCCGGAGTTCATAGGTGACGATCTCGCCGATGGTCAAGTCCGGCAGCCCGGCATCAAACTGGACGCTGCC
>DAOUCY010000004.1:0-9482 GCA_034431625.1 Anaerolineae bacterium | reverse complement strand
TCGAGCGTGGTTTCGCGGACGGTGGCATGAGCGATTTCCGGGTAGGTACGCTGCAAAATCGCCTTCACTTCATCGAGATCGCGACCTGCAAGCGAGGCATCTTCGACAATGCGGGTTGCGCCGATTTTGAAGATACGGGGTTGAGAAGTGTTCTGGTCAGACATGATTGATGTTTCCTTTCAGGTATAGGGATTGAATGGGTTAACTGAATAGACCGGGTGTTACTCGTCGGCAGCGTCGTCCGGGTGATGCCCGTTCGCGCTGAACGTCTTCCCGTTGAGGGATGGAGTGGTCGTCATCAGCAGCGGTTCGGTTTCAATGCCATCGTCCGCCACTTCGACAGCATCACTATCAAGATCCGCAGCAGCTTCCGGCGTATCCGTTGTGCCGCCGACCTGCACGAAATCTTCGAGTGTGAACAGGCTCATCTCACGCTCGGACAGGTGCTTCATCTTCTTCAGCGTGACGTACACGTCGTCAATGCGAATGGGCGAAGCGCCATCCCACAGTTTGCCGTCGATTAGCTTCCCGGCAATCAGCACCGCCTGACGGTAAGCCGCCGCGTCGGTGTCACCTCCCACAATCTTGAGATGACTGATCTTGACCGCCAGCGTCCCCTTCTTGAGCGGGATGTCGATGGTCGGTTCTTCCTCGACGACTGGTTCCGTTTTCCCTTTCGCCTTCGCTTTCGGTTCAACCTTCGGCGTGGCTTTAGGCGCTTCAGGGATGATGGGTGGTTCGGCTTCGACAGCCGCCAGCGCAAGGTAGGCTTCCTTGATCGCCGTCGTCATATCCTCCAGCACGATGTAAGTGAACTGTCGGATGTGTGCCAGGTCGCCGCGCTGAATCAGTAACGTCGCGGTGGCATGTTCCAGCGGAATGCCGCCCTCCGATGGTGTGGGCAGCGTCAGCGTGATGATGGTCGGTGGTGGAGCCTGTTTGGTGCTTTGCTTCTTGTCGGACATGGTGCTTTTATCCTTTCACTTTAGACATACACGCCGCCGTAAGTGGCAGCGTCGATACCCAGAACAGAACACAGATCGGTCAGCCGCAGCGTGCCGTGTCGTCCATGACAGCGCCCGCAGCCGATGGTGGGGTTGAAAAAGAAGTGAGCGCCCGGCGAATCACGGGTATGACCACAGGGACACAATGCCGCCAGCCAGTCACTCCGTCGCTGCTCACATGCCGCATAGTCGCGGTACAAGACGGTGGTGATGGCGTGAACCAACTGCCCGTTGAGGTTTTTGCTGTTCGGTGGATGGGCTGCTCGTGAGGTGGGTTGCTTCGTCAGTGGACGGGACGCTGGTGGAATGAACGGACCGAAGTCGGACAGGCAGTAGTGACGGTCTGAGAGTTCGACCAGACGACATACTGCCCCACCACGTTCGGGCTTGTGATTCACGCTTCCCGGTAATCGCAGCGATTGCGCTGGAGATAAGCCATCCCCACCGAATGCTTGGGCCAGCCCCTGTAAGACCCGCCTCGCCATATGCAAGTCGCTGGTTGGTTCATCCAACAGCCAGTAGGCATGATAGCCGCCACCGGAATGGACAACCACTGACGGGGGTAAACGTGCGCCCCGCAGTTTCATGAGTGTGGCATCCGTTGGATCGTCGATGTCGGTATAAAAAGCAGGCAGCGCGACCACTTCTGATGCGCCGCCCCGTTTCCAGCGCGATAAGCCCAGTTTACGCAGTCCCACCGCGAAGTATGCGCCCCAGCCCATCTGGTTCGTGTCGGACAGTCGTTGCAGCGTGTCCAACAGCACAGCGCGATCATCCAGTGGGATGTGCCGTGAGGGTGTAGGGTGCTGACCGTCGGGATGAATGACGGTGAAGGTCAGGCGAGCCGATGAGCGCAGTGAGACACAGCGTTCAAACAGGACATCCAGAAACGCCAGCGTATCGGGGTGCATGGGCGCACCGCCTTAGAACAACGTCAGTTGCAGCGGCGCGGTTTCATCCACCTGTTTACGCTGCTGCTGTTTGCGCGGCGGCTCTGGCGCATCATCCGGCACAGCCAGCAGATTGCGTTTGCGTGATTTGGCAGGTTTTCTCGCCTTTGCGCTGACCACGACGGGACGCAGTTCTATGATGGTTGGAGACCGAATAACGTCAGCCTGTATCGGCGCAGTAAACCCGATCAGCTTTGCCGCCACTTCCACTTCACAGCCGGGGAAAACCATGCAATTGTCCCGCAGCCAATCCGGTAAATCTGGTGAACCCGCTTGCACCAATGTGAGCAATTCCGCCCGCAGTGTGGACAGCTTCTGGTCGTCGGTGATGATGTGAACTGTATCGAGATAGTCGAAGATCGCTTGCGCGAACGACTGTGATGCAGGGTCGGGCAGCATAATTGCCGTCTTCCGTTCAGCCGGTTCGATTTCAGTGACCACCCCACCGAGTCGGATAACTTCCTGGATCAGCGGATCAGCCTTCAGCGCCTTTACCAGCACCGGTTGAACAGACTCCGCCAACAGCGGTTCGCCTTCTGGTTCACTCAGTTCGACGTTCCAGTACGCAGCATCCTCGCTGTCGATCTCACCCTGCGCTTCGGATTTTCTGAACAGTTCGGATGGGTCAAGCAGTGCCTCGTCGCGCCCAATGGCTTCAAGTAGTGCCTCTTCAAACCCACCCTCGCCCTCGGTCAGCGCATCCAACCCGGTCAGCCCGATGTCGCCGGTCAGCAGTTTGGCAGCCCGCTGTTTGCGGCTCATCAGCTGCACCGCTGTTTGCTCCATCGTGCCCTCGCAAAATAGGTAATATGTTTTGCAGTGGGTATGGGTCTGGTTGAGACGGTAAGACCGTCCCGCTGCCTGCATCATCGTCCCCAAATTGAACACGATTTCGTAGAAGATGAGCGTGGGGGCAAAGACGAGATCCAGCCCGGTCTTGACCAGTTCGGGGTTCGAGATGACAACGTTTGTACCCTTAGCAACCTCGGCTTCAATCACCGCCTCGCGCCGTTCGGCTTCCACGGTGTTCTTGAGAATGAAGGTTCGCGCGAGCGGCACATGCTGGCGGATGAGCGATTCAATGCGCGGCTGGATATCGCGGGTGGAAGTCTGACGAATGTAGATCACGCACGGGCGGTTCTGCTCCAGTTCGGAGCGCACCAGGTCGAGGAGTGCCTGCTCTTTGGCAAAAATGCGGTCTTCGCCGTAAGACGGAATGCTGGCGACGACATGCGGCAGTTTCTCGCCCGTGATCGGGTGTTTGAGATTGTGGATGACCTCGTGCGGGCGGTGCGCCGCGTTCATCCAGCCCATCGCCCATTGCAGGTATGCGCCCCTGAACGTGGTATCACCTTCCCAGCGCCGCGCAATCAGGTAATCCTTCAACTGCTGGCGGGTGCGGTCATACTGTTCGTAGCAGTCCGTATCCATCTCTACCGGCAGCGCGATTTCTTCGTACTGCGGCAGGGCTTTCCCAAGATCGCCCAGACTGAAGAAGATAGCATGATCCAGCACTTCCGCCACCAGCAGCGGTGAAATTCCGGGCGCTTCTTCGTATGGTTTTTCATACGTCGAAGTCCCGGTGAATGCGCCCGTCTCTTTGTCATACGACGGACGTTCTTCAACGACCTGCTCGCGCACACCCATGTCGGCGACCCAGCGTGATTCGGCGCGACCCCGCTGCTTGCTGCCGTCCGCCACAACGGTCTGGAAACCGCGTTCGCCGCGTGGCTTACGGCTGAGACGGGGTGCGCCGCCCCAGTGGTAACGCTGGCGGGTGCGGGGATTGAGCGCGTACTCCAGATTGAAGATCGACGACGATCTGCCGTTGAAGGGTGTGCCGGTCATCGCCAGCACCTTCTGTGCCAGCCCTGCGATGCGGTTAAAGGCTTCCCCGTTCCCGGTATCCCCATGAGCGCACTCATGCACTTCATCCCAGATCAGCAGATAAATCCGATCCGGGTAGACCCGCTTGAGATACTCGTCAATCCGGTAGCGCGGGTTCTTCGCCGGGTATTTCTGTCCGGGTTTGGGTTGCGAACCCCTGTCGCGGGCTTCCTGCCACAGCGGGGTCTGGCAGATGGAACACAACCGTTTGCCTGACTTCAGCCAGCTTTCTGATGCTGGACTTTCGACACCTTTCTTCTCCTGCATCACAGTGCAGCTGCAGGTGGGACACTTCGGCACACGCTCTTTGACCAGACGCTGGTGGGGTTCGTACCCCTCCGGTGTTGGCTGTCCGTGCCGCCACAGCGCTGTATATTCATTTCGCCAGACCACGCCAACCTCACGCCCCGCGCCGAGTTTGGTCATGTCCCGTTTGATCAACCCGATCTTGGCGATCCCCGGACCCAGCCGTGCTGCCTGATCCATGAACGCTCTGACATCTTCGTGCCGATCCAGACGTTCGACAAAAATATTGCGGCTGATGCTGTGCAGTTCGCGCTTCCACTTCTCGACCAGATGCGGCGGGGCGACAATCAGCACCACCTGATCGTTTGCGATTTGTCCGCGCAGTTTTTCGACGACACTGGCAGCGATGGCAATCGCGGTAGAGCCACCGATTAAGGTTTTACCGACCCCCATTTGTCCGACCAGCAGGATGCTGTCCCGTGACTGAAAGCCACGCACCGTCGCGCCGACCACATGCTTCTGTGCCGTGTACATCGGGTACTTGCCCTTCAGTCGGATGCGGTCCAACCAGCGTCCCATCCCCGCAAAATCAAACCCGTACATCGGCTTGAACTTCTGGTTGAGATAACCAGTCAGGGAACGCTTGTTGGTGGTGATGAAACCCAGTAGCGCCTCATCGCCCTCCATCTCGATCACTGTGCCATCCTGCGCCAGCAGCGTTAACGTCGTCGTCGGTTTGAGTCGGATGGTCGTTTTCTTGACCTGGCGTTCCGGGTCGCCGGGGGCGGCTTCGACATCGACGCGGGCGATCTGCTCGACATGCTGCGTCTTGCCGCGAATGGCAACCGTGCCGTATTCGTCGGTGTCGATCACCGCGCCGTCTGCCACGCCTGCCGCCAGCACCAGCGCCATGTGACCGGGACGCGGCGCGACGACGGGTTCAATCTGTTCTGGTGGACGCGGGACTTCCAGCAGCGCCTGAAAGCCGTTGGTCTTCCATGCACCCTGCTCCTGAATCAGCCGCAAGCCCTGTTCTTCGTCGATGATGTCAGGAGCAAAGACAAAACGGGTGATGTGCGGCGGCGCAGGCAGCCTGTAGAGCGGTTCTGGCTGGATAGTTAGCGGATGCGGGTTGGCTTTTCCGTCCAGAATGTGCTGGTAGAGTTCCGTCGGATTGGGATGTGTGCCTTTGAGCGCAGCGACCACCACCTGATCGTACTCGCCCTGATGTTTGCCGGGCAGCGCCCAGACATCCACGCGGCTGCTGTTCTTTGCCAGAAACGCTGCCGCATCTTCGGTGATATGCTGGTTGTAGATACACCACAGCGCCAGAGCGCCGTCTTGCAGCCATTTCCAACTGTGCCGCAAATAGGCGAATTCAACGCGCTTGTTGGCTTTGGCGGTTTTGTCATGGTCATACGGCGGGTTCAGCCACGCCGCGCCAAAAGCATTGTTGGATGCCAGCAGCCGCTCCACATCGCAGCGCACCGCCTGTTTCGGGCCAAATCGCTCGATGCACTTCTGTGCCCGTTCGCCGTCCAGTTCATTGGCATAGGGTGTAACATTCCATGCTTGTGCTGCCACATCCAGAAACAGCCCATCTCCGGCGAAGGGATCGAGCAGTTTCACGGCTGGTGTAGCAGGCATCACCAGTGACAGGATGGCAGGGTGATGATGGGGTTCGATGGACAGATAACCCATAATAATCTTGCTCTCGGCTCTAGCCACAGGATTTTTTCCTTTCACACGAGAATCAATCAAAAACAGCCGCCTGCCAGAGGTCTGACAGACGGCTGTTAGATGGATGGGATGAGATTATTGGTTGGTGGGCAACCTGATTACGCCTGTCGTTTCTACTGGAACTCCGAAATGAAACGAGGTGATCTGAGTTCAGCCCTATTCGTGCAGAGTAAAACTCACGTGAGTTTTTCCAACATAACCCTGAAAAAGGTGGCGATTTGTCGTGTCAACGCGAAAAAGGCATCAGGCTCAAAGTTGACAATTTGAACTCGAAACCGCTTCTCTTTTTTCGCAGTTATGCTGGAAAGTTATTTCATTTCGCAGTTACGGGCAAAGCGATAACGCCCTGTTCGATACCGCCGGTGATAAGCCGCGCCCAGGCGTCAATGTCTAAATCGACACTGAGCAGGTCAATTTCTCCGGCAGAACGGGTCGGACAGACGAGCATCGCGGACTGTCCAGCGTGATACAGGTAGCCTGCCCACTCGTCAAACACCGGTACTTTGACCAGTTCGGTGATGTGATGTTTGAGCTTCGCCGCCGCCTGCGCCTCATCGGTACGAAAGATGAAGGTGGTGGACTTACCGCCGTAATTCGGGTTGACCAGCAAATCGTGGCAGAGAATCAAGGAGGTAAACTTCGCTTCGGGAATATTCTGCATGAAATCGTGATACATGCCCGTATTCCCTTCACCTGCCGTCAATTCGATGGCAGGCGCATCCCATGGGACGCAGTTCACGATCTCTCCTTTGCTAAACTTCGCCCGGATCGCCTCGACAGCCATGCGCGGACCCCCCATATTCACGAAGACACAGATGCCTTCGTGGATGGCGTACCCATAACACCAGACATTCCCGGTAATGCTGCCGGTCAGTTCACCGATGTAAGACTGACCTATGACTGCTAGCGTGCGTTTCTGGGAAACCGTCATCAGCTGTAAGACGGGCGTAGGCTGCGTTTTCGCCTGGACTATCGCGGTCTGCACCTCGTCCAGCGGCGTGCCATCTACCGGAAGTGACTGCGGTTTGAAGATTCGGATCGACTGCGGTTCTTCAGGTGTACTCGGCTCTGGCGCAGCTTCTGGTTCGGCTGATGGCGTATCTATCATCAATGGTTCAGGGTGGTGTCCACTTTCCACCAGCGCTCGTTTCAGGTCGGCATCGGTGGATGGTAATGCTGCACCCGGCGGAACAACTGCGCCATGTGTAATACGGATGCCGGGAATGGGTTCAAGATCGGTGAGTTCGCGCTCGAAGTACCAACCCGTACCAATGTCGGCAAAGTCCACATCGTAGCTCCAGCCATGCTGTGCATTGCGGTTGTACAGCCGTGAGATGATCCCGCGTGTGCCTGTTGGAATGGCTTTGCCGTCGGGTGTTTCCAGTTCGTGCCGGGCATAAACCGTCTGCCCGATCTGGAATAAACGCGGTAGTTCGTCTGCCTTTGGCGGTTCAGCCTTCAGCGACACACCCAGAATGGCAGCGGCTTCTTCATCCGAGCAAGGTGCATCCTCTTCGACCTGTGAGGTCGGCTCCGCTTCAGGGGTGGCGTATTCCGTGATGAGCTGCTGGATGCCCTCGGGCAGTTCCCAGCCGACAAAATACCACGCCCGTCTTTTGCTGCTGAACCGCGCTCCCCAGCGTTTGAGCGTCTCGCGCTGTGGATAGGTATCGCCCAGCAGCCACCACCAGGGCTTTTGATTGGGGTCGTGCTGACTCTTCTCGGCACGGATGCCCGCCACCGCCGCTTCCTTCTCGCCCGTCGAGGGTGAAACCGGACGAAACCCGGACGGATTGAAGCCCGGACCGGAACGTCCTGCGGCTTCAGCAGAAGCCGGATTGCGTCCATGCGGGAGTTCCAGCCAGCGGTCCGCCTGCCACAGATAGACCGCTGCCCGGTGATGCTGGTATGTCACCGCTTCCGCCCGCGCCAGTTCATCCGCCGTCACGTTCAGCAGCAGGTAGCCGTGCCGCACGGTGGTTTCGCCGTCAATCTGCACGTAGCGGTAAGACGCATGAGGCGAAGACACATCACGCGCCTTCGCCCCATACAACGCTAGCAGCACTTCGCAGGCAGCGCTCGTGTAGCCGATTTTATACGCGCTCACGGTCTGATTCATGCCAGGTGCTTTCACCCGCTGTGAGCCGTAGGTGTGAACCGCGAGAATGTGTGGGTCAGCCATGCCGCGCTCCCTTCAGCGCAAAGGTCATCAGGTGCGCTTCCTTGTGGCGGCTCACCATATAGTCGTAGCCGCGCTTCGTCCCTTGGCTGTCGCCGTTCCACACGAAGACACCGCGCTGCGAATTGTCTACCATCCAGCGGTCACGGACATGATAACGGTCAAACAGATGCCCGCCTGCGGCGCGATAGGTGTCACGCTCGACCTTGATGTAGTTGCCGTGTGAGCAGCCGCCGTTGCGCGGACGATTCGTGACACCGACAACCAGCACCTTCGCCTTCAGCCGACGGCATTCTTGCACTACCGCCATGTCCACACCTTTCGGATTGTCGCCGACGACAATAGTGTGACCAAGTTGATGCACGCGGCGCACCACCCGGCGGGCGTAATCCAGCGCCTCACGATTGGCGTAACGCGACCCGGCGATCAGGATGTTGACCTCCGACACAGCCTGCGGTGGCACGGTGGGAGCAGTCGCGTTGTCATTCACAACACTGCCAGCATCGCCCAGCGGTTTCTGTGTCAGCCGCGCCGACTGCGCCAGTTCGTCTGCCTGAGCATTCTGCTCACGCGGTATCCAGTTCAGTGTGACCGTGTGTTTTTCCAGCAGGGTCTGAAGCTGCTGCCACAGGTCGAGATTAGCGACCTGTTCGCCGCGTGCGTTCTTCCAGCCGCGTTTGATCCAATCGGACAACCATTCGTTCACGCCGCGCACGACGTAATTGGAGTCGCTAAAAAGCTGCACCGTTGACCCTGCCTGTTTGAGTACCTTCAATGCCTCGATGACCGCCGTGAGTTCCATCGCGTTCACCGTCGTGTCTGCCGCGCTGCCCTGTAGGACGCGCTGATGTTCGCCACACTGAAGCACCGCCGCCCAGCCACCGAGACGTGTCTGCGTTTCACAACTGCCGTCCGTGTGGATGATGATCGGGTTCATGATAATCTCCGTGTAATTCAATTTGTAATGTGATAAGGTAAAAAAAAGAGCCAGTTCATCACCGGCTGCTGCGAACTTCTCCGATACGCTCGAAACCGATGTCGTGATGTGCTGCCACCTTCTCCAGAATTTCGACCAGAATGTAGCGGTGACACTGCTTCGTCGTGGCGTGCGTATCCTTGCAGTAGCAGCACACGATCAGTTCATCGCTGCTCAACGCTTCCAGAAATGCTGATGGATTCGCCTGATAGCGCTGCCGCATCAGTGTCGTATATTGTTCGATGTAAGACTGCCACGAAATCGTGTTCTGCTTCGATGCCATCACCGTCTTCCAGGTTGGTGCGAACACCGCCCCCAAGCCCGTGCCGCTTTTGATGGTCGTATTCAGCACTTGCTGTCCAACACGTCCCTGATAATCAATCCGCGTTGTTCCCACACGGCAAATGTGTTTTGCTAGGGTCTGTCTGCAAACTATAAACATAGAACGATAGAGGCGAGCAATACGGTCGCCAGATAAGTCGTTGCCCGTTTGTCATAAC
>DAOUCY010000003.1:0-19646 GCA_034431625.1 Anaerolineae bacterium | reverse complement strand
TCAAGTTGGTGCAATCAAGCAGCATGCCAGAGGGAGTCAAAGTCATTACCCAGAACAGCAGCACGAATGACGAGCATCCGGTTGACATTGTCCTCGTTCCAGCGCATACCTGTACCGGTCAGGCGCTGCTTGAACTGCTTGACGCCACTCTCGACTGTGCCGGAGCCAATCGGCCAGCCTGCTTCACGGAATTCGAGATACTGCATTCGGCGTTGATGGCGCTCAAAGTAGAGCGCCAGATCGTCACGTCCGCGTCGTTTCAAGGCAGCAATGATCTTGTGAACACGCCCCATATAGAGGTGTGTCTTGTAGGTGGTCAACCAGCGGGTGCGGTTCAGGAGGTCTTTTTCCAGGGGATACAAGGCGAGGGCAGCCTCGGCGAGATGTTGAATGGCATGGAACCAATCCACAATCTGCCAGCCATCCGGGCATACGTCTTCTGCCACATCCCAGACCCACAGGGCGCCATCGCCGACAAAGGCGCGTTCTTTGGCGGTGGGAATGTCCTGGTTGACCGCCAAAGCCCACAAGGCGGGGGTGAAAGCCTCTTTGGAACCCAGAACGGCGATGTAATGGGTGTTCACCCCATGCGCCATCTCCTCCAATGCCTGGGTGTGCGGGTTGCGCTCCAGGCGGATTTCGACATCGAAAGTGGCACCCACTTTCAACTCCCGCCAGCCGTCCCCGCGAATGTTGACCATACCACCGTCGGCTGACAACCCTTTGCGCCGGTCATGGTCGTAATGCACATCGGGCAGCACCACCCGTTCCACACTCACCTGTTCCCGCTGCCGTTCCACATAGGTCTGCAAGCGCTGCCCATGTTTCTGGGTTTGTCGCCATGTGCTGCTGGAGGGGATGAGGCGTTCGCCAATGCGCTCAAATACCTGTTCACATTGTTCATAGGGCAGCAAGCCGCTCAACCATATCATCCGTTTTGCCATCTCGGCACTGTAGACGGTTTCATTCAAACCCCACTGCTCATCAAGGGGGAAAATGCTTCGTCCCACACTTCGGACAGATATAGTACTGCCGTTCGATTTCCACTTCGCCGCGTGTCGTCACCACCCGCCGCCTGCGTTTCCCCCGCCGATACATCCCTTCACCGCACGTCGAGCATGGCACCGTCTCGGCTAACGGCTCCTGCTGGGTCTTGATCAGCCTTTGCAGGGTCGCTTCTATGATCCTTTGCCCCATCTCCCCGACAGCCTTTTCCATGTCGCTCAGGGTAATCTCTGTCGCTTCCGGCAAACCATCCAGCATCTTGCAGATGGCGGTTTCCATCTGTTCGTGCAATTCCTGCTCAAGCTGTTCCCGGTCTGTTGGCATCTCGCATCACTCACTTCCTCTTTTGTGATGCTTTAGCCTACCTCTTTTTGCACTCAAGTGAAATGCACCCGAAGGGGGCAGCCCATTATGCACGCCGCAACATTCTGTGTTATGCTAGTCGAACAGCTATCATCTGTTAAAGCGGAGTCACCGTCATTCCAGGTTCGGCTAAACCGCTTCAGATCAGTGCATCGCTCATCCCCGTATCCCCGCGCTTAGGATTGGACGATGATCGGACGTAAACTCAAAGATCGCTACGAGATTCAAGAACATCTTGGCGAAGGCTCCACCGCCACCGTCTATAAGGCGCTGGATACCCGTCTAGGCCGTACCGTCGCCCTCAAGGTACTGCTCCCCCATGTGCGGGATACCACCCGCAAGCGTTTCTTCCAGGAAGCCACCGCTGCCGCCCAGCTCAACCATCCCAACATCATGGCGATCTACGACGTGGGTGAGGATGACGACTACCAGTTCCTCGTCGTTGAATACGTGGATGGTTCGCCGCTCACCTACTACATCCCTTCGCCTCCCGAAACGGTCATCAACCTCGGCGCCCAGATCGCGCGGGCGCTCAACTACGCCCACAACCGCTCCGTCATCCACCGCGACATCAAACCTGCCAACATCAAGGTCACGCCGGAAGGCGACATCAAGATCATGGATTTGGGCCTGGCCCTCCCGCGGGAGGCCATGCGCGTCACCGCCGATGGCATGGTCATCGGCACACCCGCCTATCTTTCTCCGGAGCAGGCCCAGGGACATCCCCTCGATCACCGCACCGACATCTACTCGCTCGGCATCGTCCTCTACGAGATGGTCACCGGGCATCTGCCCTTTGATGCCGATGAAATCCCGGCGCTACTCCTCCAGCAGGTGCGCCAGCCGCCGCCCCCGCCGCGCTTGATCAAGCCCGATCTGCCCATTGAACTGGAACGAGTCATCTTGCGCACGCTGGAAAAGAACCCGGTGCGCCGCTACCCCAACGGAGATGCTCTTGCTCAGGCACTTCTTGAGTGCCAGGCAAAAGAAAAGAAACGCACCACCGAGGGTACGGTCTCCGTCCGTTTGGAAGCGCCCAAACCGCCCCCCAAACGCGACCGCCCGATGATCCGTGTCATGCTCGCCGACGACCACACCATGATCCGCCGTATGCTGGCGAACTACCTCGAAACCCTCGACGAGTTCGTCGTCGTTGGCGAAGCCGGTGACGGTGAAACCGCCCTCAAACAGACCCTCGCCCTGCTGCCGGATGTCCTCCTGCTCGACTTGAACATGCCCGGCAAGGGCGGCCTAGAAATCCTACCCACCATCCGCGCCGAAGCCCCCAACGTCAAAGTCTTGGTGCTGACCGGCCGTGAGGAAGACTGGTACATCATGCGGGCGATGCGCGCCGGGGCGCACGGCTACATCCTCAAGTCCAGCGGCGAAAACGACCTCAAAGACAGCATCATCAAAGTCACGCAAGGCCACATGGTCCTGGGCCAGGGCGTCGCCGAAAAGATCGTCACGGGCTTGATCGGCGATGGAACCAGCCTCAATGTCACCGAACGGCAGATTCTGCTGTATGTCGCCGCTGGCGAAGACAATGCCGCCATCGCCGCGCATCTCCAGCTCAGCCAGTCCGCCGTCATCGAAACCCTGGCGCAGTTGATGGACAAGCTCCATGCCTCCGACCGCTACGCAGCCGCCCTTATCGCGCTGCGCGACGGGCTGATCTCGCTGAACGAACTGCACGACCTGTAACCTCGGAGATTGCCTCCGGTCATCAGGAGAACGACCATGCCTGCGAAACCGAACGGCCGCTTCGTGAGCGATGTGACGATCCCTGACGATATGCCCATCCCCATGGGGCAGACCTTCACCAAAACCTGGCTGGTACAGAACAACGGCCGCGTCCCCTGGACGCCGGGCTTTGCCGTCGTCTTCATCAACGGCGAAGCCATGACCACCCAGCGGCGCGTTCCACTGCCCAGCGCCGTGCCCGGCCAGCACGTTCAGATCAGCATGGAACTGACCGCTCCCAACCGCCCTGGCGTCTTCTACTGCGACTGGCGCTTCCAAGATGACAAAGGCGTCTTCTTCGGCGAGGTCTTCCACGCCCGCATCGTCGCCGTCCAGCCGCCGCCAGCGCCCACCCAACCCGTCAATGCCAGCTACTTCGTCGCCGATGTCACCATCCCGGACGACACCCCCATCATCGCCGGCACAGCTTTCACCAAAACCTGGCGGGTCAAGAACAGCGGCAATCAAGTCTGGGGGCCGGGCTATGTCCTCGGTTTTGAAGAAGGCACGCCCATGACCTCGACGCTGACCGTCCCGGTGCCGACCACCCCGCCCGGCGCGGAAGTTAACCTCTCGGTCGATCTGAAAGCCCCAAACCTGCCCGGCGTCTGGTGGGGCGACTGGAAGCTGCGCGATCCGTCCGGACGCTCCTTCGGCGCCAAGTTCTGGCTGCGGATCGTCGTCCCCCAGCCCATTCAAGCGCCCGTTCCTGCCGCACCGGTCGCCCCGGTCGGCGTGGTGACCCCAGCAGCCCCATCGCCTGCAGCTCCCGCTCCCGTCCCCGTGCCCTTGACTCCCGCTCCGCTGCCCTCCAGTCCACTCGCGCCCTTCTTCTCCCAACGTGATCCGCGCTGGTCAAACATTCCACTCGCGAACATGGGCGGCGCGCCTTCCATCGGGCGTTGGGGCTGCCTGATGACCACACTCACCATGCTGGCCGGGCACTTCGGCAAGAACACCACCCCAGACCAGTTCAACCGCGATATGGTCGCCCGCGGCGGCTTCACCAACGGCTACTTCACCCGCTGGGACGCCCTCAACAAGGTCTATCCCGACATCATTTTCATTGATAAAGTCGATCACCCAGCCCCGGCGCTGATCAGCCGCATCGATGCCAGCTTGCAGGCCGGAACGCCTGTCCCCGCCATGGTCGATCTCACGCCGCAGACCGCCTACAGCGATATCGATCAGCACTGGGTGCTGGTCGTGGCCCGCCAGGGCAGCGACTACCTCATCCACGATCCGGCCAACCAGACCCCCGGCGTCAGTTCCCTGCTCAGCCGCTACGGCAAGCCCAGCGGTGCACTCGCCGACGCAGTACGTGCTGCCCTGTTCTACCGGCGCTGAACTATGCGGCGGACGGCAGTTCCACTCGTCTTGCTCGCCGTGATCCTCCTGCTCGGCTTCCAGACCGGGCAGGCTCAGGATCAGTGCGGTTTCGTCACCCAGATCGCTTTTCCGGTGGATCGCACCGTCTTCCAGCTCGTGCAGGACTTCGGCGTCCCCAGCCCCCGCCATCAAGGCCGCTACCACACCGGCGAGGATTACTACGGTGGCCGCGGCGTCAGCTTTGGACTGCCTGTCTACGCCATTGCCGCCGGCCGCGTGACCTATTCCGCCCCTGACGGCTGGGGGCGCGATGGTGGCGTCATCATCATCGAGCACACCTTTCCGGATGGCTCCATCTACTACAGCCAGTACGGTCACGTCCGCCAGACCGAGACCGTCCTGTTCCCGGAACGCTACACCTGTGTGATGCCCGGCCAGCGCATCGCCACCATCGGCGATGCCCGCCCTGCGCCGCACCTTCACTTTGAAATCCGCTCCACCGGCCCGGATGTTCCCGGTCCCGGCTATACCTGGGAAGACCCAACCACGGTCGACTACCTCCAGCCCAGCCAGTTCATCCTCAACTGGCAGACTTGGCTCACCCCCGTCCACCGCTGGCACTGGCTGACCCCCAACGGCACGCGCCCGGCCTCGCCCCCTTTTCTCCTGCCAGATAACAGCTTGATCGTTCTGGAAGGCAGCCGCGTCCGCCGCCTCACGTCCGATGGCCGCGTCCTCTGGCGCACCAACCTGGAACGCCCCCCGCTCGCCCTCACTGGCTTGGATGGCCGCGCCCTGCTCACTTTTGCCAGCGGCGCAATGCAGATCATCAATGCGGACGGCACCTTAGCCGAACGCTGGGAAACCGGCGCAGCCCTCGAAACCATCGTCTTGCAGTCGGCGGGCTGGCTGGTTGCCCGTACCATTGATGGCGCCCTGGTCGCCTTCACCCCAGACCGCCGCGGTTTGGCCTGGCGCATCGACTCCATCCCGCCCATCCTCCGCGCCCACGCCGCCGCCAAGGTCCTCGCCTTCGTGACCGATACCTTTGCCATCATCTCGGTCTCGCCGGATGGCCGCCGCCTCGATGCCGCCCAAGCTGCCGAACCCGCCTTCATGACCACCGCCCCTGACGGCAGCCTGCTGGTCTATGCCCAGGACAGCTTCTGGAACATTGACTCCACGGGGCAGTGGTCACGCAGTCCCGAACCGGTTCCGCCCGGCGGAGGGCCGGAAAGCGCTTTTTGGGTTGACCCCACAACTGGCGTCCGCGCCTTCTGGACCGGCGGCACAACCCGGCTGCTTCAAAGTCTCGATGCAGCCGGTGCGCCCCGTTGGGGTGGGACGCTGCCTTTCGTCGAAGGCCGCGGTTACCTCACAGGCTATGGAAACGTCCTGCTGCTCCTGACCGACCACGGCTTTGTGGTCACGCTGCGGGCGCAAGATGGCGCCATCTGCGGCCAGACCCGCATCTACGGCGACTCCCGCGCCCACCTCTGGCATCACCTCGGCGCGGACGGCGTACTGCGGATCGCCCTGGCCGGCCAGATCATCGGCCTGGATTGGCGCGCCTTGATCGGCCCCTGCGCCTGATCATCCCTTCAACACTCATGGCTGGGGTGTAACCGTCCCGCGCGGCAGTGCTTCGATTCCGCCTGGCTGCTTCTCGGATTTTTCTGCCCCTTGCGGCTTCAACACCTCAAACGAAGTCACCCGGATCGTCTGCCCAACGAACACAATCGGTGGGCAGGCCGCCAACTCCCCACGTAGTCCCGCCAGCCAAAAGGCCGGGTCGCGCCAGCGCCAATCCGGGCGCAGTACCGTCTGAATCCGCGTCGGGTAGCCCAGCGTCGGGTCATAGTCCACTTGGATCTCAATTGGTCCGTCACAGATGCAGCCGTTCTGCCCACAGACCTGTTCATTCAGTCCTCGTTCGGCCTGCTCGAATAGATACATCACCGTTGGCAGTGCCGGCGTCCGCCCAACGGCTCCCGGCCCGACGGCGCAGGTATCTTTGTGACGGTAGCTCACCCCCCCGCCGCGCACCTCGAAGTCCTGCTCGCAGTCCAGCAGTTCCCGGTCCCAGAACACCACTATCCGGTAGTCGTGGATAGCAGCAGCCTCCCACCGGGCGCGTGCCGCGGCCAATGCCCGTGCCGGCGCAGTCAGCCACCCGATCAGCGCAGCAGCCGCCAGCAGACCACCAGCAGCCACCGCCAACCATACCGCCCGCCGGCCCAACCGTAAGCCTCCCATCTTACCCTTCCGTTGGATATTTCTAACCACATCAAACGCTCATCGAAAAGTTGACGCGCGGCGCGGACACGATAGAATTGGCGGGATTGACGAACTGGCGCTTAGAAACATAGTTACTTCTACCAATTGGCATGGCTCTTGCCTGGACTATAGAATAGTCGTGGCCGGGCAGCAAGCCGGTCTTCGTAGATCAGGTGAACCCCATGGCGAACTCCGCCCGTGACAATCTGCCCCTCGCGCCGGAAGCCGTCCTGCCGGGACAGCCCGCCCGGACGTTCTCTCTGCGGGCAGTCCTCCCATTGGCGCTGACGCTGGTCGCGCTCCTGTTCTTCATTCTGCTCTTCAATATCTATCAAAACGCCGCCCCAGATACGCCCTCCCTGCGCGAATCCACCCTCGGACAGTTGGGGATCTGGATGGCCGAGCGTTCCGGCGAACCGAATCCCCCCTCCCTCCTGGGACTGTTCGCCCGCAGCCAGGCCCTCGCTCAAGGACTTGACCGCCTGGAACCCGACACCGTTGTCATGGCGATGCGCGCCGGGCTGGTTGTCTTCATCGGCCTGATGATCCTCGCCAATGGCGTCGGGCTGGTTGGCCTGCTGACCCAAGCACAGTGGGCGCGCACGCCCCTGGTGCTGGCCCTCGTCGGCCTCGACCTGCTCATCCTCATTGTCCCCCCGCTTGAATCAGAATCGACCTCAGCCCTGCCCGCATTCGGTGCATTGGCACTCAGCGCCGCTCTCCTCATCGTGCGCGCTCAGGCGTCCAAGCTGGTCGGTTTTGTTGTGCTGATCTCCTCCGTCATGCTCGTCTGGGAAGGCCTCAAAGCTTTCGGCACAATCACCAACTACCAGATTACACTCCCACAGCCCGGCTGGACCTATCAAGTCTACCCCTCGCTGGAAGATGCTCTCAAAGCCGTTCAGGACGGCTCCATTCCAGCCGCGATCTTGGATAAGAACGCGGTCGAAGACAGCATTGCCTCTTATCCCGTCGCTGAACTCGATCCGGCTGTGCTCCCTTATCCCGACCTGCGTATCCTGGCCGCGTTGGAGACTCGTGCTGCTGTCGCCGGGCTGCCCATTGCGCCGGCTTTTCCCGGTCGTCTCGTGGTCGTCGCCCACGCCGACAGCGTGAACCGCTGGCAGTCCGTCAGCGAGTTGGTCGGTCTGCCCATCGCCACTTACGAAGACGCTTTCAGCCTGGAACGCTTCCTGCCGCTGCCCCGCAGTTTGGTGCTGGTCGATCTCAAGATCACCAACGACCTCAACATGCCCCACCTGCAAACCATCGCCGAATCGCTCTTGCAGCCCGCCCGCCGCAATGGAGAGCTGCTCCTGGTGCGCATCCTCGCCGATGCCGGCCTCTTCACCTGGACGGAAGCTGCCCTCGGTTTCGTCAGCGGTGCCCTGCTCGGCTTCCTGCTTGGCACGCTTTTCGCCCACAGTCACTTGCTCGAACGCGGCTTGCTGCCTTTCGTTGTCGCTTCCCAGACCGTGCCCATCCTGGCAATCGCCCCCATGGTCGTCATCTGGTTGGGGGCAGGCCCAGCCTCTGTCGCCGTCATCTCCATGTACCTGACCTTCTTCCCGGTCACCATCAACACCCTGCGCGGCCTCACTTCGCCCAATCCGATGGCAGTCGAACTGATGCAGAGCTACGCCGCCAGCCGCTGGACCACGCTCTGGAAGCTGCGCTTCCCGGCAGCGCTCCCGTACATCTTCACCGCCCTGAAAGTTTCTGCCACCGCCAGCGTCGTCGGCGCCATCATCGGCGAACTCCCGTCGGGTATTCGCGGTGGCTTAGGCGGAGCCATCTTGAATTTCAACCAATATTACACGTCCGATCCCACCAAGCTCTGGGCAGCCATTTTCATCGCCGCGCTGGTTGGGATCATGTTTTTCCTGCTGGTCACGGCCGTCGAGCGCATCGTCTTAGGGCGCCGGGTCCAGGAATTGTGATACAGGCATCATTAAAGAAATGAACGATACGGTATGAACGCAGCTACACCTTCAGCGCCGGCGGTCATCCACGCCCGCGGCCTCAACAAGATTTTCAACCCTGGTTCCGGCGAGCAGGTCATCGCCCTGCAAGACATCAACTTGACCGTCCAGCCCGGCGAGTTCGTCTCCTTGATCGGCCCGTCCGGCTGCGGCAAATCCACCCTCCTGCGCCTGATCGCCGACCTCATCCAGCCGACCAACGGTGAACTCAAGGTCAACAACAAGACGCCGCACCAGGCCCGCCTCGACCGCGACTACGGTATGGCCTTCCAAGCCGCCACCCTGTACGACTGGCGCAGCGTCGCCAAAAACGTCCAGCTCCCCTTGGAGATCATGGGCTACCCCCCTGCCGAACGCCGCGACCGCGCCCAGAAGATGCTGGAAATGGTCGAACTCGGCAAGTTCGCCAACCACTACCCCTGGCAGCTTTCCGGCGGCATGCAGCAGCGCGTCGCCATCGCCCGCGCCCTCGTCTTTGAACCCAAGCTCCTCCTCATGGACGAACCCTTCGGCGCGCTCGACGAATTTACCCGCGAGCGCATGAACATGGAGCTGCTCCGCATCTGGGAAGCCACCAAGATCACCGTCATCTTTGTCACCCACAGCATCCCGGAAGCTGTCTTCCTCTCCAGCCGCATCGTCGTCATGTCTCCCCGGCCAGGGCGCATCACCAAAATCATCGAGGTCGATCTGGGCTACCCGCGCCTGTTTGAAACGCGCGAAACCACCCGCTACTTTGAGTTGGTGACCGAAGTGCGCGAAACCCTCCGGGAAGCGCACAGCTACGAAGGATAACTCCCATGACCAGGGTCTCCCAAACGCTTCCGGTGGTTCAACCGAAATCCTGGTCGCAGCGCCTCAGCGCCAACCTGCGCTACTACCTGCCCACCATCCTCATCGCCCTCAGCGTGTTGGCCATCTGGGAGCTGATCGTCCGCCTCTTCAACATCCAGCAGTTCCTGCTGCCGCGCCCGACCGCCATCCTGGAAGAATTTTTCGGCGAAGTTCAGTTGTTCCTGACTCCCGGTAGAGGCTCCATCCTCTTTCAAGCCGCCGGTGCAACCCTCTATTCCGCTGTCGGCGGTTTTCTCATCGGCGCGAGCTTGGGCGTAGCTGTCGCCCTGGCAACCGCCCGCTGGACCATCATCAGCGAGGCGCTCATGCCCTTCGCCATCGCCGCCAACTCCGTGCCGATCATCGCCTTCGCCCCCATCATGAACAACTGGTTCGGGCTGACCAACCCGGCCTCCAAGATGGCGATTGTCGCCATCATCGTCTTCTTCCCCGTCATGATTAATATGGTCCGCGGCCTCACCCTCATCGACGCCCGCCAGTTAGAACTCATGCAGTCGCTTGCCGCCAGCGATTGGAAGATCCTCCGCGCGCTGCGCATCCCCAACGCGCTGCCCTATCTCTTCAGCGCCCTGCGCGTCGCCAGCGCCCTCAGCACCATTGGCGCCGTCGTTGCAGAATTCTTCGGCGGTCCACGCGCCACCATCGGCGTTTTCATCACCCAAGAAGCCGCTGGCTTCGACTTCGCCCGTGCCTGGACGGGCATCATCATGGCCTCCATCATCGGCATCAGCTTCTATACGCTGGTGCTGCTGCTCGAACGCTGGATCATGCCCTGGCATGTCTCGTTCCGTAAAACAGGCTGACCAGCGGAGGTTTGTGCATCTTAACACTGGGGTTGGTCTGACGCCCGTCTTGCGCTAGACTACGGCGGGCGTTAGTAGTATTTAACGTGAGGAGAAAAGCAATGAAGAAAGTTCTCGTTTTGCTGGTTGTTGCGCTATTGGCGATCACCGCGGTCGGCAGCGTCTCGGCGCAGAGCGACCTGATCCCGGTGCGCCTCCAGCTTCAGTGGGTTGTCCAGTCGCAGTTTGCAGGTTACTTCGCCGCCGTCGACCAGGGCTTCTATGAGGCCGAAGGTCTGAGCGTCACCATCCTCGAAGGCGCGGTTGAAATCGTTCCCCAACAGGTCGTCGCCTCTGATGGCGCTGAATTCGGCATCGCCTGGGTTCCAAAAGTGCTCGAATCCCGCGAAGGCGGCGCTGATCTGGTCAACATCGCCCAAGTCTTCCAGCGCAGCGGTACGCTCGAAGTCTCCTTCAAGGACAAGGGTATCGAGAGCGTCGAAGACCTGAAGGGCATGCGCGTCGGAACCTGGGGCTTCGGCAACGAGCATGAACTGTTCGCGGCGCTCCGCGCAGCAGGCATCGATCCGGCCAATCCCGATGATGTCACCATCGTCCAGCAGCCCTTTGATATGTCGCTGCTCCTCAATGATGAAGTCGATGCTGCCCAGGCCATGACCTACAACGAGTACGCCCAGGTCCTCGAACAGGTTGATGCCAACGGCAACTTCCTCTATACCCCCGACGATCTGAACGTCATCAACTTCAACGATGTCGGCACGGCCATGCTCCAGGATCACATCTTCGCCAAGGAATCCTGGCTGGCTGGCGAAACCAATGGCGTCTCCAACGAAGAAATCGCCACCCGCTTCATCAAGGCCTCACTCCGGGGCTGGGTCTACTGCCGCGATAACTTTGACGCCTGTGTTGATATCGTCCTCTCCAACGGCCCGACGCTCGGCAAGGGTCACATGACCTGGATGCTCAACGAAATCAACAAGCTCATCTGGCCGTCGCCCGCTGGTATCGGCATCATGGATCAGGCCCTTTGGGATCAGACCGTCAAGGTCGCGCTCGAAGGTCAGGTCATCAAGGCTGAACCCTCCGAAGGGGCTTTCCGTACCGATCTCGCCCAGGCCGCCGTCGATGCCCTCAAGGAAGAAGGCCTTGATGTAACGGGCGAAACCTGGGAACCCCTGGCTGTGGAAGTAACCCCCGGCGGCGAATAAGCCTCGCCCGCTCCCAGCACAGCAGCAAAGATCAAAAAGGGCGCATCCAACCGGTGCGCCCTTTCATTTACTGTCTGCCCTTTACTCAACCACTTCGCTCAGCGGCGGCATCATCTTGCGCCGTTCCGCGATCGCCGCCTGTGCCGCCTCTACTGAGCTGGCAGTCTCGGCCTTCCCTTTGGTTCCACCGATGCGGTTCGCAATGTTGATAATCGCCCAGAAGAAACTGTTGCTTGTCACGATGAAGGCTCCCGCATAGTTTCTGGGATCCCGCGCCGCGCGTTTGGACACAGAACTGGTGATTAAGTTGGGCATCATGCTGGTCTCACGCATATCCACAATCGCATGCACCCACCGATCGGGAACCGTGTCGCACAGCCGGCACGCCTCATCATAAACTTCCAGCAGCTCGGTGATCGTCCATCGGCCCGAAAACTGCCAAAAGACAATCGTCTTCGTCTCGTCGAACCAATCCACTCGCACCGGCATGTGCTGCCCCCTCTGGATGAAAAACTTGTTTATGTTTATTGAAATTGTACGTGAAAAGAGGATTGACCAAACCTTAAGAAACCATCCCCTTCCCCAGAGCGTGTGGTGAACTGTGCGCTCAGACTTCTAAAGAAGCGGACGCGAAGGGCGCTTAGGACGCATCCAGGGTGCGGAGCATAGCGAGGGCAAAGCGCGCCGCACGCTCCAGGCAGGCAGGCTCGATGTGGGCCGTGCGGTCAGAATATTGGTGCCAGTTCACCAACCAGCCATCCGCGCCAACGCCCGCCAGACAGATTCCGCGGAAGCCGCGCGAACGGAGGGCGCCGACCTCCTCAGTGATGGTCATAGGAACGCCGCCAACGCCGAATTCAGGATGTTCAGAAGCAGTGCGCTGTGCCCAAGCGAGGGAATCATCGTCAGGAGTATAGCTGGCCCAATACGAGAGACTGCTGTGCTGCTGGATATAGGCTAGGCGGCCTGCGCCGACCATCTCGAAATCGAGGAACCAGGCCTCGCGGAGTCGGTCACCGTAGGCATCCAACAGTGCGTGCATCCCCACGCAGCCGGTTTCTTCCGCGCCGGTGAAGGCGAGCCAGACCTCGGTGTCACGCAGCGGGGCGGATTGGAGCTGGGCGGCTAATCCGAGCAGGCAGGCGACAGCGGAGGCGTTGTCGTTGGCGCCATCCACGAATCCGCTGGTTTCATCCAGCAGGAAACTACCTAACGAGACCAGCGAGAGCCATTCGGTCAGGCGGCGCAGCCCTTTCGCGCCGAGCAGCGTGGCGATCCCGTTCATGCCCAGCGCGGCGACGGCGAGCGATGCCGCAGGACGGAGCAGAGTCTTCAGACGTGGACTGAAGGTCAGACGGTGCTTGTTGGTATCGGTGTGACCGACGAGGACGACAGTGCGCCGGGCAGTTCCGCTGGTCGGGGGAATGCGGGCGACGAGCGTGGCGTTAGGGCCGGAAGGAAAGAGCGGGCTGAGGGGCTGGCGGGCGCTGCGCATGGTCTGGCTGAGCGTGTAGGCTGCAAAGAAAGAGGCTGCGCTGCCGAGCAGCCGGAACGGCTGGCCGAGCCGTCCGGCGACGCTGCCGAGCAGGCTCAGCAGCGTCGGGGTGATGACCGCGTAGCCCCAAGTGTCCGGGGAGACGAAGCGGATTTCCTCCACAGCGTGGAGGCCAATCTCAGCCAATTGGCGGCGCACGTACTCGCGGGCCTGCCATTCGGCTGGGCTGCTGGCGGGGCGGGGGCCGATGCCATCCGCCAGGGCCTGGACGTGGGCCATCAGGGATTCTCCGCTGAGGGGATCATGCAGCATGCTGTCCTCCTGATCCTCACCCCCGGCTTCCTTTCCAGTGTGTCCTCTGCTGAGGAAGCGTTACACCGGGGAGCGGGGCAAACGCGCCGAGGAAATCAAACAGGCGTATTCCGTCAATGCCATCCAGTTAGGACGGCCAGACAGAAGAAATGCTCAGACGGAAACCCGCCAGCAGACCGCAACCTTCCAAGGTGTCGCCGCTCCGGTAGGTCTGGACGGGTTCCCTGGCCACATAGGGTTCCAGTTTTTTCTCATCAGGATAGACCAGCCAGAGTTCACGCCCGGCCATCAGATAATTCGCCACCTTACCTTCATTCAATCATTGCTTTCAGTGTAGACCGAACCACTGGGCGGAAACAAGCCCAGTGGTATGAGCGCCTATAACCCTGACCGCCGGTCTTGAGGGCACTGCCGAGCGTGTTGAGCTGGTCACCGGTGTTATTCAGCGAGTTCGCCAGCGTACTGGATGCACCCCCTCGGCGCGCCTTTCTTGGGGAGGACTTATGCGGCGCATACTCATTTCTGATGCAAATCGGGTATTGTCATGATGCCCTATTCGATTTCTGCTCGAAAGTTCTCATGGACTGCACAGCAGGAGTTCAAGCACACATCCCAGGATGCGCTACAATCAAGTCATCGGGTGATTCGCAGGCGGGATGCGTGCAGCAAGGACACACAGACTCATGATGCGGTTTGAGCGGTTTACTGAACGGGCGCAGGACGCTGCCGCCCGCGCCTATGAAATCTTGCAGCGGTACGGCCACAACCAGGTCGATACCGAACACATTTTGCTGGCGCTCTTGGAGCAGCCAGAGGGTGTCATCTCCCAGATTCTGGAAAGGCTGAGCGTCGATGTAGGTGCGATGCGCAGCCGCCTGGATGAAATCCTGCGGGCCAGCCCGAAAGCAGCCATCTACGGCGGCGGGACCGGCCAGGTGTTCATCACCCCGCGGGTCAAGCGGGTGATCGATCTGGCCAATGAAGAGGCCAACCGCCTGCGCGATGATTATATTTCGACCGAACACATTTTCTTGGCAATCATCAGTGAGCGCAATACCGCGGTCAGCAAGATCATGGCTGACAATCAGATCACCCGCGACCGGGTGTATGACGCGATCAAGGACATCCGCGGCGGCCAGCGCGTCACCGATCCGCAGGCCGAAGCGCGCTACCGTACCCTGGAGAAATACAGCCGCGACCTGACCCGCATGGCCGTCGAGGGCAAGCTCGACCCCGTGATCGGGCGCGACGCTGAAATCCTGCGCGTCATCCAGATTCTCAGCCGCCGCACCAAGAACAATCCGGTGCTGATCGGCGAGGCCGGGGTGGGCAAGACCGCCATCGTCGAAGGGCTGGCGCAGAAGATCGCCACCAATGACGTGCCCGAAATTTTGATGGGCAAGCGCGTCGTAGCGCTCGACCTGGCCGGAATGCTGGCCGGCAGCCGCTTCCGCGGGGAGTTCGAGGAGCGGCTAAAGGCAACCATCGAAGAAGTGCAGCGGGCGCAGGGTGATGTCATCCTGTTCATCGACGAACTGCACCAGGTGGTCGGCGCCGGCGCAGCCCAAGGCGCGCTGGACGCCGCCAACATCATGAAGCCGGCGCTGGCGCGTGGGGAACTGAATGCCATCGGCGCGACCACGCTTGACGAATACCGGCAGTACATCGAGAAAGACAGCGCACTGGATCGACGCTTCGCGCCGGTGTTCGTCGAAGAACCGAGCGTGGACGACACCATCGAGATGCTCTATGGGCTGCGTGACCGCTATGAAGCGCACCACAAGGTCAATATCTCCGACGACGCCATCGAAGCAGCCGTCCGGTTGAGCGCCCGCTATATCAGCGACCGCCGCCTGCCGGACAAGGCCATCGACCTGCTGGACGAAGCTGCCGCCAAGCTGCGCGTGGCCCTCTATTCGATGCCGCCCCGCCTCAAAGAGATGAAAGACGTCATCGACCGCCTTCAGGCCGAGGAAGAGTCCGCCGGTTTCGCCCGCGAATACGAACGCGCCGCTGAATTCAAGATGGAGCGCATCCGGCTGGAGCAGGAGTACGAGCGCGAACGCTACGTCTGGCAGCAGGAGAACACGCTCGATGAGGTGGTCGATGCCGACGACATCGCTCAAGTCGTCCATCAGTGGACCGGCATCCCTGTCAACCAGATGCTGGAAACCGAGAGCGAGAAACTCCTGCGCATGGAGGAATACCTCCACCAGCGCATCATCGGTCAGGCAGCCGCCGTGACCGCAATCTCGGATGCAATCCGCCGCTCGCGCAGTGGCCTGAAAGACCCGAAGCGCCCTATCGGTTCGTTCATCTTCCTGGGGTCGAGCGGAGTCGGCAAAACCGAACTTGCGAAGGCGCTGGCCGAATTCCTGTTCGATGACGAGGACGCTCTCGTCCGCGTGGATATGAGCGAGTACCGCGAGCAGCATACCGTCAGCCGCTTGTTCGGCGCACCCCCCGGCTACGTGGGCTACGAAGAGGGCGGCCAGCTCACCGAGGCGGTGCGCCGCCGTCCCTACCGGGTCATCCTCTTCGACGAGATCGAGAAGGCACATCCCGATGTCTGGAACGCCCTGCTGCAAATCCTGGAAGACGGCCGCCTGACCGACGGGCAGGGGCGCACAGTCGATTTCCGCAACACCGTGGTCATCATGACCAGCAACTTGGGAACAGAATTTGCCCGCAAGGGCGGCGTGCTCGGCTTCGTGCAGGGCAATGACCAGCAGGCCGTGGTCGATCATCAGAAGATCGAGAAGGCCATGCGGGATACCTTCCGCCCAGAGTTCCTGAACCGCATCGACGAGATCATCATCTTCGCCCCGCTGACCCTCTCCGAAGTCGAACAGATCGTTGATCTGCAGATGAAGGGAATCGCCGAGCGCATGGCCGAGGCCGGCATCCAGGTACACCTGACCGAACCCGCTCGGCGCTGGCTGGCCGAGAAGGGTTACGATCCGCAGTTCGGGGCGCGTCCGCTGCGGCGTGCGCTCCAGCGGTTCGTCGAGAATCCCCTCAGCATTCAAATGCTCAAGGGCGAGTTCCGCCAGGGCGATCTGGTGGTGATCGATGAAGTCAACGGGCAGCTTGAGTTCCTCCGCAGCCAGGACGCCAGTACCGATTATCTGCGGGTCGGCCAGGATCATTACACCGACCAGCGCTGAGACGACCCCAGAGGACAGCCCGTATGCCCAGCGTTGGCGAAACTGCGCCCGATTTTGAACTCCACAGCCAGGATGGTATCCCCATCCGTCTAAGCCAGTACCGGGGTCGAAAAGTCGTGCTGTTCGCGTTTCCGCAGGCCTTCACGCCCGGCTGCAATGCCCAGGCCTGCGGCTTCCGCGACCAGTTCCCGGTGATCGAAGCCAAAGGCGCGGTCGTGCTGGGCATCAGCCCAGACCAGCCAGAAACCCTGCGCCGTTGGAAAACCGAGAACCGTCTCCCCTATGACCTGCTGTCCGATCCTGACCACCGTGTGCTGGACGGCTGGCACGCCTGGGGCAAATCCCTGTTCGGCCTGGTGAAGATTCCGCGCACCAACCGCTCGGTCTGGGTGCTGGACGAGAACGGCGTGGTCATCGAGGTCGCCCTGGGGGTTGGCCCGGCGGAGAGCATCGCGCGGACGGTAGCCGCGCTGGGCAGCACCTGAGCGGGTATTCAGCCTGTTCTCACCTGTCGATTAGCTGCTGCCCCTATTTTGGTACAGGTTCAGCGGACTTTATCTCATAAGGAAATCCTATGCCCAAAGTTGGCGAAACCGCACCCGATTTTGAACTACCCAACCAGGATGGCCAAATGGTCAGGCTCAGCAGCTTCCGGGGCCGCAAAGTGATCCTGTTCGCTTTCCCGAAAGCGGATACCCCCGGCTGCACGACCCAAGCCTGCGGCTTCCGCGATGCCTTCCCCCAGATCGAAGCCGGGAACGCCGTGGTGCTGGGCATCAGCGCCGATTCCCAGAAAGACCTGGCAAAGTGGAAGAAGAAGCAGAATCTGCCCTACGACCTGCTCTCCGACCCTGAACATCAGGTGCTGGAGCAGTGGGGAGCCTGGGGCGAGAAATCCATGTACGGCAAGACCTACATGGGCATCATCCGCTCCCACTGGGTGATCGACGAGAACGGCGTCCTCAGCGACGAGCAGATCAAGATCAGCCCGGAAAAGAGCGTCGAAGGCGCGGTCAAGCTCGTCGTCGGTTGACCGCCGCACGCCAGATAAGTTGGGCGTCCCCGGTGAGGGGGCGCTTTCGTTTTCCGGGCCGACCGCAGAATGCCCCCTGACAATTGGGCGACTTTTGGTTTACCGCACCTCACTGTATAATCGCAGTCATGTGTTTGCTGCGGCGGTTTGCCGCAGCAGGCATCATTCATCAACAGGGATTGAGCCATCAAACGAAGGCGAAGGCCATGAGACGGTTCCTCGGGGGATTCCTGATTGCACTGCTGGCGCTGACCGGCGTGATCCACGCTCAGCAGCCGATCACCGACCTCAACCGCTTTTTGCTGGATACGCGCACCGACCTCGAAATCCTGGCGAATGAGGCGCTGGGGGATGGCGTCCGGCCAGACGGCTGGACGTTCAACCTCAACGACCTCAACTCGCCAACCTATGTCGCCGATCTTTGGTTCGATAACGAACAGTTGGCGACGGAATTGTTCGGCACCGAGCGCCCCGCCGATTGGATCGGAGCGCCTGTCACCCAAAATGTCCTCCTCGTGGCGCGGAACATCCGGCACGATCTAGAGCTGACCGCTAACGAAATCTTTGGCCCAGGGGCGAAAGATCGACCAGACAGTTGGCGCGGTGGGCCGGCGCTCTTCCGGTGTTCGCGCACGCTGATGAACACCGTGCAGGTGCTGCGAACCGTGTTCAATGTGGAATTCAAGACAGCCGCAGATGCGCCGAATTACTGCTTCGCCATCCAGTCAGAGGCCGATGAACAGGTGCTGCGGGTAGTGCTGAGCGGTTCCCCGGCGGAACAGGCCGTCCCGGAGCAGGTTTTGGCGATCCGCGGTGACCTGGAACGGTTGGCGGATGAAGAGTACGGGCTGAACACGCGCCCACTCAACTGGATCGGCAACAAGGACATCACCTCCGCCACGCTGCTCAGCGATAACTTCCTCGATCTGGAGACGCTCGCCAACGAACAGCTTGGAATCGGGCAGCGGCCAGAAGGCTGGCTGACGACGCTGCCCGGCGCGCCGATTTATGCCTACCGGGCGCTGCGCTTCAATCTGGAACTGCTGGCGAACGCGCTGGGCTACTTCCAGCGGCCGCGCGGCTGGCAGGGGATCGTCCCATCTGAACGCTGTGCCCTCCCGCTCCAAAATTTGCTGTCGGTGGTGGAACTCGCCTATGGAACTTCGGCCCAAGAGGTTTCTGACGCAGGAAACTACTGCGCAAATCTGAGCGCCGCAGCCAACGGCACGGCAGAAAGCCCGCCCGTGCGGGAAGAAGTGGCAGTAGACCAGCGCTTCGTCTTCGAGGCGCAGTACGCCTTCACCTACTTGGATGTGGCTGCGACCCAGTATATGGGCGTGATGCCGCGCGGCACGCGCTTCAAGGCCTGGTACCGGAACTTCGGCGAATCGACCATGATGTTCGTCAGCGGTGATGATTTCGCTGTGTTCATCGACCGGCGCTGGACGAGCATGCCGCAGGAAGTCTTTGAGCAGCTCCCCACGCTCGAAGGCGTCAAACCGCTGACGTTCTGCGACGCCGGCTGGTGCAATGGGCCTGGCCCGACGCCAACACCCACGGGCGCTGGAGCCATCCAAGCCCTGCTGGATGCGGGAACCCCGCCGCCTGCGCCAGACCTGACCCAGGTCGAAGGTGAAAAGGTTCAGGTTTCGTGGAACTACATCCGCGTTACCTACCTCCTGGATAACCAGGCGGCGCGGACGGCGCAGGTGACGCTGGAAATCTGTGCGGATACAGCGCAGACCGACTGCGAACCGGTCACGCGCATCTTCGACAACAACACCGGCACGATCAAACCGGTAGTGTCGCAGTCAAACGGGTTGAATGTGTACGAGTTCCCCTATGGCTACTCGTCGAACCTGGTGATCGAAGGCGCGACTCGCTTCTCGCCAGATGTCTGGATCAGCGACCCAACAATCCGCTGATGTATAGCGTGTACGGGGGCGCAGCCTCAACGCTCTGCGCCCCCGCCGCCCGTAGGGACTGGTCTTGCCCCGATTTGGTGGAGGGTGAATAAGAGACACCTTCAGGATAAATGGTCGGCTTCATAGGCCAGTGGGCTACGGTAGCCTAG
>DAOUCY010000002.1:0-7356 GCA_034431625.1 Anaerolineae bacterium | reverse complement strand
GATTTCAGATCGTATTCATAGCGCGGTAGCCGGTTCAGAAGCTGGGAGATTTCCACATCGGCAATCCAGTCCTTGCGACGAAAACGCTCAGCCTTGATGTACCCACTCTTGATCCACTCCCGCATGATCGACTCGCTGACCCCAAGCTGCACGGAAGCTGCTTCAACAGAAAAGTAACGTCCGCCGTCTGTGGCAACACGAATGTGCTTGTTGCGACGGAATAGGCCTGGTTTCTTGCTGGCCTTGAGCATTTCCTCGTTGAGTTTGTCGGGACTGATTGCCAGAGTTCGCCTGTAGTAGAGCTGTGAGTAGCTGCTGGTGACTTGCAGCGCCACACGATTAAACACCAGACCATAGATGGTCACCGCGTGTCCCTGCCGCAGAGACAACAGAGTCCGCTTCAAACCACGCAGCGTTGTGCGCTGTCCATGCAGGACGATCAACAAACCATCGCTACGATCCGCCAGGAACGCGGAGTCAGTCCCACCAATCGTCGGAACAGAGTCAATGATGATGGCGTCAAACTGGCTTTTAAGCGCATCGATGACCGCCCCAAAGCGTGGCCGGCTCAGCAGAGCAGTCGGATCCGTTGTCGCGCGGCCACACGTTAAAATGGTCAGATTTTCGTGTCCGCTGTCCAGCAGCGCACGGGACAAAAGCAGATGGATGTCATCGCGACCGGCCAGAATATCGGAAAGCCCCATCACATTAGGCAAGCGGAAGAATTCGTGCGCATTCCCCTTCCGCATATCGCCGTCGATCAGCAGCGTGCGCAGTCCGGACTCAGCCGTTGCCAGAGCCAAATTAGCCGCTGTGACACTTTTGCCATCCCCAGAGTCGTAACTGGTTACCGTGAGTACTCTGGGCATCGATCCGCCAGCCGCCAGAACAATCTTTGACCGGAGCTGCCGCAGCGCTTCGCTGTCAGCCGAATCGGGAGAGGTCGAAATATACAAAGGCAGCTTGTTGGCCGGAACCATTCCCAACGGCCCCAACACTTTCACACCCGCAATCTCGTCTATGTTCTCCTGCCACTGAAGGCGATCATCCAGAAATGCGATCAGGACAATCGTCCCTACCGCCAGCAGCAGCCCTGCCACGGCGGCCAGCGCTACGCTCAACATCGATCCCGAAACAACTGTGGTATTTTGCGCCGTGGCATACTCGTAGATTTGGATAAAGTTCCCTGTCTCAGGCAGCCCAGCGCTCATATCGGCGTACAACTGCTGAATGCTCTGCAGCGTTTCCAGAGTCGCCTGCGTCTCATTTCGGTTCTGCGCGATCTCGAACGCTGATGTCAGCGTCGCACCTTTTGCTAACAGCGCATCATAGGCGGCCTGCAGCTCGGTGATCTGCTGGGCGAGCTGCCGGGCCTGCTGGCGGCGGAATTCGACATCCTGCGATACCACCTGATTAGGGCTTTGGTTGATGATCTCTTGCGCGAGGTTGTTGGCAATGTCTGCCGCCCGCACCGGATCCGTATCGGCAACATAAATTTCCATCAACGGCAGATTGGGAACGCGGACAATATTCAAACGCTCGTTGAGCTGGTCGACCGTTACCCCCAGATTCATCTTATCGATGATAGGCTGAAGAGTCTTGCTGCGGCGAGCTAGACCCGTGTAGATCGAAATCAGACCGCGGACAGCATCGAACGTTTCACTCTGCTGAGTAATATCGCTGAACGACTGGCCGAACAGCAGTGTCGTCCGCGCATAGTACACATCCGGCTGGTTGCTGCGAATGAAGTACCCAACCCCGCCGCCGAGAGCCACGGCAATCAGGATCAGCCACCACCACTTCAAAACCAACCGCCAGATAACCATGACAGGCGAGGTGGAAGTATTCACGTTGGGCGCCTCTCACATTTCAAGTTTCAGCAATAAACACCAATGCACCGCGTCCCTATTCTACACCAACATAGAGTCGCTGCATTGCGCCTGCCTAAATCCTAGCACCCTTGTCCTCAGATGCCAGATTAAGGAAAGTCAGAACAAAGTTGGAATCGGGTTGGGCAGAAAAGATATGGCAAACAGGGGTCACCAATAGACCCCTGTTGTAATCCGGTAACGCAGGAGCGGACGATAGTGAAGACGACGCCTCTTACCACGGACTAGCGCTGGCGAGGATCAATAGTCGTCGTCATCCTCGTAGTAGTCCTCGTCTTCGTCGTCATCATCATCGAAGAAGTCATCATCATCATACAGGTCATCATCTTCGTCATCGAATTCTGAGATGTCATAACCTTCATCGTCGATGAACTCTTCTTCATCATCGATGTCGTCGAGAATGTCTTCTTCCTCTAGATCGACATCTTCGAGGTCTTCGTCTTCAAACTCGATATCTTCATCATCTTCGATGATTTCTTCTTCGTCATCGAGTTGGTTGTGGAACAGCAGATCGTCGTCGTACATGCTCATCGCCCCTGTCGAGTGATCTTTAGGCCCCGTCTATTTTCGGGCGGTATTTTAGCATGCCGTTCCCAATTGTGAACGGCATACTTTGCCCGATTCTTCGCTCAATTTACTGCTGACTTCTGTTCTGCGCCAGATTCAGAAAATAAGCATGCAGGCGCGTATCATCCGTCAGTTCAGGATGGAACGCCGTTGCCAGCAAATGACCGCTCTGAACGGCTACGATCCGGCCGTCCTCTAACTGTGCCAGCACCTCCACATCCGGCCCAACCGCTGTCACTACCGGCGCCCGGATAAACACCGCATGGAAGGGTTCGTTACCCAGCTTTGAGATCGACAAATCGACCTCAAAGCTATCGATCTGCCGGCCAAAGGCATTGCGGTTGACCTGCATGTCCATCAAACCCAAGATCGGCTGGCGGTCACTGCCAATGTCCTTTGCCAGGAAGATCATCCCGGCACATGTTCCCCACGTCGGCTTCTCGCGGGCAAATGCCCGCAGTGGCTCGATAAGTCCGTATTCCACGGCCAGCTTGCCGATGGTTGTGCTTTCTCCGCCGGGAATAATCAAACCACCCAAGCCCTCCAGGTCTTCCGGTAAACGCACTTCCACGGCTTCCGCGTCCAGTTCACGCAGTTTCTTCTCATGTTCGATAAAAGCGCCTTGCAGCGCCAGTACACCAATCCGCATTCCGTTTCGAGTCCTTCTTGCCTGGCTTTACCCCATCTGCTACAAATATCTTTGCCCCAGCTTTCGCTCAGCGTCAAGGGTGGAATATATCCGCCCTAATTCTCCGTTGGGGCGCTTTTTGTCGTTTGTTTCGCCATCTGGCTGACCATCCGCTGCACTTCCGCCAGCAGATCGTCGAGCCGGTAAGCGCCCTTCATCAAAACCTGCTGCACCGAACCAGTCAGCCGCTCATGGTCTTCCGGTGATAAATCCATCGCCGTTACCACGATCACCGGGATATCCTTCCAGGCCTCGACCTGCCGGATTTCCGCCAGGAACTGGAAACCATCCATATGCGGCATCATCAGGTCAAGTAGAATGATCTGCGGCGTTTCTTGACGCATCGCTTCCAGCGCGTCCAATCCATCTGATGCCGTGCGGACGTACCAGCCCACATTCGCTAGTGTCCGTTCGAGAATTTCGCGCACCGGCGGCTCATCATCTACCACCAGCACGCTGCACACCGGAACCGCACATTCGTATTTCCGAATGACATTCATCAGCCGTTCCCTGTCTATCGGCTTGGTGATGTAATCCGCCGCCCCCAACGCATAACCCAGGTTCTGGTCGCTCACCATCGTCACCAAGATGACTGGGATCGATGCCAAATCAGGATCAGCCTTGAGTGAGTTCAGTACCGACCAGCCATCTTTCCGGGGCATCATCACATCTAGCAGGATCACATCCGGACAGTGCTCACGCGCCAACCGGATTCCTTCGGCCCCATCCTGGGCCGTATGGACAATGAAACCTTCTTTTAGCATGAACCGCGTGATCAGATCCCGCGCGGTCAGATCATCATCGATGGCGAGCACGGTGCCCCGGATCATGGGCAGCGACTGCGTCCGAGTCTTACGCCGCTTGTCCGTCATCTGCGGCATCGCTTCGCTGGTCATCACCTCCACTGCCTCGCCGGGCAGCTTCAGGGGCAGCTTCAGTGTGAAGCTCGAACCTACATTGATCTGGCTCGTCACCGTGATGTCGCCGCCCATCATCTGCGCGAAGCGGCGGCTGATCGACAGCCCCAGCCCTGTTCCGCCATACTTGCGTGTCGTGGTCGAGTCTGCCTGCGTGAAGTCCTTAAAGAGTTTGATGAGCTGTTCTGGCGTCATGCCAATGCCTGAGTCAGTGATGGTGAAGTTCACCCACTCTTGATCCTGTTCGCGGCTCGTCGTCACCGTGAGCTGGATCAACCCCTTCACTGTGAACTTACTCGCGTTGCTGAGCAGATTCAACAGGACCTGACGTGTTTTGGTCAGATCACTGTGCATCTCCGGAATACCTTCCTGGAGCGTGATTTCTAGACGGTTCCCGTTCTTCTCGATCAGTGGCATGATGGTCGTGCGGATATCCTGCACCATGTGCGGGATGCTGAATGTCTCGACGAACAATTCCATCTTACCTGCCTCGATCTTTGATAGATCAAGGATGTCGTTGATGAGCGTCAGCAGGTGCGTCGCCGCCTGCTGGATTTTTGTCAGATCGCCGATATAGGTATTATTCCCCTCATCTCGCATCTCTTCTTCGATCAGCTCGCTGTAGCCGATGATCGCATTCAGCGGCGTGCGCAGTTCATGGCTCATGTTCGCTAGGAATGCGCTCTTCGCCCGGTTCGACTCCAGCGCTTGGTCTCGCGCGACCATCAACTCACTGGCGACGTTGTTGAATGCCATCGCCACCTGTGCCAGTTCGTCACGGCTGTTGGGGCTGAATGACCAGTGCATGTCCCCTCGGACCATCCGCTGTGAAGCTTCATCCAGCTTGTGGATCGTCTCGATGACCGACACATAAAAGCCGATGAACAGATATACCGTTGCCGCCAGTGCCAAGAACGTCACGACCAGGACGACCATCCGCCGTGTCTCAAAACCCTGGATGCGGATCTGGAGCAGGTCGTCCAGCGCCAGCGACACCCGGTCATACAGACCGAACCCTTCGTCAATTGCACTCGTTGCTGCTCGATAGAACCCGTCCAGCGTTACCGGCTCATCTGTTTGCCCCAACAGCACGCCGCTGGATACAGCGTTCAGGAACTGCTCGCTGCGGTTCACATAGCTGTCGATGTATTCTTGCAGCACATCTTGCAGCCCCGGATTCACCTCGAAAGCATACCCATACCCTTGCAGATTGGACTCAATTGTCGCCCGCACCTGCCCAGAGAGGATGGTCAGCCGGGCCTGTGCTTCTGGGTTGGCCCCGCCCGCCGCGATTACCCCCAGCGCGTAGCTGCGAATTTGGCTCATGTAGTCCAACGCCAGCGGCAGCTTGGTGATAGCCGTATCCATCAGATAGTAGCTGTCGATATCCGGGTCCAAAATCAGATTGGAGTTGTTGCCAGAGATCGTAATCAGCCGCAAAATCGCATGCGTCAGTTCCAGGTGGGCATCAATATAGTCTGAGGCGCGTACTCGCGTTGGAACGCGGGGAACCGCACCCCAGATTTCCTTGACGCCCTTCCATGCTTCCGAGGCTTCCAGCGTTCGCCCGTACTTGGCATCGATCACGTCGAGCTGGGCAATCACGGCGTCGATGGCCCGCGCTTCAGCGTCCAGTTCCGCAGTGAAGCGCGGATCAGCGGCCAGCACATCTACCGTGAAAGCCGCGTGCCGCTGCACATGCTGGAGCAGAGCCAGCAGTGGTTCGTTGTAAATCAACCCGATCCGTTCCTTCGCCGCAAAGTCGATGTCCTCATTAATCTTGGAGAGGAACTGTGTCATTGCCAGCAGCAGCGGAATCAGCATCAGCAGGCCAACCAGCATGAATTTCTGCGGGTACTTGAGCCGGCCCATCACTGTCGTCGCAGGACTGAAAAACTTTTTCATCGGCTTTCTCTTTCTTGCCGAATGCAAAAAAACATCGCCGCATCCGCCGCGATGCCATCTCAGTCCATCATATAACAAAATCTTCAAGCGCAGCGTTGATTTCGCATCCACCTAATTTCGGGCATTGGTCTTGCCCCGATTTGGTGGAGGGTGAATAAGAGACACCTTCAGGATAAATGGTCGGCTTCATAGGCCAGTGGGCTACGGTAGCCTAGCGACGAATGTAAACGCTGCCGATTGTAAAACACTTCAATGAACTCGAACACAGCCGTTCGAGCCGCCTGTCGCGTGGCAAACCGCTCCAGGTCGGTCAGTTCCGCCCGCAGCGTGCTGAAAAAGCTCTCCATCATGGCATTGTCATATGGGTCGCCTTTGTCACTCATGCTGACCTGAATGCCATGTGTCTTCAGCAGCGTCAGGTAATCATCGGCAGTGTATTGGCTGCCACGATCGGTATGCTGGATCAAGTCGGTATCCTCTGGTAGCTCTCGCCGAGCTAGGGCCATCTGTAAGGCGGCCTCCACCAGCGCTTCATCGCGGTAGACGCTCATCGCCCAGCCCACAATCAGCCGTGAATAGGTATCCAGCAGGGCGGACAGGTACAGCCAACCCTCGTCTGTCCAGATGCCCACGATGTCGCCGACCCATTTCTCATTCGGCGCGTCAGCACTGAAATCGCGCTTGAGTAGATTGGGCGCAACCGGGCGGTTGTGACGACTGTCGGTGGTGCCAAGGCGTCGTTTCAGACGGCGACGCGAGCGAATACCGTGCTGGCGTATGAGACGAGCCACCCGCTTGCGGGAGCAGCACACCCCCTGCTGGCGCAAAGCGGCGTGGATACGGGGACTGCCATACAGACCCCGTCCGGTTTGATACGCCGTCCGAATGGCCTTCAGCAGCACGGCATCGGTCTGCTGGTGCTGGCTGAGTGGTCGAGTACGCCTGGCGTAGTACTGCTCACCGAGACCCCTAACGCTCCGCACAGCCGCTCGACACTGCCCACCTCACGGTGAGTCTCGATGATCCGGTAGCTCATGGCTGGCTCCGGCTGACAATGCTCATAGCCTTTTTTAGAATGTCGCGCTCCGCCCGCAGCACCTCCACCTCGCGCCGCAGCCGCTTCAGTTCGGCTTCCATCTCTGCCAGGTTGCCATTCGCGGCGGATTGGGGTTGGCTGCCGTACAAGCTGCGCCAGCGATACAGGTTATTGTCATTCACGCCCAAATCGCGAGCAAGCTGGGCAACGGGTTTGCCGCTCGTTTCCATCAGCCGTACCGCTTCGCGTTTGAACTCTGCCGTGGAACTTCTTCGATCTGTTGCCATTGTCCTCTGCTCCTCGATTCAGTGTACCTGTCTCTTATCCTTCCTCCACTGAATCGGGGCAAGTTCA
>DAOUCY010000001.1:0-66208 GCA_034431625.1 Anaerolineae bacterium | reverse complement strand
GAGAGCGTAATGGAATTCGGGATGATTGGGCTGGGGCGGATGGGGGGAAACATGGTGCGGCGGCTGCTGAAAGGCGGGCACCGCGCCGTGGTATGGAACAAAACACCGGAACCTATCCAAGAATTGGCGCAGGCAGGGGCAATCCCAACAGCTTCACTGGAAGAATTCGCTAGTCAACTGAACACGCCCAGGGTGATCTGGATGATGATTCCGGCGGGTGCAGCCACTCAGTCCACCATCGATCATCTCGTGCCCTTGCTCAGTCCTGGTGATTTGATCATCGACGGAGGGAACAGCAACTACAAGGATTCGGTGGCAAGGGCAGAGGCGCTGTCATCACATGGGCTGCACTTCGTAGATGTAGGCACAAGCGGCGGCATCTGGGGGCTGGCCGAGGGATACAGCATGATGGTGGGTGGGAGCGCCGAAGCAGTTGAGCGCATCCGCCCCATGCTAGAGACGCTCGCTCCAGCTCCTGACCGGGGATGGGGGCATGTCGGGCCATCTGGATCGGGACACTTCGTCAAGATGGTACATAATGGGATCGAGTACGGCATGATGCAAGCCTATGCCGAAGGCTTCGAGGTCATGCGAGCGAAAGAAGAATTCGGACTGAATCTGCACCAAATTGCGGAAATCTGGCGCTTCGGTAGCGTTGTACGGTCATGGCTACTCGATCTAACAGCGAATGCACTGAAGGATGATCCTGAACTCAGCGACATCAAGGGCTGGGTAGCTGACTCTGGCGAGGGACGCTGGACCGTGGCCGAGGCTATTGACCAGGATGTACCCGCGCCAGTCATCACACTGTCGCTGATAATGCGGTTCGTCAGCCGGCAGGATGACAGCTACGCTGCCAAACTGCTGGCAGCAATGCGGAACCAGTTCGGCGGGCACGACGTCAAACGGGAGTCAACCAGATGACTACCACAATTGTGATCTTCGGCGCATCAGGCGATCTAGCCCATCGCAAACTGATCCCCGCGCTGTACAACCTGTACCGCAAAAAACGACTCGAAGACACATTCTATATTGTGGGGGTATCACGGACAGCCTATTCACATGAGGCCTATCGCGAAGAACTACGCGGTACGACTCAGGAGTTTTCTGCTGAGACTTTCGCGGAGGAGATATGGCAGCCGTTCGCTGAACGTATCTGGTACAGCGCGGGTGATGCGGCCAAGCGGGATGGACTCCAACAAATCGATGCGTTTCTGACCGACCAGGAAAACGGAAGCGCCAACCGGCTGTACTATCTCTCGGTCGCGCCAGGGTTGTATGAGTCGATCATTACTAACCTAGGCCAATTAGGAATGGCACGCGAAACCGGCGGCTGGCGGCGGATCATCATCGAGAAGCCATTTGGGGTGAATTTGCAGTCGGCGCGTGAGTTGAATGACACAGTGCACCAGAATTTTGACGAGTCGCAGGTATACCGGATTGACCATTATCTGGGGAAAGAAACGGCCCAGAACATTCTATTCATGCGCTTCGCCAATACGATCTTCGAGCCGGTGTGGAACCGGAACTACGTGGACAATGTGCAGATCACAGTTGCCGAGAGTGTGGATGTGGGACATCGAGCAGCATACTATGACCGCGCTGGCGTGCTGCGGGATATGTTTCAAAACCACATCTTGCAACTGTTGGCATTGGTAACGATGGAACCACCGATCAGCTTCAACGCCACAGCACTCCGCAATGAAAAAGTGAAGGTGCTAAGCGCCATTCGTCCGATTGCAGCCCAAGACATCGTGCAGGCGCAGTACGAAGGTTACTGCGAAACGGAGGGTGTCGCAGCAGACTCCCAGACACCAACCTATGCGGCGCTCAAGCTGTATATCGATAACTGGCGCTGGCAGGGGGTTCCATTCTATCTGCGATCTGGAAAGGCATTGAAAGCTAAAACCAGCCAAATTCGGGTGCGGTTCCAGCGGCCACCGAACGTGATGCTGAGTCTGATGAACGATGACTCGTGTACCCCAAACACGCTAACGATCTGCATTCAGCCAGATGAGGGCATTCACCTGAACTTCCAGGCAAAGCAGCCAGATTCAAGCCATGAAACACGGGATGTGGACATGGAATTCAGCTACCGGCGATCATTCGGTGAACAGCAAATCCCCGAAGCGTATGAGCGGCTGCTGCTCGATGCGATAAACGGAGATGCAGCGCTGTTCACGCGCAGTGACGAGATTGAGACGCTGTGGGGACTTATCGATCCGATCTTGAAGCCGTCACCAGGTAGTCCACCAATTGGCAGCTACGCGCGAGGAAGCTGGGGACCAAAAGAAGCGGAAGACCTGCTCGCCCGCGACGGGCATATCTGGCGGCTGGGGTGCCGTCCGGACGGTACAGAATGAGCGACCTCTTGATTTTGCCTGACACAGACGCTTTGGCTGAAGAGGCTGCCCAACGCATTGTGAAGGCGGCGCAGAAAGCCATCCAAGAGAGTGGGCACTTCAGCCTGGCACTATCAGGAGGATCGACGCCACAGCAGTTGTACCGGCTGCTCGCCACAAAGCCATATTCCGAACAAATCGAGTGGGCAAAGGTTCATTTATTTTGGGGGGATGAACGCTGCGTACAGCCCGATCATCCCGCCAGCAATTACCGGATGGCGCGTGAAGCACTGCTGGCCCACGTGCCCATCTCAGCAGAGCAGATTCACCGTATTTACGGCGAAGATGATCCTAGCAAAGCCGCACAAGCCTATGAGACGGTACTGCGCACGTTCTTCGGCGAAGAGCTGCCGTGCATGGATTTGATCCTGCTGGGAATGGGCAATGATGGACATACAGCCTCGCTTTTCCCTCACAGCGCAGCGCTGGATGCGCCGCTGGACCGGTCGGTCGTTGAGAATCTCATTCCAACCCAACAGGCGTGGCGGATTACACTCACTGCTCATGCAATCAATGCGGCAAGACAGGTTATATTTTTGGTAAGCGGCAGTGAAAAAGCAGAACGACTCCAACAGGTCTTGAACGGACCGTTTCACCCACACGACCTACCTGCACAATTGATTCGTCCTACGAACGGGAAGCTGGTCTGGCTGGTGGATCGAGCCGCGGCCCAAGCCTTGAATCCATAACCACTTCGGTGTGAAAGGGCGCAGCAACCGCCGCGCCCTACCCTACAAGCTTCGCAAAGCTATTTCAAACCTGTCGAGGCAATGCCTTCGACGAAGTAGCGCTGCGCCAGGATGAAGATGATGATCGGCGGCAGGATGGCAATGGCCGCACCAGTCAGTACCAGGTTGGGCTGGTCAGCAAAGGCATTACTCAACCGGATCATCGAGAGCGTCAGGACGTGGTTGGCAGTGTTGCCTTCGCCGATGATAAGCAACGGCCAGAGAAAGCTGTTCCAGGCATAGAGGAACGAGAAAATCGCCAGTGTCGCAATAGCCGGCCGACTGAGCGGAACAAAGATAGTCCACAGAATTCGAAGCCGGCTGGCTCCATCCAGCAGCGCCGCTTCTTCCAAGTCTTTGGGTATGGTGATAAAGAACTGGCGGATCAGAAATGTTCCATAAGCAGTGAATATCCAAGGTACGATCAACGAAACGATGCGATTTTCCCAGCCGATGACGACCATCAGACGGTACATCGGGATAATCAACACGACGAAGGGGATCATGATCGAACCGAGGTAAACCAGGAAAAGAGTATCACGTCCACGGAACTGCACACGCGAGAACGCATAGCCGCCGAAGATGGACGTGACCAACTGTCCGGCGACAACACCGAGGGTGACAATGGTAGTATTAATGAGGGCGCGGTTGAGGTTCAATTCGCCGAAGGCGCGGGTGTAATTGCCAGTCTGGAATTCGATGAATTCGGCGGCTTGGGCAGTGCGAGCCACCGCATAGGTAAAAACGTTTGGATCGTTGGGATCGACGAATTTGTCCAATGCACCGCGATAGGCCATGAGAAGCTGCTGAGGCTGACCGTTCACCGTGACCGTGTAGACATCAAATGCTTTGTCCGCGCCAGTACTGTCCTTGACAGTGATCTTCTCGCCCGTCGCCACCGCTTCATCGATAGGAACCTGCGCCAGAATGGTACTGCTGCGAGGGGCATCTGCGTTCACATTCTCGGCGGTAGTGAAGAAACCAAAGTTGGCGCGCTCGCCTTCCGCCAAGACCAGATCGCGAGCCACGCCATCGATGTTAAAACGATAGACCCCAGCCAACTTCCCATTCCACTGGAGCGTTTCCGCAGTATACGGGAACAGGCGCGGTGGGAACTTGAACACGTCCGAGGAGTTTTTGAAGGACGTCATCAGCATGTAGGTGAAGGGAAAGAGCATCAAAAAAGCGAAGGCAGTCAAGAGGATGTATGCCAGAAGGCGCGGCAGCCAGACGCGGGCAAATGATGATTGATGAGGTGTCATGACTCTGCCCTACCCTTCGTAGGCGTTAGAACGCTGCAAACGGAACTGGGCCAGCGTCATCAGGAAGATGAGCGCGAAGAGAACCCAGGCAATCGCCGAGGCATAGCCAAAATTGAACCGGAAGAAACCCTGATTATAGAGATAGAACACCGACGTAGTCGCATTTTCTGGGATTGGGCGAGACGGGAACAAGGCGTAGGGTTCGTTGAACACCTGGAGACCCGTGATCACCGTAGTAATGATGACGAAAAAGGTCGTCGGCGCCAGCATAGGCAGGGTGATGAACCAGAAGGTTTCCCAGCGGTTGGCTCCATCGATGGAAGAAGCCTCATAGAGTTCTTTGGAAATACCCTGCAGACCTGCCAGAAAGAGCACTGTATTGAAGCCAACGACCTGCCAGGCGGAAAGAATCACAATCGAGAAGAGCACAACACCCGGCCCAGTCAACCACTGAATCTGAGGATCGACCAACTGGAGACCCAACGAATTCAGGAAGTTCACCAGTTGAGTAATGCCATAATTGATGAACCCGATCGTGGGATCGTAGAGCCAGCGCCAGATCAACGCAGTACCAACGACCGCCGCGACCGATGGTAGGAAATAGACAGCGCGGAAGAAATTGACACCCGGCAGCTTGGAATTCAACACCATCGCCAGACCAAGCGCAGGGATCACGCTGAGCGGCACAAGTAGGAGACAGAACAAGATGGTGTTGCGAAGGCTGATCCAGAAAAGGGCATCCTTTGCACCCATCACTAACATGCGCCCACCCAGATTGAGTGTTCCCAACGGGGTGAATCCGAAACTCATGACAGTCTGTGGAGCAGCCTGAGGGTCGTCCAACCACTTAAGCTCTAATGAGAGAATATCGGTGTAATTCTGAGCGCCAATAAAGTCGGGCACTTTACCGACAGTGTTATTGGTGAAGCTGAGATAGAAAGACAGCAAAAGCGGGCCAGCGAAGAAAATCATGAAACCAATGATGTTGGGGGACAGCATGAGCCAGCCCTGCCAGGCGACCAGCTGATCTTGGGTCTCACGGAAGAAATGGCCTTCGTGAAGCAGCCTCCAAGCCAGAATCCCGAAGATGACAGCCAGCACGGTTGCGATCCACGTTACAGGGTTAGCATAAGCAGAAAGAATATTGTTGGCAAAAGTCAGGATGTTGGCAACAAAAAGCACGACAATGAGGTTGGCAATTCCCAGGAAAATGCCGACGGTCTCCAAGCGGCTGCCCCATGTGGTCGTCGTTGAGAACCGCCCACCAATCCAAAACAGGGCATAAGCCATTGGAATACCCAATAGGAGCCAGGGATTTTGGACAATACCATCAACAATGATCTCAAAACTGTTAAAAAATCCCCACAAGTGAACGAGGGCAATCAAACAGAAAACCAATCCTAAGCCCTGGAGAACCAGAGCGGCATAACGGCCAGAGATATTCCGTCGAAGCAACTGAACCGTGCTGAAGACCGCAACTAGGGCAGGCATTAAAGCAACCAAACCAACAAAGACGACGACAGGACGTCCCAGACGAAGCAGTTGATCGACTGCAACCGTGCTGCTTTCAGCAGCGCCTGGCTGGAGATTGAAGATGGAAATCGCTAGAAGAACGCAGACCGCCGCAATCAGGACGTTTGCAACTACACTGGCATAAACCACGATTGGCGTTTGCGGCGGAGACGGTGGTGCGGCTCTACGAAGGGCAGAATCAATAGTCGTCATAAAACCATCCAATCACAGTTCATTCAGTACCAAGAAAGTTGTGGGGAACACGGCAAACCGTATTCCCCACGAAAGTCTTATCGAACCATGCAGTCAGCAGTTTACATACCCGAAGAGAAGTACGGCGCAACTTCGTCGCAGATCGTATCAGCAAACTGCTGGGCAGTCTTCTCGCCATTGAAGACGGCGGTCACACCCGTGCCATAGGCCTGGTCCACAGCGGGCCAGTCGCCATTGAACAACGGGGCTTCGGTACGAACGTCTTCGGCAGTCGTGCCGTCAACAAACGCCTGGTTGTTGATGCCAGTACCGGGCAGCGTGCCCAGGAACAGATCAATGGCTTCCTGAGTCGCACGGCTGGGGATGTTGGCGCCCAGGCTCGAAATCTGACCCTGAATTTCTGCGCTAGTCAGACGAGTGACCAGGTCCCAAGCCTCCGCCGGATGAGCGGTCTTGGCGTTGACGACATACGCGCCCCAGAAGAGCCAGTTCGTGGCCTTGCCAGACGGGCCGATGGGCAGCGGAGCAACGTTCCAGTTGAAGGTCGCGTTTGCCAGCGTACCGGGGGTCGCCCAGCGACCGTTCATGAACATACCAACGTTGCCAGCCAGGAAGGGTGGCTCCGAGTCAGTTCCCCAGGGAATAGCCGCGCCGCTGTCGAAGAGAGCCTTTGCTGCTTCCAGACCAACAACCGTACCCTGATTATTCAGGCCGCAGCCCGTGAAATCTTCATTGAAGAAGCTACTGCCAGCCGCGTTAACGAAGTAACCCCAGTTGGCCCACCAGGCATTCATGCCAAAGCCATAGATTTCGTCACCAAGCTCATTGATGGCATTGGCAGCTTCGGTGAAGCGATCCCAGTTCCAGTCTTCACCACCGGGGTAGGGCAGACCTGCTTCGTCGAAGAGATCAGCGTTGTAGTAGATGGCGAAGGCCGACACATCACGAGGCAGACCCCACAGCGCAGGGACACCCTCTTCAATCGAAGTGGTCAGGAAGCCCATCGGGCCAGCATAAAAGTCCGAAACAGCGAAATCTGGATCCGCGCTGGACAGGTCGCTGAGGTTCAGGATTAGGCCATTCTTGGCGAAACGAGCCACATCCGTGCCAGGAATCCAGAAGACATCAGGCGCTGTGCCAGCTTCAACTTCGGCGATTAACACGTCCTGGTAGCTGGCACTTTCGCTTCCACCCGGTTCATAGAGCAGAGTCACACCATCCCAGGCTTCATCAATAGCCTTGCTGGCCGCAGTGTAAACATCGATTTCAGCCTGGTTATCGGGACGGGTACGCCAACGCAGCTCAATATCACCCTGTGCTTGCGAAACTAGCGGCAGGGACAAAGACAACACAAACAAAGCCAGAAGCACCACAATCAACGTTCGTTTGGACATGAGTTGGTTCTCCTATCGTGTCCTTCTAATCAGCCTTTTCTTCGGGATTAGTGTTCCAAAGTACTGGAAAACTTCGGCTCGTGTCACCTCCTTTCGGGATGGGGCTGCACCGCCGCCGAAGATTGCCGAACAACGAGCATCGTCGGCAGCCGCACCGATGCCGGCGCACGGTTATCAATGACTTCAAAGAGCATGCGTGCTGCCGCCCTTCCCAATTCCGGCGCCTGCTGATCAATGGTTGTCAGCGGTGGAGTGATGGCCGCTGCCATGGGAATATCGTCATAACCAACTACGCTGAGATCAGCCGGAACTTCCCTTCCAGCTTGCTTTGCCGCTTGGATGGCACCGATTGCCATACGGTCATTGAGACATATGATGGCAGTCAGATCGGGATGCTGTCGCAGTAAGTAGGCAGCTCCCTTTGAACCACTCGCGGTGGAAAAATCACCATCCGTAGATGGTAGTGTATCGAATTCAAGATTCGCCTCTTGCGCCCCGACACGCAGACCATCTAGACGATAGCGAATTGCATAATGTAGATGCTCTGGAACGGAGATGATCCCTATTTTGCGGTGTCCTAAAGCGGTGATGTGCCGCATCAACTGCAAGCCACCGGAGTAGTCATCACTCTGAATGGTATACGGCGCTTCATAATAACCGATGGCGACGGCCGGAATACCTTTCCGAGCAGCCGGTTCAGTCACGGAAGCAAAGGGAAGATTGTCTAGCGTAATCATGCCATCAATATAGCCGCTGGCAATGAGCTGATGGTATTTGGGGTCAGGGCCGCGATCAGTCAGCTTAGGAGTGCTGAGCAGGATAGCATAACCACGCTGGCTGGCTTCGGACTCAACGCCTTCCAGGATGCGGAGAGCGAGAGGATCCGAGAAAATCATGTCGTACAAGTACGGAAAAACAACGGCGATGATGCCCGTCCGACCCGACGAAAGGGCACGGGCGGCCAAATGGGGAACGTAGCCCAACTCGGCAACAGCCTTCATGACTTTATCGCGCGTTTCCTCGGTAAAGTAAGGTTTGTTGGACAGGACTTTGGAGACGGTAGCAGTAGAAACACCGGCTCGTTTAGCAACATCCTGTAGAGTTGGCATAAAAACCATGCAGTAGATTTCAGCGATAATCAATAGTTAAGCGCTTAACGTCTCGGCGTAAAAAAATGGGCAATTACGATAGTTAAGCCCTTAACTATAGGATAGCGCCGAAAAGAAGTGCTGTCAACCCTAGCTGTTAAATTGGGTTGACAGCTTTGAAATGGAAAGTCCAGAGCGGCGGATCATCCGGTGAACTGCGCTCTACAACACGGAATCAAGCCATCTGTTTCCGAGAAACCTTGAGGCGATCCAATGGCACGCCGTGTCTAGACGTAAGGATCTGCACGGTGCGTTCAATTTCCTCACCGACACGATCCTCCGACCAACCAAGAACAGGCGCAAGCACGGCAGCCATCTCTTCAATCAAATCGCCGGTAGTCAGGCCGAGCATGGCAACCAAAGATCGGCGCAGCAAGAAATCATCCAGGTGGACGATCTTTTCATGCTGTGCGAGAAACATGACTTCGCGATAGCTGAAAGATGGAGCAGCGCGGAAGGTTTGGTCACTTCCAGCGGCAATGGAAGCGGCGATATCCGCGGCACGGGTTCCATAACGCTCAAAGAGTAGTTTGATGCGGTCAGTAGGAACGCCAGTTTTCGAGTGTACGGCATCGATCCACTTTTGCTGATCTGCCTCAGTGCGGGGATAGTCCCTGCCTCCGCCGATAGCAAGTTTCTTGGTATCGGCTACACGAGGCTTCTGCAAGCGCTGAAGAACCTGATCTGTGACCTGTTCGGAGAAAGCCCGGTAGGTTGTCCATTTGCCGCCGATGAGGGACAGCACAGGGAAATTCAAGGTGGTTCCATCAGGTTCGATCACACGGATGCTGTGGTCGCGGCTAATCGCGCCAGTACGCGAGGCGCTGCTGTGCGGCAGTGGACGTACTCCGCAGAACCAAAACACAATTTGGGAGCGATCAACCTTGATAGTAGGAAACACATAGCTTACAAGGTCAAGCATGTATTCCACTTCATCTTCGGTACATTGCGCTTTGTCAGGATCATCCACACGGATATCGGTCGTTCCTATGATGACCTTATCCAACAGCGGGAACATCAGACAGATACGGCCATCTTTGTTCTCAAAGAACATCTCGTGACCTTGACAAGCCTCGCGGAGTTCGGGGTGATCGACGATGATGTGTGAGCCTTTGGTTCCACCGATGAACTGTGTCGGCTTACCCATCGAAAGGTTGGCAAGATCGATCCAGGGACCTGCCGCATTGATCACAATGCGGGGTTTGACAGCCACAGTTTCACCAGTGAGTTCATCACGGAGCGTCACGGTGCTCCCTTTGGCACTGTCTAGACTGACATAATTGAGAGCGCGGGCCTGGGGGTTTTCAGCTTCTGCATCCAGGATCAATTCGAGAGCAATGCGCTCCGGGTAAGGCATCCACGCATCGTAATACGTCGCCGTACAAACGATGTCATGGTTGATTTTGGGGCGAAAGTCAAGTGACGCTTCACGAGAGTGAAAGCGATGTGCTGGAAGTGTCTGCTGTCCACGGGTGAAGAAATCGTAGAGCATCAAACCGATTTTGATGATGAAAGCACCGCGCTCGGAGGGCTTATCCCGCAGGTTCAGGAACTTGAGAGGCGCATTGAGTACACCTGAGAACCAGTGAAAAATCGGAATAGTTGTGGGCAGAGGCTTGGCGTAGTGCGGCGCGTTTTGAAGCAGCCGGTTGCGTTCGGTCAAAGCCTCACGGACTAGACGGAATTCACCATACTCCAGGTAGCGAATCCCGCCGTGAAGCATATGGGACGAAGCAGCACTGGCGCCACTACAAAAGTCGCCCCGATCAACCATAAGAACATCAATTCCCTGTAGAGCAAGATCGCGGAAAGTGCCAATGCCGTTAATTCCCGCGCCAACAATGAGAACAGAACACTCCGGGTTCTGCCGGAGTCTGGCGAACACTTCCTGCCTAGACATATTGTTTTATCCCTGACTAAATCAACTAAACGGCCAGTTTCAAACACCATTGATCGAGTTCAGGGCGGCTGAGGAAGCCATCAGCAGCGCTGGTTGCCCCCACCTTGAAGGACGCAAACACCATCGCCTTGCGAATGGCCTGATAAGGATCGCGCGTGCGGTTATAGTTATCGATGAAGGCAGCAACCAATGCATCCCCAGCCCCAATGGTATTGACCACCGGACGGGTAAAAACGGCTGGAACGCGCTCCATGTAGTGGTGGTTCTTGACCGCCAGCAATGCTCCATCTACCCCCAAACCGATCACGATGATCTCGGTACCGTAACGATCCATCAGCCAGCGCGCCCATTCTTCTGGCGAACAGGGCAACTGTTCGTGGCTCATGAACAAGATATGCGCAGCAGCCATATAATCGCGGTTATAGTCATCTTCAATATTGGAGACTGCATGCACATCCGTCGCGATTATTTTACCCATATGCCGGGCTGCATCCAAGAACGGGCGGGTAAAGTTCACATTGCACAGAATTGCAATGGATGCATCTTGCAAAGCCTGTTCGGCTAGGACCTGGGGATATGCTCGGTCCTGTATGTCCTTCAAATCTACGTTGATCTGGCGACGCCCAAGACGGTCGTACATCACGACGGAATGAGGAGTCTGCTCGATACTGTCGAGAACGAAGCGTGAACGAATATTGGCTTCTGCTAGAGCTTTCTTCACAAGCAGTTGAGCGGAATCGCGGCCAACCATCGACAGAAAATGCACTGAATTTCCGAGCCGGGTCAAGGCTTTGGCGATATTGAAACCTACGCCGGAAACTGCACTGTTTACTCCAAAGAACGGATAAAGTACAGGCGAATAATGGATCGGAAATGATTCTACTTGGAGCGTAACCTCGATATTGGTCAGTCCAGCAACAAGAATTTTATTGGGCATAGGTCATAATCCTGTTTCGATCTGTAATGCGGATGAAATGCGCTGCTGCAATGAGTTGTAACAAACAAACCTATCAACAAACCAAATTTACTTTTCCTTTACGTAGCCCATGCCCTGGCTCGATCTACGGCGCGGCGCCAACCTGCATAGAGCGCTTCGCGATGATCCACCGACATGACTGGTTCAAACGTTCGTTCGACCACCCATTGACGGGCAATCTGATCTTGAGATGACCAGAAGCCAGCGGCCAACCCAGCCAGATAAGCAGCGCCGAGGGCGGTCGTCTCGGTAACGGCTGGCCGCTGGACGGGAACGCCCAGAATATCTGCCTGGAACTGCATCAGGAAATCGTTGCGAACCGCGCCACCATCAACCCGGAGTGCCTGAAGACTCAGCCCAGAATCGGCGTGCATGGCTTCCAATACGTCCCGGGTCTGATAGGCGATGCTTTCAAGCGCGGCGCGGACGACGTGCGAACGGCCTGTGCCGCGTGTTAGGCCGATAATCGTTCCGCGGGCATACTGATCCCAATAAGGCGCCCCTAGACCCGCAAATGCCGGAACGACATAAACTCCTCCGTTATCCGTCAGGCTGCGGGAAATGGTTTCAGACTCAGCAGCAGTCGAGATCAGCTTGAGTTCGTCACGGAGCCACTGCACAACTGCACCGGCGATGAAAACACTGCCTTCTAGTGCATACTGCGCCGGTTCTGTTCCGATTTTCCAGCCGATAGTCGTGAGCAGATTATTGGATGATGCGCGGGGCTGCGGGCCAGTGTTCATCAGCATGAAACAACCTGTGCCATAGGTATTCTTGGCAAGGCCAGGCTCGAAGCACGCCTGTCCAACGGTGGCAGCCTGCTGGTCTCCCGCGATCCCAGCAATGGGCAGCGGTTTGCCGAACCATTCCGAGACGGTTTCGCCGACAACCCCACTGCTGGGGACAACTTGTGGGAGAAGCGAACGAGGGATATTCAGACGATCCAGAATGTCGTCTGACCACATCTGACGATGAATATCATACAAAAGTGTACGGCTGGCGTTGCTCACGTCAGTAACATGCAAACGACCCTCGCTCAAGCGCCAAATGAGGAACGAATCAATCGTGCCGAAAGCCAACTGACCAGCTTCAGCCTTCTGGCGCGCGCCGGGGACATTGTCCAGTATCCAAGCTACTTTCGTGCCGGAAAAATAGGCGTCGGTCACAAGGCCGGTTTGATCACGGATGGTCGTGTCGAAGCCCTCGGACTTTAATTGGTCACAGAGGCCGGCAGTACGTCGATCCTGCCAGACAATCGCCGGATAAACGGGCTGTCCTGTCTCACGATCCCAAACGACGGTCGTTTCACGCTGGTTGGTGATGCCAATCGCAGCAACTTCCTCAGCCGGTATCCCTGCAGAAGCCAGCGCCTGGCGCGCAACAGCCAGTTGAGACTGCCAAATCGCTTCAGGATCGTGCTCGACCCAACCCGGTTCTGGATAAAGCTGAGGAAATTCTTGCTGGGCGGAAGCAACAATACGTCCGCCGCCATCAAAGAGGATTGCCCTAGAGGACGTTGTCCCCTGGTCAAGCGCCAGAACGAAAGAGGGCGTCATATCTGTTTTACCTGTATGCGAGTGTGTTAACCCCTCTGGGATATTCTAAAGCGTTTCGCGCCAATGGGGGGTGGGTTTATTTTTTGAGATTCACCGAATATTAACATCTTGCAAGGTTCTGGTGAAACAGCCACCCACTGCTCCACCAGGAACGCCGCGAACTCTCAGCGAAGTTCGATGGTTGCTACCGCTTCTGGTAGACGTGGTGAACGGGCACGGATGGTGACGATCCCTGACTCGCGGCGAGCGCGAAGGTAAAGCGCTGCTTGTCCACCGACCAGGGCAAACGGGTTCTCGCCGATAAGATCGGCAGGGCCATCGATCTCAAAGCTCACAACCTGAGTCGCAAACGGCAGACGGTTGCCGTAGCGATCCACAATGCGGAAGACCAACCGGGTCATGTCCATACCATCAGCATCAAGAACAGCATCATCAGGGCGAAGTTCGAGCGCAGACGGGATCGGGCTGGACTCAATACGCTGCTCGATGACAGACTGCCCATTCAGATAACCAACGACGCGCAGATCGGCTAACTGGCGGCCCCAGGTCGAAAAGATCGCCAGGCCTTTTACCTGGAAAGGCGGATGCGGCAAATTGGGGAAAGACTCCCGATCTGGGTGAAAGCGACCGAAGAGGTCGTTGCCAATGAAGACATCGATCTCATCACAATTGCTGAAGACAACCAAAGGATCATTTCCACCCTCACTGCGGTCGCCCATTGACCAGATAGTCGCCGCCTGCAGGATCGGACGTACTGTAGGTGAAATCTGGCTGGAATACACATAGGCGGCATACTTGGGCAGCCGCCAGATATCCATCACACCGTGATAACAGATACGGTCCCCAGAGCCGAACTCTTTGTGGGTGTTGTAATCAAACGCGCACCAGCCAATGGCTCCAGCAACATTAGGCATCCCCAACTGTTTGTCTTGAATGCGGGCATGACGCAGCGCGTGTTCAATCAGGCGTTCCTCCTGATCGAAGCTCTTGGTAGGGAACATGTGACCACAGAACTCTGTAACGAGGTGGGGAATATACTTCGGCTCGACGATGGTATTGGAAAAGTCATTATAGGTGAAGACATCTTCGAGGAACTGGCTCTCCAAGAAATAGCGGACACCACCTGTTGGTCGGGTCGGATCAAGCTTATGGGCCAGATCATTGGTCGCCCTATAGAGCGCTTCATCATCCTGGGATTCGTTGATGCGAACTCCCCAAATAATGATTGACGGGTGATTGCGGTCTCGGAGGATCATAGCCTCAACATCGCGCAAGGTGATCCCCTGCCAATCGCGGTCGCCGATGTGCTGCCAGCCAGGAATTTCCTCGAAAACCAACAGGCCGATTTGGTCGCAGTGATCTAGGAACGCGGGCGACTGAGGATAATGCGAGGTGCGGACGATATTGCAACCGAGTTCGTACTTGATAATCTCGGCATCCTTGCGCTGCAAACGAGCCGGAGCCGCCGCGCCAAAATAGGGATAGGTCTGGTGGCGGTTCAGGCCGATTAATTTGAGCGGTTGGCCGTTGAGGTAGAAACGGCCATCCTTGCGAAACTCGGCCTCTCGAAATCCGAAGTGTGTACCAAGTGTGTCGATCTGCGCTGATCCAGTGCCAAACCTCAGCATCACCTCAGCATGATAGAGGCGGGGGGCATCGATAGACCAGAGCGAAGGCTGATCCCACGTGCCGGTCAGAGCCAGGGTAGTCTCTTCCAGTGGATTCAGAGTCGCAGTTGAAGGAAGTGAGAGCGGCCGGCTCACACCGGTGACCGCATCCGAGATAGACGCTTCAATGGTAAAGGCCTGTATCTGTGGAGACTGATTCTGGACGGTCACGAGCAGTGTGACATCAGCGACTGGAGTGAGTACGTTCGCGGTTCGAACGCAGAGGTTGGTGATATGCAGCGGTTCGACATAACGCAGGCGGACATCGCGGTAGATGCCGCCGAAGGTCAGGTAATCCACGACGAAGCCAAACGGGGGAATATCAGGCCGCTCACGGGAATCGAGGCGCACCACCAGCCTGTTCTCACCCTTCTCATCCAGATAATCTGTCAGGTCGCATGAGAAAGGAGTGTAGCCACCTTCATGCTCGCCAACCTTGACGCCATTCAGGAAGACTTCGCAGGCAATCATGGCCGCATCGAAATCCACGAAGACACGCCGCCCCTGATGCGGTTCCGGCAGCTTGAAGCGCTTGCGATAGGTAGAAATGAACTGGTATTCGAGATTATCGAAGTTGTGATGGGGAAAGAGCTTGTTAGTATGCGGCAAGATCACTGGTTCAAAAGCGCTGTCCGGGGTTTCATCACCGACATCAGCAGCGATGAACAGCCAGTCATGGTTAAAAGGCAGGATAGTACGCAAGGACGAAACTTTCCTTTGAATATAAATGGGCTGTGATGCTGCCGATTATAAATGAACAGGGGCGAGTTGGACACCCACCCCAAAATGCTTGAGAAACGAATTTGGCGATACCTAAAAGAGGCCAACCACACGCTGTTCCGCATCCAGATCGACATTCTCAGCGGCCGGATGGGGCGGCAGACCGGGCATCGTTCGCATCTCACCGCAGAGAGGATAGATGAAACCTGCCCCCACCGATGCTCGCACTTCTCGAACCGGCAGGCGGAAACCGGTTGGCGCACCTTTAACCGTCGGATCGGCAGTGAAACTGAGGTGGGTCTTTGCCATGCAGATTGGCAGGTTACCAAATCCGTTCTTTTCAAAGGTACTGATTTGCTTTTCGGCCTCGGGCGTATAATCCACGCCATCGGCACGGTAGATTTCGGTAGCAATCGTTTCGATCTTGCGCTTGATCGGCCAATCAACCGGGTAAAGCAGCTTGAAATCGTTGGGCTGGTCACAAGCGCTAACGACCATCTCTGCTAGTTCGGCCGCGCCCGCGCCCCCTTCAGCCCAGTGCCGGGCCACCGAAACGCCGACTGCGCCAGCCGCCTCCGCAATTTCGCGGACGGCTTCCAGCTCCTTAGGTGAGTCGGTGGTAAATGCGTTAATCGCTACAACCGGGTTGATCCCAAACTTCCGAATGTTCTCTAGGTGGCGCACCATGTTAGCAGCACCAGCTTCACAATCCGCCACATTCTCAGCGGTCAACCCAGGATCGAGCGGCTTACCGGGGGTGATCTTGTATTTACCGGTATGAGCTTTTAGAGCGCGAATAGTTACGACCAACACAGCCGCATTCGGACGCAGGCCGGAGGCGCGGCACTTGATATTGAAGAACTTCTCGGCACCAATATCCGCACCAAAACCGGATTCGGTAATGACATAATCAGCACATTTCACGGCAATCATATCAGCTAGAACAGAGGAATTGCCGTGAGCAATATTGGCGAACGGGCCGCAGTGGACAATCGCTGGAGTGTTCTCCAGGGTCTGCATCAGAGTTGGCTTGATGGCATCACGCAGCAGAACGGTAGCGGCACCTGCTGCTTTGATATCCTCAGCAGTAATCGGCTGGCGGTCTTTGTCGTAAGCGACAACCATCCGACCAATACGGGCACGTAGATCTTCCAGGGAGGTCGTCAGTGCCAAAATAGCCATGATTTCTGAAGCAACCGTGATGTCAAAACCTGTTTGACGGGGAATACCATCGCCCTTCTCGCCTAATCCGATGACGACGTTTCGCAGCGCGCGGTCATTCAGATCGACGACGCGCCGCCAGACGATGTTATGCAGGTCGAGATTGCGCTCATTGCCATGATAGAGGTGATTGTCGATCATCGCGGCAATGAGGTTATGCGCAGCAGTAATCGCGTGGATATCGCCTGTCAGGTGCAGGTTGAAATTCTCCATCGGGACAACCTGGCTGTAACCGCCGCCAGCTGCGCCACCTTTGATTCCGAAAGTCGGACCCTGCGAAGGCTGGCGAATAGCAATCACCGCGCGGCGTCCGATGTGTTTCATGGCCTGGCCAAGGCCGACCGTAGTGGTCGATTTACCCTCCCCCAGGGGCGTTGGGGTGATGGCCGTGACATCAATGTACTTGGCATTAGGTCGATCTTTGAGACGTTCGAGGACGCCCAAGTCAATCTTCGCCATGTATTTGCCGTAATGTTCCAGATCGGTCTCTGGGTCTAACTCAAGTTGTTCTGCAATGCGATTGATATGGAGAAGGGAGGCGTTCTGGGCAATTTCGAGATCGGAAGGAATAGCGGAAGGCATTCTCTAGTCCTTTTGGATAAAGCTGCAATGTTGATCTCATCAAAGCAAAAAAAAGACGGCGTGACAATGAACAAATGCCATGCCGTCTTCATGTGAGTTGTACTGTCTATCGGGAAGCGAGCGCTGTCATCATCTGGACGATCTGGACAATTTCATCGTCGTTGATGGCATGTCCCATGTTTGGATACAGGCGGTCAGTCACGCTGGCCCCCATGCGACGGAAGACAGCCGCACTTTCCAACACACGAGATTTCGGAATATGAAAGTCCACATCACTGCACCCCAGGAATATTGGCGTCCCGTCCAGCGAGCCAGGATAGTCGAAATGCATCCCTTCGGGGCCGATTAAGCCTCCACTCAACCCACTCACACCGCCGTAGCGACGAGGATTGCGAGCGGCAAACTCTAGCGCAAGACAGGCCCCTTGCGAAAATCCCAGCAGCATCACCTTACCGGCAGGCAGTCCAGCATCTGCCGTCAGCTTGACTAGATCAGCGACAACCTGAAGCGCCGAAGACAGGTAAGGTTCATTGGATTCAAGCGGCGCGATGAAGCGGTTGGGATACCAGGTGTAGTTAGCTGCCTGCGGAGCGAGATAAGCGAAACCAGGCACGTCCAATTCATGTCGGAGCGACAAGATGTCTTCCGCCGATGCACCACGTCCGTGCAGCATAATCATGGCAACCCGTGCGCGATCCAGGGCTTCGCCTGCGCGCAGCACAGGCTGATTTTGATGCAGTTCGTGAACCATCACTTACCCTCTGTGACCGGGCGCCACTCAGGAACCTGAAGCGGGGTGAGTGATCTGGAAATAGCCGGGCGCTGGACTTCTAACCACGGTGGCAACTTCAGCATGGTGCCCAACGTGGCGACGGACTCGTCAAACGGGAAGCCCGGCCCAACAGTCGCAAGTTCCACAATGTGACCGTCCGGATCATTGGTATAGATGCTCTTGAAGTAGACTCGATCCATAACCGGCGACACGCGATAGCCCGCGCGGCTCAGACGAATGCGCCACTCAGTCTGTTCTGCTTCATCCGCTACAGCCAGAGCAAAATGATGGGTTTGCCCTGCGCCCATCTGAGTGTAGCGTGTCTTAGCTGGATCGCGTTCGAAGTAGGTGATGAGCGTACCTGGTTTGCCATCATCGACACCCCAGTACCAGTGCGCTGAGTCGGGATCGTCGAAGTTGGATGTCATCTTGACTCGGCGCATCCCCAGCACGTCTGAATAGAAAGCGTGAGTTGCCTGGATGTCAGAACTGATAGCGGTGATATGGTGCATCCCGTTCATCAAGGCCATGTCTGACGTAATGGTGGAGATTGGTTCTGGCCACATTTCAGCAGCAATGCGGGCTTCATCACGGTTGTTGACGATCATTTCTGGGGGTGGCTGACGGAACTCGGTACCAATCTGATCAGACACTTCGTCCACCGTCCAACCTGGGCCATCTGTGGCGATTTCGATGATCGTGCCATCGGGATCACGGAAATAGATCGATTTGAAATAGTGGCGATCTAGCGGTCCTTCAATTCGAGTCTGGTGATCGACTAACCAGCGCTTCCATTTGAGGAGTGCATCTCGTGTGGCGACTCGCAGAGCGAAGTGATGAGTTCCCCCTACCCCCGCATAGCCTCGGCGGACACCGCGCCATTCAAAGAATGTAATCGCTGTGCCGGGGCTGCCGGTCTCATCTCCGAAGTAGAGGTGATAGCTACCAGGATCATCAAAATTGACGGTCTGCTTGACCAATCGCATTCCTAAAATGCGGGTATAGAAATCGACAGTTCGCTGTGCATCTGCGCTTACGATTGTGATGTGGTGCAGTCCGAGAATCTTCATCTTTCAGTATCCTTGTTGTGGTTACAGTCCATCACGCACAGGGTTATCGACTATACGAATTCGCGAAATCTTACTTCTCGAATTCAACGCAGAAGATCAAAAGCGATGAAGATGGACAGCACAATCAGCATCTGACCAGGTCCGTACAACAGCCAAACCACATCACCGATCTGCCGGAAGTGCAGGCCACGGAATAACTGCGCGGCCAGCAGCAAATCACTGAATAGAAACAATGCTGCGCCAACCGCTAACGGAGCAAGTCCTAAAACAGACACCGCCAGCGCAGTCGCTGCTCCTGTAGTGGTCGAGAGCAGTAGGGAATACGGCAGCGCGGCCATATGCAGCACCGAGCGCCGAGCTTTCCAGAAGACCACGATGAACCAACCCAGAAAACCAATCAGCAGCCACACAGCCACAAGCACCAGATGAGTTCCGATGGGATCACTTTCAATGACTCCATTCAGACGGAGACAGCCGAGGATATAAGCGATATGACCCAGCCCGAACGAGGCCATTCCGCCCAGGACAGCCATCTCGCGGACGATCAATCCGGCCATGAAAAAATCGCCCAGGCAGCCTAAGGTCATGCCGGCAGCCATCCATACAGTAAACTCTTGAAGCGGTGTCCCACGCGCCATCCAAACACCCCCCCACCCCATCAGCACCAATGCGAGCGAGGAAGCCATGCGCATCCAAGTGGGCATCCGATGGGTGCGCGCCGCATTCAAACGTCCCAGCACCAACCCTCCAAATAAGAATACAGCCCAAGCCAGCCACAAGGCAATGACCCACAGCCGTTCGGACTCCAGCAGGTTATCCATGAACATGCATTATCTCCCAGGCCACTTGGGATTAAGAAAGCGTTGAATCTCGATCAGATAACCATTCGGGTCACGTAGGAAACAGTGGTAAATATTGTACGCTGCGCTGAGCATGGGTGGCTTTTCGAAAATGACGCCCCGGCGCTGAAGTTGATCATACCAGCCGTCTACATCGTCCGTCACCAACGTAATGATTAAGCTGCTGCCGCGTCCAGGCTCATCCGGCAAACCTTCGCGCTGGCACACACCGAGGTAAGCTGCCGGGGCAACCGCGTAAATACGACAGCTTCCCTGGTCGAGGATAAGCGGCAGGTTAAGGGCATCTTCATAGAAGCGCCTGCTGCGGAGCAGATCGGGTGTATAGAGAAATGTTACCTGGGAGTCAAACAGTGATTTCATGATAGGGTTCTCGCATCATGCCGAAGCGCCGGAATAATGGCGAACACCGATGCGCCAGAATTGGCGCGAGATCGTCAGCATGACCGCGGCCAGCAGCACCGCCCCCAACAGCGATTCGGGCGTAAGCCGGCCTACAACAGCCTCTGCCGGAACCGTCACGGCAAAAGCAACTGGAACAAGAAAAGTCAGTACAATTTGCAGCCAGCCGGGGTAGATGCCAACCGGCCAGCGTCCTGCCTCGTAGACGCTCTGGAAAATGACCAAAATGTTGTCGATACGGACAAACCAGAATACCAATGTCGCCAGCAGCAGCCAGAAGGAGTAGACAATCGCGCTGCCCGCCAACAAAGCAACCCCAAATCCGAATGCCTGTGATATCCCAACTTGCATCCCAATTCGGGCTATCGCCAGAACAACCAGCGCCAGACCAAGAAAAACATCGATCAGTTTCCAGATTTGCACCTGGCGGATGCTGGCGAGAAGCTGCGCATCTTCCGGCTTAGTCAACATGAAATCGAGCGTGCCTGTACGAACATCTTCCATAAGGCGCTGCATACTAGGCTGGATGATGAAATTGATCAGGCCGCCAACCAGAAAGTAGATACCGACTAGCGCCAGCAGTTCATCGGCCTTCCAGCCGCCAAGTGTGCCGGTGTGGGAAAAGATAATTGATATACCACCAATGGAAACCAGCATTGCCAGCACCGTCTCAAAGATCTGAACGAAAAAATTAGCTCTGTACTGTAGTTCATTCAGCACGCCGATTCGAAGAAACAGCCCAGCCAACCGCAGATAACGCATCTCAGCCTCCCACCGCGCCGAAGCGCCGGACACCAGCCCGCCAGATCAACCGCAGAATCAGGATACCCGCGCCGATCCAGATCAACTGAATAACAAAACCGTTCAGGATGGCATCACCGGACAGCCGCCCCAACATAACCTCAACCGGGAAGCCAATCATCCACCTGAAGGGCAAAACACCTGCAATCGATTGGACAAAAGAAGGAAGCAGCTCAAGTGGCGCAATCTGTCCAGAAAAGAAGAACATCCCGACAAAGTACAACTGGTTGATTGCTACGATGCGAGTTGTCCAGAAGGCCGCCATCGCCACAATCCAACCAACAATGAAGCTCAGGATTCCTGCTAGCAGCGCTGATGGGATAAAAACGAGCAGGGTACTAAGCGGAGCAGTGAATGCCGGTTGAAACAGAACAATGCACATCAGGACACTCGGAACTAACACGATGAGCATCAGCAACTTATAGGCGATATTCTGCGAAGCGTCTTCATGGATCGGGTGTACTGGACGGAGAAGCCGAGTCGAGAGGATGCCTTGCCGGATCAGGTACTCGTACTCCCACATGTGCCAGATCAGAGTGATATGACCGACAATCATCAGCACGATGTAATAAGCAGCAAAGTCTGGGGCTGTGTAGCCACCGACCTGCCCACCGCTGGATCGGGCAACTGTCGTCCAGACCACCAGGTAGATCACTGGCTGCAAGATCAACTCGATCATCCAGATCGCCATCGCCACGCGATACTGAAGCTGCACTGCCATCGAGGTTCTGATTTGGGCACGATAGTAAGTCAATAGAGCAGTCATAGGCAGATTCTTCACCAGGCTTTATTATGTTAGGCGGAATAGACTCAGGCTGACACTGAACTTGGCTGAGCAAAAACCTGCTCGATCACTCCTTCGATAGGCGGATCTTCCACCTTGATGTCTGCAATAGGGAGACTCGCTAGGAGCTGCCCGGTCACTGCGGCAGTATCAGCTTTGGGCACGCGCAGCGTAACATGACCATCTTCCCGCGAGATCACTTCACCATATGGGCTGAAGTCAGCGCTGTCCTGTTCAATTTCGACCGTGATGGTCTTATAGGGCGAGAATCGCTCGACCAGCGCTGAAAGATCGCCATCGAAAAGCAGCTTGCCATGATGGATCACAATGACCCGCTGGCAGAGCGCTTCCACATCAGCCATATAGTGGCTGGTGAGAAGGACGGTGGCTTCATAACGGCGGTTGTATTCGCCAATGAACGTGCGGATGCGGCGCTGCATGGTAACATCCAAACCAATTGTGGGTTCATCCAGGAACAGAACACGAGGACGGTGCAGCAGCGCGCCAGCAATTTCGCACTTCATCCGTTCTCCCAGCGAAAGATTGCGCACAGGCTTCTGAATCAGTGAACCCAAATCCAGCAGATCAACCAATTCATCGAGCGTTTTACGGTAGACATCACGAGGAATACGATAGATTGCCCGGTTCAGTTCATAAGAATCGACGGCGGGAATGTCCCAGACCAACTGGTTACGCTGGCCCATGACCAACGTGATTTGAGACAAAAACGAGCGTTCCCGCCGTGAGGGCTTATGACCAAGGACGGAAGCTTCTCCACCGGTGGGATACAGCAATCCGGCCAGCATTTTCAGGGTCGTGGTTTTGCCCGCACCGTTCGGCCCCAAGAAACCAACCATCTCACCCTGGCCAATCTCAAAGCTGATCTCATCGACAGCTCGGACATCTTTTGTCTTGCGGAAAATCAGGCTACGGAAAGCAGCCGCCAATCCCGCTTCTCGTTCTGGAACACGATATGTTTTTCGGAGCTGCTCGACCATCACCGCCGGAGAAGTCATGTGTGATCACCTTTTGGTTTGCTGGCACGAATCAGAACACCTATTCTACCTCAGTCGATTTATTTCGGAAACGATTTGTGCAGATCGATTGTCGAAGGGTATGCTAGTCTGGTGAAGACTTAAGTCACAGCTAGGCATCTCCGCTGACCATGCACCGTTTCTTGCACACCACTGCTGGCATCATCATTTCTGCCCTGCTCTGGGCAGCGCCGCTCACTAGTCTTGCTCAGGGGAAACTCTTGGCAATTGCTGCCCCCAACTGCGACTACGGCGGCGAATTGAAATCAATTGAGGCGCTCGATGACCTAACCGTACAGTTTACCTTGTGCTATCCCGATCCGGGATTACCCACCAAAGTCGCCCTACCCGCTTTTGCCATACATTCTGCCGAGCAGCTTCGTGCTGCTGAAAGCAGTGCTGCATTCCTGAACAATCCTATCGGGACAGGCCCCTATCGCCTGGAACAGTGGATTAGAGGAAAAGAAATCATCTTCTCAGCTAACCCATATCACTGGGGCGCGTGGCCGCTCGAACCCATGGTGATACTGCGGTGGAATGCAGAAGGGTCCACCCGTTGGAATGCGCTTCAGAACGGTGAAGTCGATGGCATCGACAATGTCCGCCCCCAAGACTTCTTAGAAATCGACACCAACAGCCAGTACAAACTGTACCCGCGCAGTCCAGCGAACGTATTCTACCTGGGCATCAACAATACGATCCCCCCGTTCGATAATCCGACTGTGCGGCTGGCAATGGCCTACGCAATCAACAAGCAGGAAATCGTCGAGACATACTACCCACCCGATACCATCACAGCCAGCCAGTTTCTACCTCCCCTTATCTTCGGCTACACACCAGATGCGGACAGCATCCCCTATGATATGGAACGCGCCAAACAGCTTCTTGCTGAAAGCGGTGTTCCACTCCCTATCGAAACGACGCTGAGTTACCGCGATGCCGTGCGAGTGTATTTACCCGAACCTGGGGTAGTAGCAAAGGACATCCAGGAACAGCTTGCTCAGGTCGGTATCAATGTCACGCTGGAGCTAATGGACTCTGGAGAATTCCTGGATGCTGTCGATGCAGGTCAGCTTTCATTACATCTGCTGGGTTGGGACGCAGATTATCCCGATGCGACCAACTTCCTGGATTATCACTTTGGCACAGGCGGCAGCGCCCAATTCGGGTTCAAAGACAGCCGCCTGACCGATGTACTGGCACGGGCAGGCCGGCTGTCGGACGGCGCGGCACGACTGCGGCTGTATAAGGAAGCCAACAATCTGATCGCCAGCATCGTCCCGATGGTTCCAATCGCCCACGGCATCAGCGCCACTGCTTATGCTGCCCGTATCCGGGGGGCATATTCCAGCCTGTTCGCAGCAGAGCAATTCCGCGTAATGGACGACCCGAATGACAGCGACATCATCTTTATGCAAAATGCCGAGCCGCTCAGCCTGTACTGCAACGACGAAAGCGATGGTGAAACCTTCCGCGCCTGCGAGCAGATCAACGAATCACTGTTGGGGTACGAACTCAGCGGCGGTGATGTTGTCCCAGCACTCGCCTTAGAATGGAGTGCCAACGAAGATGCAACCCAGTGGACGTTCAAGCTGCGGCCCAATGTACAGTTTTCCGATGGATCAACCTTCGACGCCGAAGACGTGATCGTGAGCTGGGCAGCGATGTGGGACGCCTCTAGCCCTCTGCACCAAGGACGCATTGGCGACTTTAGCTACTTCAGCAGCTTTTTCGGCGCGTTCCTCAACGCTCCCCCTTCTTAACACTACTGGGAAGAAGGTTGAACAAGCCGCAGGGTTTCATCGTAAAGCAGTCCATTGGTCGCAATGGATTCGTGGTTATAGATGGTTGGAACACCCTGCCAATCCGTGAAAGTCCCCCCAGCCTCTTCCATAATGACCTGCAAGGGACCACAATCCCACACCTGCATAATCGGATCAACCATAATCTCAGCCCGGCCTGTTGCCACGAGGGCGTAGCCATACGAGTCACCCCACGTGCGATGGATGTAGGTGGCTTTAAGTAAACGATTCCAACCTTCAGCTTTGTCTGTACCATATTCCGTCAAATCGATCTCACTACCCAGCAGAACAGCATCTTTCATAACAGCGCAGGTTGATACCCTTGCACGCCGCCCATTCCAGTAACAACCCCTTCCATGCATAGCATAGACCACTTCGTTGAGAGCTGGGAAGTTAGCAACCCCAACCAGTGGCCGATTGCCATCAGTCAATGCAAGCAGGTTGGCATAGATAGGAACGCCCTGTACAAATGACTTCGTTCCATCAATTGGATCAATCGTCCAGATATACTCACTTTTCCCTGTCTGCTGACCGAATTCCTCGCCGATCATGCCATGATCCGGCCAATATTTTTCGATTTGAGCGCGGAGATACTGCTCAGCCATTTTATCTGCGATGGTCACAGGTGAAAAGTCGGCTTTGCGTTCCACGCCGACACCGGTCTGAAAGTACCCCAGCGTAATCTTGCCTGCCTGGTAGCTTATTTCCAGAGCAAACTCGAGGAAGGTGGAAAGTGAAGGCTGCGACATGAGCAAAGGTCTCCATGCTATTGCCCGCTAAAGACAGCGGGACGTTTCTGAAGAAAAGCAGCGACTCCCTCTTGATGGTCGGCGGAGGCTCCAGCGATGTCCTGCAGCTCAGCCTCTTTTGCCAGTGCAGTTGCCAGGGTACTGTCCAGTGCAAATTCAACTGCCTGCTTGATCAGACCGATGGTATGAGTCGGCGCTGCTGCGAACTGGGCTGCCAGTGTCATGAGAGTAGTTGAGAACTCTCGATCTGGGACAACCTGATTGACCATCCCCCATTCCAGCGCTTCCTGCGCGGTAATCCGACGGCCGGTCAGCATAAGTTCGAGAGCGCGAGTCGTACCGATCAAACGTGGCAGAAACCAGGTCGAACCACTATCAGGAACAAGAGCTATCTTGACGAAAGCCTGGCTGAAAGTAGCACTTTCCGCCACGAGCCGCAAGTCGCAGGCCAGTGCCAAACTCATGCCTGCCCCTGCCGCAACGCCGTTAACCCCAGCTATGATCGGCTTGGGCAGTGACCGCATCAGCAGAACCAGCGGATTATAGGTTGCCTGCAAGAACTGACTATGTGAAAAGGATGCTGTTGATGAGGCCATACCTTCGGAAGCAGCAGTTAGATCTGCCCCAGCACAGAAACCCCGTCCAGCCCCGGTCAAGATGATAGCGCGTACACTTGTATCGTCACGCGCCTGAGCAAAAGCAGCCTGGAGTTCGTGAAGCATCTGCGCCGTCATCGCGTTCAAACGATCCGGCCGGTTGAGTGTAATGGTGCAGATGTGACTGTTAATGCTATACAAAAGAGTGTCAAATGTCATGATGAATATCCCTCAGTTGATCTCTTGGGCAGAATCTTGCGCCGATAGTACCATAGAAGCGATCCTTTCGTGAACGAGAGCGCGTGTCCTGCTGTGGTCCAATGCCCCAGGACACAGGAGGCAAACTGATGAAAAGCATAGCGGTACTCACCAGCGGCGGAGATGCTCCCGGCATGAACGCAGCTATTCGCGCAGTTGTCCGCACCGGCATTGCAAAAGGGTGGGACGTCTATGGCGTGCAGCATGGCTACGCCGGTTTGATGAGTGGAGATATGCGACAGATGGGGCAGCGTGATGTCGGCGGGATCATCCAGCAGGGTGGTACTATCCTCGGCAGCGCCCGTGCCCCTGAGTTCAAAACTGAAGAAGGGCGCCGGAAAGCCCTGCGGCAGCTCCAGAGCCGTGGCATTGAAGGGTTGATTGTCATCGGCGGCAACGGTTCGCAGACCGGATCGAATGCCCTCTCGCAAATGGGCTTCCCAGTAGTAGGCATCGCCTCGACCATAGACAACGATTTGTATGGGTCCGAAATGACCATCGGCGTTGATACCGCATTGAACATCGCGCTGGAGGCCATCGACCGTCTGAAGATCACCGCTTCTTCGCACCAACGCGCCTTCTTGCTGGAAGTCATGGGGCGCGACTGCGGCTATATCGCCCTGATGTCTGGCATCGCCGGCGGAGCCGAATTTATCGTGATTCCAGAAGTCGAAGTTGAGCCGGAGACCATCGCCAACGAAATCCGCGAGGCTTACCGGCGCGGCAAGAAACACGCCATCATCGTTGTGGCTGAGGGAGCCAAATACAACGCTGAGGCGCTCATCCAATACTTTAAGCAGCACGCGCAAACAATCGGATTTGAACTGCGGGCAACTATCCTCGGCCATATTCAACGCGGTGGGATGCCCGGCGCATTCGACCGGGTGCTGGCAACGCGCTTCGGCGCGGCAGCGACAGCGGCTCTGGCGCGCGGCGAGTATGGGGTTCTCGTTGGCCTGAACAAGGGACAGATTACTACTACACCGCTCAGCGAAGTCGTCAAGAACAAAAAGCAGATCGATCTAAGCTTGGTGGACTTGGCTCGTGAACTAGATCGCTAACCGCGAATTAATAGATAAGTTGGGGAGACATGATATGATCTCCCCAACTTTTGGGAGCCGTCACGAACCGATCTGGATGACTGCCGCCGACTGTGCCGGTATTTCAGCCAGTGGGGTGTAGGCTGCAAAACCACCTGATGAGTCAATACGTGGAGCGGTGATGCTGCCCTCGCCAAAGATCAGGGCTGCTGATGCGTCCTGCGCCAGACTGCTCGTCTTGAGAGTGAGCTGGTAATTTGAGACCGGTTCAGCCGAGAGGTTGATCACGACAAGAACAGTCTGCTCCTGGCTCTGGCGTAAGAAAGTCAGTAGCGCCAGCGAGTCACTATCCACAAGTGACAGAGTCCCGACACGAAGCGCTGGGTTTCCGTTCCGTAGATGGATGAGTGACCGGTATAGGCTGAACAGAGATGACGGATCGTCAGCTTGCACCGCAAGGTTGAACTCAACTTCATTAGTCAAGCAGCGTTTGCCAAACATAAAGGCGGCCTGCGGCTTGGTGGCGTCCCACTGCATCGGCGTGCGGATGCACTCGTCCGGTTTCGCGCCGATCATGCCGATTTCCTGGCCATAGTAGAGAAAGGGCACGCCGGGTGTGGTCAGCAAAATCGCGGCAGCAGCGCGTGCCCTGCCGGCATCCTCATCCACCTCGGTCATCAGACGATCCTGGTCGTGGTTGGTGACGAAGCTGGCATACTGACCGGCTGGATATAATCGTTGAGCACGCTCCAGCATTGGAACCAATGCACCGCTGCTGCCACTGTTGACCGCGCTGAGGATGGCACGTGCCAAGTCGAACTCAAAGGCCATGTCAACACTATCCGGCACGTATTGGGAGACCTCAAAGCTGTTCGTCCAAACTTCACCGACAGTGAGCGCTTGCGGATCAAGCGAGTCAATATAGTCATTCCACTTTTTCAGCCAGGTGAAGTTCCCCTCAGCGCTGGAGAGTGTGTTACCATCCTCTACAAGATAACGGATGGCATCCATACGGAAACCATCAGCCCCCATATCCTCCAACCAAAAACGAGCCACATCGAACACAGCTTGGGTAACTGCTGGATTCCGCAGATTCAGATCGGGCATGCCATCCCAGAACACGGCATAGTAGTAACGATTGCCAAGCGGATACCACACCTGCTGGCCCCAAGGCCCAATCTGGGCAGGCTTGGTGATGCTCCAGCGATACCACTGATCGTGGGTTGAGCCAGGTGTTTGGGCATCCTTAAACCACTCATGATCGCGTGAGGTGTGATTCAGCACCATATCAACGATCACGGCAATCCCACGCTTATGCGCTTCTGCCATCAACTGTTTGAAGTCTTCATTCGTCCCGTAATCCTGCTCGACCTTCATGTAGTTGGTCACGTCGTAACCGTGATAACTGGGCGACTCCATGATCGGCATCAGCCAGATTCCAGTCACGCCCAGATCGGTACTGGTGTTCGGATCGCCATCATTCAGGTAATCCAGCTTGCTGATGACCCCCTGCAAGTCGCCGATTCCATCACCATCGCTGTCCTGGAAGCTGCGCACGAAGATTTCATAAAACACTCGGTCATTCCACCAGGGCAGTCCATCCGTGCCGGTTCGCTCACCGTCTGCGGATTGAACGACACCGAACGAAAGTACGAGCACGATTCCTATCACAACACAGCCTACCCAGAATCGCTTTGCCAACATACCAACACCCTTTCCGCTCGCCATCAAAGAACATACAGGGCGTCCACGAGAACATGAACGCCCTGCCTCTGAATCACACTATTCCGAATACCCCACCCAAACCATCAGGGCTTGACACTCTCCAACATCTGCGGGCGATGTCCATAGCGCAGTTCTGGGCCACCGGGCTGCGCCGTCCAGCGAACCGCGTTGTAAATCACGCGCAGCACTTCAGAATTATGATAGGTCGGGTAGGTTTCATGTCCAGGACGGAAATAGAATATCTTGCCACGCCCCCGCTGGTAGCAGCAACCGCTGCGGAAGACTTCGCCGCCCTGAAACCAACTGACGAAAACTAGCGTATCCGGCGCGGGGATGTCGAAGTGTTCACCGTACATCTCCTCGTGCGGGATTTCGATGTACTCACCCAATCCTTCAGCGATAGGATGCGATGGATCCACCACCCAGATGCGTTCGCGTTCGCCAGCTTCGCGCCATTTCAGATCGCAGCTTGTGCCCATCAGCCGCTTGAAAATCTTGGAGAAGTGCCCTGAATGCAGCACGACCAACCCCATACCTTCCAAGACGCGCTGATACACGCGATCCACAATATGGTCATCAACCTCGCCATGCGCCAGATGTCCCCACCACGTCAGCACATCAGTCTGGCGCAGCGCTGCTTCAGTCAATCCGTGTTCGGGTTCGTCTAGTGTGGCCGTCTGAACAGCCAAACCCTGCGCTTTCAAATACTCGCTGATGGCGTGGTGCATACCACTGGGATAGATTTTCTGCACGTCCGGGTTGATCTTTTCGTGACGTCCTTCATTCCAGACCGTCACCCGAATACCATTCATATCGCTTTTATCCTCTATCTATTGATTTCTGATAACATGAACCGGCCTACCATCCTGGTAGGCTGAGTCCTTGATTGCATCCCACAGACGAGACATTCGCAGTCCGACCTCTGGCGGACAAGGATTCGGCATGTCACCACGGCGCACCGCTAGGAACTGCTCCCACACTCCCAGAGAATCCGGAACAGGCAGTTTCCGCAGGCGATTCTCCCCGTGACGTTGAATTTCGAGCCGCTCGCCCCAAATGCCTGTACGCAGGATCGCTTTGGTGCAGAACACCTGGATGTCCGAAGCGCAGGAAGGTATCGCCTCGCCACAGCCATTCATCGTCACCAACGTCCCGGAACGCAGCCGCCCAATCACCACGCCCAGAATATCGACTGGGCGCCCTCGATTATCTAGCCAGGCTGACACCTCAGCAAAGTCCTCGCCGGCCAGATCAGCTACAGTATTAAGCATGTGCGCTCCGGTATCGAACAGAAATCCGCCGCCGGAAAGCTCAGGACACTGCCGCCAGGTATTGGCCGTCCCCGGCCCCCAATTCTGCCAGACCGTAGCACTGATGTTGAGGATGTCACCCAACTCACCCGAACGCAGCAGTTCATCAGCTTTACGGATCTGAGGCGACAGGCTGCCCGGAAAAGCAACAACAAGAGTCTTCCCGCTTCGGTCACGGGCTTGGATCAAGGCCTGCGCTTCAGCGGCGTTCATCACCATTGGTTTTTCAAGCAGCACGTCCCACCCCTGTTCAAGGCTGGTGCTGGCCTGCTCGAAATGATAGACGTGCGGCGTGATGATGAATACAGCATCCAGTTTACCTGCAAACTCGCGAACAAATTTCAGCCAATCAGGTTCGTTGGGAGGAGGCGGTAGCCCCGCCCGGCGGAACAACCGCGCGGCTGTTTCATAATTGGCTGTAGAGGGTTCGCAGATGGCAGTTATTTGGGTCGTGTCCTGCTGCTTGAGCATATTTTTGAGATGGTACACGGCCATGCTGCCGCAGCCGACGATTCCGACGCGAATAGGATGTTGAGTCACAGATGGGGATATCCTCAAGTAAAGTTTCTGTATTCGAGCGCTATTCTACCGCTTTTAGCGGCTCAGTACGATGTTTCCATGTCGAACAGTCCGGTCTCTTTGGCACGATGCAGCGCCCACAAGTAGAAGAAAACCGAAGCAGTGATCAGCAGTACCGTCAAAACCAACAGGATCAGCAGTAGATCGCTATCACTGAAAGACGCAAAGGTAGGGAAGCGCGGCGCATTCTCACCCAGGAGCGCCCGGCGGGCCACTTCCAGCCAGTACGTCACCGGAAACGCCAGGCCAATCGGCCGCAGCACATCTGGCAGCACATCGAGCGGGAATATTGCACCGCTGAACAGAAACAGCGCCCCAGTGATCGCATCGCCCAGAGACCATAAATGCCGCGCGGCCATCATCGTCAGCGATCCCATCAGCAAACCAATCGCCACCAGCGCCGCTATTCCGAGCAGTGTGCTGGTGATAAACAGGAGCCAGTCGATGGAAGATACTGATACTGGAAGTGCGAAAGCAATGACGCCAAAAACGAGAGTAATCACCAGCGAAATCAAACCCACCATGAGGCGCGCCATTCCCCGTCCCGCCATGTAGAAGTAGCCGTTCATTGGCGTGGTGTAAAGCTGCCGAAGAGTGCGGTAGCGTTCACGATCATCGATGATTGTCCAGCTTACACCGCTGATGACCTGCCCTACCAAGATATACAGCGCATTGCCCAGGTAGATATAAGCAAAGATCGGCTGCTGCGTCGCGCCATTGGTGATGACACTGTACATTACAACCAAGATCAACACGCTGGAAATCGGACGCGCAAAGGAATAGATCGCAAAAAGCAGCGGATCCGCCCAGTTCGACTCGATCTACCAGCCCAACCAGGCAGCAGTGAAGAAGGTGCGCAGGGCATTGCTGCGCCGCACCCATGATCGGTTCAAAAGCCATTGTGCAATCATACGTCCCTTTATTTCTTGCGCTCGATCAAACGGCCTTCTCGACGGCCAATCTCTTCTAAGCGGTTTAGCAGCCAGAATGCCAGCACAATGAAGATGGCCGCCATCACAGCCAGGATGACCATCTCGACCGTCACGGGCAGGAAACCCTGCGCGGTCGCCTCGCCAAAGATCAACTGGCGCATAGCGTCCATGCCTAATGTGAGAGGAATGATCGATGCAAAGGTCGCTACGACTCCCCCCAGAGATTTGACCGGAAAGTACATACCGGACAGCAGATAGATCGGCTCCTGGAGCAGGTTGGAGAAGTGCCAGGCCTCGCGTCCCGCTGCTAAATAGATCGAGGCAAACATCATACCCATGCCGTAGAGCGCGGCCAGGGTCAGCCCAAAGACAATCACAAGAAGAGGTAGGCTCTGAATGTTGTAGGTGACATTGAAGAGAAGTGACCCGAGAACGAGAATCACCACGGCGCGTGTGGCGGTCATGACGATCCCTCCAACAGCCATTCCCAGCAGAATCGCCATCATTGGTGCCGGAGACAGCACATACACTTCCAAGTTGCCGTCATTCTTGTCCCAGTACAATTGGCTGGCCATCGACCAGAGGACATTCAACCAGAATGCGGTCATCGCACCGCCGACGATCACAAAGCCGATAAATTCCTCTGGAGCGCCGATGGCGCGGTACACGTAAACATATGAAACAGTCGCCATAAACGGCAGCACCGTTTCAAAGAACATCCAACTGCGCTCACGGGCGGCGCCTACAACACGGGGATATGCTCGCGCCCAAATTGAATTCCAGAAGAGGCGCACGCCGACTGCCTGATGAACTCGTTGGTAGCTCATTGCGCTGCTCCATCTCGTTTCGAGGTATCCTCGTCTAAGCGGCGGCCCACTAGTTGTATAAACACATCCCCAATGTGGGAGCACGCTTCTCCAGAGCAATCAAGTTCGAGCCGCGGCTGCTCAAGTGTCCGAGGACTCCGCCTAACACGGACTCTTCTGCTAGGATAAGTGAGAGTTCAGTGTAGCCTTCATGTTCCGACGCTGTGACTCGCCGCACCCCTGGTACAGACTCAATCATGGCATCCCGGCTAGGTTTAGGCCCAAGCAGGCTGACTTTGAGGTTGAAGACTGCATCTTTCTGCAAGCGGTGTTTGAGGTTATCAGGGGTATCGCAGACCAGCACCTTGCCGCTGTCCACAATCGCCAGCCGGTCACACAACTCATCAGCCTCTGCCATATAGTGGGTCGTGAGCAGCAGCGTCCGAGAAGGAACCGCCCGCATCCACGCTTTGACGAAGCCGCGCACTTCCCGCGCAGCCGTCACGTCCAGCCCCAACGTCGGTTCATCCAAAAAGACTATGCTGGGATCACTCAAGAATCCACGCACAAAGTTCATCTTTTGGCGCAGCCCGGTCGAAAGGTCGGAAATCTTCGCCCGTTTGCGATCCGCAATTCCCACGACCGCCAGCAGCTCATCGATTCGCTTATGCGCAGTCGCCGTATCCAGACCATAAAAACGTGCGAACATCCACAAGTTCTCTTCAACAGTCAGCAGCCCGTAGCCGCTGATTTCGCCGCCGCTCACCATGCTGATGCGTTGGCGAATCTGGAACACGTCTTTGGTAACATCCCGGCCTTCCACCAGCGCGACTCCGCTAGTTGGCAGCAGCAGCGTCGAGAGAATCTTGATGAGCGTTGTCTTGCCAGCCCCGTTTGGCCCCAACAGGCCGAAAAGCTCCCCCTGCTCCACCTACAGATTGACCCCTTCCAGTGCCACGAGCTGTTTGGCATCGCCCTTCTTCTTTGGGCCGCGAATCTTGTAGATGCGTCCCAAATCCTTCGTCTGGATCGCCAATGCCTGAACCATAATTGATACCTTCCTTCAAGGGGTCAAAGAGCGGCAGCCGCGTCATTCTAACGGACCAAACAAGCAGCTTTAAGGGTCAAAAAAGACAACAAAAGCCCACAAAAGCTTTGAGAAATCGCGGCAGACACAAAATAATACTGAACACTTATCTTCGCCGCCTTTTCAATTCTAGCTAATCCGTTCTAGGCGTCAATTGAACCATTCACTAGAAGTGGCCTGCTGCCGTGGTCTGTAGGCCGCAAGACAGTGCGGTATAATCGGCGGACTAAAGCCCCTTTGGATAAACCACGCAGGATGTGTGACTTGGCAAACACGAAACAAAAGATCGTCGCCGAAGACCTGTGCCGGATCACCCTGATTGAGGATCCGCGAATCAGTCCGGATGGAGTTTGGGTTGCTTACGTCCAAGTAACTGTAGACCGGCTCGACAACAGTTACAAACGCAACATTTGGTTAACCCGCCCAACCGATGGAAAGACCCTACAACTCACCCGCAGCGGCAAGGACACTCACCCGCGTTGGAGTCCAGACGGCCAGACGCTGGCCTTTGTTTCTTCGCGTGACGACAAATCCCAGATTTATTTGCTGCCCATCGCAGAGCCGGGTGGCGAGGCCCGAGTGCTGACCGCGCTACCGAATGGAGCCAGCAGTCCGGCTTGGTCACCCGATGGGCAGTGGATGGCATTTCTGTCCCCGGTGAATGCCAGCGAACGGTCTAAAGAAGATCGCGGCGAGGAAGACCCTAAACCTGCCGATAAGCTCGATGCCAAGCAGCGCAAGGAACGGCGCGACCAGGACGAAAACCAGCGCTGGGATCCACGTCCAGTCTGGCGCATCCCTTATCGATCCGGAACCAGTTTTCTGAGCGATCGCTTCAACCAGGTCTACATCATGCCCACAGCCGAAGGGCTGCAGAAGGAACAAACTCGCCCACGCCGCCTGACCAATGCTGACGCTGATCACGAAGCCCCACAATGGACCCCGGACGGCCAGTTCATCCTGACCGCCCGTATAGGCAATCCAGAGGGTGATGAACCCTGGCGCTGGAGTAACCTATATCGGGTGCGCGTCACCGATGGCAGTCACGAACAGCTAACAGATGAAACCTTCAGCAGCTTTAATCCAACTGCATCCCCTGACGGTCGTTGGATTGCATTCTTGCGGCTGCCGCGTGAGAGGCTAAGCGAACGCATGTCGCGACTGGCAGTCATGTCCAGTGCAGGAGGCGAAATCCGTGACCTGAATCTAGAATTCGACCGAGCTGTATACCAGTACAAATGGTCACCAGATAGCAGCAGCCTGTACTTCACCAGCGCCAATGCCGGGCGTATCGAGGTTCATCAGGCTGACCTCGATACCGGAACAATTTGCTTGATCTCTGGCGGGGAAATGCACGTGGAGACTTTTGATGTCCACAGCCACGCTGGTCTGATCATGAACGTCAGCACTCCGGCCAATCCATCCGAGCTTTACCACCAGCACCTCAGTGAAACCAAGGCTCGTCCTATCACGCAGGTGAACCAGAAATTCCTGGACAGCGTGATTGTCCAACCTATCCAAGAACTGCGCTGGAAGACGCCCGATGGGGCCGAGATTCAGGGTTGGTATCTGCTGCCAGTGGACTACGAGGCTGGCAAGACATATCCGCTGGCACTGAACATCCACGGCGGCCCACATATCATGTGGGGTCCCTCAATGAAGTCGATGTGGCATGAATGGCAGCTCCATGCGGCTCGGGGCTACGTAGCATTTTTCACCAACCCACGCGGCAGTGACGGCTACGGCGAGGCTTTTCAGATGGCGCTGCATTCACAGTGGGGCACGCTGGCCGCCGGAGATATTCTGAGCGGTGTCGATGCGCTGCTCGATAAAGGCTTTGTCGACCCACATCGGCTGGCCGTCACGGGCGGCTCTTACGGCGGCTACATGACCACCTGGCTGGTCGCCCACAGTAACCGGTTTGTCGCGGCAGTTGCCCAGCGCGGCGTGTATAACCTCCTTAGCTTCAGCGGAACCACTGATATCGTGAGCTTTGTCCAGTCCGAGTTCGGGTTCGATCCATGGGAAGACCCAATGTTCCTCTGGCAGAACTCCCCGCTGGCACATGCCCACAAAATCAAGACCCCCCTGCTCCTGATTCACGGAGAGAACGACTTCCGGGTTCCAATCTCTGAGTCGGAACAGATGTTTACCTACGTTCGCCGTAATGGAGGCACAGTCCGTCTGTTGCGCTTCCCCCGCGAGGGACATGAAATGACCCGCACTGGAGAACCCGAACACCGGATCGCCACCCTAAGCCATATGCTGGAATGGTTTGACCGTTCCTGCTATCCCCAAACCAATTCCGCCAATTCATAGGAGTGGGCAAATGCGTACCCCAACCATGCTCGAACGTGCTCGCCAGATTGAGGACCAGATCATTGCCTGGCGGCGCGATATCCACATGCATCCCGAACTGACCTTCCAGGAATTCCGAACAGCGAGGCTTGTCGCCGATACGTTGCGCGATATGGGGATCGAAGTCGAAACTGGAGTCGGCAAGACTGGCGTGGTTGCCCGAATCGGAGAGGGACGTCCAGCGGTGGGTATCCGCGCCGACATGGATGCCCTGCCTATCCAGGAAGCCAACGATGTGCCGTACGCTTCAAAGACCCCTGGCGTGATGCACGCCTGCGGGCATGACGCTCACACCGCCATTCTGCTCGGCATTGCCAAGATACTCAACGAAATGCCAGATCGTCCGGCAGGGGAATTTCGTCTGTTATTCCAACCATCAGAAGAAGCCGAAGACGCAGAGGGCAAAAGCGGAGCCATGCGGATGATTGAAGATGGCGCGCTAGAAAATCTCGACGCAGTGATTGCACTGCATGTTGCCAGCGGGGAAGAATCTGGCAAGGTTGAAATTTCAAGCGGCTTTGTCTGCGCCTCAGTGGACTCATTCACGGCCACGATCAAAGGTGAGGGATGCCATGGCGCATATCCACATTATGGCATTGACCCGATCTTCATCCTAGCCCAGGTCATCAATGCCATTCACGGTATCCGCGCCCGGCGCATCGACCCCGTTCATCCTGCCCTCATCTCGGTTGGAGCCGTGCATGCTGGCGACGCCGACAACGTGATTCCGAGCGAAGTCCATCTGCGTGGAACCATCCGCAGCTACAACGATGAAACCCGCCACCAGCTTTGGGCTGAACTAGAGAAAGCCTTTGCAGTCTCCCGTGCCTTCGGCGGGGACTATACGCTCAACATCAAGAAGAGCTACCCCTCACTCTACAACGACCCCGCCGTCTCCAATCTGATCGAGACCGTGACAGTCGATCTGCTGGGTCGTGAAGGACTAGCACCAACGAGCCTCGGCATGGGAGCAGAGGATTTCAGCTACATGGCCCGCAAAGCCCCCGGCGCGATGTTCAGCCTAGGAGCTAAGCTGGACAGCCTGAACCGGCCGCACCACAGCCCAATCTTCGACTTAGACGAATCAGCACTGGCTATCGGCGCAGCAGTGCTGGCCGAAACGGCCTGCCGCATCGCCAGCCAGAGTAGCCCGGAATAATCGCGCGAAAGGACAGCCGGATGTATACGCTCGGTGGAGAATTGGTTGCGCGCACGCTGGCCGCACAAGGAGTTTCGACACTGTACACCCTGTGCGGCGGCCATGTGATGGCAATCTACGACGGCTGCCTGAACAATGCCATTTCGATCATTGACTTCCGTCATGAGCAAGCCGCTGCCCACGCCGCTGATGCCCATGCCCGGCTGACTCGCAATATCGGGGTTGCGGTCGTGACAGCCGGTCCAGGCGTGACCGATGCCGTTACCGGTGTTGCCAACGCCTATGAAGCCCGCAGCCCGCTGATTCTAATCGGTGGAGCTGCGCCGCTCAAAACCAAAGGGATGGGCGCACTCCAGGAAATGCCTCAGATCGGCATGTTTCAGGACATCACCAAAGCGGCCTTCAGCATTACCGAAACCGAGCGTATTCCTGAGCAGCTCAACGAGGCCTTCCGCATCGCGCTGAGTGGACGCCCTGGCCCAGTCTTCGTTGAAATCCCCTTCGATGTCTTGTTCAATGCTGTCGAACCGCCCGCGATTCCGTCCCGAGTGAGCGTTGAGCCGCCGCAGCCCAATTTGGAGGATATCGCTCGCCTGTTTGATCTGCTCCGCGCCGCTCAAAAGCCGATCATCATCGCTGGCACACAGGTCTATTGGGATGCAGCCCATGATGCCTTACGCGACGTCACAGAGCAGACCGGTATCCCCGTCTTCACCAATGGAGCAGGGCGCGGCACACTCCCAATGACTCATCCAAACTGCTTCAAGTCTGCTCGCAGCAGTGCCCTGCGCGAAGCTGATCTCGTGCTGCTGATTGGCACACCGCTCGATTTCCGGCTGAAGTATGGGCAGGAAGGCTGGAATCCACAAGCCAAACTTGTTCAGTTGGAAAGCGATCCTGCCGAACTCAATCGTAACCGTCAGGCTGATCTGGCACTGACGGCCAGTGCCCGTGCAGTGCTAGAAGCCATTGCCGAAGGGCTGCCAGGCATCCGCTATGATGCCTGGCTTCAACGCATTCAGGAGATCGAAGCGCGTAAAGATAATGAGCAGAAACAGTGGGAATCACTCAATGACTCTCCCGTCAATCACTTCCGCTTTGGTGCTGAACTCAACCGTTTTGTCGATGAGAATACCATCGTCATTGGCGACGGGGGTGACATCGTGACAGCCTGCGCTCGCGTTCTAGATATAATCCTACCAGGCCAGTGGCTTGATCCAGGGCCATTGGGATGCCTAGGCGTCGGCGTTCCGTTTGCAATTGCAGCCAAGCACCTCTATCCCGAAAAGAAGGTTCTCATCATCAGCGGGGATGGTTCTTTTGGGCTGAACGGCTTCGAGTTCGATACCGCAGTGCGCTTCAACCTACCTATCGTCAGCATTGTCGGTAATGATGCCGGTTGGGGTAACATTCGCGTCATTCAAAAGCAGATGATCGGCGCGGAACGCGCAGTCGCCACCTCACTGGCTCCAACGCGCTATGATCGCGTCGTCGAAGCGCTGGGCGGCTGTGGGGAGTATGTCGAACGACCAGAGGACATCCTGCCCGCGTTGGAACGCGCCTTCGCCAGCGGGCGCCCAGCCTGTGTCAATGTGGCACTTGATCCGGACGGTCTGGCAAAGACTGCGCCGAATATGGCCTACATCTTCTAATCGGATGGGAATTCCAGCGGCTTACGCACATGCTGCTCGATGATTTCATTCAGCATATCCGGTTCAACTTGGTTACACACCACATTCGCGGGATAAATTACCAGATTCGGCCCCGCCCCGCACAAATTGAGGCAGTTCGCAATCTCCAGCTTCACAGGTTTAGGATACCGGTCGCCGTTGACCGCATCGACTAGCGGTTCAAGCCGCTTGAACAGCGCATCTGCCCGGCGGCTCATGTTGCAGTACTGGCCCCGGCACAGCACAACGCGGATTCTACGCAGCGGGACAGGAGCACTCATATGGTCTCAGAAACAGCCTTCAAAACGCCGCCACTAATCCGTCTTTGCGCGGATCACTGCCACCCAGCAGCACGCCAGACTCGGCATCACGCCGGATGATCTGACCATCGCCAAACACGCCCCGGCCGCGGCCTGAGACAGGGCGCACCGAGTGACCGAGTTCGGCCAATCGCGCCATCGTCGCTACCGGAATGCCCTCCTCCAGTGCCAGAATGCTCGATCCAGTTCCATCTTCGAGGCAGAAGCGCGGGCGATTGAGCGTCTCCTGCGGATTCAGGTTATCATCCACCATCGCACTGATCACCTGGAAATGGCCCTGCGGCTGCATAAAACCACCCATCACGCCGAAGCTAGCCCATAATTCGCCATCTTTCAGCGCCATACCGGGAATAATCGTATGGTAGGGCCGCTTGCCACCAGCCAGCGCATTCGGATGCTGCGGCTCCAGACTGAATCCCGCGCCGCGATTCTGAAGAAATACGCCTGTTCCTTTGGCAACAATTCCTGTCCCCCAGCCGAAGTACAAGCTGTTGATGAACGAACAGGCATTCCCCTCACCATCCACTGCTGTCAAATAAACAGTATCTGAACCCGCGCTCGGCAGGCCATAAGCGGGCGGCTGCATGGCCCGCTCTGCCGAGACCAACGCTCGCCGCCGTGCCGCATAGTGGGGGCTGAGCAATTCTGCTACCGGAACCGGTATTGCCGCTGGATCCGCAATATAGTGTCGCGCATCAGCAAAGGCCAATCGCATCGCTTCAATCATCAAGTGCAGGCGCTCTGGCGAATCCCACTCCATTTCCGCAAGCGGCCAACCGGAGGCGATATTCATCGCCAGCAGTGCCGCCAATCCCTGACCATTCGGTGGATGCTCAAAAACCTCGATCCCATGATAATTCACACTGATTGGATCGCCCCACGTCGAGGTATGCTGCTTGAGATCGTCTAATGTCATCACGCCACCCAATGATTGCAGCGTTGAGACAATCGCCTTAGCCGTCGGCCCGGTATAAAATGCCTCTGGCCCGCCCTCAGCAATCATTTCGAGTGTATGAGCCAAAGACGGGAGCTTAACCATCTGTCCGATCTGAGGCGCATCGCCATCCGGTAGATAATCCTCAGTATGCGGGCTGCTCCGCAGGAAATCTGCTGTCGCAGCCCAGGCCGCACCAAAGACCGGATGCACCGGATAGCCGTCACGCGCATAGGCAATCGCATCAACCAGAACTTGCTTAAGCGTCATCGTCCCATGCCGACGGAGCAGATCATGCCACCCGGCCACCGCACCCGGCACAGTCACCGCATGCGGGCTGCGTTCCGGGATCATCGTGTAGCCCTGCGACCGGAGTTCTGGCAAACTCAACGCCATCGGAGCACGCCCGCTCCCATTCAGGGCGCTAATCCGGCGCCTCTTGGCATCAAAGTACAGCGCGAAGCAATCGCCCCCAATCCCAGTAGAGGCCGGCTCAGTCACATTGAGTACAGCCGCAGCAGCAATCGCGGCATCCGCGGCATTACCCCCCTGGCGGAGAACAGCAAGCCCAGATTGAGAGGCCAGCGGATTGCTTGTCGCTACCATGCCGCGTCGCGCAGTAACCATCGAACGCCGTGATCGAAAATCAAACGACATCGGTTTCATAGGTGTCATGGGTACTTCCTGCACGTGGAAAGGGGATGAGCAGGATGCCCATCCCCTCAAATGAATAGGGCTTAGTTTTCGCCGAGGTAAACTTTGCGGACCATCTCGTTGTTGAGCAGCGCCTTGGCCGTGTCATTTAGCACGACCTGACCGGTTTGCAAGACATAACCGCGCTTGGCAACTTCCAGGGCCATCAGCGCATTCTGCTCGACAAGCAGGATAGTTGTACCAGCAGCATTAATCTGCTTGATGATCTCGAAGATACTTTCGACCAACACCGGAGCCAGTCCCATCGACGGTTCATCGAGCAGCATCACACGCGGCGAAGACATCAAGGCGCGGCCAATAGCCAGCATCTGCTGCTCGCCGCCGGAGAGCGTTCCACCTTTTTGAGCAAGCCGCTCTTTCAACCGCGGGAAAAGTGCCGCAACCTGATCCATACGCTCGTTAATAATCGACCGGCTTTTGACATTCCAGGCCCCGATTTCGAGATTCTCGCGCACCGTCAGCAGTGGGAAGATGCGCCGTCCTTCTGGCACGTGGCCTATCCCCATCGCCGAAATCGTGTGCGGCTTTAGAGTCGTGATGTTTTCGCCTTCCAGAAAGATACTCCCCTGACGGGCGCGCACCAACCCGCTGATCGTCCGCAGAGAAGTGCTTTTACCCGCTCCGTTCGAGCCAACCAGGGTGACAATTTCCCCCTTTTCAACCTTCAGATTCACTCCCTTTAGGGCATGAATCTGGCCGTAATAGGTGTGAACATCTCGGAGTTCTAGTAACGGCGTCATGATCCCGCCCCTTCGTTTTCGCTCACCAAGCCAGCCGCCTGCCGCCCCAGATAGGCTTCAACCACGCGCGGGTTGGCGCGGATTTCCGCAGGCGTGCCCTCGGCGATCTTCTGCCCGTAGTCCAGCACCGAGATGCGTTCGCTGATCCCCATGACCACGCGCATATCATGTTCGATCAACACCACCGTCACACCAAGTTCATCCCGCACCCGGCGGAATAGAGTCATCGCTTCCACCGTCTCATTCGGATTCATTCCCGCTGTAGGTTCATCCAGCAAGATCAATTTCGGATCGCTCGCCAGCGCCCGTGCCAGTTCGATGCGCCGCTGGTCGCCATACGGCAGGTTGCGGCTGACTTCATCGCCTTTACCGCCGAGACCGACGAACCGCAGCAGATCACTGGCTTTTTCACGAACCCGTCGTTCCTGCTGCGTAAAACCTCCTAACCGCGTCAGCGTCTGCACTAGGGAAACATTCAGACGAGAATGCATCCCCACCATGACATTTTCCAGCACGGTCATGCCCGGAAACAGACGGATGTTTTGGAATGTTCGCGACATCCCCGCTCCATTGACTTGATCTGGACGTAGACCAATAAGCGAACGCCCGTCAAAGCGAATGGTTCCAGAGTCAGGCCGGTAAATTCCCGTCAGCAGATTAAAAAACGTTGTCTTGCCCGCCCCATTTGGGCCGATGATGGCGCTGATACTGCGCTCCTCAATCGCCAGACTGACATCGTTGACAGCAGTCAGACCACCAAACCGCTTGGTGACATTGTTGACTTCCAGGAGAGCCATGCTGCTTTTACTCCTTTGCCCCGGCTGTAGATGGCTCCGCTTGCGCCTGTTTTTGCTCAGCCAGTTCCATCCGTCTGCGTGGTTCAGGAAGCAGGCCTGCTGGTCGGAAAATCATCATCACAATCAGCAGCAGACCGAATAACAAGCGTTCGTACTTGGCAGGTTCAAGCTGCGTCGGCCAGTTATCAAAACGAAAATCCGGAATCTGGAACGCCAGCAGCGCAATGATAACCACCAAGGGAATGAAGACCACCCAACGCAGCGTCGATGGAGGGAATTGGCTCCCCAGACGCTGTGCCAAATGGGTAAGAGCAGGCAGCCAGCGTTTGATGAGGAACCACAAGACCAGCGCAGCGATGAATGTGACAATGAGGCCAATTGCCCAACCAGGAGCAACTGCATCAGCGTTCTTGAAGTTGGTGATCTGAAGCGAAAAGCTCTTCAGAAACTGCAAATTCATCAGTGTGACAACGAAAGCCCCGAACAGGGCCCCGCGAATACCGCCAATTCCACCCACGATCACCATCGCCAAGATGCCGATAGACTGGTTCAAACTGAAGCTTTCCGGGCTGACGAATGACTGCTTGGCGGCATACAGCACGCCAATCGCTCCGGCAAACGAAGCCCCCATCGCGAAGGCTAACAGCTTCATGCGAACTAGCGGCACACCCATTGCGATAGCAGCAACCTCATCCTCGCGGATAGCGGTCCACGCCCGCCCAATAGGCGAGTCATCCAACCGCCGAGCAACCAGAATGATGATGCCAATGATCACAATAGCAATGAAATAGAACAGCATTTGCTGCGAAAGTTGTTGGGCATTGTTGATTGGGATTCCCAGGGACCGCTCCACTGCGACGATGATGTCCGTGAAAAACACAGGAGCGGGAGGTCGCGCTACGCCATCCAACCCCTGCGAACCATTAGTGAAGTTAGTCGGCGCATTGAAGTTCACCGCCAATATACGGATCACTTCGCCGAAGCCCAGCGTCACAATCGCCAGATAGTCACCACGAAGTCGCAGCACCGGAAGTCCCAAGAGAATTCCGCCGCAGGCTGCCACAACTACGCCAATAAACAGGAACAAGTAGAACGAACTGGCAGGAACCAACAGATTGTTGATCTTGAACCACGTATCCACATTCGATGTAAACATCGCCCAGAGATACGCACCGACCGCGAAGAAAGCCACGTATCCCAGATCGAGTAGCCCCGCAAACCCCACAACGATATTAAGTCCCAACGCCAACCCTGCAAAGGTACAAATTTGGATGACCAGTTCGAAGTATGACGGGTCATACATCCCAATCAACGGCACGATGATGAACATCACGGCGGCAATCAAGACAAGCTTGAAACCTATCCGCAGATTGGCCGCCAGAATAAGAAACGGGGACAATATCAGCGGTGGAAAGGCTAGCATACTCTTCACAGGGAAGAGCGGATCCTGCCGGCTCAGGCCTCGCAAGATCAAAAATGCGATGACCACATAGGTGATCAGCACCAATCCAGCAATGACCGGATTTCGAAGAGCTTCCCGGATGTTATCAAACACGCTAATCAGCGGTGAGGACTGCCGAGGTGAATTGGTTTTGGCTGCCATATTGACTTACACCTTCTCGTCCACACGCTCACCCAATAGGCCGCTCGGACGGAAAATCAGGATCAGAATCAGCACCGAAAACGCGAAAATATCGGTGTATCGCTGGCCGAGCGCCGGAAAGTATACGAGGATACCATTCAGGAACGACTCGATAAGACCGAGTGCCAGACCGCCCAACAGTGCGCCCGTCACATTGCCGATCCCACCCAGCACTGCCGCCGTGAATGCTTTGATGCCAGGAATGAAGCCAACGAACGGCGTGACCGTACCGACGTTCAAGCCGAATAGAGAACCAGCTGCGCCGCCAAATGCACCGCCGACGAAGAACGTCAGTGAAATCATCAGGTTCACATTGATGCCCATCAGGGCAGCCGTGGACATATCCTGCGAAACTGCGCGGATCCCACGCCCCAGTTTTGTTCCATTCACAAAGTAATTCAGCGCGACCAGCATCAACACCGCGCCGATGATGACGATAATTGACGTGACGCGAATATTGGTCGGGAAATCGCTAATCAGGAGCTGCACGTTGCCATTCAACGCAGCAACTTGGCTCTTCGGATAGGTCAGATTGAATTCATTGCGAGTGATTGCCTGGAACGCGCGCACCAGGTCAGTGAGCAGTAGCGAAACACCAATCGCCGAAATCAGCGGAACCAAACGCGGAGCGCCGCGCAAAGGACGATATGCGATTCGCTCGATCAATACCGCCAGCAGTCCAGATCCCAACATCGACAGAATAACAATCAACGCCACCAGAAAGAATGGACTCCATGAACCGATATACCCGGTTTCGTTGATCCGAACCATCACTTCATAACCAATCACCGAACCAAACATAAAGATCTCGCTGTGGGCGAAATTAATAAACTTCAGCACACCATAAACCAGGGTATACCCCAGCGCGATCATCGCGTAGACAAAACCAGTAGTGATACCTGCCACAATCATATTGGGCAGTTGGCGTCCGATTTGCTCGGACAAAATGATCCCAGTGCGCGGCTCAGGAAACAGAACCGACAATCCATATGCCAGTATCGTCAGGACAATGACAGAACCGACAATAAAGACGACCATCTGGCCGATGGGAAACGCGACGAAGCGGTAAAGCCAATCTGTGAGGGAACGGGGAGAAATCATGCGAAATGCTCCGAACCTGTGACCCAAAAAAGGCGGCAGCACTGTCAAGTGCCGCCGCCCATGAACCAATCCAGACTCCAGCCTAGCTGCCCATCAGATTCGCTTCGAAGGCGCTGTAGGGCGACGGCAAAGTGATTGTCTGGACAATCGGGTTAGCACCCCACTGAGCCGGATCACCTGAACCCACCTGGACGATGAAGTACTGGCCGCTCACATTGTCGCCGATCGCATCAAAGGTCACATTGGCGGTGATACCCTTGAAGTCGGTCGTATCACGAACCACCGATGCTACCAGCGCGCGCGACGGGAGACCACCGGCATACATTGCAGCCTTCTCGATAGCCTTCAACACTAGCGCAGTCGAGTCATACGCCTGCGCGGCAAACGGCTGGGGATCCTCCCCGAACTTCGCCTTGTAGTCCTCAACGAACTTAGCCGCATCCGGGAAATTCGAGGCAGGAGCAGCAACCGAAGTATAGTAAGTTCCCACACCCGCTTCGCCAGCCAACTGCGCAAATTCCGACGAGTCAAAGCCATCGCCGCCCATGAAGATACCGGTATACTGCGCGGCACGAGCCTGTGAAATGAAGATACCGGTCTGTGAGTAAATACCGCCGAAGTAGATCGCATCCGGATTCAGCGCCAAGATCGGGGTGATGATGCCGTCGAAGTTCGAGGTCTCCGTTGTCCCCTCAAATCCCAGAACGGTCAGCCCCAGCGCTTCAGCCTCGTCGCGGAAGAAGGTCGCCAGACCTTCACCGTAAGCCGTGGTGTCGTGCAGGACGTACACCGACTTCACCGTGCCCAGCTCGGCCAGGAAGCGAGCACCCGTCGGGCCTTGCAGGTCGTCGCGGCCGCAGATACGGTTGACAACCGGCAGACCGCGGTCAGTCACGCGCGGGTTGGTGTTCGCGGGCGAAACCATGACCAGATTATTCTGGTTGTAGACTTCCGAAGAAGGAATCGCTACACCGCTGTTCAGGTGACCAATAACGGCCAGAATTGCGGGGTCCTGAACGAAGTTCTGGGCATTGGCAACACCCACGTCCGGGGTCGCCTGATCGTCAAACGGGACATACTCGACCGTATACCCCATTTCCGTCAGCGGCCCCGAGAGCTGCTCTACCGCCAGCGCGATGGCATTGCTCATGCTGGAACCCAGCGCGGACTGCGGCCCCGAAAGTGGGGTCTGCGACGCAATCTTGATAACCTTAGCATCCTGGGCCTTTGCCAGTCCCATGCTCAAGGTCAGCGCAAGAACGGTCAAGAGGACGAGGACAATATAGCGTTTCGACTTCATAAGCCATCTCCGTCATTTGTGCGAACGACTACCATCCATTATTCTATGCAGCAGCCCCTGCCCTTCCACCCGGCACTTCGACTAAACTTATGCGCGTGTATTCTGGACAGAAGGTACAGACTGCAAGATCGGACGAGAATAACATGCACTACAAAAACAGACAAGTGAGATACACAACTTTGCGGGCGAAAGGTGAACCGAGATGACCACAGCCCAACGCGGGATCATCTACGGACTGCTTGCAGCCGCGATTTGGGGGGGCATGTATATCGTCTCCGACCTGGTGCTGCCCATTGTGCCCCCTTTCCTGCTGCTCAGCATCCGGCTGCTGCTCGGCATTGTCGTATTAGCTCTGCTGGCATATGTCCGCCGGTCTCAACTGCGACGCCCTTCACGTAGTGAGGCATTTCAACTCGCGGCAGTAGGTTTTCTGGGCTTTGGAATCAGTGTGGGGGCGCAGTTCGTTGGCACAGATGAGTCTACCGCGGTCAATGGAGCGCTTGTCACCAGCGCGGCCCCGGCTTTCATTCTGGTCTTTGCCGCTCTACTGCTAAAAGAACGGCTTACGGCTCAGCGAATCGCCGCTGTCTTACTGGCCTCTATCGGCGTGCTTATTATCGTAGACCCAACCCAAGCGGACTTCAGTTCAGCAGCATTTCGGGGAAACATCGCGCTGGCTGCGGCGGCGATCACCTGGGGACTCTACTCGGTACTAGTGCGTAAAGTGAGCGCTCAGGTCGATACCCTGATCGTGACGCTGGTCGGTTTCCTCGGCGGCCTCTTCCTGACTGTCCCGGCCGCGGCGTTTGAAAGTTCAGCTCGTCCTATGGGCAGCATCAATCCTGCGGTCGCGTTGGGAATACTCTACCTGGGTGTCGTCTCCACGGCAGGAGCAATGTGGCTTTGGAACCGCGCCTTCGCTCTGGTAGATGCGTCAACCGCCTCGCTGTGTTTCTTCGCGCAGCCCCTCGTTGGAGCCGTCCTCGGCGTCTTCATCGGCCAGCCGCTGACCCCCGCGCTTTGGATTGGCGGCCTCTTCATCGGCGTCGGTGTACTCTTAGCACTCCGGCCTTCGCGCACAATCACCTTCCGCGCGCAGCCGTCCAGTGAAATATCCTAGCGCGAAACCGCCCGTTTCTCATGGACGAAGAATATCAGCAGTGCCAGCCCAATCAAGTTGATCGCCCCAGCCAATATCGCATTTGCCCCTAGCCCGGAGACGATCAGTGCCGGGCCAATCAGCGATCCAATCAACCGACCCAGCAAATGCCCCGTCGCGTTCATCGACATCAGTGTAGCGCGGGCGCTGGGCGCTAACTCAGTGAGCAGTGGCAGCGTTGCCACCAGCGCGAACTCAAAACCCAGATAGAACAGAAATAAACCCAACAGTGCCCCTTCTAGACTCGTACCCAGAATGGGGAGAAGAAAGCTGCTCGCTGCATAGAGAACAAGGCCTATTCCTACAATGCGCCGCTTGCCGATTCGATCCGCAAATCCGGCGACCAGTCCCTCGCTGCCCAGCTCCGCCACGCCAATAATGACCGAGGCAATCGCCAGTGTCGCCAACTGCACCGCGAATGCATCTTCCATCCAGATTCCGAACACGATGTTGACAATCTCGTTGCTGGCACTGATGCAGAAACCGATGCCGATCCCTGCCAGTGTAACCGGGTCGGCCAGAACTTGCCGCGCCCCACTCAGCAGGCTGGCTTGGGTGCGTTCGGAAGGATGGTCAGGCGGCAGCGTTCGCCATACCAGAATGCTGATCCCGGCACCAACTAGAGCCAGTGCCAAGAAAGGAGTCGCCCATCCACCCCGTTCGATTAACCAGCCCAGAATAGGAATGCCGACCAGAAAAGCCCCTGACCAGCCAAATTCCGAAATCCCGACGACCAGCCCACGCTGGCGGTAATCGACCTTGTCGCCTAAATAGGCATAGGTAGCGGGGTCAAACAGCATCTTTGAGACGAGCGTTGCCACCAGTGCAATGAACAGCGCCGGGTAAGTCGGCCATATGAACACCAGCGCCATTGTCGCTACAAACAAGCCGGTGCCAGCCAGCATCGCCCGTTTGCGTCCCCATGAATCGGCTGCTGGACCAACTAGCGGGCTGAGCAGCCCTATAGCTGAACGCGCCGAGATTGCCAACTGCACCTGCGACGGATCCACTCCCACGCCGCGTGCTAGGACCGGCAGCAGTGGATACACCATCCGAAAACCGCTATTCAATACAGTTCTGGCAATCAAGAACAACAGCAGGTGAAAACGAATCGGCGAACGAGTCAGAAGAGTCCAATCCGTATATTCCGTCTAGTCCGGTTTGTTAGGGAAAGCCACAAATAATTCTCCTCAAAATATGGACGTCAGTGTCTTCCAATCGGACAGTCTTATTCAGGGTGTGCGTCCAGTGCCGCCCGCAGCGCTGTTTCCAGAACCTGACCCGGACGCAGTGCATCCAGTTGAAGATACCAACGGGCTGCATCCAATACGGCAGCTTGCGGGATCAATCCGACCAATTCAGTGTGGTGAATGCTCACCCCGTAGCGAGCCGCTTCCCGGCGGATCGTCTCCACTACCCGCGCGATAGGCGTCCGCGTCGGATCAGTGAAGTTCATCGATACTTGGGCGCGTCCCCGAACCAGAAAACCCAGCGATTTGAGATAGTGGTAGCCACCCGAAGAATGCCGGACAGCAGCCGCGATGCGCCGCGCGATCTTCACATCGTCGGTTGTCAAGAAAACGTTGAATGCCACCAGCGGCACACGCGCCCCGATGACCGTTGCTCCGGCCGTTCCCAACCGAGCTGGACCAAAATCCGGCCGCCGCTCAGGATCAACCAACACGGCTTCTTTGAGCGCCTCATATCCACCCCGTCGGATCGCTTCAAGTTGAGCGCGATCTGGTCGTGACGCGGCGTGACCGTAGAGATACACGGGTATACCCAGTTCATCACCAACCCGTTGGCCTAGCTGGCGCGCCATCGCTGCACACTCATCCAGCGTCACCTCTTGCAAAGGCACAAAGGGAACCACATCCGCTGCTCCAATGCGTGGGTGCTGTCCCTGATGCTGGTCCAAATTGATCTTCTGAGCGGCTGTGCGAATTCCCTCGAATGCCCCTTCCAGCACCGCCTCCGGTTCGCCAGCAAAGGTCACCACCGAGCGGTTGTGATCCTCGTCACTGGAAACATCTAACAGCAAGACCCCGCGCACGGCTCGTATCGATTCGACAATGGCATCGATTACCTCCTGGCGGCGGCCTTCCGAAAAATTCGGAACACATTCCACAATCCGGCGCTGCACCGTCCTCACCCCCTCCGAATAAAACAACCGCCGACTGGTCAAGTCGGCGGTTGTAAATTGTACCAGTCCCTCGCAGATTATGCGCCTGTCGCTGGCTGGAGTGTGGACTTACGTCGCGCGCTGGTTCCATTGCTGGCCGGTTCGGACTCTTCTTCACGGCGGAACTGGCTCATATATAGATCGTAGTAGGCCCCCCGCTTCTCCAGCAGCTCCTGATGCGTACCCCGTTCAATGATCTGCCCGTCTCGCAGGAACAGCACCTGGTCTGCATTACGGATGGTACTCAGCCGATGTGCGATCACAAAACTGGTGCGCCCCTCCAGCAGCTTCTCAAACGCTTTCTGGATCAGCCGCTCCGTACGCGTGTCCACGCTGGACGTCGCCTCATCTAGGATCAGGACGCGCGGATTCATCAAAGCCACCCGTGCAATAGCGATCAACTGCCGCTGTCCCTGGCTCAACCCACTGCCGCGTTCGCCCAAGACCGTCTGGTAGCCCTGCGGCAGCCGTTCGATGAACCCATCCGCTGCTACCAATTTGGCCGCTTGAATGACTTCTTCATCGGTTGCGTCCAGCCGTCCATAGCGAATGTTGTTCATGACCGTATCCGAGAACAGGAAGCTGTCTTGCAAGACAATGCCGATCTGCGACCGCAGGCTTTCCATCGTCACATCGCGCACATCGATCCCATCGATCTTCACCGCCCCACTCGACACATCGTAAAAGCGTGGCAGCAAATTGATGATGGTTGTCTTGCCTGCACCTGTCGGCCCAACAATCGCCACCGTCTCTCCCGGTTGAGCTTCAATGTCGATACCTCGCAGCACCGGTTCGCCCGGTTTGTATTCAGCCTGCACATTCTCGAACACGACATGGCCTTCGATGACCGGCATCGTTCGCGCGTCAGGCTTGTTCACAATGGTCGGCTCAACATCCATCAGGTTAAAAATCCGTTCGCCACCCGCGATCGCGCTCTGAATATTCGTCCACAGCACGGCGATCTGCTGAATGGGCTGGTTGAAGTTCTGGACATAACCCAGGAACGCCACCACCGTACCTATCGAAATCACCGTCGTACCTAGGAACGGTTGATTCTGAAGGATCGACAGCCCACCCACCACGACGACAATCGCAATCGCCACATAACCGAGCGCTTCCAGCACCGGGTTCAACGCGCTGGTGAAAGCTGCCGCCCGCACATTCGCATCGCGGTTAGCAGCATTCGTGCGCTCAAACTGCTCAATGTTTTCCTGTTCGCGGTTGAAAGCCTGTACCTCCCGAACACCGGCGATGCTTTCCTGCAAGTTAGCATTCACGCTGCCCATTTGTTCACGGCTGCGCCGGAAAGCCTTTCGCGCCTGGCTGGAGAAGTAAGTCGTTGCCAGAATCATCACCGGCACGACCGCCAAGCTGATAAGCGCATACGGCACATTCGTCTGCAGCATCTCAACCATCACCCACACGATCAGCAGCACGCCGCTGAGGACGTTCACCAGCGCAAAACTCAATGCCTGCTGGATCGTTTCCGAGTCGCTGGTGAAGCGGCTCATGATGTTCCCTGCCTCATGTTCCGCATAGTATCCCAGAGACAACCGGTGTATATGGCGGAAAACATCCACGCGGATCTGTCGCAGCGCATTCTGGCCCGCCCAGTTCATCGTATAGAACATCAAACCGCGCAGCAGCGAGCCAACCACGAACAGCAGTACCAGCAGCCCCGATAAACCCAGCAGTCCACTGATCTTAGCATCACGCACCGCTGCATCTTCAGTCAGCTTCGAAAAGTCGGTCGAGTCGTACCAGCAGTTGCGTGTCTGCTGAAAAGCTGGATCATCCCGGATCGCGGGCGGCGCCGCGCCGGCGAATGGACTTTCCTGTACCAAGTAACAGTCTACAGCCTGTCCAATCAGCTTCGGTGTGACCACCTGCGCCCATGTTACTACCACCATCAGAATGCCAACCATCACCAGAGCAAACCATCGCTGCCGGAAATAGCCCCAGAAACGTCCAAGCGTCGCCGACAAATTCTTCGGCTTGATCACATCCCGTTCAAGCAGACGGCGGCCGCCGTCGAGACCACCCATCATAGTCGTTACTGTGCCTCCTGTGAAGTTTCCAGAGTTTCCGCTTCGTCGATTTCAACGTCACCGACAAGCTGTGAATGATAGATTTCAGCGTAGATTGGACTCTGTTCCAGAAGTTCTTCGTGCTTTCCGTGTGCCACGATCTGTCCTTTGTCCAGAACCAGGATTTGATCAGCGTTCAGTACCGTGCTGATGCGTTGGGCAATCACAAAACTGGTTCTGCCGCGCATCAAATTATCCAGTGCTTTCTGGATGCGGTACTCCGTTACCAAATCGACACTGCTGGTCGAGTCATCGAGGATCAGCAAACGCGGATTCAGCAGCAGCGCCCGCGCGATGGCAATACGCTGCTTCTGTCCTCCCGACAAAGTCGTGCCGCGCTCACCAACCGGAGTATCATAACCGTCTGGAAAGCTCATAATGAAGTCATGGGCTGCCGCCGCTTTTGCGGCTTCAATCACTTCATCGAGCGTCGCATCCGGCCGACCAAAGGCAATATTGTCACGGATCGTCCCGCTGAACAGATTCGTCTCCTGCAGCACGATGCCGATCTGAGACCGCAGGCTGTCCATCTGAACATCCCGCACATCGTACCCGTCAACCAGCACAGATCCTTCACTGACATCGTAGAACCGCGGGATCAGGTTGATGATCGTCGTCTTACCACTGCCAGTTGCCCCCAGCAGTGCCACTGTCTGACCAGGTTCTGCCACCAGATCAACATTCCTCAGCACAGGTTCCGTGCTGCCGAAATAGCGGAATGTGACCCCCCTGAACTCAACCCGCCCCTGGATCGCTGGCAGTTCGATAGCATCTGGCTTGTCGGTCACATCGCTCTTGGCATCCAGGATTTCAAAGATTCGAGCCGATGAAGCGCCCGCTTGCGCCATCAGCGAAATAATGAAACCCAACTGCGCTAGTGGGAAGAACACATACACCAGATACAAGCTAAACTTCTGGTACTCACCCAGTTGTAGTGTCCCGTTGATGATCTGGCTGCCGCCAAAGTACAAGATACCCGCCTGCCCTAACTGCGCAATCAGAAACACAACGGGGAACAGGAATGCAAAGGTTCTGCTCACCCGTAAACTCTGCGCCAGTAGATCATCTGCAGCATGGTCAAACCGTTTCTGCTCATATGGCTCGCGCACGAACGACCGCACCACCTTGATCCCTGCCAGGCTTTCCTGAAGGATCGTATTCATGTTGGACAGCTTCTGCTGCACTTTCACGAAGAGCGGTTGGCTCACTGCCCCAAAGATCACGAACAGGATCAACGCAAGCGGCAGAGTCGGCAGCACCACCAGCGTCAGCCGCCAATTTGTGGTCAACAGGATGAGCAGCGTCAATCCCAACAGGATGAATGCCTGTGCCGCCAGCACCAACCCTTGCGCGATGAACAACCGCACCTTCTCCACATCATCCGTGGCGCGGATCATCAACTGGCCGGTCTGATTCTGGTCGTGATAAGTGAACGACAGGCGTTGAATCTTTGAGAAGATTTCGTTGCGGAAGTCAAACGCAACCCCCTGCGAAACCTTTTCCGACATGTACGCCTGCACAAATGAGAACACCCCGCGCATAACCGCGAAAGCCACAATGAAGAGCGCCGCATTTATCAGCAGACTCTGTGCATTGGCTTGATCCAGCTTGAGTTGGTCAATCGACTTGCCGAGCTGATTAGCGGCTAACTGCTGAAATGCCGCCGGAACATTCGTGAGGATCATGTCCGCAAGTTTGCCGCTGGTTACCGCATCAATCATGTTCTGGACGAGCTGCGGAACCGCGAGCTGTGCGACAGTGGCAACGACCAAAGCAGCATAAGCAATCACCGTCGCGCGGCGATGTTTACCGAGGTAACGGATCGCGCGGCCTAGTCCCCCTGTACCGCTGACTTTGGAGCGTCCTCGACTGCCCCACTGTTGAGATGCTTGAGCCTGCATGTTGGTTGAGCCTCCGTGGTCACAACACCATCAAGAATATGCCGGGCGATCTGTAAACTTTTAGCACGATCCGGCAGGGGAATTGTTCGCAGTTGAATGGGCTTCAAGCGCCGCTTCCAGCGCTTCCACGATATGCAGTTGCTCATCGTAGGGTAAAGCCTGGAGCAGATTTGCTACTGCCCCAACGCGCGCAAGCTGCGCCTGTTTAATCATGGCATCGGCTGAGTCGCTCAAGTAAAGACGTGTCAGCCGGGCATCGTTAGGGTCGCCCCGTCGTTCGATCAATCCCATCGTGACCATTTCTCGCACCGCTGTGGAAATCGCTGCCGGAGTGATTCCCAGCCCATCCGCCAGATTCTTTTGAACCAGTCCTGGCTGGCGGTGCAGAATATGCAGCGCCCGAATTTGATTGAAGTTCAGTTCTTTCAGCACGCTTGGCATGGGTGCCGAATGTTCTGAAAGGCGCTTGAACGTCTCCTCAATGACCGATATGAATCGCAGCGCAAGTGCTTCCGTGTCCTGACGCTCTTGTACAGAACGGGTCATAACGCTTCCTGGTTCACTTTTCGGCAGCTCAAAGAAGGGAGAGAAAATAGAACAAATGAGTTGTTAATTAAATTAACGAACAAAATCGTACTCCTATTTATCCTCACCTGTCAAGCAGGAAGTACAAAATCTGTGTTAGACTTTGCCCTTTGTCGTTCACAATGCTATCATCACCTTAGCCAACTATCCGCGCCCTAGAGGACAGTCCATGAACGGCTCTCAGCCCATTCTCTTATGCGTATCCAGCTACTTCAAAGGTGAGGCTTTCTTGCGCCAAGCCAAAGCCGAAGGCTGCCGTGTTTTGCTCCTCACGGAGGAAAAGATCGCCAACGAGAAGTGGCCGCGTGAGAGCATCGACGAAGTCTTTCTGATGCCTGACCTTTCCAAAACGCAGGATGTCATCAACGCAGTTAGCTATCTCTTCCGCTCGCAGGACATCGATCATATCGTTGCCCTTGACGAATACGATGTCGAAAATGTCGCCACCTTGCGTGAACACCTCCGCTTGCCGGGTCTGGGGCAGACTCAAACGCGCTACTTCCGCGACAAACTCGCCATGCGTAAAAGGGCTGGTGAAGGTGGTATTCCTGTTCCTGATTTCACCGCGGTATTCAACTACGACCGCCTCCGCGCCTACATGGATCGTGTCTCGCCCCCCTGGGTGCTCAAACCGCGCACCGAAGCCAGCACCATGGGCATCAAGAAAATCCATAACAGCGAAGAACTCTGGCGTTTATTCGACCAGCTCGGTGACCAGCAGTCCGGTTTTCTCCTGGAAAAGTTCGTTCCCGGCGAGGTCTATCATGTCGACTCGCTCGTCTGGGATGGCAAGATCGTCTTCTCGAGCGCCCAACGTTATGGCCGCCCTCCCCTGAGCGTCTATCACGAAGGCGGCATCTTCACCACCCGCATCCTGCCCGCTGAATCGCAGGACTCAATCGACCTCAAGGCACTTAACAAGAAGGTTGTGGATACACTGGGAATGTGGCGCGGTGTTACCCATGCTGAATACATCAAGGCCAGCGCGGACGGTCAAATTTACTTCTTAGAAGTAGCTGCCCGCGTCGGCGGCGCGCATATCGCCGACATGATCGAGGCTGCAACCGGCGTAAACCTCTGGGCAGAATGGGCGCGCATCGAAACGGCTGATATCCGGGGGGAGACCTACCACCCTCCAACGCCGCGCACCCAGTATGGTGGGCTGATGGTGTCACTGGCAAAGCAGGAACACCCCGATACGTCCGCCTACAACGATCCAGAGATTGTCTGGCGGCTGGATAAGAAGAACCACGTCGGTCTGGTCGTTGTCTCGGACAGCTATGAACGTGTAGAAGAACTGCTCACTAGCTATGTGGACCGCGCCGCCGTGGATTTTCTAGCTGTGGCGCCGCCCAAGGAAAAGGCCACTCACTAAGCGCGGAAGTCTCTCATCATCGAATACGTGATACGCATGGCGGTTCCTGTTTTCCGACCCAACTACCCCTATACCTCGGATCACCATCCCCATCTGCTGTCTACTCCGGATCGCACTGGTGCACTCTCGGAATACGACGGTCGTGGCGTGGTCATTGCCTTCATTGACTCCGGGTTCTATCCTCACCCCGACATTCAAGATCGTATCCTCGTCCATGTGGATGCGTCTACCAATCGCGTCCTTGAAGAGCCGGACGGCTTTGAGGTCAGCGACCTGAGCTGGCACGGTCAAATGACCAGCGTAATCGCCTGCGGTGACGGGCGCACGTCCGGCGGGGACTATCGCGGGATTGCCTCCGGCGCGAAGCTTGTTCTGGTCAAAGTCAGTACCCCGCGCGGACACATCAAAGAAGCCGACATTCTTCGTGGCCTCATGTGGGTGATCGACACCCATCGCCGTTTCAACGTCCGTCTAGTCAATATTTCTGTTGGCGGTGATGTCGTCTCGGCTGACCCCAATCATCCCCTCCACCGAGCTGTCCGCAAACTAACTCGCGCCGGAGTCACCGTCGTCGTTGCTGCAGGCAATCGCAGCGCCGAATTCATTCTCCCCCCAGCCAGCGCCCCCGATGCCATCACGGTCGGTGGCATCGACGATCACAACGCCATCGATCCATCACGCTGGACGCTCTACCACCACAACTACGGCCGCGCTTATGATGGCAGCCGTAAACCCAATCTGCTGGCCCCAGCCGTCTGGGTCGCCTCGCCGATCATGCCTGGTTCGACTGTCGAGCGCGAAGCCCGCTGGCTCGCCCCGCTGCTGCTTGACCCTGTCGAACCCCACTTTGTTGATCTGCTGAAACGCGGCTATGCCGAACTCGGCCTGACTCGCCAGGAAACCGCTGAAGGAACCGAGCACCTCTACACCCTGCTTCAGCAGCGCCTCCATGCCCACAAGATTATTGACCCTCATCACCAGCACGTCGATGGAACCTCGGTTGCTGCGCCGATAGTAACTTCCGTCGCCGCTCAGATGCTTCAGGCAAACCCGCGTTTGACGCCCCGCCAAATCCGCGATATGCTGACCGCCACGGCTCACCCGCTGCCCTACGCGCTGGAGCAGCAGGGAGCAGGTGTTCTCAACGCAGCCGGTGCCGTGCGTGCTGCAGCAGCCTTGGCGTCCTGAATCAATTTCGGAATCGACAACCTATGAATCGTGAATACCATCGTTGGTACAGCCCATCTTTGAACCGCGATATGGAACTGCTCATCTTCGGCCATGCAGGCGCGCGGGTGATCGTCTTTCCAACCTCGAAAGGGAAATTCTACGAATGGGAAGACCGCGGCATGATGTGGGCACTTCGCGATCACCTGGAAAATGGTTGGCTCCAGATGTACTGTGTGGACAGCGTAGACGCCGAAAGCTGGTACAACTGGGGCATCCACCCCGGGGCGCGCAGCTGGCGGCATACTCAGTACGACAACTATATCTACCACGAGGTCATCCCACTCTCGCAGTCAAAGAACAGCAGCCCGTTCTGCATCACCGCCGGCGCCAGCTTCGGAGCCTTCCATGCCATGTCCTTCGCCCTCAAGCATCCTGACCGCGTCGGCCGCGTCATCGGCATGAGCGGCTTGTACGACATTCGCGGTTTCACCGGCGGCTACAGTGACGACAACATCTACTTCAACAATCCAATGCAGTTCATTGCCAACGAACATGATCCGCGCCGCCTCAGCTTGCTCCGGGGCATGGATATCATCATCGCAAGCGGTCGCGATGACCGCCTGATCGACAGCGCCCGCGCTTTCTCCGCTCTGCTGTGGAGCAAAGGCATCGGCAACGCCCTACGAGAATGGGATGGTTGGTCACACGATTGGCCCTACTGGCAGCGTATGATCCAGTTGTACATCGGTGGTCACGACTGAACGGTGGCAGAATTTCGCCAGGTGACGGTATAATGCCGCAATTTTATTTTAAGGGCGCTAAACAAGGGGTGGAGCTATGGCGGCAGGAAAAGCAAAGGAACCACTGCGCGTCGGATTGTTTGTCGGTCGAGAATGGTCATGGCCGCCTGCCTTTATCGAGGAAGTTAACCGGCGTGACGAAGGCGTTGTCGCGGAGTACGTCAAAATCGCCGGTACGATGATGAACGAACCCTGCCCTTACCGCGTCATTGTTGACCGCATTTCCCACGAAGTCCCCTACTACCGTTCCTATCTCAAAAATGCTGCCCTTCAAGGAGCCAAAGTCGTCAACGATCCCTTCATGTGGACCGCCGACGATAAGTTCTTCGATGCTTCCCTCGCCATGAAGTTAGGCGTTGCCCACCCCAAAACCGTCGTTCTCCCCAACAAGGATTACGTCCCCGGCATCGTTCACAGCGAAAGCCTGCGCAATCTCAAGTACCCGATGGATTGGGAAGCTGTGGTTGCCCAAGTCGGAGGCTTCCCCTGTGTGCTCAAGGATGCCCACGGCGGCGGTTGGAAAGGCGTTTACGTCGTCCACTCCATGCCCGAATTGATCTGGCGCTACAACGAAAGCGGCCTGCTAACCATGGTGCTTCAGGAATTCATCCAGTGGCAGGACTATGCCCGCTGCTACGTCCTCGGCCAGAACGACGTTCATGTCATGCGGTACAAGCCCGGACAGCACGGTGCTGCCGTCTACTACAACGATCACGGTTTTCCCCCAGAATTAGAACAGCGCCTCATCCGCGACTGTATTGTCCTCGCGGAAGCGCTCGGCTATGACATGAATGCCTGCGAGTTCGCCATCCGCGATGGCATCCCTTACGCCATTGATTTCATGAATCCGGCTCCCGACATGGATGTCAACTCGCTCGGCAAGGTCAACTTTGATTGGATGGTCACGCATATGGCCGACATGTGCATCCGTCTGGCGAAATCCAAAGAAGAAACTCGCAGCCGGTACTATTGGGGCAAGATGATAAAAGGACAGGCAGCCAAGAAGGGCCAATAAGCGATGCCCACTGACGCAATCGAGCGCTATCACAGCCTGCTCAACGACCAGATCGCCGCCGATACTGCTGCCGAACTCTATGCGCGTCTGCGCCCGCAGGGACTTTATTTCGGAGATCGCCCGCTCTGTACCGTACTGCGCCCTCATTTTTATCTGCTCGAACACTGGGTCTACCTGAAGCGCGAGACCGAAATTCTCCTGAAAGCCTTCCAGCGGGCACACGAAGCCTGCATGAAGGATGTCAATCTCCGCGCTCAACTCGACTTGGAACCCTATGAAGAAGCGCTTTTCAACGTCGACATTGGCACAGCCGTTCCCTGGACAACCTCGCGGTTGGATTCGTTTTTCCAGGCTGCTGACGAGAAGCTCTACTTCGTCGAGTACAATGCCGAAACGCCTGCCGGTATGGGCTACGAGGACGCTCTCTCCGAACTCTTCATGACCTTAGAACCCATGAAGCAGTTTCTCAAATACTATGCCGTCCAGAGTATGCCTATGAGCGGCAAACTCTTGGCTGTCCTGATGCGCGGCTACAAGGATTGGGGCGGTCATGGCATTCCTCAGGTCGCCATTGTCGACTGGGGTCACGTCCCAACCCTGAACGAACATGCCATCATCCAGCGTTTCTTCGAGCGGCATGGAATGAAGGTCATTCTTGCCGACCCGCGCGGACTGGAATACCGTAATGGTCAGCTTATGGCCGGTGATTTCCGTATCGACATGATCTACAAGCGGGTGCTATGCAGTGAACTCATTCATCAAATGGGGCTGGAAAATCCCATCGTCCAGGCTGTCCGTGACAAGAAAGTCTATATGACCAATTCCTTCAGCGCCAAGCTCATGGCTAAGAAGGCCAGCCTCGCGCTGCTCAGTGATGAACGCAACAGCCACCTCTTCAACCCGCGCCAGCAGGCCGCTATTGACGCTCACATTCCCTGGACACGCCGCGTGACCGAGCGACAAACCGTGTTCCACGGCCAGGAGATCGATCTGGTTCCATTTATCGCAGACAATCGGGATCGCTTTGTTCTCAAGCCCAACGACGAATACGGCGGCAAAGGTGTCGTCATTGGATGGGAAGCCTCCGCAGAAGACTGGAACGCCACCCTCAAACAGGCGCTCAGCGGAGACTCCTACGTCGTGCAGGAGCGAGTCAGCGTCATCTACCGGGATTTCCCAGCCTACATCAACGGCAAGCTCGACATTAGCTCCCGCTTCGTGGACGCCAACCCCTACGTCTTCGACGGTCACACCGTCCACGGCTGTTTGACCCGGCTTTCATCGGTTGCTTTGCTGAATGTGACCGCCGGAGGTGGTTCAGTTGTTCCCACCTTCTTATTGCAGAAGCGCAGCTAACTGCTGCGCGAACGCAGTCCAAGCCCCTCCAGCACCATAATCGCGCCGCCAATCACAGGCGTATATCGGGGCTGCGGCGCCGCCGTTAGCCCGATTAAATCGCATAGACCGCGGCTGAGCGGTGTATCGTGGGTGAGCAGCCCGCCCGCGAAAGCAATCGGCAGAGGCTCTCGTTTCAAAAGAAACTGAACAGATCGAACAGCCAGCGCCAATTCTTGCGCCGCCCGCAAGACGATCTCCCGGCTGACTGCATCGCCGCCCTCTGCCTGTTCCATCACCACGCCGGCTAGTTTCGCTACATCGCGGGTACGGCTGCCACCTGATTGGTACAGCCAGCTCAGAAGGTCATCCGGAACCTTCAGGCCAAGTCGTCCCAGCATCGCCTCGACCAGTGTCGTCTTCCGTCCGCGCCCATCTGCTGCTCGGATGACCGCTCGCAGTCCTTCCAGCCCGATCCAATAGCCGCTGCCTTCATCACCCAGTAGATAACCCTTTGCCCCCACCAAATGGTAACGCCTCTCTTGTCCTACTCCACAGGCCAGACTCCCTGTCCCCGCCAGCACTAGAATACCCCGGTGCTGGCCATGCGCCCCGACCAAGGCAATCTCATGATCCGCGCTGGGAACAACATACGCGGCGGGGAACACCGCCGCGATCACCTCGCGCAGCCATGCTTCGGCATACCACATTTCGGCGCCGGCCACGCCAATTCCCACGCCGACAATCTCATCAGCGCTCAGTCCAGCTTGCGCCAGTGCCTCACGCATCGCCACTTGAATAGCCCGTGCCGAAGCATCATGCCCCACCAAATTAGGATTGACTGTCGGCCCAATGCTTTCACCGCAAACTTGCAGATCTGAATTGACCACGGCTGCCCGCACCGTGCTGCCGCCCCCGTCAATCCCCATTACATAGGTCACGGACTCGGTCTTTGACATCAGTCGCGCCGCTCACTGGTGAAGCGATACGCCACCAAAATTGGAATGAATGTTGTCAGGATAACGAACAAAGCCGCTACATTGGTCACCGGGCGGTCACGCGGGCGGGTGAGTTGGTTCAGAATCCAGATCGGCAGCGTTTGCTGCTGCCCGGCAGTGAAGGTCGTGACGATGACCTCATCGAACGACAGCGCAAACGCCAGCATCCCCCCGGCCAAGAGCGCTGTAGCGATGTTTGGCAGAATCACATACCGGAAAGTTTGCAGCGGAGAAGCCCCTAAATCCATCGATGCCTCTATCTGGGAATAGCCGGTGCGCCGCAGCCTCGCAACCACATTGTTGTAAACGGTGACAATACAGAAGGTGGCGTGTCCAATCACAATCGTCCAAAAAGTAAAATTCACTCCCGTCAGGCTCAATGCCGAACGCAGCGCAATGCCCGTGACAATGCCCGGCAGCGCAATCGGCAAAATCACCATCAGTGTGATTGCCCCCTTTCCAAAGAAGTTCGTCCGGTAAATCGCCAGCGCCAGCAGTGTCCCCAACAGCAGCGCCAGGACCGTCGCCACCGCCGCTACCAGCAGCGACAGCACCAATGCTTCCCAGAAATCATTCCTTTCCAGCAGCGCCCCAAACCAGCGCGTCGTCAATCCAGGCGGCGGAAAAACGAACGAAGCTTCTTCAATAGTGAAGGCATACAGCAGAATGATCGCAATCGGAAAGTGCAAGAACAGCAGACCCAATCCAGCACTCGCCCGCAGTCCAAACCACCCAAAAAACCAGTTCACAAACCGTCGCAGCGGCGTTTCTGAAACCCTAGAGCGCATCGAAAGCCCCCTGCCGCTTGGCGATCAGCAGATACACGCTCATAATCGCAACTGGAACCACTGTAAAAGCCGCCGCCAATGGGATATTGCCAGCAGTGCCTTGCTGGGCAAACACATACTGCCCGATGAAAAAACTAGAGTCCCCAATGACTCTCGGCACAATGAAGTCACCTAGCGTTAGCGAGAACGTGAAGATCGACCCGGCGATCACCCCTGGAAATGCCAGCGGCAGGATGATTTTCCGAAATGTATAGAATGGAGGCGCACCCAGATCATTAGACGCCTCAATCACTGATTTCGGAACCCGTTCCAGCGCCGCATTGATCGGTAAGATCATGTATGGTAGCCAGATGTACACGAAAACCAGGAACATCCCCAGAAACGAGAACGATAGAGACCGTCCCCCGATTCCCGGCGTCGCCAGTACTGCGTCCAGCAGCCAGTTCAGCCCTAACAGATCAACGAACCAGGTGACAATCCCTTCCTGCGACAGGATGATCTTCCACGTGTAGACCCGCACCAAATAGCTCGACCACAGGGGCAGCAGCACCGCCAGATACAAAACCCCACGCATCCGGTAGCCGGCATACCGCGCCATGTAGTAAGCAATCGGAAACGCGATGATCGCACACGCTAGCGTCACCGCTGCTGCCATCGCCACCGTCCGCAGAATCACATCAATATTGGATGGCTGGAAAAGCTGCTGGTAGGTTTCCAGGCTCAGCGTCCGTACCACTTGCCCGGTAAATCCGTCGTAGCGAAAGAAGCTCTGTATCAGCAGCGCCGCCAATGATCCCAGGTAGAAAATAGTCAGCCAGCCCATTGGCAGCAGCAGCAGACTCGCCAGAGTCAGCCGCGGACGCTGGTAGAAATACGTCATCACCTTTCGCAGCCACGAAGGACGCTCGAACACTTTTACAGCGGCCATGATCTTATTCCCCACTGACCTCAACCGGGCGGTTGTTAGCTGTGCTCCAAACCAGCTTCACTCGGCTGCCTTTCGCCGAAAGCACATCCATCGAGGTCACTTCCAGGTTTTGCTGCACCACCGTCAGGTCACCCCCAGCGTCCAGCTCAACCAGGTAGCGGGTGTTCATCCCCAAATAGACCACATCGCGAACGTGTCCTAGAGCGCTTGTCGTCTCCGGTTCAGGAGGTGCATCCGGGGCAACCATGCGGATCTTCTCTGGCCGTACCGTGAAGGTCTGCCGGCTTCCAGTAATCTTCTCCGCGACCGCGCCGCTGATCAGGTTGGATGTCCCCACGAACCCAGCCACGAACCCGGTCGCCGGCCGCTCGTACACATCGGCTGGTGTCCCCACCTGTTCGATCCGTCCGTGGTTGAACACCGCCAACCGGTCGCTCATCGTCAGCGCTTCTTCCTGGTCGTGCGTGACGAAGATAAACGTAATGCCCACCTTTTCCTGGATCGCCTTCAATTCGATCTGCATCTGTTGGCGCAGCTTTAGGTCGAGCGCCCCCAGCGGCTCATCCAGCAGCAGAACCCGCGGATGGTTAACCAGTGCCCGTGCTAGCGCTACTCGTTGGCGCTGACCACCGGAAAGCTGCGATGGCTTACGGTTCTCCATCCCCGGCAGCCGCACCAACTCCAGCATCTCCGCTACACGGCGCTGGCGCTCCGCTTTGGGCACTTTCTTGACCATCAACCCGTAAGCCACGTTGTCGCCCACATTCATGTGTGGAAAAAGCGCATAATCTTGGAAGACCGTATTCACATCGCGGTCATAGGGCGGCACGCCGGCCACCTCTTCGCCATGCAGTTGAATGCTGCCAGACGTTGGCTGCTCGAACCCGGCGATCAACCGCAGGCACGTGGTCTTACCCGACCCAGACGGGCCAAGCAAGGAAAAGAACTCACCATCGTAAATATCCAAGCTGACATGATCGACTGCTTTGACCTCGCCGAAGTACCGGCACACATCCGCCAGCCGAACCGCCACGGATTGTTTAGTTTGTGCGGCCATGTTTGTCACGCATTCTTGACCATGACATGCTTAGTAATCTTGTAGTCGGACACCGCTTCCGCCGACAAGTCTTTGCCCATTCCGGACTGCTTGAACCCGCCGTGCGGAGTCTCCGAAGCCAGTGGAATGTGGTCATTGATCCATACCGTGCCGAACTCAAGCTGAGAAGCCACTCGCATCGCCCGGCCAATGTCTCGCGTCCATACCGACGCCGCCAATCCGTAAGTCACATCATTGCCCAGGTGAACTGCCTCACTTTCATCTTTGAACGTGCTGATCGTCAGCACCGGCCCGAACACCTCGCTCTGAATAATTTCAGCCTTCTGGTCCGCGTCCACGATCACCGTCGGCTCAAAGAAGTAGCCGTTATCCCATCCCTCCGGTACACGACCGCCAGTCAGGATTTTCGCGCCGGTCGCTTTCGCCCGTTCAACAAACCCAGCCACGCGCTCCCGCTGCACACCGGAAATCAGCGGCCCCATCTGCACGCCATCATCATACGGAAGCCCGATCTTTACTGCTCGCATCGCCTCGACAATCGCTTCCGTTGCCTCTTTCGCCCGGCTCACCTCCACATAAACGCGCGTCGCAGCGGTGCAGTCCTGTCCGGTATTCACCGTGCTTGTAAACGCCGCCGATCCGGCAATCGCCGAAATATCGACATCGTCAAACACGATAAACGGCGCTTTCCCGCCCAACTCTAGATGTACCCGCTTGAGCGTCTCCGCTGCCGTCCGCATGATCTTCTTACCCGTGTTCGTGGAGCCGGTCAAACTCACCAACCGCACATCCGGATGTTCAACAAGTGCCTGCCCAACCTCGTTTCCACCCGTCACAATGTTCACCACCCCATCAGGAATGCCGGCTTCTTGGATCAACTCCGCCAGCATCAGTGTCGTAAGCGGCGTGGTCGGCGCAGGTTTGAGAACAATCGTACAGCCTGCCGCCAGCGCCGGCCCAATTTTCCAGATCGCCATCATCAACGGGTAATTCCACGGCGTAATCTGCCCGACCACCCCCACCGGTTCGCGGCGGTAAATCGAGGTATAGCCCTTCAGATACTCACCTGATGAATAGCCGTGGGTGTCCCGCGCCGCCGCCGCAAAGAACCGTAGATTGTCCACCGAGAATGGCAGATCGCCGCCCAAGCTCACCAATTGGTACGGCTTCCCCGTATTGTCCGATTCAACCCTAGCAAACTCCTCTTTGCGTGCGTCTAGCAAATCGGCCAGTTTCCAGATTGCCAGCGAGCGTTCTGCCGGAGTCAGCTTCGACCAGCGGCCATCGTAGAACGCGGTATGCGCCGCCTGCACTGCCCGGTCCACATCGGCCCGGCTGGCATCCACCACCCGCCCGATAGTGGCCCGCGTCGCTGGATTCTCAATCGCCATCCGCGAACCGCCTTGGCTCTCCGTCCACTGCCCATTAATCCACAATTGGTAGTCCATGATGAAACCTCTATTCAGAAACAAAATTGCAAGACATGAAGATGGGACGCCGAGCCGGCTCGCGGCACAGGCGTCCCATTCGCAATCCGAGTCATCCTGGGCTGAGCACGACCAGCCCATCCTGTGTAGAGCCTCTAGCGGCCGCCAATCACCGCAATATAGCTCGTGACCCACTCGTAGTAAGGCACGCACACCGCGCCGCGCTCATCGCCGCAGTCCGCGATGGGTGTACGCCAGAAACGAATCTTCTCGAAGTCATTGAAACCATTTGTCTCACAGCCTGTATCCGTCAGGAGTTCATTGCCCGTGCAGGCTGCTGGAACCGCCGGAACCGAACCGAACCATGCTGCCAGGTCTCCCTGAAGCTTGGTATTGAGTGAGTGTTCCAGCCACATGTAGGCGCAGTTCGGGTGCGGTGCATTGACGTGCATCATCGTCGTATCCGCCCACCCCGTCGCCCCTTCTACCGGAACAACGCTGTCAATCGGTTGGCCGCTGGCCTGGAGCAGGTTGACCTGGAACGGCCATGACCCCGAAGCCACAATACCCTCATTGGTGAAGTCATCGATCTGGACAAATGCGTCATGCCAGTAACGAGCCACCAGTTCACGCTGCTGCCGCAGCAGATCAAGCGCAGCATTAAACTGGTCACGGTCGAGCGAATAGGGATCAGTTGTAAAAGACGAGATGTCATCTGACACCAGTGACTTAACCGACGACAGGGTGAATCGAGTCGTCGGGAATGCCTGACTTCATCTCA